>NZ_JAUTBL010000002.1:651250-1300000 GCF_030819275.1 Agrobacterium larrymoorei | reverse complement strand
GTCAAACACCAGCTCATCTTGACCGCCGAGCTGATTGACGAAGACCAGAGGCAGACCGCTTTCAATGACCTGGCGGAGTGCGACCTGATGACGGACATCGACCTTGCCGCGGTAATAGGGCGACCCATTCGGCACCAGCAATATCTCGGCGCCAGCCTCTGCCAGTGTCTCGCAGACGCCGAAATCGTTCCATATCTCCTCGCAAATCGGAATGCCGATGCGAATGCCCCTGAAATTATAGGGGCCGGAAATCGAGCCTTCGCTGAAGACTCGCTTCTCATCAAACTCGCCGTAATTCGGCAGATCCACCTTATCGCGCAGTGCGACGATCTTTCCGCCATCCAGCAGAGCAACCGAATTATGCCTGCCCTTTTCTCCCTGTCTCGGGAAACCGATAATGACGCCCGGCCCGCCATCGACTGTGTCTGCCGCGAGATCTTCCACCGCCTTGAGGCAGGCTTTTAGAAATGCCGGTTTGAGAACCAGATCCTCCGGCGGATAGCCAGAGATGAAAAGCTCCGTCAGCAAAAGAAGGTCGGCGCCCTGGGCCGCCGCATCCGCTCTTGCCTCGCGCGCTTTGGCAAGGTTGCCTGCGACATCTCCGACGGTCGGGTTGAATTGTCCGACCGCGATCCGGAACGTGTGGGGAATGGTCTGTTCTGTGCTCATGCCTTCCTCATTATCGCGCCGGCTCTCACTCTGCAACGCGCCGGATAAAACTGTTGCAAAACAACGGCCAGTCAAGACGGTTTCGGAACGCGCCTGCGCAATATCGATGGCTCACGCGATGGTTATCTTTGAGACCTGTGAATTTTGCATAGTTCATGTCGCGTTCATTGCACGTATGTGACAGTTAGATGACGCTTATATGACAGGTGATTCACACCTGTCGTCATGACTGCCGGAGTACAACTTGACGAAATCGGTGCCCAAAACAACGGTTGCCGAAAGGATGAAGCTCGTCCTTTCAAAACCGTGGACACGCTCCCCTGCCCGCTTTGCAAATGATGCCCAAACGCTGATCAATCTCGTTCTCGCAGCGGTTCTCCTGGTCGTCTGTATGGAGTGGATCGCACGCGGCACGTTGCACGATGTCGGCTCGTTTCTGTTGTCGCCCGCACGGCCTGGCCTCACGACGATCGTCACGGTCGTTGTCGGCCTGATGGCGCTCGACGCACTCTTTGGGCGTCATTACCAGTCGCTGTTGGTTGCCGTTCCGCTGCTCATCCTCCCGGCGTTCATTTCCAGCCAGAAACAGCTTTACCTCTCCGATCCGCTCTATCCCTCCGATCTGCTGTTCGGGCGCCAGATTCTCCAGCTCTTGCCCGCCATGCTGAGAGCCCAACCGTTGACTGCGATAGCGCTCGCAGCAGCTCTTGCCCTTGCCGCCTTTGGCATGGTGATGCTGTGGCGTCTTTCGCGTCATGCCATGCCGGTCATGCCCTTCAAGGCAAGGATGTGGCGGCTGGCGCTTGCCGTTCCGCTCTTCGTCGGCTTTGGCTCGATGATGGAATATTCAAGCTATTCCTGGATCAGGGATCGCCTCAACATCATTCCGATGATGTGGGATCAAAAGGAAAACTATCGTCACAACGGCTTCATCATGGCCTTCGCCTTCAATATTCCGATGGCGAAAGTGACGGCACCCTATGGCTATGGCGAAGCGACGATCGCGGACATTCCGTCCGACAGTTCCGCCTTCGCCGTCAATCATAGCAAGCGTCCCGATGTCATCATGATCATGAGCGAGTCGCTTTGGGATCCGACACGTTTGGAGAACGTCACGCTCTCGAAAGATCCGATGCCGCGCATCCGCGCCATGCAGTCAGGCCACGTGTTTTCGCCTGAGTTTGGCGGCATGACGGCCAATGTGGAATTCGAAGCGCTGACCGGCTTCAGCAATGCCTTCCTGCCCTATGGCAGCATTCCCTATCAGCAATATGTACGCCGCCCTGTTCCCTCGCTTGCGACCTTCTTCCGCTCGGAGGGCTACTCCGCCATTGCCGTCCATCCGTTCCAGGAATGGTTCTGGAATCGTCGCGAGGTCTACAAGCATTTCGGCTTCGAAGAATTCCGCTCCGAAGAAACCTTGCCGCCAATGGAAAAGCGTGGCGCCTTCGCCTCGGATGAAGCGCTGACGAATGAAATCATCCAGACGGTGGATGCTGCCGAAAAGCCGCAGTTTCTTTTTGCGGTCACGCTTCAGGGACATGGCCCCTATGAAGCGAACCGCTACGCTGAAAAAGCCGTCTCCGTCAGCGGCGACCTCTCAGACAATGCCCGTGATGCGCTTGCCACCTATGCCCAGGGCGTTTCGGAAGCAGATGATAGCTTCGCGAAGCTCATAGCGTGGGCGAAGGGCCGCGAGAGAGAAACCGTCATCGTGCTTTTTGGCGATCATCTGCCACCACTTGGCCAAGCCTTCGTTGAGAGCGGCTACATGCCGGGCATGGTGGCGACACGCCGTGCACCGCTTGTCACAATGAAGAAAGAGCATGAAACGCCTCTGGTTGTCTGGTCTTCCAAAGCCGGATTGCAAAACCGGATCGGCACGATCAGCCCCTCGCTATTGCCCTATCACATCCTCAAGACTGCGGGTTTTGACGATCCCTTCTACACCGGCGTGTTGGGCAAGGTGCATGCGTCCTATTCCGTCATCGACCGCCATATGCTGATGGAGCGAAACGGGTCAGCCGTGCCTGACTGGTCGATCGCGCCCGCGACTGTGCCGTCGGCGCTGAGCGAGTATCGCCAGCTGCAGTTCGACATGATGTTTGGCGATCAATTCGGCAAAGAGCGATTCTTTCCGGGCTTCAACTGGATCCACGAAACCACGCCATCCGGTTAACGCGCCTTCGGGGCTGCAATTTCGTTTGAACTTGCAGGTCCCTTGCGTTTATCTCCAGCCAACGCCTTGCCGGAGATGAATCATGCCTGCCATTCCAGATTACGTCCTGTCCCATTTCAAGCGATCCTCCCGACAGATCGGTGAGGTCGAAAAGCGGATTCTTGAGGTGGCGCATCAGAAGCAACTGATTTCCACCGATACGAATGCCGAATTTTCCAAGGAATCCACAGTGGGCGCCCGGCTGGCGGACAGCATCGCGCGTGTTGGTGGCTCATGGGGTTTCATCATCAGCTTCATGGTCTTTCTGGCCGTATGGGCAGTCATCAATACGGTTGTTCTGACGACGACGGCCTTCGACCCCTATCCCTTCGTGTTCCTCAATCTCATTCTTTCCATGCTGGCCGCCATCCAGGCGCCTATCATCATGATGTCCCAGAACCGGCAGGCAGAACGCGATCGCTTTGAGGCTGCGAAGGATTACGAGGTCAATCTCAAGGCCGAGCTTGAAGTTCTCTCTCTTCACGAGAAGATCGATCTTAAGGTCCTGGCCGAACTTACCGCATTGCGCGAAGACATCGCGAAGCTGCACCAACTACACAGCCAGCAGAGCAACGGCGCCGCGTCCTGATTGATCGATAGCCTGTTTGCGGCTTTTTCTGTGCCGGTTACGAATCCGTCAGATTTCTGCGCTACAGATTGACGCAGGCATTTGTTGCAATGCACTCTGCGGTCTCATGACATCCAGATGTGCGGATGCGGAGATCATTTCCGCATGCTGAGAGCATCACGCTTTTCGCGACAATTCCGCACATCGGATATTCACACATTCGGGCATTGATCCCGGTTCACGTCCAGAGGCTTTTTCATGAACCAATACGATCTCATTGTTGTTGGCAGCGGTCCCGCCGGCAGACGCGCGGCCATTCAGGCGGCAAAGCTCGACAAGAAGGTTCTGGTCATCGAAAAGGGCAGCCGCGTCGGCGGCGTATCCGTCCACACCGGTACGATCCCATCCAAGACGATGCGAGAGACCGCGCTCAATCTTTCCGGTTGGCGCGAGCGTGGCTTTTACGGCCAATCCTATCGCGTCAAACAGGAAATCAGCGCAGAGGATCTGCGCCAGCGCTTACTGATCACGCTCAATCATGAAGTGGAAGTGCTCGAGCATCAGTTTGCCCGTAACCGTGTGCAACATATTCGCGGCAAGGCGAGCTTCATCACCCCAGACACGCTGCAGATCACCAAGGATGACGGCGAAGTCCTGCATGTGATGGGCAAGAGCATTCTGCTTGCCGTCGGTACCCGGCCTTTCAGGCCAGACTATATGCCCTTCGATGGAAAGACCGTCATCGACAGCGATGAATTGCTGCAGATCGAAAAGCTGCCCCGTTCGATGGTGGTGATCGGCGCGGGCGTTATCGGCATTGAATACGCAACGATTTTCAGCGCACTGGACACCGCTGTTACGCTGATCGACCCCAAGTCGACGATGCTCGACTTTATCGATAAGGAAATCGTCGAAGATTTCACCTATCAGCTGCGCGACCGCAACATGAAGCTGCTACTGGGGCAAAAGGCGGAAAAGGTGGAACACACGCCGGAAGGCAAGGTCTCGATCAAGCTCGACAATGGCCGCACGATCATTACCGAAATGGTGCTATTCGCCGCCGGCAGAATGGGTGCGACCGACACGCTGAACCTTGCCGCCGCAGGCCTCGAAGCCGACAGCCGTGGCCGTCTTTCGGTCAATCCCGAGACGTTTGAAACCTCTGTTCCAGGCATCTTCGCCGCTGGCGACGTGGTGGGCTTTCCAAGCCTTGCCTCTACCTCCATGGAGCAAGGCCGTATCGCAGCACGCGTCGCGGTCGGTGCAATTGCCATGGAGCCGCAGAAGTACTTCCCCTATGGCATCTATGCCGTTCCAGAAATTTCGACCTGCGGCCTGACTGAAGAAGAAATGAAGGAGCGCGGCATTGCTTACGAATGTGGTATTGCGCGCTTCCGGGAAACGTCGCGCGGGCACATTATGGGGCTTGATACCGGCCTTTTGAAGCTGATCTTCTCCTTGAAGACACGGCGTCTTCTTGGCGTGCATATTGTTGGCGAGGGCGCGACGGAGCTGGTTCACATCGGGCAAGCGGTGCTGAACCTTAAGGGGACGGTCGAGTATTTCGTGGAAAATACCTTCAATTATCCGACGCTTGCCGAGGCTTATAAAATTGCCGGGCTGGATGCATGGAACCGCATGGGCGACATCAAGAACAGGAACGAAGCGGCCACGTGAGCCGCTTCACCACCTGATCTTGTAATTTGCATGCACCGCCGGGCGGAACCGATCTTCAAACCCTCGATCGAAACTGCCCGTCACCGTCAGATTATCTGAAAGCTTCTGTTCGAGCGCGAGACTGGAGCTGAACTCCTCGAATGTATGGCGGCTCGCACCTGTCAGCACGAACGCCGTGCCGGTCGCAGAGCGGGTCAGCCGCAAGGATTGCGAGACGTCGAGCCCATTCCACTGCTGGCTGGGACCGTCATAGCGCACCGTCACGTTTCGGTTCGACTCCACATCGAAATCGGCCGTCGCCACGCGCTTCTGCGTCATCGTCATCGTCACCGCGCTCGAGCCAGTCAGTGCGTTCATCAGAACACCGATGTCTCTTGCAATCCTCACGCCCGGTAGATTGGTGGACATGAGCGTCATATCGCCCCAGAATTTCACGGGCGTGTCCACCACCGCACCACCTTCAGACGCGCTCATGCCCATTTCAAGACCGGCGCGCAGCGGCGTTTCCGTCGGAAGCCTAGCACCAAGCCGCGCCGAATAGGAGCGATCGGAATTTTTGGTGGGTGCCCAGATCAACCCCCGTTCCTGCGCCTTCACCTGTACCGGCGACAAAAGGATGAACGAGGCAGTAGCAAGGGTGCCCACTATCTTGACCAACATGTTATTTCCTCAAGCTCTAAAAAGACCGACTGCGCTTGGGAGGAAAACAGCAGGTCTCGTTTCGGCTTGGGCGATCCAGAAAACGGAGATCACCCGGACTCATTTCTGCTGGCGCCGGGCGCCAGACTGACCCGCGCCCACTTATGGGCGACACGGATCGACAAGCGCGGCATGACACCCGCGCTCGAAAGGAAGATGAAACTAAAGGCTTGAAGCCAAGCCGCATTTGGCGGCGGATCGCTCTCGATGCACAAACACATCTGGCAAATCACCCCCAAAGGGTGCCAGATGAACGGGAGATGAACAAGAGCAGGCGCAGCAAAAAGTCATTGTGCACTGCATTGTGATCTTCAGAACACAGTTGTGGACGTGCTGGCCCATTGGAAATGCCGGAATGACTGCACCGTGATGTGGGATAACAGCTCCGCAACAACCACTCCAATTGGCTGAGTCGCATTGATCTCGATGCCGCCCTTCGGAACGTCCTGTCCGTTCTCATGGAGCCCTAGGATAAACGCCCGCTCCTCAGCTTTCCCACCGAACTCGTCTTCTGGTCTCATTAAAAGGCGTTTATCCAAGGTGGTTCTGTCGAGTTGCAGGATGAACACGGCATCGAACAGACCAATGAAGGTGGAAACGTTGCGAGCGCCGCCGCAAAAAAAAGGTGATCGCATGGCTTTGATCAGCCATCAAAGCTTTTACTTTCTCGACACACCAAAGGTGATGACGGTGAGCAAAAGATACATCCATGATCCACGCGCCATCCAACTGCCCTTCCAACGGTGATCCGGTCTCAGGATCACCTTTATAAGGCAAGCTCTCTGTCACCATGAATGACATGATGGCCTTGTTGCTGAAGCTCCGTTGCCACAGAGGTTTTGCCAGAACAGGACACACCTTCAACGAGATAGTTTTTAACGCCCATAAGACCCTCACTGCTGGCGGGTGCGGCAAAAGTCGCTCATACACTCTTGCGATGACGGCAGGATGTCTTTTCGGTGTGAATGCAAACGTCTTTCGGCATTCCTAACGGAAAAGGCCGCAGCTTTCGCCGCGGCCTTTCCTAAAAAATGATGAGAAGAGCAGATTACTCTGCGTCGCCTTCGGCTGCCTTCTTCTTGGCAGGGGCCTTCTTCTTCGGAGCAGCTTCTTCGCCTTCAGCAGCGTCAGCCTTGGCTGCAGCCTTCTTCTTGGCCGGAGCCTTCTTCTTGGTTTCTTCGCCTTCTTCGGCGTCGTCAGCCAGAAGCTCTTCCTTGGAAACCGTCTTGTCGGTGACGGAAACTTCGGTCAGCAGCTTGTCGATCACCTTTTCTTCGAAGATCGGAGCGCGAAGCGAAGCGGAAGCGCCAGGTGTGTTGCGGAAGTAGTCGAGGATTTCCTTCTGCTGGCCCGGGAACTGCTGCAGCTGCTGGAACAGCGCGCGCTGCATTTCTTCTTCGGTGACTTCAACGCCAGCCTTCTCGCCGATTTCGGAGAGAACGAGGCCGAGACGAACGCGGCGCTCAGCGAGCTTGCGATATTCTTCGCGCGCTTCTTCTTCGGTCGTGTCTTCGTCAGCGAAGGTCTTGCCGGACTGTGCGAGATCGGTGTTGATCTGGCGCCAGATGTTGTCGAACTCGGCGTCGACGAGACCGGCAGGCGTGTCGAACTTGTAGAGTTCGTCCAGCTGGTCGAGGATCTGACGCTTCACCTTCTGGCGGGTCACATTGCCGTACTGGCTTTCGATCTGGCCGCGAACGATTTCCTTCAGCTTTTCAGCCGATTCGAGACCGAGCTTGGTTGCCAGTTCGTCGTTGATTTCAACGTCGGCAGCAGCAGCAACTTCCTTGACGGTGATGTCGAAGGTGGCTTCCTTGCCAGCCAGCTCAGCTGCCGGATATTCGGTCGGGAAGGTCACGGTGATGGTCTTCTCGTCGCCAGCCTTGACGCCAACGAGCTGGTCTTCGAAGCCAGGGATGAAGCGGCCAGAACCGATAACCAGTTCGGCATCTTCGGCAGCGCCGCCGTCGAAGGCTACGCCATCAACCTTGCCGAGGTAGTTCATGGTGACGCGGTCGCCTTCAGCGGCCTTGCCCTCTTTCGTCTCGTAGCTACGGGCGCTTTCGGCAATCTTGAGGATCTGCTCGTTGACTTCGTCTTCGGTCACTTCGACGACTTCGCGCGTCACCTTGATGCCGTCATTCGACTTCAGCTCGATTGCCGGAATGACTTCGTAGGCAATGTTGAATTCGAAATCGGTTTCGGCGGCGAGGATCTTGTCGGCTTCCTTCTCATCTTCCGTCATGGAGATGGAAGGCTGGGTTGCAGACTTTTCGCCACGGCTGGAAATGATTTCGGAAGGCTTTTCGCGAACCAGTTCGTTGACGAGGTCAGCCATGATCGACTTGCCATACATCTTCTTCAGATGGGCGGCAGGCACCTTGCCTGGACGGAAGCCGTTGATACGAACCTTGTCCTTGGCTTCAGCGAGGCGCTCGTCAAGGCGAGCCTTCATGTCGGCGGCCGGAATAACGACCTTGATTTCGCGCTTCAGCCCTTCAGCGAGCGTTTCGATAACCTGCATTTTCATACCTTCACATCATGGCGGCAGTGCTCAGACAGCCGTCGGTTTACTTTCGAGCACAGCGCCGGAATCTGAATTCACCGGCCGTGACTATAAAACTTGCATGCACAGGCGCGTTGCGGAGCAATTATGCCTGAGCCAGGGAAAGGGCAAAACGAAACGTTCTGCCTAGCTCTCCCGGCGATTTGTGGTGCGGGTAGAGGGACTCGAACCCCCACAACTCTCGTCGCCAGAACCTAAATCTGGTGCGTCTACCAATTCCGCCATACCCGCGCTCTTTAAATCCTGCATAAACAACATCTGGCACATGAGGCCTTCCGGAGCGCGGCGTCTCTATATCATCCGTTTTCAGGAGCGCAAAGGAAAAATGACGCCTTACAAGCCCTATTTCCATGGGTTTTAAGGCCTCTATGACAATGACAAGCGAGGTCAGAGCAGGAATCACGAGGCATGCCGTTCAGTCGACTCTCCTGGAGAACCCTCTCCTTAACCTCGCGCCCTCATGAAATGCATATCACTACGCTCACGACCAAGCGTGCGCGTCGGTGAAGGGCTTTTGGCGCTGTTGAAGACCTCGACGAACCATTGAAAAGACCTTTGGAGCGGACCTCTCGCTCAAAATAGCCCTAAAAACAGCCGATAGTGCTGCCAAATTATGCATTCGTTAAAGAAGTGGGCGTCGATTCGGCCCGTGCCCTGCGTTCAATGCATAGGTGTCATCCTTCTTTGTCTGTTTTTGAAGCGCGAGGAAACGCTTATATTCAAATTCAGAAAACGAAGCCGGGTTGATCCCAAGCAACCGGCGAACCGAAACGAGGATAAGACCATGAACATTGCACGCTCGCTGAACAACTGGCGCAAGTATCGTCAGACCGTAACTGAACTTGACCGCATGAGCGATCGCGAACTGAGCGATCTCGGCATTGGCCGCACCGACATTCGTCGCGTTGCTCGTACTGCAGTCGGCATGTAATAAATCAATAACACCGGCCGGCGATATTTTGTCTGCCCGATGTGTTACCCTCAAAAGGCCCTGAGCATCCGCTCCGGGCCTTTTCTTTTTGCGCATACGGCCCCCTGCCCGGCCTCTTGAGAATCGAACTCATTCCCAAGACATAGCTCACAAAACCAGCGCAGGTTTTTGAAAAGCATGATGCTCGGGCGAACCCCTGCGCGCCCAATAGGACGTGCCGCGGCGCGCTACATTCTCACCGCTCAAATAATGCGCATATCTCCCCACAAGATGCAAAAATAGACGACACATTGCACAAATGCATGGCAGTCGCTCAAAATCTGCACTCCAAGTCATCGCTATGAATATGTATATACCACTCAACAGCCGAGAGCGCAGATGACCAGCGGCCCGGCGGACTGAATTCAAAGATCAAACACATCATAGATTGAGGAAACCACCATGAACCCGCTTCGCATCGCAAAGAACTGGATCAGCTATCGCCGTACGCTCAACGAACTCGGCAGCCTCTCCAACCAGGCTCTCAGCGATATCGGCCTGACACGTTACGACATCCGTAACGTTGCCTCCCGTTCGTTCCGCTAATCAGCGTAAAGGGTCATCCGAAAGAGCTGACCTCCCAAGTCATCGGATGACTGAGCGACAGGCAAAAAAAACGGCGCCACGAGCGCCGTTTTTTGATTCTCGCTGATTGCTCTCGATCTTCGCATGAAGCGACCTCCCTGACGGCGCAGGCTTGCAAGTGGCCGAAAAAGTTTGGCGGCCCGCACCGCTCGTGATACTGCATCGGCCAAATGCCTCCTGAGAGTGAGGCCAAGCCAATCAAGAAAGATGGTCGACCCTCAGCACCCGTTTGTGCCGGTTGACGATGTGAGCGCGCGATGCAAGACAAGACGAATTCTCCTATCCACGTTATTGGCGGCGGCCTTGCCGGCTCCGAGGCGGCTTGGCAAATCGCTCAGGCTGGTATCCCCGTCATCCTGCACGAAATGCGCGGCGTTCGCGGCACCGATGCCCATAAGAGCGATGGGCTTGCAGAGCTCGTCTGCTCCAACTCATTCCGTTCCGACGATGCCACGGCCAACGCGGTCGGTGTCATCCATGCGGAGATGCGTCTGGCCGGGTCGCTGATCATGGCCTGCGCCGACAAGCATCAAGTTCCGGCAGGCGGCGCTCTGGCAGTGGATCGTGACGGCTTTTCTGAAGCGGTGACGGCTGAACTTGAGGCGCATCCGCTCGTAACCATTGTTCGCGAAGTGGTTGCGGGCCTTCCGCCGAAGGAATGGGGCAACACGATCATTGCCACAGGGCCGCTCACAGCGCCGGAACTGGCTGCCGCCATTCAAGCGGAAACCGGCGAAGATGCGCTCGCCTTCTTCGACGCTATCGCACCGATTGTCCATCGCGATAGCATCAACATGGATGTCTGCTGGTATCAGTCCCGCTACGACAAGGTCGGCCCTGGCGGCAATGGTAAGGACTACATCAACTGCCCGATGGATGAGACGCAGTATCATGCCTTCATCGACGCGCTGATCGCTGGCGACACGGTCGGCTTCAAGGAGTGGGAAGGCACGCCATACTTCGACGGCTGCCTACCGATCGAGATCATGGCCGAGCGCGGACGCGAAACGCTTCGCCATGGTCCCATGAAGCCGATGGGATTGACCAACGCGCACAACCCGACCGTCAAGCCCTATGCGGTGGTGCAGTTGCGTCAGGACAATGCTCTCGGCACACTTTACAATATGGTCGGTTTCCAAACGAAGCTGAAATACGGCGCGCAGGCGGAAGTCTTCCGGATGATTCCGGGGCTGGAAAATGCAGAGTTTGCACGCCTCGGCGGTCTTCACCGCAACACCTATATCGATTCTCCGCGCCTGCTCGATCCGTCGCTAAAGCTGAAGTCCCGCCCGGATATCCGTTTTGCTGGACAGATCACCGGCTGCGAAGGCTATGTGGAGAGTGCATCCATTGGGCTCCTCACCGGACGTTTCGCCAGTGCAGAGCATAAGGGCGAGCCGATCCGCCTGCCGCCTGCGACAACGGCGCTCGGCGCACTTCTCAACCATATCACCGGCGGCCATCTTTCGACCGATGAAGAGCCGGGCAAGCGATCATTCCAGCCGATGAATGTCAACTTCGGTCTGTTCCCGGATCTTGCACCCGGCTCGATCGTCAAGCCTGAAGGCGTAAAGCGCTTCCGCGGCAAGGACAAGACCATCATGAAGCGGCAATTGATGTGCGCCCGCGCGCTGAAAGATTGCGCGACATGGCTTGGCGTTTCGCCGCCGGTTCTCGATCAGGTCGCGGAGGAAGGAGACGAGCTGGAGTCGGCTTCTTTGAGCTGATCCGGCGCGGCATCTGCCGCCTCCAGATAGCTGCCAAGCAACCAGAGAGACACTTCAGCGGCTTCGCCGATCGTCTTGAAGCGATAGGCGCCGCTATATTTTGGCGTGTCGATAAAGGTGACGACAAAACCATCGCCACTTTCCAGATGCTCGACCGTGATGCGCTCCGGGTTCAGCATCATGCAGGCATTGTGCTTGCCCATGTTGCGCATGAAGCCAGCCTTGTTGTCATGCAGGCGAACGAAGACGGCATTGCCGTCAGCGGTCATATGCAGGCTGCGAATCGCCTCATTGGGGAAAGCGCGGGCAAAATCCAGAATGGCCTGTCCCGTATCATAACTGCTTTCGCTTTCCGAGAAACGCTTGAGGCGCCAGATATAGACCGCAATCGCGCCTAACAGCGCGAGGATGATGATCCAGATGGCAAGGCTCATCTCTGTCACTCCCTGGAGCGTCATCAGTCCTTCGGGACATAAGGAAAACGCTCTGACTTCTCAAACTTACGCATAGGTCGATGCTGTCGTCCATACGTGCTTTTCAAACCAGTTAGCAGTCAAGGCTTGCGTGGACGTGGAGCGCGCTCAAAAGCGCTTGAGAAAGGCGGACTTGGCGAGCAGCCACTGGCGACGGAGCAGAGAAAGCTGGATACCGTTCTCAAGAACGTTCGCGCCTGCGCGATGCGCCGCCTTCAACACGGCCTCGACCTGCGCCACGGTTAGGAACGCTGGAACGACTGAGGGAGGAAGAGAAGTCTGGCGCGCCTTTTTCAGGTGATCTTGCGCGTGGGCGCAGAATATTTCGATCGCCGCACCGATCTTCTCACGATCTTTGCCTTCCAGAAAACTCTCGCGGTTCAGCCCGGCCGCCGACAACACGTCCTGCGGGATATAGACCTGTCCGCGGCGGCGATGCAGCGGCATCAAAAGCAGCATGCCGGCCATGGCCTGGGCAACGCCTGCATGGCCCGCGGTCTCGGCGCTTCTCGCTGCATCATTCGGAGAAAGCACGATGCTGGCGAGCTGTATCAATGCAGAGGCCGTCTCGCCCGCATAGCCCTCAAGAGCGTTGCGGTTCTCGAACACGTCATCGTAGAGATCGAAGATGCGCGCCTCGATCATGTCGATCAAAGTCTGCCGGGGTAAATTATGATTGGTGATCGCGTTTAGGAGCGCTGCGGCAACCGGATGGCCGATGCTGTCTCCGTGCGGATTTCCCTCCAGAAGATCGCGCCACCATTGCATGCGCACTTCGCCGGGAAGCGGCTCCCGCACCACATCGCGAATGCGGGCAATCTCGGCGTTGAAAGCGTAGAGCGCCGCTAGATCACCGCGCTTGTCTTCCGGCGCAAGAAGGCATGCGAGATATCTGTCGCGATCCATGTCACGCAGCATCGCGAGGCATGCGCCCTTATCTGCCGGCAGGTCTGTCATCGATAACCGTTCTTCAGCCTTCGACCGCAATCAAGGCGGCAGCCACTGCCCGCGATTCCGAAAGCATGATGTTGTATGTTCTGACTGCAGCACCCGTGCTCATCGGATCGACGGAAATGCCAGCCTCTTTCAAAGCTGCCTTCAACTCTCTCGGTACGACCCGCATCGAGTCACCCATGCCGATCAACAGAAACTCGATGTCGGCGGCTTGTTCCAGAACCTTGGCGAAATCATCGACCGAGAGCTGCAAGGGATCGTTGACGCTCCATCCGTGAATACCGGAAGGAAGGCAAAGAAGCGAACCGCGATGCGACATCTCGGCAAAGCGAAATCCGCCATTTCCATAGGCATCGATGGGCGCCCGGCCAGGAAAATGAGCCGGGCGTATTTCTATTCCGCCAGCCATCAGACTGCCGGTTTGCCGGTGATCGTATTCGCCTTCTGATCTTCCTTATCGTCGGCATCCGTGCTGGTCGGACGCAGATTGAAGGCGATCAGAACCGGAGCTGCGATGTAGATCGACGAGAACACGCCGATACCGACACCAAAGAGCATGGCGAAGGTGAAGGAGCGAATGACCTCTCCACCGAAGAGGTAGAGCGACAGCAGTGCAAGCATGACCGTCAGACCCGTGAGGATCGTGCGCGATAGCGTCTGGTTCAGCGAGACGTCGATGATCATGGACAGCGGCATCTTCTTATAGCGCCGCAGGTTCTCTCGAATTCGGTCGTAAATAACAACCGTATCGTTCAGCGAGTAGCCGATGATGGTCAAAATCGCCGCGATACTGGTGAGGTTGAATTCGATGCCTAGGAAGACGAAGAGGCCGATGGTGAAGACCACGTCGTGCACCATGGAGATGATCGCACCGAGCGCAAACTGCCACTCGAAGCGGAACCAGATATAGATCATGATCGCGATCATGGCGAGCGCAATGCCGATCGTCGAGGTGACGGTCAGATCGCCAGAAACAGCCGGTCCCACGACTTCCACGCGGCGGAAGTCGTATTTATCCTGCAGTTCGCCGCGGATCAACGTGATGGCCGATTGCTCTGCATTCTCGCCACCCTCCTGCGCCTGGATGCGGATCAGCACATCATCCGGAGAGCCGAAGCTTTGCGCCTGGATTTCTCCAAGGTTCAACTGGCTGAGGCGCTCGCGAATATCCGCGATATCGGCAGGGCCGCTTTTCGACTGCACCTCGATGATCGAGCCGCCTTGGAAGTCGATGCCAAGGTTCAGGCCCTTGGTCATGAAGCCGCCAAGGCAGGTCAGCATGATGACGCCGGTAATACCGAAGACGATGCGACGGTACTTCATGAAAGGGATATCCTTGCCATCGAACATGGCGGTGCGGATACCCTTCGGCAGATGTTTCGGACGGGCCCCCGGCGAACCCAGGCGCCAAACAGCCATGCTGTCAGCGTATAGGCCGTGAACACGGTGGTAACGATACCGACCGCGAGCGTAACCGCGAAGCCCTTGACCGGACCGGTGCCCATATAGAAGAGCACGGAAGCCACGATGAACGTCGTCAGGTTGGCATCGATGATGGTCGCGAAAGCGCGGGTAAAGCCGTTCTCGAGTGACGATATCAACGGTTTACCGGCTTTGACTTCCTCGCGTATGCGCTCATAGATCAGAACGTTCGAGTCCACCGCCATACCGATCGTCAAGACGATACCGGCAATGCCCGGCAAGGTGAGCGTCGAGCCGATGATGCTGAGAACCGCAAGCAGCATGACGATGTTGATGACCAGAGCGATGTTCGCCAGCAGGCCGAAGAAGCCGTAGAAGATGAACATGAAAAGGACGACGCCGGCTGCACCGATGGCGCTGGCGGTCAGACCCGCATGGATGGAGTCACTACCAAGGCTTGGTCCAACGGTGCGCTCTTCCACAACGGTCAATGTTGCAGGCAGGGCACCTGCGCGCAGCAGGACGGCAAGGTCGTTTGCGCCTTGAACGGTAAAGTTGCCCGAAATCTGGCCCGAACCGCCGACGATCGGCTCGCGGATCACAGGGGCGGAGATGACGGCATTGTCGAGAACGATGGCGAAAGGCTTGCCGACATTCTGTTGGGTGGCCTGCGCGAAACGCTGCGCGCCGCGGCTGTCGAAGCGGAACGTAACGACCGGCTCGTTGGTCTGCTGATTAAAGCTTGCCTGCGCATCGACAAGATTGTCACCCGAGACCAAGGCACGGCGTTCAACAAGATAAGGGACCGGTGGATCGTCCTGCGAGTAAAGGATTTCATCAGTTGCCGGTGGACGCCCGTTCAACGCTTCCTGAACCGGCATGGATGTATCGACCATGCGGAAGGAAAGCTTAGCCGTCTGATTCAGCAAAGACTTCAGGCGCTGTGGATCCTGCAGGCCGGGGACCTGAACGATAATGCGGTCATTGCCTTGGCGGACGATCAGCGGTTCGGTCGTACCAAGTTCATCCACGCGGCGACGCACAACTTCGATCGACTGGGAAACGGCGGACGACAGACGATAATCAATGCCTTCGTCCGTGAGGTTCAGGCGAAGAAGATTGTCTCCGCCGTCGCTCATTGTTACTTCATGCACGGAGGTGCCGACCAGGGTACCGACTGAGACAGGCTGTGTCAGATCCTTCAGCGCATTCTTTGCCGCCTCATACTGAGCCGGATCGGTAATGCGAACCTGGATCTGCTGGCCGTTACCGGTCAGACCCGAATAGCGGATGTTGGCATCGCGCAACTGGGCGCGGACGTCGCCAACGATGGTTTCGAGACGTTCCTTGACGATATCGGAACGCTCGACCTTGAGCATGATGTAGGAACCGCCCTGAAGGTCGAGACCAAGCGTCACCTTGTTATGCTTGTACCAGTTCGGCATTCCCTCCAGTTGCTTGTCCGTAAACAGGTTGGGGGAAGCGATGACGGCGCTTATCAGCACGATCAGCCAGATGAAGACTGTTTTCCAGCGGGAAAAATGAAGCATTTCGGTCTCGGTCAGGGTTGGGTTAAAAAACCCAGGCCGCGTCGATGCGCAGCCTGCTTATTGTTACTTCGCGTTTGCGGGAGCTTCGGTCTTGACCGGCTCGCCCTTGACACGAACCTCGGCAATATAGGTGCGCGATGCGCGAACCTTGACGCCGTCGGCGATTTCGACTTCGAGTTCGTTATCGTCGATAACCTTGATAACCTTGCCGACAATGCCGCCGCCGAGTACGACCTGATCGCCACGACGAATGTTGGTGAGCGTCTCTTGACGCTTCTTCATCTGCGCGCGCTGCGGGCGGATCAGGAAGAAATACCAGACAACCATCAGGGGAGCGAAAAGGAAAAGCATCTCCAGGCCGGACCCGAAAGCCGACGGTGCGCCTGCTGCATCCTGAGCAAAGGCTTGGCTAATGAACATAAAAAACTCCTCAGATTTCGGGCACAGTTCTAAGCCACTGGCCAGCTTTCAAGCCGCCGGAATATAGTTGCGATCCCCTAGAATGCAACAGAAAGACTTGGACCCCCGTACCGTTTCCACGCCTCATACTCTTTCGAGCCGCCAAACGCCATGCTACGCCGCGCAAAATCCACGGATGTTCCGGCATTGAACTGGCTTCCCCCGGCCGTGGAAGACGACAAGGAGCATTGATCATGACGTCAGAAGAAACCAGCGCACTTTTGCTTCTCGAACTTCGCCGTCTGGCGGACGCCGTGGAGCGGCTGGCGGGGCCTCCACCAGCGTCAAATGACTGGGAAAGCGCCGATTGTTTCGTCTGGGCGCCTGCCAATTCATGGCTGCAGCCCGTTCGCCGTCCGAACCGGATTGCTCTGACACTGATACGCGGCGTCGATCATGTCAGAGATATATTGCACGAGAACACGCTTCGTTTCGCCGAAGGTTTTGCTGCCAACAATGTATTGCTTTGGGGCGCGCGCGGCATGGGTAAGTCCTCGCTCGTCAAGGCGGTTCACGAAGACGTGCGCGCGGCAAGCGGCGCATCCTTGAAGCTTGTCGAAGTGCACCGCGAAGATATTCATACCCTCCCTGCCCTCCTCGATATCCTGAAAGCCGCTCCGCACAGGGTTATTCTCTTCTGCGACGATCTCTCCTTCGACCATGACGACACAGCCTATAAGTCTTTGAAGGCAGCACTCGATGGCGGCATCGAAGGCCGTCCTGATAATGTGCTCTTCTACGCAACCTCAAACCGGCGCCATCTGCTTCCCCGCCATATGATGGAGAATGAGCAGTCGACCGCCATCAACCCGTCGGAGGCGGTGGAGGAGAAAGTCTCGCTTTCGGATCGCTTCGGGCTCTGGCTTGGTTTCCATAAATGCAGCCAGGATGATTATCTGGCGATGATCGACGGCTATGCGGAGCATTTCGACCTTGGTCTCAGCCGAGACGTTCTTCACCGAGAGGCTCTGGAATGGGCGACGACGCGTGGAGGCAGATCCGGTCGTGTGGCCTGGCAATATATCCAGGATGCGGCTGGGCGCCTGAGAAAACCATTGGACCGGTCCTTAGAGCGTTTCCTTGTTAAATAGAAACGGTTCTGTTGGTTCAAACGGGATCGACTGATTGTCCGGAGGACGCGTGCCGTAGCCAAAGCATACGACCAAGCCGTCCGGGCAAGCAGGTGGCCCGTTTCAACCAACCCTCCCGCAGATTTGCTGGCAAATCTGCAAGAGCTTCAATCGCCCGGCGCGCTAATCGCTTCGCACGGCGAAGCGGCGCGACGGGAGGGCCGGGCATCTTTCCGCCAGGCTCAAAGGCGCCAAAATCAAGGGGGGCGGCTCGACCGTACCTTTGGGTATGCCCTTCGCCCATCGCCTTTGCCCTGACGAAAACCTGCTCCGGCAGAACGTTTCTATTTAACAAGGAAACGCTCTAGACAAACAGGCCGCCGATCACAACCACAGTCATAGCCGCTGAACCAAAGGACACCTCGCTTAATCCGCGATACCGAGTGCGCGATGGAACAAACGGATTGAAAGGCCGTTCGACTGCTGCGCAACCTTCGCGCGATTATTAGGAGAGTCTAAATGGTTGATCAGGCCCGCTATGCAACATCGACGGTGGCCGCGCGCAGCGCGGTGTGGCCGGAAGCATTGACACGTATTTCCTGGGGTGGCGTTTTTGCCGGTGTCGCGGTTGCACTGACACTTCATTTGCTCCTCAACCTGTTGGGCGTCGCCATCGGCGCAGGCGTGATTGATCCCGCGCATAACGACACGCCATCGGCGACGTCGCTCTCTACTGGCTCGGTCATCTGGATCATTGCCAGCGGTATCATCTCATCTTTCATCGGTGGCTATGTCGCCAGCCGCCTTTCCGGTCGCGCTGTTCGCTCCACCGGCGCCCTTCACGGCTTGACCACGTGGGCTGTCACCACGCTGATCGTCTTCTATTTGTTGACGACCTCGGTTGGCGCTCTGATTGGCGGCGCTTTCACCGGCGTTACGAGCGTCTTCTCCGGAGCAGGTTCGACGATTGCAACCGCCGCCACCACGGCTGCACCGGCACTCGCAAATACGACCGATCCGCTGGCGGGCGTTGAACAGCGTATCCGTGAAGCAAGCGGTGGAAACGACCCGCAGGCTCTTCGCGATGCAGCCGTCAGTGCGGTTCGCGGCGTTCTGACTGGCGACCAGGCCCAGGCTGAAGATGCACGCAACCGTGCTGCTGACGCCCTCGCCCGCGCTCAGAACATCCCGGTCGATCAGGCCCGTCAGCAGGTGACCGACTATGAGAACCAGTATCGCCAGGCTGTCGAGCAGGCCAAGGTTCGTGCGACGGAAGCTGCCCAGGCAACTGCGACAGCCGTTTCGACTGCCTCTTATGTTGCCTTCGGCGCGCTTCTTGTCGGTGCGGTAGCTGCTCTCTTTGGCGGTAGCGTCGGCACCAGCCGTGTCCACCGCGAAGGCGACGTCGTCATCGAGTAATATTGATCAAACCGGTCAATCGAATGCCCGCGCCAGTCGCGGGCATTTTGATTCGAGAATACGAAAAAGGCCGCTTCATGTCTGAGGCGGCCCTTCGATCAGTCATATTCGCAAGTGGGGATTACTCGTCGCGGTAAACTTTTTCGCGCCGCTCATGCCGCTCCTGCGCTTCGATCGACAACGTCGCGATCGGGCGCGCATCCAGGCGCTTGATCCCGATCGGTTCGCCGGTCTCTTCGCAGTAACCGTAGGTGCCGTCCTCGATCCGTTGAAGAGCAGCATCGATCTTGGAGATCAGCTTGCGCTGCCGATCGCGAGCTCTAAGTTCGATGGCTCTGTCTGTTTCGGAAGAGGCGCGGTCCGCAAGATCAGGGTGATTGGCGCTTTCTTCTGCAAGATGACCGAGTGTCTCGCGCGCTTCTCGCAAAATGTCGTTTTTCCAACCGATCAGCTTGGCTCTGAAATAAGCCCGCTGGTTGGCATTCATGAACTCGTCGTTTTCCGAGAGCACATAGTTACTAAGATCGATCTTCTCACTCAACGCGATTCTCCTCGAAGAACATCTCATATGGCGGCGGTATACTCCAATGCCGTGTAGCCATTCAAGCCTGGAGATTCGTTTTTAGGCATTTTTAAATCTGTCACAAAAATCATCTAAACGACTATTTTTTATACATTATTGCGAAAACACGGATTATTTCTTCGATCACTTTGTCTAGACTTGATCGCTCACAGCCGCTCTTGCGAGTTGACCTCGTTCTCCTGTAAACCAACCTTCTCCCTTTTTAATTGCATTAGGATGCTCCGGAATGGCGCCGTCGCAACAGCAGACTTTCCGGCTTTATCTCTTGCGTCACGCCCAGGCTGGATGGGCCGAACCCGGCGGACGCGATTTCGACAGAAGGCTAACTGCAGAGGGAAAGTCCGAGGCGGCATTCATCGGTAAATCCGCATCAAAGAAACATTATCGCCCCGAACTCATTCTTAGCTCCGCCGCTATTCGGTGCCGCGAAACGACAGGGATTTTGCTGCAGTCATTCGAAGAGCCCATTTCGGCCTCCTATCTGGACGAGATGTACAACGCGCAGGCTAAAACCTATCTCGATCTGGCACTTGGACAGGCCGACGTTTCTTCCCTTATGCTTGTCGGACATAATCCGACAATGGAGGCTGTTGCAGAGGCCCTGCTTGGTCGCGAGATCCTGGAAGCCTCTCTACCGCATGGTTTCCCGACCGCCGGGCTTGCAGTGCTGGAATGCGTATCGGCAAACAAAGATAGGCCAGACGCCTGGCGCCTCTTAGACTTTCTAGCGCCATAGGCGGGATCGAGCGCCGCGCAAAACTTTCCTCGGCGCTTCTTTTTTGAGCATGCGGCTATCCTATATGTTTTCGGGAAACTGATTATTTTTAGGAAACGTCATTGCCGCCATCCCTGACATCTTTCACCGACAGCGCATTGATCGCGCTCGACAATCTTGCGGATCGTGCAAGCGCACTGACCAATCCGACATTGCGGCTCGGTGTGACGGGGCTGTCGCGTGCGGGAAAGACGGTCTTCATCTCGTCGCTCGTCCACAATCTTTTGAATGGTGGACGCTTGCCACTCTTCGAGGCCATTCGTTCAGGGCGTGTGTCGAATGTGCGGCTGGAGCCGCAGCCAGATGACGCCATTCCACGTTTTCAATACGAAGATCATATCCAGGCACTCGTTCGAGACCGAATCTGGCCGGATTCGACGCGCGCCATTTCGGAGCTTCGCATCACGCTGGATTACCAGAGCGCCAGCGGCTGGGGACGCTGGTTTTCCCCAGGCAGGCTCTCCATCGACATCGTCGATTATCCAGGCGAATGGCTGCTCGATCTTCCGCTGCTTACGCAAGATTACAAGACCTTCAGCGACAACACCGTTTCGCTGGCGCAAACTGGCGTCAGAGCCGAACTTGCACGCGAATGGCTGGGGATTGCGTCCTCCCTTGATCTTGATGCACCCGCCGATGAGATGACCGCCAAGCGCTTGGCAGAAAGCTTTGCGGCCTACCTCAAGGCTTGCAAATCCGACGAGCGTTCGCTTTCGACACTACCGCCTGGACGCTTTCTGATGCCAGGCGATCTGGAAGGCTCACCTGCCCTCACCTTTTCACCTCTTCCCGGCATCGGCAACGAGAAGGCTGCCAAAGGATCGCTCCGCGCCATGATGGAGCGGCGCTTCGAGGCCTATAAGTCGATCGTGGTGAAACCCTTCTTCCGCGAACATTTCGCCCGTCTCGACAGGCAGATCGTCCTCATCGACGCGCTGCAGGCGGTCAATCGCGGGCCGGAAGCGGTGCAGGATTTGGAGCGCGCGCTTGGCGATGTGCTTGCCTGTTTCCGCCCCGGCAAGAACAGCCTGCTCTCGTCACTCGTAGGTCGGCGTATCGACAAGGTGCTGGTGGCCGCGACCAAGGCGGATCATCTGCATCACGAAAGTCATGATCGCCTGGAAAGTCTGACTGCGCGTCTGGTCGACCGCGCCGTGACAACCATCGGCATGAGTGGCGCAGGTATCGAAGTAATGGCGCTCGCCTCGGTGCGCGCGACGAAGGAAGCGAGCGTGCGTCAGGATGGCGTGTCACTGCCCGTCATCGTCGGCACGCCGATTGCCGGTGAGAAGATCAATGGTGAGGTCTTCGATGGCAATCGCAGTACGGCAATCTTTCCCGGTGACCTACCGGAAGACCCGGAGCCGCTCTTTCGCCAGATCGATACGCAAGGCGCTTCGGCAGACCTGCCCGACGTCAACGTCATCCGCTTCCGTCCACCGAAACTAGAAGAGACCGCAGGCGGCATCAAGCTTTCGGTCCCGCATATTCGGCTGGACCGCGCCATGCAGTTCCTGTTTGGAGACAAGCTCGCATGAAAGACGACAATAAAGGTTCTTCTCGCAGACCCGCGGCTTTCACCCTGGAAACCGAGCCACGACAGGATATGCGGACGGCTTTGCCAAAGCGTCAGCCGCGAAGCTTCGACACTGACATCTCGATGGTGCCGGACGAAGAGGATCCCTTTCTTGTACCGGAGGAGATCGACGCAGCGCCGCTTCCCGTCGCAGAACCCCGCCGTCACCGCTTTTCTTTTGGCAAGCTTGCTCTTGGCGCAATTGGCGTTCTTCTATCGCTTGCCTTCGGCCTTTGGGCAGACCAGCTGATCCGCGACCTGTTCTCGCGGTCGGACTGGTTGGGTTACACGGCGAGCGTCGCGCTCATCGTTGCAGTCGTCGCCGTCTTGGTGCTTGTCGGGCGAGAAGTCTTTGGCATCATGCGTTTGAACGCCGTTCAGTCGCTAAAGGCCGATGCGGAAGAGGCTTCCAGCCAAAAGAAGGCATCCGCAGCGCGTTCCGTGATCACAAGACTGATGGCCGTCCTCTCTCACCGGGCGGAGACAGCGAAAGGTCGGGCCGCTCTCAAAGATACAGAGAGCGATGTGATCGACGGACCGCATCTGATGGAGCTCGCCGAACGGGAGCTTTTGACCCCGCTCGACCGGCAAGCCCGCGCTTTGATTCTCAACGCCTCGAAGCGGGTCTCGGTCGTAACCGCTGTCAGCCCGCGGGCAATCGTCGATCTGGCTTATGTTCTGTTTGAAGTGACCCGGCTCGTTCGCGCCATGGCAGAACTCTATGGCGGGCGCCCAGGCACGCTTGGCATGATCCGGCTGCTGCGCGACGTGATCGCCCATCTGGCCGTTACGGGCTCGATTGCAGTCGGCGATGGGCTGGCCCAGCAGGTTCTTGGACATGGTCTCGCCTCGCGCCTATCAGCCCGTCTCGGCGAAGGCGTCATCAATGGCTTAATGACTGCCCGGATTGGCATTGCCGCTATGGACCTCTGCCGCCCGCTTCCTTTCCGGGCGCTGAAGCGGCCCGGCATCAGCGACTTCATGTCCGATCTGACACCGGATCTGAAGGGTGCCACGAAAACGGAAAAGCCCTGATTTCCGGGCTCTTCGGGGCTAAATGGTTACAACTCGTTATCCTTATTTCGGCGAAATATACCAAGCGTTAACCATTCGCGACATAGATTGCTCCCACACAAAGCGGCCTATTCGCCAGGGAAAGTATCATGTTTTCGCGCTTCTTTTCGCTTCTGGGCGGGCTTGCCGCCGTTATGTCCGTCAGTAGCGGGCTCGCAGTTTCCGACGTTCAGGCCGCATCGCGCGACGATGTCTTCTTCGGCTCTGTCGCCGGCACTTGGTCTGGCCCAGGCGAGATCGTCGCGGGTAAGTACAAGGGCACGAAGTTCAATTGTGATCTGACTGGCGAATCGCTTGGTGACAAGGAAACCGGCATCAAGCTTGGCGGTACCTGCCGCGTCGGCGTCTTCAAGCAGCCCATGTCCGCCATCATTGCCAAGAAGGGCGGCGGCTATGAGGGTAAGTTTCTCGATGGCTCCGAGGGCAAGGGACTGGACGTCACGTCCGGTCAGGTCAGCGGTGACAAGGTCGTGCTCGGCATCAACCGCGCCAAGCTTAACGGTGTGATGGTTGCTCGCGTGATGGAAGACAGCAAGTCGATGAACATTACGATCTCGGTGAAAGTCGCAGACCAGATGATTCCCGTCATCGGCCTGACGCTGGCGCGCAATGTCGACTCGATGGCGGTTGGCTCGATCAAGCCATAACGCCCCTCAATTCGATTCTCATTCCGAAGCGGGAGTGGTCCACCATTCCCGCTTTTCGTTTGCGCGCACGATGCCGGTCTTATCCGCATCTGCCAGCCAGTCGATCACCCGCCTGCCCTTGACCACCAGATCCGGCGCGATGTCGGCAAGCGGCATCAGGACGAAAGCACGTTCCGTCATTCGGGGATGGGGAATTTCGACACGCTCGGTCAAGACCTGCGTGTCGCCAAAGGTCAGCACATCGATATCGATGGTGCGCGGCCCCCAGCGCTCAAGGCGCACACGCTTCATCCCCCGTTCGATATCAAGGCAGAGGTCGAGCAGAGCCTCGGCCGATAACGCCGTTTCAATCAAGGAGCAGCAGTTGAAGAAATCCGCCTGATCGGTCTTGCCCCAGGGCGGTGTGCGGTAAAGCTCGGAGACCGACAAAAGGCGGCAATCGATACGGTCGCTCAAGGCGGTCAGGGCCTTTGCCATGGCTGTCTTTGGATCACCAATATTGCCGCCGAGACCGAGCGTCGCGGATGTCCAGTTCTCAGGCATGCTGTTCGACGCAGACCTGAGCGTAATCGAGGATGCCTGGAACTGGCGCCGACGGCTTGCGCACGGTGATCTTGACCCGCACGATCTGTGGATAACGCTGGCGAAGGGCAGTGGCGATATCATTGGCAAGCGCCTCGATCAGATAGCGCCGTTGGCCGACCACGATCTTTTCGATGACGGCGAAGGCCACGCCGTAATCGACGGTGTTGCCGATCTCGTCCGTCTCAAGCGCATCTCCAGCCTCGACATCCATTTCGGCATCGACGAAGAAGCGTTGACCCAGCACCTCTTCCTGCTCCAGCAGGCCATGGCGGGCGAAGAACGAGCAGTTCTTCAAAAGGATCGTATAACGGCTCAACTGCGTGTCTCCTGTCGCTTCTTCTGGTCAAGGACAGCATCGGCGACAGCCAAAGCATCCCTTGTCATGGACACGTTATGAACGCGGAAAATGATCGCACCTGCAAGACGCAGGATCGTGCTCGTTGCCGCCGTCCCCACATCTCGCTCATCTGCTGCCTCCCGTCCGGTCAACGCGCCGATGAAGCGTTTGCGCGACGTGCCAGCCAGAATAGGCAGTCGGAAAGCAGAAAGCTCATCGAAACGCGACATCAGCGCGACGTTTTCGTCCACGTCCTTGGCAAAGCCGAATCCGGGATCGAGCACGATACGGTCACGCGCAATGCCGGCGGCATCGGCAATCGCGAGAGAGTGATTCAGAAAAGCGAATTGGTCGGCGATGACGTCGTTCAGTTTCTGCCGCTCCCGGCCGGTGTGCATGATGCAGACGCCCGCTCCAGAGCGCGCTACGACCTTAGCCATGTCTGCATCTTTCTGCAGTCCGAAAACGTCGTTGACGATGTGAGCCCCCGCCTCGATGGCCAGGCGCGCCGTCGAGGCCCGGTATGTATCGATAGAGATCAGCGCATCCGTTTCCCGAGAAAGCCGTTCGATCACCGGAAGAACGCGGTCCTGCTCCTCCGCATCTGTTACGCTTGCAGCGCCTGGACGGGTCGATTCACCACCGACGTCGACGATATGCGCGCCATCTTTCACGCAGGCCAAGGCATGCTGAACCGCCTGATCAACGGTCTCAAAGCGCCCCCCATCGGAGAAAGAATCCGGCGTGGCGTTGATGATCGCCATGATAAGGCCGTGTCCATCAAGTTTCAGGAAGCGGCCATGGGCCGCTTGCCACAGATTACCGCTGGCTGTTATCAAGTAACGTACGCCTTTCCGAATTCGTGGAGTGCCTTGCCATTTACACCGATCCCGCTCCGTTTTCCGCATCGGTCGTTGTGAGACCGATATCGACCATTCCCGGGCGCGGTACGTCTTCCAAAGGATTGAAGCGTCGTTTGCGCGCTTACTCGGCTACCCTGCGCTCTATGACGCAATCCTCCGGCAAGTTCAACATGAAGGCCGGAAAATGAAACAGCTTCGCCCTGTCTGCCGCGCACTCCTGGCGGGTGCACTGTTGTTGCCCATTCTGGAACGTCCGGCTGTCGCGGAGACGATCAGTACCAAGACCTATTCCTATTTCACCGTCGGCGGGAAAACGGCTGAAGATTTGGATCGTGAACTGTCGCTCCGCGGACCGATGACCAAGTCCACGGGCTTTCGCCATCCAGGCGCGACCGAAATCAAGTTTGGCGGCGAACTCACCTATGTGGAGAAGAATGGACGGTGCGGCGTCGGTACAGTGAAGGTGACGCTACACACGAAAATCCTCCTGCCACGCTGGTCGAACCGGCGTCGTACCAATGCGGATCTGGCGCTGATCTGGGATACGCTTGCCGCCGACATCAAGCGCCATGAGGAGCGGCATGCCGAAATTGCCCGTGGATATGCCCGCGATCTCGATCAGAAGCTCCGTGCACTGCGTCCGCAGTCCAATTGCGACACCATGCAGAAGATGGTCGCGGATGTCAGCCAACAGGTTATGGATGCGCATGACAAGGATCAGGTACGCTTCGACAAGATCGAGTCCAAGAACTTCGACGCCAGAATGACGCGGCTTCTCAAGAACCGCATTCAGCAACGCGCGGGCTCACAGTAACGCGGGTCTGATGCACTTGGCGCTTGTGCCAGCACGTCGTTGCCAAAAAGGTTTTGCCGGATAATCACCGTTGATTTCTTGCCATGGCACCACAGGGCAGACTCACGTATTGGTGAAGCAACAGAGAATAAACATATTCGAAGACTTGAAATTCACGATCGCACGGGCTCTCCCGGTGCGTATGAAGCCGCAGGTGTCTTCCTCTCCGCCTGTCGGTAACGCGCCCAACTGGAGCGGTAGGTGGAGTGATTATGGCCACCGCCGCTCAATCTTTTCAAAGATTTATCGAGATTTTGGTCAGCCCTGGCGCTCAGGTACGTGGACAACCAGACCGTTGAGGTCGTCGGTCATCTTGATCTGACAGGAAAGACGCGAGGTTGGGCGAACGTCGAAGGCGAAATCGAGCATGTCCTCCTCCATCGGCTCCGGCGGCCCGACCCGCTCCGTCCATTGATCGTCCACATAGACATGACAGGTCGCACAGGCGCAGGCGCCGCCACATTCGGCATCGATGCCGGGAATGGAATTACGAACGGCATTCTCCATCACGGTGGAGCCGTTGCTGACGTCGAGTTCATGGGACGTGCCGTCGAAAGCAACGATTGTTAGTTTGGTCATTTCAAAAGATCCAGGCAAGGTGTTTGAGAATTCTTCTAAACACATAGAAAGGCCGGCTGCGATTGGCAACCCGTCAATGCGGTTGCGAACCGAACCGGCCCTGTCATCGAGGTGTCGGAGAAGACTTCCCCGGCAGCATTCATAGTTGTGGAGGTTTACCGGCAGAGCTTCAGAATGAAGTTCTCGGCCTCCACTATGGAGGCGGCAAGCTTTGCAAGCGCCGCACCGTCATATTCGCCGTTTTCAAGCGCTTCCGCTGCGGCGGAGACGTTGAAGGCGCCAACTGCATCGGCCGATCCTTTTAGACGGCCGGCAATCCTGCGCATCGATGCCTTGTCGGCCACCGCAAGCTCCTGAAGAATAGACCGCGAATGCCGCGAGAAGAGCTGGAGAACAGCGATCTCAAGATCCTTATCGCCCTTCGTTTGACCGGCAAGGTGAGCGAAGTCGATCGTCTTTTTTCCAGAAGCGGCGTTGCCGCCGTGATTATCCGGCGCTTCAAATGCGATACTAAGCGCAGCCATTCCGTTTTCCTTTAATTGCCTGGGTAGAGGTTGTTCGAATGTGTTTCACATCAAAGCAGGCTATTGTCGCTTTCCGCTGAAAATGGGGCGCCTATAACGGGAAAATCTTTCGCTATGGTTAATTTATGTTAAACTTCTCATAATTCAGGGTTTCCAAGCCTTTCAGGGGTTTAAAAACTGTTAACAAGCAGGCACTTGGTCTGCCTTCCCCGCCCGTGTTAATTGTTTAAAAGCTGCAAATGTGTCACTACCGTTATTCGGTGCCGCATCACCTCTTCCCGGGTTTTGCGGATTCCGCAAGCTGATGTATTTTTTGCCTTAAAGCTGGGTGACCGCTTTCAGGTGTTAGTAAGGCGCAGGCCACCGCGTACCATGATGGTTCAAGGTGTCTTGTCGGCATGATGGCGGATATTCGTTTGCAGGCGGCGGGCGAATGAACGGCATGAGCCGGGCGTATATGTAACGAGGCGTAACCGCATGGCGAACAACAAGTTTAGCGACTCGATCGACGAAACTGCGTATCAGGCACTTGAAGATGCCTTGCAGCTCGGCGCATACGAAAATAAGCCGGAGCCTCGTAGAAGGTCCACTCCCAAGCCCGCGGAGGCAAGAGTGCCAGAACAGAATAGACCGCGTAAGAACGAACAGCAGGCACAGTCTTCGGCGCAAGCAGCGGCAGCGCGTGCAGCGAGCGAGCAGCAGTCCCGATCCGGAGGGCTTGAGGCTGCCAATGACGGCACCAAGCGTAGCCCAGCCATGATCCTGCGATCGCTGGAGGCTGGTTCCATGACGAGTGCCATCCGCAATGCCTCTATCGTATCGGTCTTCTGGGCTATCGCCGGCGTTGGTCTGGCGCATGCCATCTATGGCGGTCAGATCTGGAATGTAGGCTCTATCGCACAACTGTTCGCCATTCCCGGCCTGATGGCGATCATGGTCGGCATCGTCGTGCCGATCATGCTGTTCTTCGCCTTCGCCATCATGATGGCGCGTGCCAAGGATCTGCGCAATGCCGCGCGCTCCATGGCGGAAGTCGCGCTGCGTCTCGCAGAGCCGGAAACGATCGCGTCCGAGCGGATCATGTCTGTCGGCCAGGCGGTTCGCCGCGAAGTCTCCGCCATGAATGACGGCATCGAGCGCACCATTGCCCGCGCGACCGAACTTGAGACGCTCGTTCATTCGGAAGTCAACGCGCTTGAGCGCAGCTATGCCGACAACGAACTGCGCGTGCGCGGCCTCGTCCATGAGCTGACGGCAGAGCGCGACGCCATTATCAGCCATGCGGAGCGCATCCGCTCCTCGATCTTCGGCGCCCAGGAACAGCTCAAGGAAGAGCTGTCACTGGTTGGTGAAGAGCTTTCCATGCGTCTTGCCACCAGTGGTGAGGCCTTCGCTTCGATGATCGACACACGTTCCGCAGCGCTGCTGGAGAAATCCCGCGTTTCGACGGAAGCCATGGGCACGCTGATTGCAGCGAAGACCGAGAATCTACTGAATGCTCTGAACAGCTCTGGAGCGGCGCTCAACAACGAATTCGATCTGCGCCTGCATGATCTCTCCAACACGTTCGACGAGCGTGGAAACGCTCTGATCGAAAAATTCGCGACGCATGCCACCGCACTTTCGAGCGGCACGGAAACACTCAACCGGTCGATGGATGAGCACACGCGCCTGCTCAACGAAACGCTGACCAAGCGCACGCAGGAACTGTCGCAGAATATCAGCCGCGGCCAGCAGGTCATCGACGGCTCTCTCGACACGGTGCTCGGCAAGCTCTCCGCGACGCTGGAAGAGAAGGGCATGTCCTTCCGCCAGAGTCTGCAAAGCACGGCAGATGATGCGATCATGGATCTCGATCTGCGTTCGGGCCTCTTCGAAGAGAAGCTTCAGACGACCGTCGGCCTCGTGAACACGGCTTTCGACGCGCATGTTGCAGAGTTTGCCAGCGCCTTCGACCAGCGCGCCGGTACGCTCGACAGCAAGCTAATGGAGAGCCTCGCACGCATCAACGAGACCGTTGCGGGCGGCACGGATTCGCTCAGCGGCATCTTGAATTCCAATATCGATCGCCTGAACAGCACCCTCACCGATCAGTCCCTCGCTTTGGCGACATCGCTGGGCGCCGGTCAGGAAATGCTGGAAAGCTCGCTCGAAACGCGCACCCGCGAACTGACCGACGCCTTGAGTGCCCGCACCAGCGAGATTTCCAGCGCGATCGTCGGCACCCATGAAAAGATCGACGCTGTTCTTGCCGAGCGCAGCGCCCAGCTTTTCGGTGCGCTCACCGAAAGCCAGAACCGTTTCGACAGCGCGCTCGCCAGCCGCTCCGAAGCGATCACCGGATCGGTCGCCGGTACGGCCGAACACCTTGCTGCACTGCTGGAGGAGCGAGCCGCTGCCATCAATAACGTCGTTGCCGATGTCGAGCGTCGCCTAGCCGAAACACTTGATAGCCGCGCTGCCGCCATTACCGGTGCCGTCTCCGGCGTTGAAGACCGCATCGCTGATACGTTGGACAGCCGCACCGCAGCGCTCAGCCACGTTGTTGCCGGCGTCGAGGAGCGCATTGCCGACACGCTCGACAGCCGCACCATGGCGCTCGACATGGCCTTCTCAACAGCCGAAGAGCGAATTGCTGAAACACTCGATACACGCACCTCCGCTCTGACGACCATTGTCAACGATGTCGATAGTCGTCTGGCCGAGACGCTCGACAGCCGCACCTCTGCACTCGGAAACGTCGTTGCGGGTGTTGAGGAGCGTATCACCGACGCACTCGACAGCCGTACCATGGCGCTCGACATGGCGCTCTCGACTGCTGAAGAACGCATTGCTGAAACGCTTGACAGCCGGACCTCCGCCATTACCACCGTCGTCAGCGGCGTTGAAGATCGCATTGCCGAGACGCTGGATAGTCGTACCTCTGCGCTCGGCACTGTTGTTGCCGGCGTGGAAGAACGCATTGCGGATGCACTCGACAGCCGCACCATGGCACTCGATATGGCGTTCTCTACAGCAGAAGAACGTATCGCCGAGACGCTGGATACACGCGCTTCCAACCTCACCAATATCGTCAGCGATGTCGAAGGCCGCTTGGCCGAGACCCTGGACAGCCGCACCTCTGCGTTCGGCGCTGTCGTGACCGGTGTGGAAGAACGCATCGCCGATGCGCTCGACAGCCGCACCATGGCACTCGACATGGCGTTCTCCACAGCCGAAGAGCGTATTGCGGAAACGCTTGATACCCGCGCTTCCAACCTCACCAATATCGTCAGCGGCGTCGAAGGTCGCTTGGCCGAGACCCTGGACAGCCGCACCTCCGCCTTGGGCAATGTTGTTGCAGGTGTGGAAGAACGTATTGCAGATGCGCTCGACAGCCGCACCATGGCGCTCGACATGGCGTTCTCGTCCGCTGAGGAGCTTATTGCGAAAACGCTTGATACCCGCACTTCCAACCTCACCAATATTGTCAGCGATGTCGAAGGTCGTTTGGCCGAGACGCTGGATAGCCGCGCCTCTGCACTCAACAGCGTGGTTGCCGGTGTGGAAGAGCGCATTGCCGATACGCTCGACAGCCGTACCATGGCGCTCGACATGGCGTTCTCGTCCGCTGAAGAGCGGATTGCAGACACACTCGACAGCCGCGCGGCCACCCTGACAACCGCCGTTTCCGGTATTGAGACCCGCATTGCCGATACGTTGGAAAGCCGCACCCATGCGTTGACGGATGCCGTCAATGGTGTCGAAGGGCGGATCGCCGACACGCTCGATAGTCGCACCATGGCGATCAATATCGCCTTCTCCAGCGCTGAAGAGCGTCTTGCCGAAACCCTGGATGGACGCACCAGCGCCCTCACCTCCGTGGTATCCGGCGTGGAAGAGCGTCTCGCCGATACCCTCGACAGCCGTACAATGGCCATCGACATGGCCTTCTCCTCTGCCGAAGAGCGTCTGGCAGAAACCCTGGATGGCCGTACAAGCACCCTCACCTCCGTGGTGTCTGGCGTGGAAGAACGTCTCGCCGATACGCTGGACAGCCGCACAATGGCCATCGACATGGCCTTCTCCAGCGCTGAAGAGCGCCTGGCAGAAACTTTGGATGGCCGGACAGGCGCCCTCACCTCGGTGGTTTCCGGTGTTGAGGAACGACTTGCTGACACGCTCGACAGCCGTACCATGGCCATCGACATGGCGATTTCGTCCGCCGAAGAGCGCCTCGCTTCTGCTCTCGATGGACGCGCGGCGAGCCTTGCCCGCACGGTCTCGGATGCCGAGGAACGACTGACGTCGACGACATCCGCTATTGAAGAAGCCATGTCCGTTGGACATCTTCGTCTCGACACGATGCTGGGAACACAGGCCTACACCATCAGCCGTACCGTCGAGCGCAATAGCGAGCTGATCGAGCAGACCGTTGCTTCGGCAGCGACCCGGATCGAAACCGCAGTCGAATCCGGTGCCGGCAACTTCGCCAATACGATGGAGAGCGGCGTCCAGCGTCTGGAAAACAATCTCCAGACATCGCACGAAGCCATCCGCAGCACCTTGGATCAGCATCATTCCGCTCTGTCGGAGACATTGGGCTCTGCCAAGGAACAGCTTGGCGATCTTCTGTCCGAGCAGACGATGTCGCTTGCGACCACCGTCGCTTCCAGCACAAGCATGCTGGAAATGTCCTTCGAGACGCAGCAGGAGGTTCTGCAGCGGACGATCGATACTGCATCGGAATCGCTGACCTCGCGTATCGAAAACTCCGTCAACACCGTCTCCAACCGTCTCGGTGAAACCGGCGCTCGGCTGGAAAACAATATCGAAGCCCTGCATGGCAAGCTTCAGTCCGATCTGAGCAACGTCAATGCAACGCTTGACGACGCCACGCAGAAGATCGAAGGCGTGTTCATTACGGGTACGGCTCGGATTGACGAGCGTCTCGGCACGATGGATCGCGCGCTTAACGTCGGTCTCGAAAACGTCAACCGCACGATTGAGGGTAAAGCCTCTGGTCTTGCTCGCAGCCTTCGCGATGCGGTGGCTGACGCGGCTCAGAGTATCGATCATGAGGCAGTCCGCTCGACCGAGTTCATCGGTAAGACCGGTCTCGAATTCGCCGATCAGATCAAGGCCCGCAATGACGAGTTCACTCGTACTGTCGAACAACGTTCAGATGAGATCGTCGGTCGTATCTCAGACGCACAGAGCAGGCTCTCGGGCCAAGCCGCCGCGGTTGCGCAAACCTTCTCTGACGCTGGCAACGCCATCGTCAACAAGGTTGCGGAAGCAGAAGCGGTCGTTCGCACGCAGGTCGGTGCCATCTCCGAGACGCTGACCAATGTCGAAAGCGCCCTTGATGCGCGTGGCGAGTCTATCCGCCATACGCTCGACAGCCGTACCCGCGAACTCAACTCCATGCTGGCAAGCCGTTCTGCCGAACTGTCCCGCCTCATCGAGGAGAAGGCAAAGCCGATCGTCAACGAATATTCCGTCGTCGGCCAAGAAGCAGCCGAGAAGATCGTTACTGCGGCTCAGCAGAGCGCAAGCCTGCTGTCGGAAACCAATAGCGGCATGGTCGGCATGGTGGAACAGGCCATCGACGATTACGCACGCGCCAGCAGCGATGCAGCCAATAAGCTGGTTGCGGCGACGCGTCAGAGCACCGACATGCTGTCGCAGACTCATTCGAGCATGACGGATGTCGTGAACGGCGCTACCGACAGTCTGAATGTGGCTGTGGCGCGCGCTACGCAGGAATTCAAGCAGGCCGACGTGGCTCTCAACAGCGCCACCACAAGCTTCTCGGAATCCGCATCGCGCGCATCCGACCTGATAACCACGTCCAGCCGCCTGCTAGAGAGCAAGGTCGATCGTCTGGCCAATGTCTCCGGTACCACGCTGTCTCAGGTCGCTGGAATCGTAGCGCGTTTCGACGAGCACTCCTCGGTTCTGTCGCAGGCAGGAGAGCTTCTCACCTCCGCGCAGGCCAATCTCGTCGGCACGCTGGAAGAGCGTCAGGAAGCGCTTCGTTCGCTCTCCGTCGGTCTGTCGCAGCGCTCTGAGGAAATCGAAAACTCAATGCGTGGCGTGATGTCCGTCGTCGAGCAAACGCTGGGCGAGGCCGAACAACGCTCAAGCAGAGTGGCAGGCAACTTGCGTGAAAACCTCAACTCCTCCTTCGACGATATCGGTCGTTCGCTGGACGAGACAGAGCAGCGCGCACGCAATGCGGCGCAGAACGTGCGCGGTGCGCTTCTTGCGGCCAGCCAGGACGCTGCCCGTTCGATCGAGGGCACCATGTCCGAGGCGCAGAAGCATTCGGATGAGCTTGCAGGCCGCCTGCGCAACGGCGTCGCGTCGTCGCTGTCTGACGTCGATAAGCTGATCAAAAGCGCTACCGACAAGTCAAACGCAGCGGCAACAGTCATGCGCGAGACACTGCGCGAAGCGGTACAGGACGCAGTCAATCGCTTCTCCGGCGCGACGGAAGAAATCCGCCGCTCCAGCCAGGATATCCGCCAGGAGCTCGACGCAACCCGCGCCGAGCTGAAGCGCGGCGCATTCGACCTGCCGGAAGAAGCCAAGGAAAGTGCAGCCGCCATGCGTCGCGCTGTTTCCGAGCAGATCAAGGCACTACAAGATATTTCGCAACTCGTGGGTCGCTCGACCCAGCAGTTTGAAATCTCCGAGCCGGCAGCACGGGCAATCGCGGCCACCAAGCCGGCCGCCCCGCAGCCTCAACAGATGCGTTCGGAACCACGCCCCCAACAGCAGCCGCTTTCTGCACCGGCAGCGACACAGGCTCCCGTTCAGCAGCAGCCGGCCGCACCGGTCATCCGTAACGTCGCGCCCGTCGAACAACGTCCAGCCCCGTCGCAGCCTGGTCTTTCCGCCCCGCTTCAGCGCCGTGAAGACGGTGGCGGATGGATCAGCGACCTGCTGCGCGGCGCCTCTCGCGACGCTCAGGACAATGCAGCGCCGATGGCACCCGCCCCGTCGGCAGCCCGGCCTGCCGCTGAGCAGCAGACACGTGCCGCTGACAGCCGCAACCCACGCCATGTCGTCGAGTCGCTGAATTCGCTTTCCGTGGATATCGCCCGGGCAATCGATCACGACGCATCTGTCGAGTTGTGGGGCCGCTATCAGCGCGGTGAGCGCGACGTCTTTACACGTCGTCTCTACACACTGAAGGGCCAGCAGACCTTCGACGAGATCAAGCGCAAGTACGAGCGCGAGTCGGAGTTCCGCACCGCGGTTGACCGCTACATTTCCGACTTCGAAAAGCTCCTGGCGGATGTTGCCCGCACGGATCGCGACCGCACGGTGACGCAATCATACCTGACGTCGGATACCGGTAAGGTCTACACCATGCTGGCCCACGCCGCCGGACGCTTCAGCTAAGCAAGCTCTTCCACAAGCTTTTGAAAACGCCCTCGCCAACCGCGGGGGCGTTTTCATTTGTTCAGCAATGCCGCTGCCGATGTGCATTCACAAAGATCTAGCCGAGATGCGATCAATCAATCCTGGGGCAATCAAGGCAGAATGAATAAACGGCTCGTCTGCGTGAGATCGGCGCGTGATTCGCAATTCCCTTGTGACCACTGGTGCATTGCTACGGAAGCGCATCCCTAGCCCTCATCGCTTCCTGTCCTTCGACTTAGGGAGCGGCCTACGTCGCGTCGATGCGGTTTCTCGCTCTTCTGCTGCGCTCGGCACCAAGACGTCTCATGTTGGGAACGGAGATCGGAAGCATCCAGAACTTCGCCGATAGCTCTATCGAGTAGACCGACTGTCGTCTTGAGAGCGCTTTGTACTTCCGGGATCTACAGGATTTTCTAGCCGGTGAACCGACACATTCAGCTGCCGGAAGATCGGTCGGTATTTCCAGCTCGCTGCCACAGGTCCAGCATGGCTTAAGTCTTCACCCGAACGTCACTTGCTCCGCTCCGCCCTTGACCGGTTCCTAAAGGGTTTAGGCGTTGTGAGAATTTCCAGAGACTGGCCCTTGCTGACCACAGGTCACGTTCACAACACAAGCGCCGGTGCGCGACAGCGATGCGAGAGGTGAGTGGTTTAGACTGAAAAAACCGCGGCAACAGATGGCGGAAGCGCTCGCGCAAACGAGGCACAAAAAAAGCGAAAGCCGCTGGGGAGATCATCTCCCCAGCGGCTTTCTGTATCAACGAAAGGTCATCATGACCTCAAGGTGACCTCATCTCGGCACGATCAGGAGAAAGGTGCAGCCTTCCTCCAATGCGCATCAACGACGAGGACCACGCGCAACGCGCTCGATTTCTTCACGAACCATGCGCTCGACAATCGTTGGCAGGTTGTCTTCCAGCCATTCCTGCAGCATCGGGCGCAGCATATCCTGAGCGACAGTCTCGATGGTCGGGTTGCGCACGCCGTCAAATACGTCAGCGAGAGCGCCGAAGGATCGGGCGATCTGGGCGCTTGCCTCGGCAGATACCAGGTTCAACGGTAGATCGAGCTTCGGTTCATTTTTCTGAACGACAGGTTCAGCAACGGGCTCCTGACGAAGGTCGACAGCCCGAGAAACAGGCTTTTCTTGTTCTTCAACCGCGCCGCGCAGTTCCATCGTTTCCCAAACCGGGACAGGCTGCGGCGCTGGCGCCGGCGCAGAAACTTGCGGCGGAGGATTGAATGTCGGCATTTCCCGAACAGGCTGAGGTGCCGGTGCTACCGCCGCCATCAGCGGACGCACATCCGTCGGGCGAGCCGACTGAACTGGCTGGGGGCGCTCAGCTTCAAACGAGGGTCGGGTGGGCACTGGCGCGGCCGCTGGTGCTGGGGTTGCGCCCTGCCCCTGTCCTAGTCCACCCTGCGGCCCCAGTGCTGCGTTGCGATCTGCCGCTGCACGGACGCGTGCCGCGACATCGGCGAGCGACATCGATTTCTCGGCAGCAGGTTCCTCTCTTTCGGCAACAGGCGCGAAATCATTGAACTGGCGCGCGCCATAGCCCTGATTGGCAGCCGGTGGAACATGGGCCGGCGGGCTCGGAATCTCTGCGGAGATATCCTCGGCAAAATCCACATCCAGCTCTACATCACCAAGCTCGAACTCGGGCGCTGGCTGACCTGGAAATCCATTCGACGGCGCAGGCTCATTGCTTTCGATGATCCTGCGGATCGATGCCAGAATCTCTTCCATGGATGGTTCACGCGCTACACTCGGCTGAGCCATTTTTATCCCCGATTTTCACGTTCAAGACGGGCCGGAGCAGAATACGCATGCTCCGAATCAACTTGAGTGTAGGGCACGAGGGATCAGAAGAGAATCCATGTGGGAGGCCGATTTGCGCGATACACAGCTTTATTTGCAAACAGAAATGGCCCGGCGTTAACCGAGCCATCTGTTAACCATCTGCTTTTGCGAGCGATTTAAAAAACGAATTGCTTGGCTTTGGCAAAGCCCGGAAGAGGCTTCAGCGACGCATTGAAGAAGGTCGCAGCAGAAATACCCTTTCCGTCGCGACGATAAACGGTAACCTTGGCTGCATTACCATAACCCACGACAGCAATCAGACGACCGCCGTCTGCGAGTTGGTCGAGAAGCGCCTGCGGCACTTCCTCAACAGAGCCATTGATGAAGATCACATCGTAGGGTGCCTGGGCAGCATATCCCTGCTCGAGCGGGCCACAAACCGTGACCACATTGTCGTAACCGAGTGCGGTAAGCGTTTCGCTCGCCTTCGCAGACAGTTCCGGATCGCTTTCCAGCGAAACCACGGAGCCTGCGAGTTCCGACAGGATCGCGGAAACGTAACCTGTCGCACCGCCAACTTCCAGTACCAAATCATCCTTGGTGACGGCCACGAGCTGCAGCATCTTGGCGATGGGCGAAGCCTTCAACAGGTAACGCGCCCCAAACCCATCCTTGGCAGGACAGATCTGCAAATCTTCGTCCATGTAGGCAACCTGTTTGACGTTTTCTGGAACGAAGGCCTCACGCGGTACGGAGAAAAACGCCTTGAGCACCGAATGGGACGTCACGTCGGTCGTGCGCACCTGGCCGTCCACCATTTTCGCGCGTGCGGTTTCAAAATCCATCATGTCGTGCTTGCCTCGAGTAAAGCCTGGCGGAGACAGGTGTGTCCGCATTTTGCTAATCGTCTTAATGGGCTCCGCCTGCGCTTTCAAGCACAAGCATGCATCAGTAGACTAAAAAGAAACGGTCTTGCGCCTCGGCGTGTTTGCTTCGCTCGGCCGCATCCTCTGATACCGTGCCCGGGAACTTTTTTATCCGCCTCATCATTATTGCGTTACTGACGCATCATAAACGGGTGGAGGTAAACATGCTCGGTACAATCCTGGTTATAGTCCTCATTCTATTCCTTATCGGAGCGCTTCCGAGCTGGGGCTATCACAATTATGGGTGGGGGCCGTCGGGTGGCATCGGACTCGTGGTGGTCATCTTGCTGATCCTAGTCCTGCTCGGACGAATCTGATCGGCTGGACCACAAGAGCCCTGCTGCGGTCACTGGCCCGGCAGGGCTTTTTTGTGCAAACTCGCCAGCGAAACAATCACGGCGAGATGCGCCACGGCGCGTAATCTTTAGAACCAAGTCTACATCGGTAATGTGGGAGCTTTTTGGAGGCCTCGCCCGGAATTGAACCGGGGTACAAGGATTTGCAGTCCTCTGCGTCACCACTCCGCCACGAGGCCTCACACGCTCTGTCACGTCGAGCGATGGCGGGGATTTAGAACGAATCCATTTTCCGCGCAATAGGGAACTTTCAAAATCACCAGATAAGGTATCTTGTTACGGTTTACGCTTCCCGCACCTTGAGGAACCTCCGTCCCGGCCCGTAGTTTACGACAATAAATTTGCGATGACATTCCGTCCGATTCAATGGAGCGCTTCTTGAAAGCAAAGACCCTTATCGCAGTTTCCGTTCTTGCTGTAGCGCTTGCAGGCTGCACGACGGGAATCTCGTCTGTCAATCTTGAGCCCATTCCGGGCAGCATTACCTATAATGGCCAGCCGCGCACCAAGTTGACCAAATCGCCTGTCGGCAGCACCTTCACCCATAATTTCAGGCGCTGGAACGGTGACCGTGTGATCGAGACCTATCAGATCCAGCCAGATCGTTCGATCAAGATCATCGACCGCAGGATTATTCGCGATTGGCTGACCTTTGGGCCTGACGATTGATCCAAAGCGTGGTCCAAGCAAAACTATGCAGCGTTTTGCGATAACCACATGCGACAAAACGAAGACCTAAAGCGTAAGGAGCGAATCTGACAGATCGCGTAAGCTTTAGGCCGTTGAATACAGCGTTCTAACGGGATACACGCATCCTCTGATCGAATAGAGCGATGGACGATAAGATGCACACGAAATGGAGCAAGCCGGTTCTGGTCGCGCTGGAAGAACCCGGCAACTACATCAGCATCGATACAACGCAAGCCGCGTCTTGGGCGATGATCGAAGACTGGCCCGTTGAAGACGGTGACGCACTCGATCAAGCTCTCCTCGTCTGCGCTGCCGTCGGATCGGGTAAAAAGAAACCCGAGGACGCCCGGCGCGCATTTGTTGCGGCTGCGCTTGAGGCTGGCCTCGATATCAAGGCATAATGTCGCAACAGCCAGAAGGTGGCTTAACGCCTAAGCTCGCGGGGCGTAGAAGACGGCGACTGATTCAGCTTGGAAGAGTATGTAAGACGATGAAAAAGCCCCTGCTCCTGCTTTTGATGACCTGCCTTGTCGTCGGCATCGTCGGCCATCTTATCATCGCCTTCGTCATTACGGGTTGATCAAAAAAGCACGGGCTCAAGACATTTTCTTTACCGTCCATTAAGATTCGCACCATTGTCGCGGAACTACGTTATGTTTTCCACGTTTTCCTGGCACGGAAATCTGGAGGGTAATGAGATGCGTGACGGCCTAAACAGTTTGCTTGAAATTTCGCTGCTGGGCTTCGTGGTTGTGACCTGCCTTATGATGGTCAACCCGCCGGTCTGAAGCTTTTGATTAATTCGATATGAGAGCCGTCTTCAATGACGGTTATGAAAATGCGGCCTCATGGGCCGCATTTTCGTTTTTATCTATCTGCTTAAGCCGAGAGCTTTGCTGCGAGCTTGGCGACGTGCGCGCCCTGGAACTTAGCGCCTTCGAGCTCGACAGCCGAAGGCTGGCGGGAACCGTCACCATCGGTGATGGTGGATGCACCATAAGGCGAGCCGCCCTTGATTTCATCAACGCCCATCTGGCCCTGGAAGGCATAAGGCAGACCTGCTACGACCATGCCGTGGTGCAGGAAGGTCGGGATAAAGCTGAGGATCGTCGATTCCTGACCGCCATGCTGCGTGGCGCTTGAAGTGAAGGCCGAGCCAACCTTGCCGACCAGTTTGCCGCCAAACCACAGGCCGCCCGTCTGATCCCAGAAATTGCGCATCTGCGAGGCAACGCTGCCGAAGCGTGTGCCGGCGCCGACGATGATCGCATCGTAATCTGCAAGCTCATCGACAGTCGCGATCGGTGCCTGCTGATCCAGTTTGAAGTGAGAGGACTTCGCGACCTCTTCCGGAACGAGCTCGGGAACACGCTTCACGACAACGTCGGCGCCTGCAGACTTTGCACCTTCTGCAACGGCGTAAGCCATTGTTTCCACATGACCGTAGGACGAGTAATAGAGCACCAGAACTTTTGCCATCGTTGGTCTTTCCTCATTGTTTGTTGTTCAGCATCAAGATTGCGGACGAACTCTACGCCGCTGATGTAACAGAAGGCTAACAGAGGAATGGGGCGAGAGCGAGAGGTGCGAAAAGGACGGACCGTTCTCGATTAGCGAACGACAGCTGCCAGTGAGTTGACGTTCCTATTTTATGATTCGGCATATTGCATTCGCCGCTGGCGGGTTTAACGTCTGCGCACATCGTGTCGCGTAGGTATCCTCCCATGTCTTCTGCATCTCACTCCTCCCCGGTTACGGCCGCCATGCTCGCCATCGGCGATGAGCTTTTGTCTGGTCGCACCAAGGACAAGAACATTGGACACCTTGCTGACGTGATGACGATGTCAGGCATCGATCTGAAAGAGGTACGGATCGTCGCAGATGACGAGCCAGCGATTGTCGAAGCCTTGAATGCTCTTCGTGCTCGCTACGATTATGTGTTTACCTCCGGCGGAATCGGCCCGACGCATGACGACATTACGGCCGATGCAGTATCGGTGGCGTTCAACCTGCCGTGTGAGCATGATTCGGATGCCTTGCGAATTCTCGGAGACATGTATCGCGCCCGGGAGATGGAGTTTACCGAGGCACGCAAACGCATGGCCCGCATGCCGCGCGGAGCACAGCATATCGCCAACCCGGTCTCGGTCGCGCCAGGCTTCATTGTCGAGAATGTCTATGTCATGGCGGGCGTGCCGCAAGTGTTTCAAGCCATGCTCGACAATGTCGTGCCGACCCTCAAGACAGGCGCGAAGATGATGTCCCAGTCGGTGACATCTCAATTTGGCGAAGGTGACATCGGAACGCCCCTGAGCGAGATCCAGAAGGCTCACCCTCAGACCAGCATCGGTTCCTATCCGAAATATGATGGGCAGCGCTTCTCCACCGAGATCGTGGTCCGCGCCCGCGATGCTGGCCTGTTGGAGGCAGCAGCGAAAGACGTGGCGGCGATGATTGAGAACATTGCGAAAGCGAAGGCTTCATCCACGTTTGCGTGAACTCCTTAGGGCGCAATACGTTTACTCTGTGCAGATTTCGCCTTGATAAGAATCAAGGCGATGAGCGGATGACGGGGTCATCTTGGACCCCCCATCGATGCGTTACAAGGAGAATGGCCATGGGCTACAGAACGATCCTCACTGTTGTTGACACTGCTGAAAACACGCGTCATCTGGACGCTTTCGTGGTTCAGCTGGCGCAACAATTCTCTTCCCATGTGGTAGGGCTCCACATGGAAGCTCTTGCCGCTGTGCCTCTCGTTGCCCCCATGGAGATGCCCGATCCGGCCACCGTGCAGGCGGTGCAGGATGTGGCGCATAAGGAGACCGAGGAGTCTGGCAAGATCTTCGCCGAGAGCATGGCGGCGAACGGGATCTCCAGCGAATGGCGCAGCTTCGCTTCGTCGGTCGGCTATTCTGCCAAGTCCTCGATCCAGAGTGCGCGCTGCGCCGATCTGATCGTGGCTCGCCAGCACAGTTCGTCAGCCTTGTCGGATAGCCGCGCCGACATTGACAATTTTCTCTACGAGAGCGGACGTCCGGTCCTTCTCGTCCCGCATGTCCTGACAGCGCCAAAACCGATCCGCCGCGTGCTGATTGCATGGAATGGATCGCGTGAGGCTACGCGCGCGACGTTTGACGCACTGCCCTTCCTGAAGGCAGCCGAGAGCGTCGAAGTCTTCTCGGTCGACCTGGAAGATAATGATTCGAAGACGGCCGCACTGGCGGGTTCGGAGATCGCCACAACGCTTGCCCGTCATGGCGTTAACGTGACAGTCACCGCGCAGGAAAAGATCCAGGGCGTCGCGCCCCATACGGCAATCGAGAACCGCCTGGCGGATAACAGCATCGATCTATTGGTGATGGGTGCCTATGGTCATTCCCGTTGGTGGGAAATGCTGTTTGGCGGTGTGACCCGCACGCTTCTCGACTCGATGACGGCGATGACCCTGATGTCACGCTGACATTCAGCCCTAGTTTCAAAGGGAAACCCGCCCGTCGCCCGGCGGGTTTGTTGTTTTTATTCCGAAAAATCCTAAAGCACGTCGCGCAAAAGTGGGTAGCGGTTTTGCGATAACGACATGCGATAACAGGGACCTAAAGCGTATGAGCGATTCTGAAAGATCGCGACACGCTTTAGTGCAGGATCTGGCTGAGAAAGAGCTTGGTACGCTCGTGCTGAGGATTGTCGAAGAATTCCTGCGGGGCATTCTGCTCGACGATCTGGCCTTGGTCCATGAAGATCACGCGGTTCGCCACCTGGCGGGCAAAGCCCATTTCGTGAGTGACGCAAAGCATGGTCATGCCGTCTTCGGCAAGGCTCACCATCGTGTCGAGCACTTCCTTGACCATTTCCGGATCGAGTGCCGATGTCGGCTCGTCGAAGAGCATGATCTTCGGCTTCATGCAAAGCGAGCGGGCAATCGCCACACGCTGCTGCTGGCCGCCGGAAAGCTGGCCTGGATATTTATGGGCCTGCTCAGGGATCTTGACGCGCTTCAGATAGTGCATCGCGATCTCTTCGGCGTCCTTTTTGGGCATCTTGCGAACCCAGATCGGCGCCAGCGTGCAGTTTTCCAGAATGGTCAAATGCGGGAAGAGGTTGAAGTGCTGGAACACCATGCCGACTTCGCGACGCACTTCGTCGATCTTCTTCAAGTCGTTGGTCAGTTCGATGCCATCGACGACGATGCTGCCAGACTGGTGTTCTTCCAATCGGTTGATGCAGCGGATCATCGTCGATTTGCCGGAACCGGATGGACCGGCGATGACGATTCGCTCGCCCTTCATGACCTTGAGGTTGATATCACGCAGCACGTGGAAATCGCCGTACCACTTGTTCATGCCAGTGATTTCGATCGCGACATCCGTCGCCGAAACTTCCAGCTTCTTTGCTTGGGTTTCTGCCATGAGATTTTCCCTTATTTTCTATGTCCGGTGTCGAGATGGCGCTCCATGAACAAGGAATAGCGCGACATGCCGAAGCAGAATATCCAGAATATGAACCCGGCAAACACGTAGCCTGTGACAGGCGTTACGGGTGTTGCCCAGTTTGCATCCGACTGGTTGAGGTTGACGATACCGAGGAGGTCGAACATGCCGATAATCGACACGAGCGACGTATCCTTGAAAAGACCGATGAAGGTGTTGACGATGCCGGGGATGACGAGCTTCATCGCCTGCGGCAGGACGATCAGGCGCGTCTTCTGCCAGTAGTTCAAGCCCAGCGAATCCGCACCTTCATACTGCCCCTTCGGAATGGCCTGAAGACCGCCGCGAATGACTTCCGCCATATAGGCAGAAGCAAACAGCGACACCCCGACCAGAGCACGCAGAAACTTATCGAAAGTCACGCCGTCAGGCAGGAAAAGCGGCAGCATGATGCTGGCGAAGAACAGCACCGTAATCAGTGGAATACCGCGAATGACCTCGATGAAGGTCACGCACAGCGTCTTGATCACCGGCATGGTCGAACGACGACCAAGCGCCAGGAGAATGCCCAGCGGTAAGGACACGGTGATTCCGAAGAAGGACAGGATCAGCGTGACCATCAGCCCGCCCCACAGCTGCGTCTCCACCCGTGGAAGGCCGAAATAGCCGCCGACCAGCAGGAAGAAGGACACGAAGGGCAGCACTAGGAAGAGCAATACCGCGTTGGCAGTCTTGAACGGCGCCTTGGGGATCAGCATCGGGATGAGCAGAATGACGAACATTGCTGCCACCAGAAGCGGACGCCAGCGCTCATCCAACGGATAACGTCCGAACATGAACTGCTGGAACTTGGCTCCGACGAATGCCCAGCAGGCACCGGCCTGACCGTCCGGGATAGCGCCGCCTTGTGCAACCGTGAGGCAGGCAAGTCGGTCGGTCCCAGTCCAGACGGCGTCGACGAACAAGAACTGCACCAGCGGGGGAATGATATAGGCGAGCAGTGCAATGGACAGCACCGTCATCACGACATCTTTCGGCGTCGCGAAGAGTTTCGTCTTGAGCCAATGGATAACGCCGACCTGGCTGGAGGGCGCCGGCTGAGCCGGCACCAATTCACGGCGGATATAGGAAACGGGAGTACTGGTCATGTCTCTTATCTCTCCACCAATGCCATCTTCGCGTTGAACCAATTCATGAACAACGCCGTCGTGATGGACAGCGACAGATAGACGATCATCCAGATCGCCACGACTTCGACAGCCTGACCCGTCTGGTTGAGAATGGTGCCGCCGACTGCAACAAGATCCGAGAAGCCAACGGCAACAGCGAGCGACGAGTTCTTCGTCAGATTGAGATACTGGCTGGTGAGCGGCGGAATGATGATGCGCATTGCCTGCGGAACAACGATCAGGCGCGTCGTGGTGCTGGAACGCAGGCCGAGCGCGTCGGCCGCTTCCGTCTGCCCCTTTGGTACAGCCTTGATACCACCACGGACGATTTCAGCGATGAAGGAGGCGGTGTAGAAGGAAAGCGCCAGATAGAGCGACATGAATTCCGGCGCAATGACCGAACCGCCGGCCAGATTGAAGCGGCCGAGAACCGGCAGATCGAAGGTCAACGGCGCGCCAAGCGCCAGAAACGTCAATAGCGGCAAACCGATGATGATCGCGGTGCCGACGAGACCGGTGCGGAAAGGCTGCCCGGTGCGCATCTGCCGGGCTTTGGCCCAGCGATAGATGAAGAAGGTGATGACGATCCCGACGAGGAATGCTACCGGAACCATCCAAGTGCCCTCGCCCCATACAAACTTGGGGTAGAAGAAGCCGCGATTGTTCAAATAGGTATCGAACGGCAGAGCAAGCGATTCACGCGCCTGCGGAAGAATCGTGATGACGCCCTTGTACCAAAAGAAAATGACGAGAAGCGGAGGCAGATTGCGGAAGATTTCCACGTAGGCCTGCGCAAGCTTCGATACCAGCCAGTTTCTGGACAGGCGGGCAATACCGACGAGGAAGCCGAGGATCGAGGCGGTGATGATGCCAAGAACCGCCACCTGCAAGGTGTTCAATATACCGACAATCAGCGCGCGGCCGAACGTGTTGTCGTTATTGTAATCGATCAGCGTCTGGCCGATATCGAAACCGGCTCTTCCGTTCAGGAAGCCAAAGCCTGACGCGATATTGGCTCTCTGAAGATTCTGGATCGTGTTGTTGGTGATGAACCAGACAGCCAGCACCAGGATGATGAGCGTCACGGTCTGATAGAAGATGGACCGCATGCGCGGATCGTTGATCATGGACGTCGCGCCGGATGCGCCGGACGGTCCAGAACGGATCGTCTTGCCTGCCATAGGCACCTTTCCCTCTATATGCTCTTTTCGAGCTTATTTTATGAAGAAGAAGGAGGCAGAGATGAACATCTCCGCCTCCTGCAAAAGCTTTAGGCTTTCAAGCAATCAGCGGATCGGAGGAGCGTACTGCAGGCCGCCCTTGTTCCACAGAGAGTTCAGGCCGCGCTCGATCTTGAGCGGAGAGCCAGGACCGACGTTACGGTCGAAGACTTCGCCGTAATTGCCAACATTCTTGATGATGTTGTAAGCCCACTCGTTGGTGACGCCGAGATCGGTGCCGATCTTGGTGCCTTCTTCTGTGCCGAGAAGACGCTTGACGTCTGGATTGGCAGAAGCCTTCTGCTCATCAACGTTCTTGGAGTTGATGCCGAGTTCTTCAGCATTGACCATGGCGTAGTGAACCCAGCTGACGAGGTCGAACCACTGGTCGTCACCCTGGCGAACGGCTGGTCCGAGCGGCTCCTTGGAGATGATTTCCGGCAGAACCACGTTTTCGTCGGGGTTCTTCATCTTCAGACGGATAGCATAGAGGCCAGACTGGTCCGTCGTGTAGACGTCGCAACGACCGGAGTCATAAGCGGACGTCGCGTCGGATTCCTTTTCGAATACAACCGGATTGTACTGAAGGTTATTGGTCTTGAAGTAGTCGGCAAGGTTGAGTTCGGTCGTCGTGCCCTGCTGAACGCAGACGGCAGCACCGGAGAGCTCGAGAGCAGACTTCACATTCAGGCTCTTCTTAACGATGAAGCCCTGGCCGTCGTAGTAGTTGACGGTGCGGAAGTTGAAGCCGAGAGACGTATCGCGGCTGATCGTCCAAGTGGTGTTACGCGTCAGAACGTCAACTTCGCCAGACTGGAGAGCCGGGAAACGGTCCTTCGAGGTCAGCGGAACGTACTTGGCCTTAGAAGCGTCACCGAAAATAGCGGAAGCGATACCGCGGCAATAATCAACGTCGATGCCGGACCATTCGCCCTTGTCGTCTGGGTTCGAGAAACCCGGAATGCCAGAGCTGACGCCGCAGGTGACAAAACCCTTTGCCTTAACATCCTGAAGAGTACCGGCAGATGCAGCCGTTGCAGCTCCCAAGACTGCTGCGCCAATAGCGGCTGACAGAAGTGCCTTTTTCATTTTTCCCAACCTTTGTCTGTTTTTTCTCGATTGGAGATGACCGGCACACGCCATGCGCTTGCCACAGTCTCTCCGCTTCACCTCCCGGTGCGCGCCCCTATCACAATCACAATTACCGCCATGGTCAAGACTTTCGCTAAGCAATTGTGTCTAAAAAACGGAATTTTCAAATTTTCGTCTTTTAAGTAAGCAGATGACTATTTTTTGCGCGAAAATCGCTCAAAATCTGGTCATCCTGTCTGACAGATAGACTGGTTTTCCCCAAGCTTGGAGAAGCGGCTTGACCTCAAGAGCAAATCCCCGGCATCCTCCCGCATCACATTAATGAGAGACGGCCAGCATGAAAGACAAGAACGAGATCCTCGGTACCTCGGGTGTAAACACGCGCCTTGCCCATTTCGGAAACGACCCGAGCGACTTTTTCGGCTTCGTCAATCCTCCGATCGTCCGCGGCTCGACCGTTCTTTTTCCGAATGCTGCGACTTTGATGTCGGGCAACCAGCCATACACCTACGGCACCCATGGGACACCCACGACTGACGCGCTTTGCAAAATGATCGACGAACTGGAAGGATCGGCTGGCACCATTCTTCTGTCGTCCGGCCTTGCCGCCGTGACCGTTCCGTTTCTCGCCTATCTCTCCGCCGGCGACCACGCGCTGATCGTCGATTCGGTGTATTTCCCAACCCGCCGCTTCTGCAATACGATGCTGAAGCAATATGGCGTCGAGGTCGAATATTATGATCCCGCGATCGGTGCCGATATCGAGGCACTGATCCGTCCCAATACGCGCCTTGTGCATCTGGAAGCGCCCGGCTCGAACACGTTCGAGATGCAGGACGTGAAGCTGATCTCGTCTATCGCACACCGCCACGACTGCGTCGTTACCATGGACAATACCTGGGCGACGCCGCTTTATTTCCGCCCGCTCGATCATGGCGTGGACGTCTCCATCCATGCTGCCACGAAATATCCGGCAGGCCATTCCGATGTGCTGATGGGATTTGTCTCCGCCAACGAAAAACATTGGAAGAAGCTGCGCGACGCCAACACCAATCTCGGCATGTGCGTGACATCCGACGAGGCTTATCAGGTGCTGCGCGGCATGCGCACCATGGGCATCCGGCTGGAACACCATCAGAAAAGTGCGCTTGAGATCGCCCAATGGCTTGAGACGCGCGACGACGTCGCGCGCGTGTTGCACCCTGCCCTGCCGAGCTTTCCGACGCATGACATTTGGAAGCGTGATTTCAAAGGATCCAGCGGCGTCTTCTCGTTTGTCTTGAAGGCGCATGAGAACCAGTTCACCGAAAAGGCGCATGCCTTCCTCGATGCCTTGTCGATCTTCGGGCTTGGCTTCTCATGGGGCGGCTACGAATCGCTTGCGATCCCGGTCAATCTCGCCGACCGGACCTTGGCTGCTGGACCGACGGAAGGGCCGGTTATTCGGCTTCAGATCGGGCTTGAGGACGTCAAGGATATCAAGCGCGATCTGGAAGCGGGTTTCGCGGCAGCGGCGGCAGTCTAAAGCCCTCTCGCCCTGTAGCCATAAAGCCAGTCGAAGTCCGCCAGGAATTTTTCCGGCGGACGCATCGACAGAAGAAGATCACGCCCTATGCGCATGGGGCCCGAAGCGTGATAGGCGAAGCTATTGAGCGCGGCCCGTTTGCGGGCCTTTTCAATGCGAGGCATGCGATGCGCTGCAAAATCCGGCAATGACGTGACGAGCGTCTTTCCTTGCGAAACGAAGGTTGCAAGCTCGAAAGCATCCTCAATTGCCATGGCCGCCCCCTGGGCAGCAAAAGGCATCATCGCGTGGGCCGCATCACCGATCAGCACCGTGTCGCGGCCATTGTGCCACCGCCCTGCCCCTACCTGAAACAACGGCCAGAATGTTGGCCGCGTGGGACGCTGCAGCGCTTCGCCAAAAGCTGGATGCCAACGACGAAACTGCTGGAGCAGAAATGCCTTCTGCTGACTTTGCGCTTCCGCCTTCCACGTATCTCCGGGATTTGCGCCGACAGCAATCGCAACGATGTTGAAGCCACCTGTTTCCCCCAGTGGATATGCCACCACATGCGCGGATGGTCCAAGAAATGCTGTAACAGCCGTGCGATCGAGAAAGTCGGGCGCGTCCTCTCCAGATAAGGTAAATCGCCAGGCGACATTGCGTGAAAAGGTTGCAACCGGGCTGTTCGGCACGGCGTAGCGCACACTTGACCAAACGCCATCGGCCCCCACGACCAACTCCGGCTCCGTGAAGATCGCGCGGGCAATCTCGGTTCTGCTGGCAGTCTCCAACCGTTTGCCCAGATGCAGGCGGCATAGGGGATTGTGTCTGAGTTTCGCCAGAAGCGCCTGTTGCAGGCTCGCCCGATGCAGCACGCCATAAGGCGCATGCCAACGGCCTTTCGCCACGCTCTTCATCGGCAGGGAGACGAGCGTCTTGAGCGAAAGGCCCGACGCCAGATCGACTGTCTCAGGCTCGAGCCATTTCTCCTCGATCAACGGCAGGACATCGAGGGCGGAAAGGATATGGGCGGCATTGGGCGAGATTTGCAGCCCTGCGCCGACCTCTGCGAGTTCAGGCGCCTGCTCCATGATGTCACTTGCAATGCCATAACGGGCAAAAGAAAGGGCTGCGGTGAGACCAGCTATACCGGCACCGATAATCGCCACGGATTTTATGGGCATGGAGAGCCCCGATATATGGGGTTACGCTGCCTTCACGTGGAAGACGCAGCCGGGAGGATTGGTCTGCGTGGCCTTCAGCGACGGATTGTAGCGATAGAGCGTGGAACAGTAGGAGCAAACCTTCTCGTTCTCGTCGCCCATATCGATGAAGATATGCGGGTGATCGAAAGGAACGGACGCTCCCGTGCACATGAATTCCTTGACGCCGATCTCGATCATGCGGTGTCCGCCGTCGTTCTGGAAGTGAGGAATTGTATGGCCGGCCATGTTCGTCTCCAAATGCAACTTCGTCTCTGAGCCAACGCTCGTATTGTTCGAGTATGTAGCGTTAAATCACGCGGACCTCCATAGAAAAGAGTGTCGAATATTCCCAACAGGTCTATTTCCTGACATATGGTCGGCAAAAAAGGAGGTCCTTGATGAATCTCAACCTACCGCAATTTTCATCGTTCCAGCGCGATGGACTGGAACTGGCCTATTTCGACGACGGCGACCCGTCCGGAGCACCGGTTCTCCTGATCCACGGATTTGCGTCGAGTGCGGCAGTGAACTGGGTTCATCCTGGATGGGTAAAGACCCTTGGAGATGCCGGCTATCGAGTGATCGCACTTGACAATCGCGGCCATGGCGCCAGCGACAAGCCGCATGATCCGGATGCCTATTATCCTGCTGTCATGGCTGAAGATGCGGTTGGCCTGCTCAACCATCTCGGCATCCCAGAAGCCCATGTCATGGGTTATTCGATGGGCGCTCGTATCTCCGCCTTCGTGGCGATGGCACACCCCGATCGCGTGCGCTCGCTGGTGTTCGGCGGGCTCGGCATCGGCATGGTGGATGGCGTTGGTGACTGGGATCCGATTGCAGATGCGCTTCGCGCCCCGTCTCTCGATATCGTCACCCATGAGCGTGGGCGGATGTTCCGCGCCTTTGCCGAGCAGACGAAGAGCGATCGCGTAGCGCTTGCTGCCTGTATCGAGACATCGCGCGTTCTCGTTACACGCGAAGAAGCCGCCAAGATCGATGCACCGACGCTGGTTGCGGTTGGAACCAAGGACGATATTGCAGGCTCGGGCCAAGAGCTTGCCGATCTGATGCCTCACGCCCGAGCGATCGACATTCCCAACCGCGATCACATGCTTGCGGTTGGAGATCGCGTCTTCAAGGCGGCGGTATTGGAATTCTACAGCGAGGTCGACAAATCGGCGTGATCAAGAAACGCCGTTCCACAAAGCTTTCAGAAAAACTGATGCTTTACCTCCTTTAACGCTGCTCGCGCATACCCATTTCTGTGCAACGTATTTTTCTGTATAGTGACGCAAACCGGTTTTAAGGACAGCTGACATGGTCGCACGCATAGAGACCTGCCAAAATGATCAGATCACCGTCGTCGATCCGATCTGGGGCAGCTTGTTGAACGAAGCGCGCACAGCCGCCGCGCAGGATCCGCTGCTTTCGGCATTTTTCTATTCCACGATCCTCAATCACCATTCGCTGGAAGAGAGCGTCATTTATCGCATCTGCGAGCTGCTAGACCATCCGGACATGCAGGCCGTTCTCTTGCGCCAGACGTTTTCAGAGATGCTTCACGACTGGCCGGAATGGGGCGCAGTCCTGCGCGTCGACATTCAGGCGGTCTATGATCGCGACCCCGCCTGCACGCGGTTCATCGAGCCAGTCCTCTACTTTAAAGGCTTCCACGCCATCCAGACGCATCGTCTTGCCCATTGGCTGTGGTCGAAGGGACGGAAGGATTTCGCCCTTTATCTGCAAAGCCGGTCCTCCAGCGTCTTCCAGACGGATATCAATCCGCAGGCAAAGGTTGGCAAGGGCCTGTTCCTCGATCACGCGACCGGCCTCGTTGTCGGCTCGACTGCCGTGATCGGCGACAATGTCTCCATTCTCCAAGGCGTCACCCTTGGTGGCACGGGCAAGGAGACGGGCGACCGTCATCCAAAGATCCGCAGCGGCGTGTTGATCGGCGCAGGCGCTAAGATCCTTGGCAATATCGAAGTCGGAAGCTGTTCACGTGTTGCGGCAGGCTCGGTCGTCTTGAAGCCCGTTCCACCCAATGCGACGGTCGCCGGCGTGCCCGCCCGGATCGTCGGCGAAGGCGGTTGCAACGAGCCTTCCCGCATCATGGACCAGATCATCGGCGCGGATATCTGATTACATTGGATAGAGTAAAAATCGCCCGTGTGGATCGCGTAGTGGATCACATGGGCGATTTGCCTCTTTGACTTTACTTTCGCCTTTAAGCCGTGCCACAAGCGGCGCAGATTGAAAATCACGATATCCGAACGACGCGTCTGCAAGGACGATGGACGACGTGAGAACCGCACAGGAGAAGACTGGTGAAAGCCGACGAAATCAAAAAGCTCGACGCCTATTTCAAGCGCACGTTCAACGACAAGATGGCCGTCAAGGCACGTCCACGCAAGGATGATTCCGCTGAAGTCTATATGGGCGAAGAGTTCCTGGGCGTCGTCTATATCGACGATGAAGATGGCGATCGTTCCTACAACTTCTCCATGGCGATCCTCGACGTCGATCTTTGATCGTAACGTCCAAGTCGCATGACATCAGCCGCCCAAGACAATTGTCTTCGGGCGGCTTTTTGTTGCTGCAAGAGGCAGCACGATGACCGGTAAAGCGATTTTTTGTGGTTCGTCTCGCAAGTCTGGAACCAAATTCTTCACCGCTCGTTTTTTCGCTGTCCCCCCGATGAAGCGTGAGGCGGCGATCAAACGGGAAGCCCCTGATCCCACGCCACCTCACGCTTCCCCCTTCTTCAATCATCAGTTTCATTCATAGCCGAAGGTGTGGATCAGCTTGTCCACAGCGCCTGTGTTCCTTCGACAAAAAACATCGTCTAAAATCAAAAAAAACGAAATTGCCGCTTGCGGAGAATCCGCTGCCTGACTATAAGGCCCCCACCACAGCGCACGCGCCCTTCGTCTATCGGTTAGGACGTCAGATTTTCATTCTGAAAAGAGGGGTTCGACTCCCCTAGGGCGTGCCACTTCTCCCTTAATTTCATGATGTTACGTGCAGATCTTGATCAAGCGCATGAACCTGTCCGCACTCTATGCGGAATGGTCACACAGGCGATTCCGTATGTTGAGACTTCAGAATATGCTTAGCCTCTCCTGACGCGCTACGGCGCGAAGGCTGCGTCCAGAACGCGCAATTGTACGCGCTTTTGACCCTGCCAGTGCTCTGCCCCAAGAGTACCGGCCACATGGATTTGACGCCCGCGGGCTGCCATCAACATCTGGCCCAGAGGCGCATCCGCAGCACGGAAGGCAATACCGTCGAGGCGCGAGCCATCCAGAGCTTCCAACGTGATCTTGATGTGCGAGGTACCGACGATGCGCACATCACGCAGCCGATGCGCTGGCACGGCGAAAATCGGCTGCGAATGGCCCGACCCATAGGGACCCGCCTGCTCCAACTGGTCAACCAGCGCCAGCGTGGCGCCCGAGGCGCCAATGGCACCGTCAATTTTCAGCACACTGTTCTCGACAAGCTGCGAGACCGTCTTCTGTGCCGCTTCCTCGAAGAAGGTTCGCAAGCGCCCGAGATTGGCGCGTTCCACGGTTAGACCGGCTGCCATGGCGTGGCCCCCGCCCTTGATCAGCAGACCGGCGTCGACGGCATTGCGCACCATGCGCCCCATGTCGAAGCCATTGATGGAGCGCCCCGAGCCCGTGCCTCGTCCTTGCGAGTCGAAGGCAATGGCGAAGGCAGGACGGCGAAATCGGTCCTTGAGCCGCGAGGCGAGAAGGCCGACGATGCCCGGATGCCAATTCTCTCTCGCTGTCACGATAACGCCAGCACCGGAGCCATCGCCATATTCAAAGAGCGCTTCGGCTTCAGCCTCGGCAAGCATCGCCGCCTCCATCGCCTGGCGCTCGCGGTTCAACTCATCCAGCTTTTCCGCAATGACTTCGGCCTGCGTGCTGTCATCCAGTGTCAGGAGACGGCTTCCAAGGGCCGCATCGCCGATACGTCCACCTGCATTGATGCGGGGGCCGATCAGAAAGCCGAAATGATAGGGTGTCACCGGTCCGCCAAGCCCCGCCTTCTTGAACAGAGCTGCCAACCCGACATTGTTCATATGCCGCGCAGCAACCAGTCCTTTGACCACATAAGCGCGGTTCAAGCCCTTCAGCGGCACGACATCGCAGACCGTCGCAAGCGCCACGATGTCGAGATAGGTTAGAAGGTCGAGCATGAAGGCCTGGCGATTGTGCCTCTCCTTCAGAACCCGAAGCGTTGCCACCAGCACAAGAAACACCACGCCTGCCGCGCAAAGATGCCCCTGCCCCGACAGATCGTCCTCGCGGTTTGGATTGACCAGGGCAACCGCTGGAGGAAGCTCGGTTCCGACCTGGTGGTGGTCGATGACGAGCACATCGGTTCCGGCATCGCGAGCAACGCTCAGCGATTCATGGCTGGTCGAACCGCAATCGACGGTAATGATCAGAGTCGCGCCATTGGCGGCGAGTTGCTGCATGGCGGCGGGGTTCGGACCGTAACCTTCGAAGATGCGATCTGGAATATAGATTTCAGGCTCGAGGCCGAAATGATGGAGGAAGCGGTACATGAGCGCCGAGGATGCGGCACCGTCCACGTCATAATCGCCGAAGATGGCGATCTTCTCGCGCTTTTCGATCGCGTCGGCAATGCGCTTTGCGGCGTTCTCGCAATCCGTCAGCGTATGGGGATCGGGCATCAGCGAGCGGATCGTCGGATCAAGAAAGGCAAGCGCGTCATCCACACCGACATTGCGGCCCGCCAGTACGCGGGCGATCAGTTCCGGGATGCCATGGACCTGGGACATGGCGAGCGCACGGTTCTGCCCGGCCTGATCCAGCCGCGACATCCATCGCTGGTCTGTTGCCGATCGCTCCACCCCGAGGAACGCCCTCGGCACGGCATCGACCGTTTCAATCATTACCATAGTCAGCCCGTACCGCCATTCATGCTCTGTGTAACGGGCTAACGACCGATCCGGTCTTTTTCAAGCAAAAACCGGCCTTTGTGTTTCCTGTTACCACAACGGCAGGAAGATGAAGGCAGAAAGCCCGCACACGATCGCACCGATGAGACAGAAGAGACGCCAGTCGCGCTCTTGACCCGCAGTCTCGAATTCCAAGCTCGGGATATTGTCGTTCGCGCCGACGCGGTGGATTTTGCGGCGGGATATCAGACCCCGCGGATGATCATCTCTGAACAGGATTTTGGATTTCACGGCAGCGCCTCCCTTCGCCTCGGTGAATTCTCACAGGATCATATCATCACAGCCAAAGCTTTTGCAAAGCCTACGCAAGGGTGAGGATGATCTGAAAGCCTGTCGCGATCTTTCAGATTGGCCATACGCCTCATGTCCTTGTTTCATCGCATGTCGTTATCGCAAAACCGCGCGCACTTTTGCGCGAGATGCTTCAGCGAGACAGATCACCGCCTGGTGATGCGAGCCTCAGAGAAGGCCTTGCGTGACCAACGCCAGAAGCACATAACGTCCCGCCTTGGCGAGGGTTACGATCGCGATGAAGGATGGCAAAGGTTCACGCATGACTCCGGCGACCACCGTCAAAGGATCGCCCACGACAGGTAACCAGCTTGCCAGCAAAGACCACCGTCCGTAACGGGCGTACCAGCCTTGCGCTTTCTGGAGTTTGTCAGAGGAAACCGGAAACCAGCGCCGATCACGATAGTGCTCGATGCCTCGGCCCAGATACCAGTTGAGGACGGATCCCAGAACGTTGCCGAGGCTTGCCACCGCGACAAGCAATGGAATGGAGTGGTGGCCTTTCGCTATCAAATAGACCAGGACCGACTCCGATTGAGCAGGGATGAGCGTTGCCGCAAGAAATGCAGAGGCGAAAAGGCTGAGATAGGCTCCGATGTCACCGCTCATCGCGTGGTCGCTGGCATGTCGTCAGAACCACCACGCCGCCTACTGCAGCAGAAAAGCGCGGAAATCGTTGACATTGGTGCCCGTCGGACCGGGTGCAAAAAGATCACCTGCCAGGGAAAAAGCCGACCACGCGTCGTGGCCTGAGAGACAGGAGCGCGCATCGCCCCCGGCGGCACGGATGCGCGCCACGGTTTGTCCGTCACAGAAGGCGCCGGCATTATCTTCCGATCCATCAATCCCGTCCGTGTCCGCTGCAAGCGCGGTTATACCCTCGCTTGCCTGCAAGTCGAGAGCAGCAGAAAGCAGCAGCTCGGAATTGCGACCACCTTTTCCATATGTGCCGTTACCGATCGTCACCGTCGTTTCGCCGCCGGAAAGAAGCACCATGGATTTGCCTAGTGACACGCGGGTTGAAAACTCAAGCGCCAAAGCAGCGTGCATTCTGCCGATGTCCTTCGCCTCCCCTTCGATGCAGTCTGAGAGTATGAGTGGTTCCACACCCCGTTCCACTGCAAGCTTCGCAGCCGCTTCCAGAGAGACGCGGGCTGAGGCAATGATATGCACCTCGTGTCCAGTAAATGTTGCATCCGAAGGCTTCGGTGTCACCTCTTGGTGAATAAAATCGACGATACTCTGGGGCAGCGCAATTTTGTAGTCGCGGATTGCTCGCAACGCGTCGGAGGCGTCGCCTTCGTCCGGCACCGTCGGACCGGAGGCGACGAAGGCCGGATTGTCTCCCGGCACGTCGGAGACGATCAGGCTGACCACACGCGCCGGATGGGCAAGAGCAGCCAACCTTCCCCCCTTGATGCGAGAAAAATGCTTGCGCACCAGATTCATGGCGGAGATCGGCGCGCCGGAAGCGAGCAGCGCCTCGTTAAGCGCAATTTCGTCTGCAAGCGAGAACCCCTCTGGCGGCGCAGGTAGCAGCGCCGAGCCACCGCCGGAGATAAGAGCGATAACCAGATCGTCCTTCGTCAGTCCATGTACGGCTTCGATAAGAGCCTGCGATGCAGCGAGGCCGGCTTCATCGGGGACGGGATGCGCCGACTGCACTATCCTGATGGTCTGACATGGAGCAACCGGCCCGTGGCGCGCGACGACGACGCCCTCGAAAGGATGAGGCCAGGCACGTTCAAAGGCCTCCGCCATCTGGCTTGCCGCTTTACCAGCGCCGATCACGACGGTTCGTCCTTTTGGCCTTTCGGGAAGATTGGCGCAGATCGCTTCATAGGGGTCCGCCGCGCGAACGGCTGCGAAAAACAAATCTTTCAGAAATGCGCGCGGGTCGGCAATCACGACTCTCTCCCAGAGCAAAAGGTTGCAAGCCCATCCACCTTGTCTGCTGCGACTGCACGCGACAAGGTCACGTGGCCGGAAAAGCGCCCAAGCAGCTTCATTCGTGTGTCCTGATGAAACCACCAGTGCGGTTGAAGCGTTCGATCGGTCACAGCCGTAACTTTTAACAGGCGCGGAGAAGCACCATGGCCAACACAGAAAATCTCGGCCCCGAATATCATCACCACAGCAACAAGAACCGGTTGCGGCACCGCCGCTTCGTATGGTCTCGCCGCAAGTCCAAGCCGTGGGGTCTGACAATCGCTGTCATCGGGACCCTTATCGTGGCGGCCAGCGTCGTTGCAATCACCTATCTGGTGACATCACATCCCGGAATGCCCGAACCTAATCCCGGGATCGAAACCCAGGCGATGCGATAAGCTTACAGCGCTCAATAAACCGGAGCGTTGATAATCGAAACTGGTACGGGGGCCAAAGAGCAGGGATGGGAGACATCGTGGCGGGGATCATAATAACGACGCTTATTTTAATCGTCGGCCTCCTCGCCGCGCTTGTTGCCCTGTCGCGCCGTCAGGAACGAGCCATTACGAAAGTCGCTTCCACAGCGCTTCCCAAGGCCGACGACGCCACGCCGCTTGACCGCCATTGGACCCATATACGCGATAGCGATAACGGCGACAGACTGACGGCGCTGGCGCTGGTTCAATCTAACATGGATGCTTTCGCCGTCCGCGTCTCAACCGCTCGGGCTGCCGGCCGTAGCCTCGATCTGATGTACTACATGTGGAATGCGGATCTGACCGGCCGCCTCATGATGCGTGAGGTTCTTGCCGCGGCGGACCGTGGCGTCCGCGTCCGGCTGCTCCTGGACGATCTCGGCGTTACGATGTCGGACAGGATTTTTCACGCCATAGACAGCCATCCCAATATCGAGCTGCGCCTGTTCAACCCGACGAAGGCACGGGAAAACATCTTCCGGCGCGGGATTGAGCTCGTTTTACGCTTCCGCAGCGTCAACAGGCGAATGCACAACAAGGCGTGGATTGCGGATGGAAGGGCGCTGATCACTGGCGGACGCAATATCGGAGACGCCTATTTCGGTGCAGCTGAGGCTGCGAATTTTCGTGACTTCGACGTGCTTGCCCACGGCAAAGCCGTCAGCGACGCGGAAGAGATTTTCGACGATTACTGGAACAGTGCTGTTGCCATCCCGGTGCGTTCCTTGCTGGCCAAACGCCCGAGTAGACTTGCAAGGCTGCGGCGCAAGCTGGATGCGCTCGCCACTGGCGATGCAGCCCGGCCCTATCTTGAAAAGGTCGAGAGCCTTCATCACGATGGCGAGTTCCTGTTGGCGGATAAGCTTCACAAAGTCGCCTCGGCAACCGTCTTGGCAGACCCACCGGAGAAAGCCGCCGGCAAGCGCCGCAGCGGACATAACTATCTGATGGAGAATCTTCTTCCCGTCATGGAAGGCGCAGAAGAAAAGCTCAAGATCACCTCCCCCTATTTTATTCCAGGGCAGAAGGGTGTCGAGACGCTGTCGCGCCTTTCAGCAAATGGCGTGTGCGTATCGGTGCTCACCAACTCACTTGCTGCAACAGATGTTGCCGCAGTGCATGCCGGCTATGCCCGCTACCGCCGTCCTCTGCTGCTGAATGGCGTCAAAATCCATGAATTACGCTCGCTTGCCGACCAGCAAAATTCGCTGTCACTTCGAGGTTCTGGACAGGCGAGCCTGCACACAAAAGCCTTCACCCGTGATGGTGAGACCGGCTTCATCGGATCGCTGAATTTCGATCCGCGCTCCATGTCGCTGAATACAGAGATGGGCGTGCTGTTCAATTCCCCGGAACTGGCGTCTGCAATGGACGAAATTTTCAAGGAGGAAACAAGCCGGGAGATGAGTTTCGAATTGGCGCTCACTCCTAAGAAGCGACTGATCTGGACCGGCCTCGTAAGAGGCAGGCCTCGTCTTTACGCCAACGAGCCCTATGCCAGCCTCTCAAGGCGTGGGGTCGCGCTGATCATGGGTATTCTTCCACTGGAGTCACAGCTTTGAAATGGCAAAGCCGCCCTCGATGTGAGGACGGCTCTCGGTGTTCTAGAGATTAGTGCCCGTCAGGCCGCAGCGGCCTTCTTGCTATTGCCACGGGCCGTCTTGATCTGCACCAGCGTGTCGAGGTTCTGATTCACGCGGCAATAGAACTCTTCCTCAATAAAGGGTCGGAGCATGAAGTCATTGCCGCCAGCCTTCAGGAAGCGTGCGGAGAGCAGACGATTGTTCGAAGACGATACACCAATGATGCGCAGTTCGTGCGAGCCACGCATCGTGCGAATGCGACGAGTGAGTTCGAAGCCATCAATATCCGGCATATTATAGTCGGTGACGACCAGGCCGATGTCCGGGTTGTTGCGAAGAATCTCGAGTGCCTTCGCGCCGCTGTCGGCAAGGCTGACGCGGAAATTGTAGCGCTTCAATCGGCTGGACAACAGGGCGCGCGCGGTCGGGCTATCGTCGACGATGAGAACGTGATGGCGATGATTGGTCAGGAAGCGGCAGACCGATTCGGTCAGCATGTCGACGGCGAACACATTGTCCTTGAGGATATAATCGACCACCTCCTTGGTGATCAGCTTCTCGCGCGTGTCTTCATGAAAGGTGCTGGTAAAGACGATCGTCGGGATCGACAGATCCACCAGATATTCCAGGGCCTCGCCGCTTTCCGCGCCTGGCAGATTGATGTTCGAGATGGCGAGGGTCACCTCCTCGGTGGAGCGCTCGTAGCACTCTTGTAGCTCCTCGAAATTGCGGCAGACTTCGACCGTCAGTCCAAGCAACTCCTTTAACCGAGCTCCGATCATCTGGGTAAAGACATTTGAATCTTCCGCGAGCAATATTCGCGTATCGTGGAACGGAACGCCCGAATATTGCATACCTGTAATGCCAAGAAAATTCATGTAGTCCCCCGGAGCCAAATCTTGGGTAGACAATAGAAAATTTTATTTTCTGAAAAATTAATGCGAATTTTCACCGATCATCTTGGTTTATAACCGGTGAATTTGGTGAAACCCAGGTGTCGCGCTGAGTTTCCAGCAGCCGCTTAAGCTGCGAATTTCCGCAATACCTCAGACACAATGTTGAGGTCGTATGGCTTGGGGAAGAAAATGCTGCGCGGTGGCAGGGTTTCCTGATCAAGACGGTGATGCCCGGACGTGAGCACGATACCAATTGGCCTGTCTGTCTGGCAGGCGAGATGCGCGAGCTGGACTCCATCCATGCTGCCAGGCATGTCGATATCGGTAAACAGCACGCCGACATCGGGGCGTGCGTGCAGTATTTCCAGTGCTTCGTCGGCTCCACCAGCCTCGATCGCACTGAATCCCGCGTCTTCGACCATATCGACTGCCATCATTCGCAAGAGTGGATCATCCTCCACGACCAGTACGACATGTTTGGCGAATGGTTGCTTCTGTCCCATCGTTTACGCTACCTGTTGCAGTTGAACCAGAGACGCTGTCATTTCGACCTCTAGTCCTTGATCTAAGTAACGCGTCGATACACCGCCGGTTCCTAATAGCCCCATCGAAATGAGGCGCGAGCCAAAGCCCTTTGATTGCGGCTGGATAACCGGTGGCCCGCTTGTCTCACTCCAGATCAAACGAAAGACGGCGTCCTCCCTCTCGCCCTGAACATCCCACGACACCAAGACCCTGCCATGTACAGAGGACAGACTTCCGTACTTTACGGCATTGGTCGTGAGTTCGTGCAAAAGGAGAGACAGAGACAGCGCACCCTTGGGATTGACCGAAATATCGTCACCGCGAATATCGACCTTTTCCGTCATTCCCAGCGTGTCGATGACACGCAGAAGCACCGTGCGGACATCGGCATTTGCCCAGTTGTTGCCAAGCAAAATGTCGTGGGCCGAGCTCAGCGCCTGGAGGCGCTGCTCGAAATTCAACACCGGGCCCCGGTCCTGAACCGGCCTCAGGGTCTGCTTCGCAAGCGCCTGAACCATGGCAAAGGCGTTCTTCAATCGGTGGCCGATCTCACGGTTCAGCAGGTTCTGTTCGGCCTCGGCGCGCAAGCGGCCAATCGCACTCTGGATACGGTCACCAAAACTTCTGACGAAGGCCAGATCGTCATCCATCCATTCGAATAGATCACAGTGGTGAACGAAGACGACCAGGGCAAATTTGCCCTGATCGAATATGGGAACGTTGACCAGTTGCCGGATTCCAAGCGCCAGCAGCGCGTCAGCCTTGTCCTTAGTCCTCGGATCGGTCGTCACATCCGAGATGACGACGCTCATGCCGCCCTTCAAGTCATCGATATAGGAGCCGTAGTCGCGAAAATAGTGTCTGCCCGCCAGAGATGAGACACCTGGCGCACGCCATTCCGGCTGCATCATCACTGTCTCGCGAACGGGATCAACAACGCCAAAGCCCGCGCGTGTCGCGTCCAGCGCACGCGCCATCAGCTCAGCAGCGGTCAGGGCGATCTCTTCGACGTCGTTCAGATCTCGTAGCCGGTCACCCAGTTCCAAGAGAGTCCGGATTCGTTCGGTCGCCCGTTTTTGCTGCGTGACATCCTGAACCGTACCGAGCAGCTTGATCGGCTTGCCATCCTCATCCCGCTCGAAGGTCGCCTGACGGCACACCCACCGGATGCCGCGAGAGCTGGTGACGATGCGGTACTCGACAGTGGTGACGGCCGAACCATTCTTGCGGGTCTCTTCCGACGACTCGCGCCCGCGGTCGTCGGGATGGAGCATCTTCTCGAAATCGCGGGCGTGATAGTGACCCATCGGCGGCACGTCGAAAATCCGGCAAAACTCAGCCGAGACCTTGATGTTTCCCGTTTCGATATCGAGTTCGAACGTGCCGATCCGCCCGGCCTCCTGCGCTGTGAGCGCCGTCCGGACGCTATCGCGCATCATCATGTTGATCTGTTTTTGGCGCTCAATAAGTTCACGCTGACGGTTTGCCGCGCGGCGGAGTTCCAGATGAGCGGAAATCTGTGCGGCGAGAGCCTTCAAAACGGAGCGCTGCTCTGGCGTCAAGCCCTCCGGCCGCGGAACATGGTCAATGACGCAAAGGGCGCCAACAGCCACGCCATCTGCAAGAATTAGTCTCGCGCCAGCGTAGAAACGGATGAAAGGAGCTTTGGTGACCAGAGTGTTGGCCGACGTGCGAGGGTCCTTCGTGAGATCGGGAATAATCAACAGATCGTCAGAATCGAGGGAGTAGCGGCACACGGACTGATCGATTGGCGTCTCAGTCGGGGGAAACCCGACACGTGCCTTGAACCACTGACGCTCTTCCTGCACGAGGCTGATGAGAGAGACTGGCGCATTGCAAATGGTGCTGGCAATCTGAACCACATCATCGAAAACGGGCTCAGGCCCGCTGTCGATGATCTGCAACTCCTCAAGAGCCTCCAAACGCTCCACATCGGATGCCGAGAATACGGACACTTCTGGCTCGGAGTCGCGAATTATATGAACCAAGTCCATTCCCCAGTTGAATAAAGGGCGTGGCGTCCATCAACTCGCGATTTCCCTCTGGCATCGAGATTAAAAAGGACACTCCCCCGCGCCGCTACAACGCTGGGAAAGAAGATCGGTTCCCGAACCTTCAAAAAAGTTAGACGGAGCGCGTCAGCCCACCGTCAACCTTGAGGTTTTGCCCCGTAATGTAGCCTGCACCCTCGGAAGCCAAAAAGGCAACGGTGGCGGCGATTTCTTCACTTCTCCCGTAGCGCTGCATCGGTACCATCTCACGGCGCTGTTCGGTTGCCGGGAGGCTGTCGATCCAGCCGGGTAGAACATTGTTCATGCGCACATTGTCCGCGGCGTATGTGTCGGCAAAGATCTTGGTATAGGCCGCCAGCCCGGCACGAAACACTGCGGATGTCGGAAACATGTCACTCGGCTCGAAAGCCCATGCCGTCGAGATATTGACGATAGCACCGCTCTTCTGGGCGACCATGATGGGAGCGATGATGCGGGTCGGTCGGATAACGTTCATCAGATAGACGTCGAGCCCCGTGTGCCACTGTTCGTCGGTGATTTCGAGGATGGGCGCACGGGGACCGTGTCCGGCGCTGTTGACCAGCACGTCGATGCGACCGAACTTTTCCAGCGTAAGGTCGGCTAGCTTCTGGATATCGTCGTTGGACTGGTTGGAGCCCGTTACCCCCACGCCGCCGAGTTCAGCAGCCAGTGCCTCGCCCTTACCGGAGGACGATAGGATCGCCACCTTGTAGCCGTCTTGCGCAAAGCGCCTTGCAACCGCCGCACCCATGCCGCTTCCACCTGCCGTCACGACTGCCACTTTATCCATCGTCATCGCCTCACTTCGCTCCGCTTATCCGTCAATCCTGTTTCAGCCAGCCTGCTATGCGACCGACAGCCTCGGCAATATCCGAAACCGAACCCGCATAGGAAAACCGCATGGCACGATGCCCTTCCAGAGGATCGAAATCCAGCCCCGGTGTGGCGGCCACATCGATTTCTGCGAGCATGCGCCTGGCGAATTCCATACTGTCGTTGGAATAACGGCTGGTATCGACATAGGCGTAAAAGGCGCCATCCATGGGCGAGGCCAGCGGCAGGCCGAGTTCCGGCAGACGGCTCATCAGAAAATCGCGGTTGGTGCGATAACTTTCCTTGTAGATGTCCAGCTCTTCGGGCGCGGAAAATGCAGCCGCTGCTGCAAGTTGGGATAGTTCGGGCGCCGAGATATACATGCTTTGCGCCAGACACTCGACAGGCCGAATGAGCTCTTCCGGCAGGACCATCCAGCCGACCCGCCAGCCCGTCATGCAATAGTATTTGGAGAACGAGTTGATGACGATGGCCTTGTCGGTGACTTCAACCGCACTGGTTTCATCGCCGACGAAGGTCAGGCCGTGATAGATCTCATCTGAAATGAACGCGATATCGCGGCTGTCGCAATAGGTCGCGAGCCGCTTTAGCGCGTCTCTGCCGGTGACTGTACCGGTCGGGTTGGCGGGGCTTGCAAGCAGCACGCCCTTGAGCTTACAGCCCGCCTTGGTTTCTGCCCGCTCCAGGCTGGCTGGCGTCAGCGTGTATCCCGTTTCCGCCGTAACAGGCACTTCCACCACATTCAGCCCAAGCGCCTTCAAGATGTTGCGGTAGGCGGGATAGCCGGGTCTCGCGATTGCAACCGCATCACCGGCATCGAACAAGGCCAGGAAGGCAAGATTGAAGGCTGCTGAAGAGCCGGTCGTCACAGCGATACGGGCGGGATCGATGATTGCCTGGTGGCGCAGCCGGTAATGGGCGGAAATTGCCTCTCGCAACTCGCGAAGACCGAGCGCATCCGTATAGCCGATACGGCCATGCTTCAACGCGGCTTCGGCCGCCTCCAGCGACGCCTTCGGCGCTGGATGGGAAGGCTGCCCCACGGCCATGGAAATGACGGGACGCCCCGCCTGTCTTCGCCGGTTGGCCTCCGCCAAGATATCCATGGCATGAAAAGGCTCAACGGCGCTTCGCTTGGACAGTGTTATCAAGGGCATGGTCTTTCTGTATGCTACTGCCTTGGCCCGAAAATCGGAATCGATTTTCGGAAAGTATGATGCGTAGACTTAAAAGTAGATAGAGCGCCTGTTTCGCGTCCAAAATGACGCCCCGGCGCTCTATGACGGAGATTTGCCGCATTGTTGCGCTCTTCACAATGACGAGAGAGCAACGAACGCGATTTATTTGCGATATGGCAATTCCTTTAAATTAAGGTAATTGCCTGCGAGATGAAACCACGACCAACCCAGTGAGGACCGACATGGCACTTTCCATCCGATCAGCAACACTTGCCTGTGTCACGGCCCTTTCCACCCTTGGCGCGAGTCTCCCCGCTCATGCGCTGGATGCCGACCAGAAGAAGGAGATCGGCGCCTTCATCAAGGAATATCTGGTCGAAAATCCTGAAATCATGCTTGAGGTCCAGGATGCCCTGGAGAAGAAGCAATATGCAGCCCGCAATACCAAAGCGGCGGAAGCTGTCGCCGACAATACCAAGGCCATTTTCGATTCCAAATACGATCTCGCGATCGGCAATCCTGACGGCGATGTGACGCTGGTCGAGTTTTTCGATTACAATTGCGGGTACTGCAAGCGCGCCATGGCCGACATGGACAAGATCCTCAAAGAGGACAAGAATGTCCGTGTCGTGCTGAAGGAGTTCCCGATCCTCGGACCGGAATCGGTCGAGGCGCACAAGGTTTCCAATGCGGTTAAGCTGCTTGCGCCAAAGAAGTATGCGGAATTCCAGCGTACGCTGCTCGGCAGCCGCGGACGCGCCAATGAGGCCAAGGCGATGGATGTTGCAACATCGCTCGGGCTGAAGGAAGCCGACATCCGCAAATCCATGGCAGAGAACCCGAATGATGCGCAGGTTCAGGAAGCCTACACCCTTGCCAGCAATCTCGGCATTTCCGGTACGCCTTCTTACGTGATCGGCAACGAAGCGGTCTTCGGTGCTGTCGGTGCCGAGCCATTGAAGGAAAAGATCGCCAATATGCGTAGTTGCGGCAAGGCAAGCTGCTCCTAAGAGACATGCTCAGGCCTGTCTGAAAGCCCAAAAGCCACTGAATAACTTCGACTTACGCTGCCCCCGGCCCTCTTTCCAGGCTCCGGGGGCTTTTCCTTGACGGTCGCGCAGTCTATAGGTGGCGCTGATTTTTGACGGAACCGCGAATGAGCAACACGATCTTCGTCCTGAACGGCCCCAATCTCAATATGCTGGGAAAGCGGGAGCCGGGCATTTACGGCGGCAAGACGCTGAAGGATATCGAAAACGACTGCGTGGTGGCTGGTGAAGGGCTTGGCTTTGCTGTCGAGTGCCATCAGTCCAATCATGAAGGCGTTCTTGTGGATCTGTTGCATGAGGCGGGCGAACGCGCCGCCGGTGTCGTCATCAATCCCGGTGCCTATGGCCATACATCGATTGCTCTGCATGATGCCATTCGCGCCATTTCCGTTCCCGTCGTGGAAGTTCACATTTCCAACATCCACGCCCGCGAAGAATTCCGCCACAAATCGATGATAGCGCCCGCTGCAAAAGGCATGGTCTGCGGCTTCGGGCCTTACGGCTACATCATGGCGCTCAACGCCTTGAAGAACATCACGGCATAAAAAGAAACAATCAGAATAGGGTTTGTCATGTCTGAAAAGAAAAACGGTATCGACAAGGAACTGATCCGCGACCTCGCGAACATCCTCAACGACACCGATCTTTCCGAGATCGAAGTCGAGCAGGACGATCTGCGCATCCGCGTTTCCCGCTCCGCGCCGCCTGCAACCGTCTATGCCGCAGCTCCCCAGTATGCACCGGCACCTGCTGCAGCACCTGCGGCTCCCGCAGCAGCACCTGCCGCCGCCGCCCCTGCTGCACCTGCGCGCAACCCGGCAAACACCGTCACCTCCCCGATGGTCGGCACGGTTTATCTGTCGCCAGCACCCGGCGCCCGCCCCTTCGTCGAAGTCGGCGCGACCGTCAAGGAAGGCCAGACCATTCTCATCGTCGAAGCCATGAAGACCATGAACCAGATCCCGGCTCCGAAGTCCGGCAAGGTGACGGAAATCATCGTCAATGACGCACAGCCCGTGGAGTATGGTGAAGCCCTCGTGGTCATCGAATAAGGGCTGCTCACATGGTTTCCAAAATCCTCATTGCCAACCGCGGCGAAATCGCCCTTCGCGTGCTTCGCGCCGCCAAGGAACTCGGTATCCCGACGGTTGCCGTTCACTCCACGGCTGACGCGGACGCCATGCATGTGCGCCTCGCTGACGAGAGCGTCTGCATCGGCCCGCCCCCATCGCGTGATAGCTACCTCAACATCCATCAGATCGTTGCGGCCTGCGAAATCACCGGCGCGGACGCGGTTCACCCCGGCTACGGCTTCCTTTCGGAAAACGCCAAGTTTGCCGATATCCTCGACGCGCACGGCATCACCTTCATCGGGCCGACCGCCGAGCATATCCGCATCATGGGTGACAAGATCACCGCCAAGCAGACAGCCCAGGAACTCGGCATCCCCGTCGTTCCCGGCTCCGATGGCGAGGTAAAGCCGGAAAACGCGATGGAAATCGCCCGTTCGATCGGTTTCCCGGTTCTGATCAAGGCGACGGCAGGTGGCGGTGGTCGCGGCATGAAGGTTGCCAAGACCGAAGCCGATCTTGACGAGGCGGTTTCGACCGCGCGTTCCGAAGCGCTTGCCGCTTTCGGCAACGACGCTGTTTACATGGAAAAGTATCTCGGCAAGCCGCGCCATATCGAGGTGCAGGTCTTTGGCGATGGCGAAGGCAATGCCGTCCACCTCGGTGAGCGCGATTGCTCGCTGCAGCGGCGTCACCAGAAGGTGCTGGAAGAGGCCAATTCCCCTGCCCTCACCGTCGAGCAGCGCATGGAGATCGGCGAGATTTGTGCAAGCGCGATGCGCAAGCTCAAGTATCGCGGTGCCGGCACCATCGAGTTTCTGTATGAAAACGGCGAGTTCTATTTCATCGAAATGAACACCCGTCTCCAGGTGGAGCATCCGGTTACGGAAGCGATCACCGGCATGGACCTCGTGCAGGAGCAAATTCGCGTTGCCTCCGGCCAGGGCCTTTCCGTTACGCAGGCCGATATCGAATTCCATGGCCACGCCATCGAATGCCGTATCAATGCCGAAGACCCGCGGACCTTCGTACCCTCTCCCGGCACGCTGACCTATTTCCATACGCCCGGCGGTCTTGGCGTGCGCGTGGATTCGGGTGCCTATCAGGGCTACAAGATCCCGCCATACTACGACAGCATGATCGGTAAGCTCATCGTCCACGGTCGCGACCGTGACGAGTGCATTCGCCGCCTGCGCCGTGCACTCGACGAGTTCGTCGTCGACGGCATCAAGACAACGCTTCCGCTGTTCCAGGATCTGCTTCAGAACGAAGACATCCTGAAGGGCGAGTACGACATTCACTGGCTGGAAAAATATCTGGCCGGCGACGCGCACTAAGGAATGGGGCGGCGCAGCAGAGATAGCGATATCACTGTCGACATGCTGCTGCGCGCCTATTCCATCGGCCTCTTCCCGATGGCCGAAGCGGCTGACGACCCAGAGTTATTCTGGGTCGAGCCGGAACTGAGGGGCATCATCCCCCTCAATGATTTTCACGTTTCGAAAAGTCTCGCCAAAGCGATTCGAAAGAAGCCTTTCGACATCCGCTTCGATACGGCCTTCAGTGCCGTCATGGCGGGTTGCGCGGCGCAAGCGCCGGATCGCCCGAACACCTGGATCAACGAGACGATCCGGAAGCTCTATACCGAACTGCATGAGATCGGCCACGCACACAGTGTGGAGGCCTGGGAGGGTGATGAACTGGTCGGCGGTCTTTACGGCGTATCACTGGGTGCTGCCTTCTTTGGGGAAAGTATGTTCTCCCGCCGCACCAACGCCTCGAAAATCTGCCTCGTTCATTTGGTGGAGCGACTGCGAGCGCAAGGCTTCATGCTTCTCGATACCCAGTTCACCACCGATCATCTCAAAACCTTTGGCGCGATTGACGTACCGAAGGACGAGTATGCGAAAATGCTGGACCGCGCAGTGAACGCCCTGGATTTAGATTTTTAGTCCGCATCATTAGTACCTAAGGTCGGTCATGCCCAACCGACAGGACCCCAAAACTCTTCGCTTGCCGACGCAATAAACATGACATAAATAATCAACTTATTTTGTATTATTTGAGGATATCATGCGCTGGATAATTGCGTTCCTTATCGCCATAAGCGTGAGTTCTGAAGCAGCTCCGGAGCAAGCCACTCTTACGAACGAGCAAATTATCGTCCGACAAATCCGTGCCGAAATGTATAAGCTCAGTTTGAATTCCGACCTGCTGGCACTCCAAGACCAGCACATGTTTGTCAGCTTCACAATCAACCGCAAAGGCGAAATTGAGTCGGTGAAAGTAACAAACCACAAGAACAGTTCATGGAAAACATTGAGCGCGGTTCAACAGCTTTTCACTACGCTGAAGCTAAAATACGTGCCAGTCGCAATGCGATCGAAGAAATTTGTGGTTCCAGTTTTCGTGGCTTCGAGACAACCGACCGTCTTGGACATGTTGCAGAATAATGGGCAGAAGTCAGGCAATTGAATTTCAGTCGATCACGGTATTGGACCGTTACTTGCTCGCCGTCGATGGCGGCGGGACGTCTGAGTCCTGCTTGCAGCCCGTGAGCCAGACATCATAGATCGGGTGCTCGACGGCGTTGAGGCCGGGGCTATCGGCGAACATCCAGCCGGTAAAGATCCGGCGGATCTTGCGGTCGAGGGTGATTTCATCCACTTCGACGAAGGAATCGATCTTCTGTGCTTCGGTGTCGTCGCGCGAATAGCAGACTTTGGGAGTGACCTGCAGCGCACCGAACTGGACCGTCTCGTTGATATAGACGTCAAAGGAGGTGATGCGGCCGGTGATCTTGTCGATACCGGAGAAGACGGCGACCTTGTTTTCAAGGCGGGCGGCGGAAGCCGGAGACACGAGACCCACTGCCGGAAGAAGCGCCAGAAGCGAAACCGCCAGTGCACGCAAAGATACATCCCGCGTGAATGTTCTCATATCAAACCGTCTCCAGAAATCTGCCCCGCTTATCGAAGCGCCCATCACGCCTAAAGATCGAATGTGGCAAAAGCGGGTGGCGGCCATGATGAAATGCCCGCCCTTTTTCGCCCCGATGCACACGGGGCCTTGGGTGAAGTTTATCAGCCGCCAGGCGTCCAGGCGTCGTAGTCGCCGGTGACGCGCGGGCGTTCACCCGGAACAGCGATCGATCCCTTAGGACGGTAAGCCTGAGCGGAACCGGTCAGGTTTGGCTGGTGCTGCTTCTGCCAGTCGCGTGCGACATAGCTTTCCTTGCTCGGTGGCGTATCGGTGCGGTAATGCATCCAGCCGTGCCAGCCGGGCGGGATTGCCGAAGCTTCCGCGTAGCCGTTGTAAATCACCCAACGGCGCGGCATGCCCCAGGAGGTGGTGCCACCTTCGTAATAGGTGTTGCCAAACTCATCCTGCCCCACCTTCTTGCCGAAGCGCCACGTATGGAAGCGCGTTCCAATCGTCTGGCCGTTCCACCAGGTGAAGATTTGCAGCAGAAGAGTCTTCATTATCCGTTCCTCGGGCTTTTCACATGCGTTGCTTTCGCACTCGCACAGCCACAAGCTTATGACGTTCTCACCAACGATTGTCCAGCTTTTCCAACGTCACGACGATTATTTCAGCTTGAGCCGAAAGCCGAAATGGCGCTTCTCGAAGCCCAGCCTTTCATAGAAGCGGTGGGCGTCGATGCGCGCCATATTGGAGGTGAGCTGAACGCCAGCAAGGCCACGCTTTTCAGCCTCTGCGATGCAGTATCGGATCATCGTCGCGCCGATGCCGCGACCGCGCATATCTTCCCTGGTCTGCACCCCTTCCACCACCATCCACACCGCACCACGCCCGGCGAGCTTGGTGAGAATCACCGTCTGGAAGGTGCCGATCACCTTGCCTTCGAACTCAGCGACGTAGAGTGTTTCGAGGGGTGACCTGGCGATCGCCCTAAAGGCCGCGAGATAGTCGGGCATAGCTGCTTCATCGGTGGTGTCGCCATGCCCACCCACGTCATCAGCGGCAAACATCGCAGCGATTGCCGCGACATCCTCTTTGCGTGCCTCACGAACGATCAGACCATCCATTCTCTTACTGCCTCAAGCTCTTTTCCATCACGATTCCCGGCATCCCCTCGACGCCTGCCATGCGCTCGATTCGGTCCACCTCGGAGAAGCCGACGCCTTCATAGAAGGCGATTGCGACAGTATTTTTAGGCTCGACCTCAAGCCGCATGATTTCCGCGTCGGGAAAGCAGGTTTCCAGCTCGGCGAACAGATCACGCCCAACGCCCTGACGCTGAAACTGGGGATCGACATAAAGCTGATAGAGCAACGCAGTTTTCGCCATGCTGGTGGACATGACGGCATAGGCCATGCCACCGATGCGCTTGCCATCATCGGCAACCAGAAACTCGCCGCCTTTTTTCTCGACGCGCTCCTTCAATGCCGCTGGCGTGTGCCACAGGGCGATCATGTCATCGACCTTGTCCGTACCATAGATCGGATCATAGGTGGCGTGCCAGGTCTTCATCAGCAAAGATCGGACCTGTTCAATATCCCGCTCACCAGCGGTGCGAATGAAGAACACCATATTACTCCCATCAAAATAGAAAAGCCGGGAGCGATCCCGGCATTGCTAATGTCGTCTCGACGTTCCCAGCGCCTGGCACGAGGACGACGGAGGAAAGCACCGGCGTCCCACAGCGAGAGGCCGGACGCCGACTTACTCCTCGATACCGAGCTTGGCTTTCACCAGTTCCTGGACAGCCTGCGGATTTGCCTTGCCGCCTGTTGCTTTCATCACCTGGCCGACGAACCAGCCGGCAAGTGTTGGCTTCGCCTTGACCTTTTCCACCTGATCTGGATTCGCAGCAATGATTTCGTCTACGGCCTTTTCGATGGCGCCGGTGTCGGTCACCTGCTTCATACTGCGGCTTTCGACGATCTCTGCCGGGTTGCCACCCTCGTTCCAGACGATCTCGAACAGATCCTTGGCAATCTTGCCGGAGATCGTGCCAGCCTTGATAAGGTCGATGATGCCGCCAAGCTGGTCGGGCGAGACAGGTGTTTCCTCAATCGACTTGCTGGATTTGTTCAGCGCGCCGAGCAGATCGTTGATCACCCAGTTGGCAGCCGCCTTCGGATCGCGTCCGGCAGCCACGGCCTCGTAATAATCGGCGATCGCCTTTTCCGACACCAGGATCGAGGCATCATAGACGGAGAGGCCGAGTTCGGCCACGAAACGCGCCTTCTTGTCGTCTGGCAGTTCCGGCAGACCAACCTTCAGGCTTTCCACGAAGGCATCGTCAAATTCCAGCGGCAGCAAATCTGGATCGGGGAAGTAGCGATAGTCATGCGCATCTTCCTTGGAGCGCATGGAGCGCGTCTCGCCCTTGCCCGGATCGAAAAGGCGGGTTTCCTGATCGATGACACCGCCATCCTCGAGAATGGCGATCTGGCGGCGGGCTTCGTATTCGATGGCCTGACCGACGAAGCGGATAGAGTTGACGTTCTTGATCTCGCAACGCGTTCCAAAGCCTTCGCCCGGGCGACGCACCGAGACGTTGACGTCGGCGCGCATGGAGCCTTCGTCCATGTTGCCATCACAGGTACCGAGATAGCGAACGATGGAGCGCAGTTTGGTCAGATAGGCTTTTGCCTCATCGGACGAGCGCATGTCCGGCTTGGAGACGATCTCCATCAACGCAACACCAGAACGGTTCAGGTCGACGAAGGACATGGTCGGATGCTGGTCGTGCATCGACTTGCCAGCGTCCTGCTCGAGATGCAGACGTTCGATGCCGATCTCGATATCCTCGAAATTGCCCTGACGGTCCGGACCGAGCGAAATCGTGATGGTGCCCTCGCCGACGATTGGATCCTTGAACTGCGAGATCTGATAGCCCTGCGGGAGGTCGGGATAGAAGTAGTTCTTGCGGTCGAAGATGGAGCGATTGTTGATCTTGGCTTTGAGACCAAGGCCGGTACGAACCGCCTGCGCCACGCATTCTTCGTTGATGACCGGCAGCATGCCGGGCATGGCCGCATCGACCAACGACACGTTGGAATTTGGCGCATTGCCGAAGGTGGTGGAAGCGCCAGAGAAGAGCTTCGAATTGGACAGAACCTGCGCGTGGACCTCCATGCCGATGACGATTTCCCAGTCGCCGGTGGCGCCGGGGATAAAACGCTTCGGGTCGGGTGTGCGAACGTCTACAAGGGTCATATCAAGCTCATAAGATACGGAATTTCTATCCGTGGTGAGGTAGAGCAATTGGCCGAGAGGTGCAAGACTTCTGAGGCGCTTACGGCTAAAGCCTGGTCTTTTTAACCGATCGGGAATGCCCGCCGAGCGTGATTTGGATTATCGAGCCGATCATGACATTCATCCTCGCGGCTTTCGGCATCTATACCCTCATCAACATCATCGCTTTCGCCCTCTTCTGGTGGGACAAGCGTGCTGCAAGACGAGATGATAGACGGATTCGCGAAAAGACCCTGCTCCTTTGCGCGTTGGCGGGCGGAAGTCTCGGCGCGGTGACAGCGCAACACATGCTGCATCACAAGACACGCAAGCAGCCGTTTCGCGGCCTGCTCTTGGCAATCGTTTTTCTTCACCTCGCAGTGGCGGCCCTGTGGGTGTTTTTCGTCTGGGCCGCGTAAGTTCTCCGAGCGGTCTTGCGGTTAGAAAGACGGACCATAGGTCGTCGTGTCGAATTCTTTCAACGCCTTGCGCAGTCCGATGGTCTGGACTTCGCGGTCAAGCTTTCGCGCATATTTCATCGACAGCCAACTGACGTTGTATCCATGCTTGCGAAAGAAAGACAGCGCTCGCTCATTACCAGCGTGGCTCTCAAGCCCGATTGAGTAAAAGCCCGCGGCAAGGACCTGATCTTCCACCGCACTGAGGAGCTTGCCGCCAAGGCCTTGCCGTTGAAGCCGTGGATCGATCCAGAAATCGGAAATCATATCGTCGGAATTTTCCCGCGCCGCCCAACCGGCGGGCGCGCCGTGTCTTTCGACAACGAGGATGCGATGCCAGAAGGATTGCGTGAAGCCTGCAAAGGCTTCTGCCGCGTTCATTTCCAGGACAGCCGTCAGCCCCAGCGCAGAGCTTGCGACCCGCCATGCCTGCAGGCCGATGGCCGCAAGATGGGGCGCATCCTGTTCATTTGCGTTGCGAATGACGATCACGTTCTGGTCCCTATGGCCCGACGAGATAAAGCATCGGCCCCGCGATTCTTCCAGTGGCATCGGGAATGACCGCGTGGATTCGGCGGATTCTTGACTGAAAGGCAGCAAGCTCTTAATCAGGAACGACAAACTTTGGAGTTTTGATGTTCTCTCAGTCGGAGTCCCGGTAAAGGCCCTGCCCGCAAGTCTCTTGCGTGCCGGGCCATGTTGAAACCGAGCCGGATGCCAATGGCACCCGGGTTTGTTTTCACGCGTCCATCTGGACGCAAGCCGGATTCCAAACCATGGACATTTCCCGCGCAGAACAGCGCATCCTCCACCTGCTTGCGCAGGGTGGCATAATTGAACTGATACGAGACGAGAACCGCAAGATCGAGAAAGCCGTGCTTTACACGCGCGACGGCTGGGTTTTCAGCGGGCTCGATCTCATCACCTTCCGCAAACTGAAGAGCAAAAGAGCAATCTCGTCCTCCAGAAGCCAGCCTTATCGCATTACCACGCGTGGGCTGGAACTGGTGAGAGGCGAACTCAACAATCGCTGAGAACAGGGGCGGCGGTCAGGCACCCGCCGCTCCTATCAAAGCCTTGCGTCGTCATGCGCTGGACGACAGGCAGCTTGGCTTCGGATGCCTCAGCAAACCTGCTAGATGGTCGCAACCAGCGCTTCCAGTTGATCTGCGGCAGCGCCCCAGCCTTCATGAAAGCCCATGGCCTCATGCGTCTGCTTGTCTTCTTCCGTCCAGTGCCGTGCCATGGCCGTGTACTTGGTGCGGCCATCGCCAAACGGTTCAAGAAGGACAATGCCCGTCATGAAGGGCTTATCCGATGGTACCCAGGCGGACTTGAAAGCGTCGGTGAAAACGATCTTCTTATTCGGCACGACTTCCAGGTAAACGCCGCGGTTTTCAACCTCTTCGCCGTTCGGTCCCTTCATGACGATGATGCTTGAGCCCCCTGCACGAACGTCAAGTTCAGCGTGAGACACGCCCCAAGGCTTAGGACAAAACCATTGTTTCAACAGTTCCGGATCAGTCCAGGCGCGAAAAATCTTCTCCGGCGGCGCGTCGATCTCGCGCATCAGAATGAGTTCATGCCTTGCGGTTTCAGATGTCATCGTGGCCTCCCGTGATTGTGTGCCTGAAGCATAACAGAGGATCACGGGATAAACAGGCTTGTTCTTCAGAGGGGCTTTTCCAGCCGTACCTTCTGAAGTTCCACCTTCATGCTCTCCGACCATTGCGTGCCCTGCCACACCACGCGAAAGCCGCAACGTTCATAGGCGCGGATGGCGTTGATGTTCTTGGCATGGGTGGCGATCTTGGCTGTCTGAATATGGGCGCTGCACATCTCATCCAGAAAATGCCCAACCAAGACTCGACCGATGCCCTTGCCCTGGTGTTCAGGATCGATCCAGATATCGGAAATGTAGTCCGGCTCTCCAGCGCGCGCACCCCAACCGACAATCATGCCGTCAATCTCTGCAACGACGACATCGCAGTTGGTCTCTCTGGCGAAGACTTCAAACTCGCCGCGCACCCGGTCGATTACAACGGGATCGAGATAGGTATCTTCAAATGCACTGCTCGATCGCCAGGCGCGAATACCAACGAGGCCGACCGCATCGCGATCGGCCTCGGTCATGGCACGAATGATCAGGCCGCTTACCACCACTTGGCGGGCGTGAACTTGCCCGCGGCTTGCTCGATGGCATGCGCCGTCTTGAACAGCGTTTCTTCCTCGAAAGGCTTGCCAATCAGCTGAAGGCCGAGTGGAAGGCCCTTGCCGTCAAGGCCAGCCGGAACGGAAAGACCTGGCAAGCCCGCCATGTTGACGGTGATGGTGAAGACGTCCTGCAGGTACATCTTGACCGGATCGGAAGCCAGTTCCTTGTCTCCGATCTCGAAAGCGGAGGATGGCGTGATCGGCGCGAGAACAGCGTCGACGCCTTCGTGGAAGACGTTCTCGAAGTCGCGCTTGATCAGCGTGCGGACCTTTTGCGCCTTCAGGTAATAGGCATCGTAATAGCCGGCAGACAGAACATAGGTTCCCACCATGATACGGCGCTTCACTTCCGAGCCGAAACCAGCAGCGCGGCTCTTCTCGTACATGTCGGCAATGTCCTTGCCATCGACGCGAAGGCCATAGCGAACGCCGTCATAGCGGGCGAGATTGGACGATGCTTCGGCGGGTGCCACGATGTAATAGGCCGGCAGTGCGTATTTGGTGTGCGGCAGAGAGATATCGACAACCTCGGCACCGGCATCCTTTAGCCAGGCAACGCCCTGAGCCCAGAGCTTTTCGATCTCTTCCGGCATGCCGTCGACGCGATACTCCTTCGGAATGCCGATCTTGAGTCCCTTCAGCGACTGGCCGATGGCCTTCTCATAATCCGGCACCGGTAGATCAACGGAGGTCGTGTCCTTGGCATCGACGCTGGCCATGGACTTCAGCAGGATTGCCGCATCGCGAACGTCGCGCGCAATCGGGCCAGCTTGATCGAGCGAGGACGCGTAAGCGACGATGCCCCAGCGCGAGCAGCGGCCATAGGTCGGCTTGATGCCGACGGTGCCGGTGAAGGCTGCGGGCTGGCGGATGGAGCCGCCAGTATCGGTTGCGGTAGCGCCGGCGCAAAGATGCGCCGCGACGGCTGCGGCCGAACCACCGGACGAACCGCCGGGAACGAGATTCTTGTCAGAACCCTGAGCGCGCCAGGGGTTTACGACAGGGCCGTAATAAGAGCTCTCGTTCGACGAGCCCATGGCGAATTCGTCCATGTTGAGCTTGCCGAGAAGGACTGCGCCGTCATCCCACAGGTTCTGAGTCACCGTGGATTCGTATTTCGGCTTGAAGCCGTCCAGCACATGCGAGCAGGCCTGGGTGTGAATGTCGCGGGTGGCGAACAGATCCTTCACACCAAGCGGAATACCTTCGAGCGCACCGCCATTACCAGCGGCCAGCTTCTGATCGGAGGCCTTTGCCATATCACGCGCCTTGTCATGCGTCGTCACGACATAGGTATTCAGCTTATCGTTGGCGGCGTCGATGGCGGTCAGATAGGCATCCGTCAGTTCGACGGCGGAGAATTCCTTGGCCTTCAGTCTGTCACGCGCTTCGGCAATGGTGAGGCTGGTCAGTTCGGTCATATCGGAAACAGCTTTCGAAACTTTTGAATTTTCAACGTGGGAGCAAACGGGAACCGCTTACTCGACCACCTTCGGGACCATGAAGAAATTGCGGTCGGTGGCGGGCGCATTGGCAACGATGTCATCGGCCTTGTCGCCATCCGTCACCACGTCAGGGCGCTTCTTCATCGCAACCGGCGTGACAGAAGTCATCGGCTCTACGCCATCCACATTCACTTCCGAGAGTTGCTCCACGAAGCCGAGAATGCCGTTCAACTGGCCAAGCATGGTGTTGGCTTCGTCTTCGCTAACGGCAATACGGGACAGGCGCGCGACGCGCTTCACGGTGGCAAGATCGACGGACATGGTTCTACTCCGGTCAAGAATTTTCTACCCGCTATAATGACCATGTCCGTCCTTCGCAACGGTAGAAAGCGTGTCGTGGCCCTCTGCGGCGCAGTTTTGGGCCAGGACACGCCGATGCCGGGTCATCAGAATGTCAGGACTTGACCAACCTTCGGCACGTCCACCCGTGTCTCCGACCCGTCCATGCCCGAGACGAACTTGTCGGCAGTCTGGTCGACGATCGGGAATGAGCCGTAATGGCAGGGAATGGCGTGGCGGAACTTGAAGAAGCGCTGGCAGGCAAGAGCGGCCACCGCGCCACCCATCGTGAAGCGGTCGCCGACGGGAACAAGGCCGACATCCGGCTCGTGTAACTCGTTGATCAGCGCCATATCGGAAAAGATGTCCGTGTCGCCCAGGTGATAGACCGTCGGGCCATCCTCGAAGTGCAGCATCAGGCCATTGGCATTGCCAAGCGAGTGCGACACGCCGTCTTCGGTGATCTGCGCAGAGGAGTGCAGCGCATTGGTGAAGGTGGCTGAGAAACCGTCGAAACCGACCGTTCCGCCCGTATTGCCCATCTCCAGCTTCTGAACACCCTTGGAGCCGAGCCATGCTGCAAGATCGGCGTTTGCGAGCACCGTTGCACCGGTCTCTGCGGCGAGCCGAACCGTATCACCCACATGGTCGCCATGGCCGTGCGTTAGGAGAATATGGGTGATGCCGCTTGCCGCATCCTTGGCGTCCTGTCCGGCAAAGCCTGGATTTCCGGTGAAAAACGGATCGATCAGGATCTTTGCATGTCCTGTTTCGAGGCGGAAAGCGGAATGGCCGAGCCAGGTGATTTTCATCTAAGTTCTCCTTTGTGTTCTGGTCATACTATGAGATAGGACGGGCCATAACACCCAAAACCTTACTTTGGAGCGATAAGATGGCCGCTGATAATGACGACTATGTATATGACGAGGTGAGCGGCGAATGGCGCCCCGCATCGGAAATCGCGGCGGCGGCAGCCAAGGCGAATGAGGTTCGCGATGCCGCTGGCAATTTGCTGGCAGATGGTGATTCCGTCACGCTGATCAAGGACTTGAAGGTCAAGGGAACCAGCACCACGCTAAAGCAGGGAACCGTGATCAAGTCGATCCGCCTCACCGACAATCCAGAAGAAATCGATTGCAAGAGCGATGCGGTCAAGGGCTTGGTGCTGCGCACGGAATTCGTCCGCAAGAGATAAAGGTAGGGCATGGCAACGCTGACGATAGAAGAACTGGCTGAGACCTTGGGGCCGGGACAGGCGATCGCCGGTCTCGATCTCGGCACAAAGACGATCGGTCTTGCCATGTCGGACCTATCGCGGCGCTTTGCCACCCCTCGCCCGGTGCTCAAGCGGATCAAGTTCACCCAGGATGCAGCGCTGCTTCTGGATTTCGCCGCGAAGGAAAGGGTCGCCGCCTTCGTCATCGGCCTGCCGATGAATATGGACGGCTCTGCCGGGCCGCGCGTTCAGGCGACGCGTGCCTTCGTCCGCTCGATGAGCGAGAAGACCGATATCCCCTTTATCTTCTGGGATGAAAGGCTCTCCACCGTGGCGGCCGAAAGAGCGCTTCTGGAAATGGACGTGTCGCGGGCAAAGCGCGCCGAGCGGATCGATTCCGCCGCAGCCAGCTTCATCCTTCAGGGTGCCTTGGATCGGCTCTCGATGCTTGCCAGAGATGCGTCGACGGACGGCTGACGCGCGCGCCACCATGCGGCAATCGCCTTGCGCTTGCGAATGCCGATGATCGCAAAGACAATCAGGCTGTCGACAACGATCGCGCGGGCCACGAGCGGCGGGATCGTCTCCGGTGGAATCCCTAGCACATTTCCATAGATCTGGAAAACCAGATCATGCGCCTGCCGCGTCAGCATAAAAAAGCCGAAGCTCATATCGTAATAAGACAAGCCATACCAACTGCTGAGCAGCAGCACGGGGCCCGCCCACATTATCAAAAACCACTTCATGCCATTCGCTCCCCGGCCAAGGTCGTTCCAGCCATCTGGTCGTCAGGCAGAACGGCGATGACGCCCCAGCGCAGCAACGCCATGATGCACAGGTTCAGTGTCGGGGCATTGAGATCGAGTGGTAGCAGGGCGAAAAACGTCATCATGACGCTCAAAGGTATCCAGCGGCTCACATCGCTTCCTTCTCATCCAGCTCGGAATTCATGGTTAACAAATCGTTAACACCATGAACTCAAGGTTAACGCGGAGCAAATGAAACCTGCATTTATGGTTAACGCGGGACCTTGGGATGTGGATAACAAAGGGCCGAACAGGCGCCGCGCGTCGGGCAAGGCAACGCGCCTTCTTTCAGTTTGAAAGTCGTCTAAGGAACGATGGATCAGCCGTAGAGGGCTCGAACGACACGCTTGACCGCCGTGGCGATCTTGTCCCAATCCTTGTCACTTTTCAGCGACACGCCGGAAAACTGGCCATTTGTTGTTCCGGCAATGACAAGGTGCTGGATGGAGGCAAAGAGCATGGCGTTCATCACGGCCGGGTCTACGCCCTTCGGTGGCTGGAGAGAACCGCGCATGCGATCGATCCACCTGGCCAGCGCTTTCGAACGGGCGTCTGCCAATTGCGTCACCTGCGGGGTCTGCTCGGACACTTCCCAGGCGATGATCTTGCAGACCAGCGGATCGGCGCGCAGCGCATCGAGATAGGAGAGCATCAGCCTCTCCATCAGGTCACCATAGGTCAGCAGGAACATACCGCCTGTATCTTGCGGAATGCGCTCCTGCACCCAGGATGCCAGATCCTCGCCGATGGCTGAAACCAAGCCTTCGAGGCCGCCGAAGTAACGATAGATCAGTTGCTTGTCGCAACCGGCGCGACGCGCCACGGCGTTGATGCCGAAACCCTGAAAGCCTTCTTCCGCCAGCAGGGATTTTGCCGCAGCGAAGATCGCCTTCTCCGTGGCGGCGCGATCCTTGATGCGCTTTTCCGGCGCGGGCGACATGAGGGCGGCAGTGCCATCGATGGCGAGCATGGCTTTTCCGAATCTCCGTGTGGTGACCTATCATGCGCGGTTAGCAAAGAGTTAACAACGCGACAATCGAGACGGAGCCTAGCAGCCATAGCTTTCCTGTGGATGGTGGAAAGGATGGCTATTCCGCAGGGTCAGGCACCCAACGACATCCCGAACCACGCGGTGCCAGCCGGCATCCCCGCAAGCGGCGAAAAACCGCGCGCCTGCCAGAAGGCGATACCATTGTGATTTTCAGGATTTGCGCCGAGATGGATGCCGGGGATGCCATTGCTCCGCGCCATTTCCACCCACATCGACAACAGCCGAGAACCGCCACCGGTGCCGCGGGCTCGCTCCAACAGGTTCATGTGGATATGGGCGGGGTACTTCTGAAGTACCGAGGCGGGCATGCGGGATGGCTGATGAATGAAGGCCACGCGCTTGCGATGTTCCTCGGGCAGAGGCTCAGCCGTGTCTTCCGCCAGAGGGTAAAGCTCGCGCAGCTTCGGCCACCAAGCCTGCTCGAGCTTTTCCTGATAACCTGTGGTATCAGTGGCGCCGACGATGTAACCGCAGACGCCCTCCCCGTCTTCGGCAACGAAAGCGCTGTCTGGACACAGATGGAGATAGGGAACGGCATAGATATTACCGACGATCTTGTCGTCGCCGTAAAGATGCGAGGCATCCTTGCCCGCGTCGCCCGTTGCAAGGCAAATGGCAAACAGCGCCTCTTCGTCTTGCGGAACGGCTTTGCGGAAGGTGAGCATCACGACACCGGCGGGTAAAGCAGATCGATGATGTAGGTGGGATCGAAGCGGCTATCGAGCATGCCGTATGTATGACGCCAGCCGCCTGCCAGGCGCGTTTCGAGGAAGGCATCGGCGATGCGCCCTGCCCCGATACGGCAGAGTTCGGCAGCAGCAGCGGCAAGAGCAAACTGCTCTACCAGCAGACGGGCAGCGCCTTCGTCACGCTCGCAGAGTGCAATCGCGGCGCGCAGTACATCCGTGGTCTTTTTGCCCGAAGGGCCGAGATCGCGTTCAAGAATTTCGAAGACGAGATCGAACAGATCCTTCCCGCGCTGGAGCACACGCAGCACGTCAAGCGCCATGACGTTGCCGGAGCCTTCCCAGATGGCGTTGACCGGGGCTTCGCGATAGTGACGGGCGATCGGGCGCTCTTCGACATAGCCATTGCCGCCCAGGCTTTCCATCGCCTCATAGATCAGGGCGGGCGCGATCTTGCAGCACCAGTATTTGACGATCGGCGTCATCACGCGCGCGTAAGCCGCTTCCGCCGGGTTGCTGCGGGCGCTGTCGAAGGCAGTCGCTAAGCGGAAGGACAAGGCGGTCGCAGCAGCGACATCCAGCGCCATGTCCGCCAGCACGCGCGTCATCACCGGCTGGTTGACGAGCGGCTTACCGAAAACCGAACGACCGCGGGCAAAATGCACGGCTTCCGCCAGCGACGCGCGCATCATCCCGGAGGACGCCAGTGCGCAGTCGAGTCGCGTCAGCGTCACCATGTCGAGAATGGTGCGAATGCCGGCACCGGGCTCGCCCAGCAGATAACCGAAGGCATCGCTGAATTCGACCTCAGCCGACGCATTGGAGCGGTTGCCGAGTTTGTCCTTCAGACGCTGGAAATGAAGGCCATTGGCCGAGCCGTCTTCCAGAAAGCGCGGCACGAGGAAGCATCCCATGCCGTCGCCCATCTGCGCCAGCATAACGAAGCCATCGCTCATCGGAGCCGACAGAAACCATTTGTGACCGGAGAGGCGATAGATGCCCTCGCCCACCCGCTCTGCGGTGGTGCGGTTGGCGCGCACATCCGTGCCACCCTGCTTCTCGGTCATGCCCATGCCGACGGTCACGGCCGTCTTCTGCATCGCAGGTTTCTGTGAGGAATCATATTTGCGCGAAAGGATTTTCGGCGCCCATTCGTTCTGCACGCGGGGCGATGCCATCAGCGCCGCCACCGAGGCATGCGTCATGGTCAGCGGGCAGAGATGACCCGCTTCAAGCTGCGCCGTCAGATAGAACTTCGTGGCGCGTGCCTTATGCTCGTTGCCACGCGTATCGGCGGAGTTTTCCCAGGCCGCACTGTGCAGTCCGGACGACATGGAGCGGCGCATCAGCGCATGCCAGGCCGGGTGGAACTCCACCTGATCGAGACGCTCGCCGCGCGGGCCGTGGGTGTGCAGCTGTGGCGTGCTGCGGTTTGCCATGCGCGCCAGTTCCTGGGCTTCGGCAGAGGTGACGTAGCGACCGATCTGATCCAGCTCATCGCGAAGCGGGCGTGATAGGTTGGAGGTCAGATCGACGATGAGCGGATCGGACCGATAGGCGTTGATCCCGGACCAGAGGCTAGGCTGGTTCAGTTCGGCAAGCTGTTCTTCGGTCCGGTTCATATCTGTCATCGTGTACTTTTATCGGGATTCGCAATTAAATGCCTAGATAGGCTCGTTCCCGGCTTATCCCATGCTTGCCGACAAAGCCACCTGTCTTTATAGACCGCGACTGACTATTCCGGCCCGGAGGACAGTTCCATGGTCTATTTTCCCCATCGCCATCTGCTTGGCATCAAGGGGCTTTCCCATCAGGATATCACACTTCTTCTCGACAAGGCCGATGAGGCCGTAAAGATCAGCCGCCAGCGGGAGAAGAAGACATCCACGCTTCGCGGGCTGACGCAAATCAACCTGTTCTTCGAAGCCTCTACCCGCACCCAATCCTCCTTCGAACTGGCCGGCAAACGGCTGGGTGCCGACGTGATGAACATGTCCGTCGGTAACTCTTCGGTGAAGAAGGGCGAAACGCTGATCGACACGGCCATGACGCTGAACGCCATGCGACCGGATGTTCTGATCGTGCGTCACTCCTCTGCCGGTGCGGCAGCACTCTTGGCACAGAAGGTCGCCTGCTCGGTCGTCAATGCCGGCGACGGGCAGCATGAGCATCCGACGCAAGCGCTGCTCGACGCGCTAACGATCCGCCGCGCCAAAGGCGGGCTCTCCGGCATCACCGTTGCGATTTGCGGCGACGTGCTGCATTCGCGCGTTGCCCGCTCCAACATCATTCTCTTGAACCAGATGGGCGCGCGGGTGCGTGTCGTCGCACCACCAACGCTGCTGCCCTCCGGCATCGCCGACATGAGCGTGGAAGTCTATCACGACATGAAGGAAGGCCTGAAGGGCGCCGATGTGGTGATGATGCTGCGCCTGCAACGCGAGCGCATGGCGGGCTCCTTCGTGCCTTCGATCCGCGAGTATTTCCATTATTACGGCCTCGATGCGGAAAAGCTGAAGGCTGCAAAGGAAGACGCGCTGGTCATGCATCCCGGCCCGATGAACCGCGGCGTGGAAATCGCATCCGAAGTGGCAGATGGACCGCAAAGCGTGATCGAAGCCCAGGTGGAAATGGGTGTCGCCGTGCGCATGGCCGTGATGGAAACACTTCTTCTTTCTCAGAACATGGGAGAGCGCGTATGAGTGCTGCGACCGTCCTCAACAATGTCCGTATCATCGACCCGTCGCGTAATCTCGATGAGACCGGAACGATCATCATCAGCGCCGACGGCACCATTCTGGCGGCTGGCAAGGATGCGCAGAACCAGGGTGTTCCCGATGGCGCAACGGTCCGCGACGCCAAGGGACTTCTTGCTGTTCCAGGACTTGTGGATGCCCGCGTCTTCGTCGGAGAACCGGGTGCCGAACACCGCGAGACGATCGAGTCCGCCTCGCGCGCGGCCGCCGCTGGTGGCGTGACCAGCATCATCATGATGCCGGATACGGATCCCGTCATCGATGACATCGCGCTGGTGGAATATGTGAAGAAGACCGCTCGCGACAAGGCCGTCGTCAATGTTCATCCGGCAGCTGCTTTGACCAAGGGCTTGCTGGGTGAGGAGATGACCGAGTTCGGCATGTTGAAGGAAGCCGGGGCGGTTGCCTTTACCAATGGTCGCAAGGCGTTGTCCGATACGCTGGTGCTACGCCGCGCCATGACCTATGCCCGCGAATTTGGTGCGGTCATCTCGCTGGAGACACGCGACAAATATATCGGCAATGGCGATATGAATGAGGGGCTGCTGGCGAGCTGGCTCGGCCTTCCAGGCATTCCCAAGGAAGCAGAAATCATTCCGCTGGAGCGTGACCTGCGCATCGCGGCGCTAACGCGCGTCAACTACCACGCCGCCAAGATTTCCGTGCCGGAATCGGCCGAGGCCATCAAGCTTGCGAAGGCGCGAGGCGCGAAAGCGACCTGCGGCATTTCGATCAACCATCTGACGCTTAACGAAAACGATATCGGCGAATACCGCACCTTCTTCAAACTCTCGCCACCACTACGGGCCGAAGACGATCGCGTCGCCATGGTCGAGGCACTGAAGAACGGCACGATCGATATCATCGTCTCCTCGCATGATCCGCAGGATGTCGATACCAAGCGTCTGCCCTTCTCGGATGCGGCAAGCGGCGCGATTGGCCTCGAAACCATGCTGGCAGCAGCGCTTCGCCTGTATCACAGCGATCAGGTTCCGCTGATGCGACTGATCGATGCGCTTTCGACCCGACCCGCGCAGATCTTCGGGCTCGATGCTGGAACGCTGAAACCTGGCGCAAAAGCCGATATCACCCTGATCGATCTCGATGAGCCATGGCTGGTTTCGGAAAAGAACCTCGTGTCGCGTTCGAAGAACACGCCGTTCGAGGATGCACGCTTCAGCGGCCGCGCCGTCAGCACATATGTTGCGGGCAAGCTCGTTCATTCACTGCAGTAGAAATGTTGGTGCGCGACGACGCACGTGAAGAGGGGACATAGACATGACTGCATTGACCGTTTGGGAGACAGCGCCGGCATTTCTCGCTCTTGCCGCTATCATCGGCTACCTCCTTGGCTCCATTCCCTTCGGCTTGCTTCTGACGCGGGCCGCGGGTCTCGGCGACGTTCGCCAGATCGGCTCAGGCAACATCGGCGCGACCAATGTGCTGCGCACAGGCAACAAGAAGCTCGCTGCGGCAACCCTTCTCTGCGATGCTTTCAAGGGAACGGCTGCGGTGCTGATCGCCAATGCGCTCTGGGGATATGAGGCATCGCTGGTGGCGGGCTTCTTCGCCTTTCTCGGCCATCTCTTCCCGGTCTGGCTTGGCTTCAAGGGTGGCAAGGGTGTCGCGACCTATATCGGCGTGCTCTTGGGCGCCGCTCCACTGATGATGCTGGCCTTTGCCGCCATCTGGCTGATCACCGCCTTTGTCACGAAGTATTCGTCACTTTCGGCGCTGGTCGCCATGCTTATCATCCCGATCGTCCTTTGGATCTTGGGACCGGAGAAGACAGCACTGCTGGTGACAATCCTCAGCATCATTTCCTGGTATATGCATCGCGAAAACATCAAGCGGCTGCTGGCAGGCACCGAAAGCAAGATCGGCAAGAAGGGCTGAGACACGATTGTCTCGGGGGGCTGGGGGCAGATATGTCGCGTGAGGAAGAAGCGAAACGCGGCATCGTCCTGACGGAACGTCAAAAGCTTTCATGGCTGCGGCTGATCCGCAGCGACAATATCGGCCCGGTGACCTTCCGCGATCTGATCAATCAGTTCGGCAGTGCTGACGCGGCACTGGAAGCCCTGCCCGACCTTTCCCGTCGTGGCGGTTCAGTACGCAGCCCACGCATCGCGACACCTGCTCAGGCCGAGCGCGAGATGGAAACCGCAACACGATTTGGCGCACGCTTCGTCGGCATCGGCGAGCCGGACTACCCGCCCGCGCTGCTCGAGATCGACGGTGCGCCGCCCTTGATCGCGATAAAGGGCTCCGGTGCTACGGCTATCCGCCCGTCTCTTGGAATCGTCGGCTCCCGCAACGCCTCCATCAATGGTGCGAAGTTTGCAGCGATGTTGGCACGACAATGCGGACAGGCGGGATACACCATCGCCTCCGGTCTCGCCCGCGGCATCGACGCGGCCGCTCACGCCGCCAGCCTTTCGACCGGCACCGTCGCCATGCTGGCAGGCGGTCTCGACAAGCCCTATCCGCCTGAAAACTTCCGCTTGCTGGATGACATCTACGCCAATGGTGGCGCCACCATCAGCGAGATGCCCTTTGGCTGGGAGCCGCGTGCCAGAGACTTTCCGCGGCGCAACAGGTTGATTGCCGGCGTGTCCCTCGGCGTGCTGATCGTTGAGGCGGCTGAGCGCTCCGGCTCTCTCATCACCGCGCGGCTGGCTGGAGATTTTGGGCGTCTCGTCTTCGCGGTGCCCGGCTCACCACTTGACTCTCGCTGTCACGGCACCAACCGGTTGATCAAGGACGGTGCAACGCTGGTGACGGAAGCGGCGGATATTCTCGATGCGCTCTCGCCGATGATGGAGCCGAGCTTCGATCTGCCGCACGTGGCGAGAGACGGCACAGAGGATCAGCCCATCTCTCAAAGCGCAGGCCACCACGCCGGAGATAAGGAGCGCGCCATCCTCGCTGAGGCACTCGGCCCCTCGCCTGTCGAGACCGACGACATTATCCGCCACACCGGCCTGCCCGCGTCGACCGTCTATCTGCTGCTTCTTGAACTCGACATTGCTGGCAAATTGAACCGGCATTCGGGCGGACGCATTTCCATGATCATGGCTGAGTGAGAGGTCGAAGCGCTAATGACAGGCAGCTTCTGATCACGTTCCAGCGACACAATTTCACCTATCTGCAATTGTTTCATCCTGACGGAAATTCCAGAGGTTGCATATAGGCGTGAAGACAGAAAAACGGGCTCTCCCCCTTGACCGGAACGCATTACCTGTCCATGTCGAAATAAAAGGAAGGCGTTGTTGCGTGCGGAATCAGCGACGATGCCGGTTAACGGACATGTTTCCAGAGAAAAAAATATGAATGTCGTCGTCGTAGAGTCTCCGGCAAAAGCCAAGACGATCAACAAGTATCTTGGCCCCGGCTATAAGGTTCTTGCATCGTTCGGCCACGTTCGGGATCTTCCCGCCAAGGATGGTTCGGTTCTTCCCGACCAGGATTTCGAAATGTCCTGGGAGGTCGATCCTGCCTCACAGAAACGCATGAAGGATATTGCCGATGCCGTGAAGGCATCCGATGGACTGTTTCTGGCGACCGACCCTGATCGCGAGGGAGAAGCGATTTCCTGGCACGTTCTCGATCTTCTCAAAAAGAAGAAGGTTCTGGGCGACAAGCCGGTGAAGCGCGTGGTGTTCAACGCCATCACCAAGAAGGCTGTTCTGGATGCGATGGCCGAGCCGCGTGACATCGACATTCCTCTCGTCGATGCTTACCTTGCCCGCCGGGCGCTCGATTATCTGGTCGGCTTCAATCTCTCGCCGGTTCTCTGGCGCAAGCTGCCGGGTGCGCGCTCCGCTGGACGCGTCCAGTCCGTGGCGCTTCGCCTGGTCTGCGACCGCGAATCCGAGATCGAACGTTTCGTCTCGGAAGAATACTGGAATATCTCTGCGCTTCTGAAGACACCGCGCGGTGACGAGTTCGAAGCCAAGCTCGTTTCGGCCGATGGCAAGCGCCTACAGGGCAAGTCTATCAAGACCGGCGACGACGCGACCCGGCTAAAGACATTGCTCGAAGGCGCAAGCTATGTTGTCGACACGGTCGAAGCAAAGCCGGTCAAGCGTAATCCTGGCCCGCCCTTCACAACGTCCACGCTCCAGCAGGCCGCGTCTTCGCGCCTTGGCTTCTCCGCTTCGCGCACCATGCAGGTAGCGCAGAGGCTTTATGAAGGTATCGATATCGGCGGTGAGACCGTGGGTCTCATTACCTATATGCGTACCGATGGTGTGCAGATGGCGCCGGAAGCGATCGATGCTGCTCGACGCGCCATCGGCGAGCAGTTTGGCGACCGCTATGTGCCGGAGAAGGCACGTTTCTATTCCACCAAGGCCAAGAATGCCCAGGAAGCGCACGAAGCCATCCGTCCGACGGACTTCAACCGCTCGCCGGACAAGGTGAAGCGTTACCTCGATTCCGATCAGCTTCGCCTTTACGATCTGGTCTGGAAGCGCGGCATTGCAAGCCAGATGGCCTCTGCCGAGATCGAACGCACGACGGTTGAAATCCTTGCCGATAACAAGGGCGAGAAGGCTGGCCTTCGCGCCGTCGGCTCGGTCATCCGTTTCGATGGCTTCATTGCCGCCTATACTGACCAGAAGGAAGATGGCGAGCAGAGCGACGACAGCGAAGACGGCGGACGTCTGCCGCAGATCAATGCCCGCGAAAATCTCGCCAAGCAGAAGATCAATGCCAGCCAGCACTTCACCGAACCGCCACCGCGCTATTCGGAAGCATCGCTGATCAAGAAGATGGAAGAACTCGGCATCGGCCGTCCCTCCACCTATGCCGCGACACTGAAGACGCTTAGCGACCGCGAATATATCGTCGTCGATAAGCGCAAGCTGATCCCGCACTCGCGCGGTCGGCTGGTGACGGCTTTTCTTGAGAGCTTCTTCACCCGCTATGTGGAGTATGATTTCACCGCCGATCTGGAAGAAAAGCTCGACCGCATTTCCGCAGGCGAACTCGACTGGAAGCAGGTTCTGCGCGACTTCTGGAAGGACTTCTTCGCTCAGATCGAAGATACCAAGGAACTGCGCGTCACCAACGTTCTTGACGCGCTGAACGAGGTGCTTGCACCGCTCGTCTTCCCCAAGCGTGAGGACGGTTCCGATCCCCGCATCTGCCAGGTCTGCGGCACCGGCAACCTGTCGCTGAAGCTCGGCAAATATGGCGCTTTCGTCGGCTGCTCGAACTATCCGGAGTGCAACTACACCCGCCAACTGACCTCGGATGGTGCGGAAGCCGAAGCCGCAGCGCTGAACGAGCCGAAGGCACTTGGTGCCGATCCGATGACGGGCGAAGAATTGACGCTTCGCTCCGGTCGTTTCGGACCCTATATCCAGCGTGGCGACGGCAAGGAAGCGAAACGCGCATCCCTGCCCAAGGGCTGGAAGCCGGAAGAGATCGATCATGAAAAGGCGCTGGCGCTGATCAACCTGCCGCGCGACATCGGCAAGCACCCTGAAACCGGCAAGATGATTTCTGCCGGCATCGGCCGCTATGGTCCGTTCCTGATGCATGATGGCGGTTATGCCAATCTGGAGAGTGTAGAAGACGTGTTCTCCATCGGCCTCAACCGTGCGGTGACCGTCATTGCGGAAAAGAAGGCAGCGCCGGGCCGTGGCCGCGCATCGACGCCAGCCGCGCTGAAGACACTGGGCGACCACCCTGATGGTGGCGTGATCACGGTTCGCGATGGCCGCTTTGGCCCCTATGTGAACTGGGGCAAGGTCAATGCCACGATCCCCAAGGCACAGTCTCCCGATGCTGTGACACTGGACGAGGCGCTGGTGCTGATTGCCGAACGCATTGCCAAGACCGGCGGCAAGCCGGTGAAGGCGAAGAAGGCTCCGGCGAAGAAAAAGGCCGAAGGCGATGCAGACGCCAAGCCCGCAAAGGCGAAAGCGGCAAGCAAGACCAAGGCGGCCGCCAAGCCGAAAGCGGCGGCAATGCCCAAGACAGCAGCAAAAACCAAGAAGGCAGCATCGTGAGCAAAGCACCGCGTCAGAAACAGAATTCCGCCAATGACGGTTTCGGACGCACCGCCCGCTCAAAGCGTGTGAATGAAGGCGAAGGCATCATCCATGGGGAAGTGCCTCCGCGCGACGTGCTGCTGAAGTTCATTGCCGAACATCCGCAACAGGCCTCCAAGCGAGAAATCGCCAAGGCTTTTGGCCTGAAGGGCGATAGCCGCGTGGTGCTAAAAGCACTGCTGAAGGAACTTGAAGTTGACGGCATGGTGCAGAAGAACCGTAAGTCGCTGATGCGACCCGGCGGACTGCCGCCTGTGACGGTTCTCGACATTACCACGCGCGACAAGGATGGCGAGTTGATCGGCCGCCCAGCAGAATGGCCGGAAGACCAAGGTGCAGCACCCGCTGTCCTTATCCGTCAGTCGTCACAAGACCGCGGCAAAAAAGGCCCCGCGGCCGGTTTGAATGACCGTGTGCTCGCCAAAATTTTTCCCTCCAAGGATCGGTTCGGACCGGCCTATACCGCCCGCGTCATCAAAATTATCGATCGCCGACAGGGCGCGTTGATTGGCGTTTTCAAAGAACAGCCTGGCGGCGGCGGACGTCTGATGCCGGTGGACCGGCGCGGCGAAGAACTGGTGATCGATCCCGACGGTGTCGGCGATGCCAAGGATGGCGACCTGATCGAGGTGGAAGTCTCGCGCAACAGCGGACGCTATGGCCTGAAGCGCGCCAAGGTTCTGTCCGTGATCGGATCGGTGGCGTCGGAAAAAGCCATTTCGATGATCGCGATCTATGCCCATGGCATTCCGCATATCTTCCCGCAGAATGTTTTGGCGGAAGCGGATGCGGCAAAACCTGCCACCATGGCGCATCGGGAGGACTGGCGCGATCTGCCGCTGATCACCATCGACCCGGCTGATGCCAAGGACCACGACGATGCGGTCTATGCCGAGCCTGATCCGTCGCCCGATAATCCCGATGGCGTGATCGTCACCGTGGCGATTGCCGATGTCTCCTATTATGTGCGCTCTGGCGCGCCGCTCGATCGTGAAGCGCTGAAGCGCGGCAACTCTGTCTACTTTCCAGATCGCGTCGTGCCGATGCTTCCGGAGCGGATTTCCAACGATCTCTGCTCGTTGAAGGAAGGTGTCGATCGGCCAGCGCTCGCGGTGCGCATGGTGTTTTCCAAGGAAGGCCGCAAGGCATCGCACACCTTCCATCGCATCATGATGAAGAGTGCGGCCAAGCTTTCCTATCAGCAGGCGCAGGCGGCGATCGATGGCAAGCCGGATGACAAGACCGGCCCGATGCTGGAGCCGATCCTGAAGCCGCTCTGGCATGCCTATGAGGTGATGAAACGCGGCCGCGATCGTCGCCAGCCGCTTGAACTCGACATGCCGGAACGCAAGATCGTGCTGCGAAGCGATGGCACCGTCGACAAGGTCATCATTCCCGAACGCCTCGATGCCCACAAGCTGATCGAGGAAATGATGATCCAGGCGAACGTTTCCGCCGCTGAGACGCTGGAAAAGAAGAAGCAACCGCTGGTCTATCGCGTTCACGATGCCCCCACGCTTGCCAAGCAGGAGACGCTGCGCGAATTCCTCGCGACACTGGGCATCACCATGGCCAAGGGTGGTCAGGTGCGTGCCAACTCCTTCAACGGCATTCTGGCGCGCGCGGAAGATACGCCCCACCAGATCATGGTCAATGAGATGGTGTTGCGCTCCCAGAGCCAGGCAATCTACAGCCCCGAGAATATCGGGCACTTCGGCCTGAACCTGATGAAGTACGCCCACTTCACCTCGCCCATTCGCCGCTATGCCGATCTGATCGTGCATCGCGCGCTCGTTGGCTCGCTGGGACTTGGCGAAGGCGGGATCACGCCACAGGAAGAAGCCACGCTTGACGATATCGCCGCTGAGATTTCGACCTTCGAGCGGCGCGCCATGGCAGCCGAGCGCGACACCATCAACCGTCTGATCGCTCACCATCTTTCCGAACGCGTAGGCGAGGAATTCGAAGGCAGGGTCGGCGGTGTCACCAAGGCGGGACTATTTGTCGCGCTTCCGCAGTTTGGTGCGGACGGCTTCGTTCCTATATCTACGATAGGGACCGATTATTTCATCTATGACGAAGCGCATCAGGCACTGACGGGTGAGAAGACCGGCCTCGGCTTCCAGCTTGGCGATACCGTTCAGGTTCGTCTGGCAGAAGCCGTTCCGCTGGCAGGTGCGCTTCGCTTCGAGATGTTGAGCGAAGGGCGAAAGATGCCCGCAGGAACACGATCCTTCCACAAGACGGCGCGCCGGGGTGGAGGGCGCACGGCGACACCGGGAACGAGACCGCCGCGCAGGAAACGCTGAAGCATTCTCTAAGCTCAGTCCAGCAAGACTTGGCCGAGGCGCCTCAGTGCAGCAATCCTTGGAGGAATGGGCATGAGCGAGATCCAGACAGTGCAATATGGCGGCGAGAAGCAGGAGCGACCGCTGGGTCGCTCGATCATGCGCGGCATCTCATGCCGATGCCCGGCCTGCGGCAGCGGCCGGTTGTTCAAGGCCTGGCTTAAGCCCGTGGACCAATGCGCCGCCTGCGGCGAGGATCTGCATCATCAACGCTCCGACGATCTTCCACCCTATATCTCGATCATGATCCTCGGCCACGTGGCGGTCGGAGGCTTCATGATGACGGACCTGATCCTCATGGTGCCGATGTGGGTGCATTTCGCGATCTGGGTGCCGATCACGATACTGGTGGCGTTATTGACCATCCAGCCGATCAAAGGTGGCGTCATTGGCCTGCAATGGGCACTGAGGATGCATGGCTTCAGCAATGAGCCCGAAAAGACGCAGATCGACGGATCGTCCCACTGACAGGCGACCAACCGCTTTGCCTGCTGAATCGCAAACTGAAAAATCGCCCTATCTGCGTCCGAGGGATGCGGCCTGTCTGATTCTGGTCGATCGCACGGACGGCTCTCCGCGTGTGCTCGTGGGCAAGCGCAGCAGCGGACACGTCTTCATGCCGGATGTCTATGTCTTTCCGGGTGGCCGGCGTGACCCACGCGATCACGCCCTGCCCTTCTGCGCCGACCTCAATCCTCTCGTTATCGACAAACTCAGGCGCTCTGCTTCGCGTGCCATGACGGTTGCCGGAGCGCGGGCCTTGGCGCTGGCGGCTGTGCGCGAGTTGCAGGAGGAGACGGGGCTTTGCTTTGGAACCGGGTGTGAACAACAGGGACCAGATCTCTCGGCTCTACGTTATGTGGCGCGCGCGATCACGCCGCCGGGGCGCGTCAGGCGATTCGATACACGATTCTTTTTGTGCTTCACCGACGACGTCGGCATTGAGCCGGCCAATATTGAAGATTCTGCAGAGTTGCAGAACCTTCAATGGCTTGACATTCGCGACAGTTCCGGTGTGAACATGGCGGCGATTACACGGATGGTTCTCGAAGATGTCACAAACTTCATGATAGGTGATCAGCCACTACAATTTGAAAGCCGGGTGCGACTTTACTTCGAGCGTCGCGGCACATTCATTCGCGGCTTTCTGTAAAAGGTCTCCATGTCACATCCCAACTGCGACGCCGACAATATTCACTGGCCATCGCTTATTGCCGCCATATCTGCTATCAGCGCCGTGGGCATCGCTATCGGCCTCGGATTGCCGCTCTTGAGCCTCATTCTGGAGCGCCGCGGTATTTCGTCGAGCATGATCGGATTGAACTCGGCCATGGCCGGTGTTGCCGCCATGATTGCAGCGCCCATCACCAGTAAACTTGCGCATGACTTCGGCGTGGCGCGCACCATGTTGACAGCCGTGGTCATCTCGTCGGTCAGCGCCTTGGGCTTTTACTATGCCGCTGATTTCTGGATGTGGTTTCCGCTCAGAATCGTCTTTCATGGCGCAACGACGACGCTCTTCATCCTGTCGGAGTTCTGGATCAATGCCGCAGCGCCGCCACGCAAACGCGGACTCGTGCTCGGGGTGTATGCGACAGGGCTCGCCGTCGGCTTTGCAGTCGGACCGCTCCTCTTTTCCACTGTGGGAAGTGAAGGCATCACACCGTTTCTCGTCGGCTGCGGCATCATCCTCCTGGCTGCAATTCCGATTTTTCTGGCGCGCAAGGAAAGCCCGGCGCTGGATGAGAAACCTGCCCACCATTTTGTACGCTATATCTGGCTGGTGCCCATGGCCTCTGCTGCCGCCTTCGTTTTCGGCGCGGTACAGGCTGGTGGTCTCTCGCTCTTCCCGATCTATGCCACACGTGAAGGCTTTAATGAATCGCAGGCAGCGCTTCTCCTGACCGTCATGGCAATTGGCAACATGACCTTCCAGATCCCGATCGGCCTGCTCTCCGACCGTATCACCAATCGCCGTCTGCTGCTCGGCTTGATGGCCTTTATCGGTCTTTGCGGTACGCTTGCGCTACCACTGCTCGTCAACAACTGGATTTTGGTGGCCGTCCTGCTGCTGCTCTGGGGCGGCCTCGTCTCGGGCATGTATACCGTCGGCCTCACCCATCTCGGTTCGCGACTCACCGGTTCGGATCTTGTCGCGGCCAATGCAGCCTTCATATTCTGTTATGCGACAGGCACGATTGCCGGCCCGCAGACCGTGGGCATCGCTATGGATATCTCCGGAAGCAACGGCTTTGCCTGGGCATTGGCGCTGTTTTTCGGCTTCTATGTCGTTCTTTCCATTGGGCGTTCGGTTTTCGGTTCAAAACAGACTTGACTTTTCAGGCGCGATCCGTAGTTTCGCGCCAGATTTAGCCGGGATCGAACAGGTCCGCGGCTCACTTACTTGTTAAAGGCAGGACGACCATGGCGAAAGCTACAACAATCAAGATCAAGCTGCTGTCGACGGCCGACACAGGTACTTTCTACGTCACCACGAAGAACAGCCGTACCTTCACGGATAAGATGACGAAGACCAAGTACGACCCGGTCGTTCGCAAGCACGTTGAATTCAAGGAAACCAAGATCAAGTAATCATCTTGATCTTATCCTTAAAGAACGCGCCCTAGAGGCGCGTTTTTTGTTTTGGGGTCGTCGTTCGATGCGAAGCCTTTGCCGAGGCTTAATGCATGGTCCAAGCAAAAGTGTGCAGCGGTTGGCGATAAGGACACGCGATCACACAAGACCTGAAGCGTGAGGAGCGAACCTACAAAATCGCGACACGCTTTATGTGCGCCCAATGAGTCTTAGGATTCATACTAAAACGCCTCACGCAAAGCTGCATGGGAGGACACTGATAACATTGGAGATGTTGACGTGGGGTCGGCCGGGATAACCACGACAGCACGAGGAACCATCTATTGGCATCGCCGGCCGACCGACCCCAAGACCCAGGAGATGCGGCGGACCTGAGCATCAAGGGGTATTGCATGCACGGACCCCTAAAAATAGAACCGCGCGAACTGTTAAAGTTCTATTGCCTCATATCGAATGATATATTGGCCTAAAGTTATTTCTATGAACAAAGTTTCGCTCAACCCGATCGAAAGTTCAACACTTTATTAAGGCCCAACGATTCTTGCTTTAAAATATGGTTAAGTGTGCCACGCCGGCACACTGGCTCAGAACCGAGCATTCCTGCAATAACACGGGGCGAACGAGGCTCTCTAACCGGTTCGTCGGTTCAACTCTACTCAGGCGGCGGAAGCAACGACGCGATTGCGCCCGCTTCTCTTTGCCTCATAAAGCGCACGATCTGCCTGGCGCATCAATTGCTCTGGGCTTTCGACGCCCGCTGCATTCGAAGCGATGCCAAGAGACGCGGTGATCTTTAAAGACTGGCCGGAGCGAAGTAAGAACGCAGTGCCCTCGATCATTGAGCGCAGGGACTCGGCCACCACCGAGGCAGTCTCCACCGATGTGTCCGGCATTACCACCACGAACTCTTCCCCACCGTAGCGGCAGGCGAGATCCGCACCGCGTACGGTGGAACGCAACCGGGCGGCAAATTCCTGCAGCACCTCGTCGCCGGCCTCATGGCCGTAAAGATCGTTGACCTGCTTGAAGCGATCGATATCCGTCATGCAAACGGAAAGGTGGCGGCCTCGAAGTGCCGCACGGTTGAACAAGGTCTTCAGGTGAAGATCCAGATAGCGGCGATTATTGAGCCCGGTGAGCCCATCGATAACCGCGAGCTCCATGGTCTGCGCGAGGTTCTCACGCAGCCGGTCATTGAAGCGCTTGCGCTTGATCTGGGACAGCGTGCGTGCCACCAATTCATTCGGATCGATCGGACGAATGATGTAATCATTGACCCCAAGATCGAGCGCCCGAACGACCATCGCATCGTCGTTCTGCTCGGTAATGATCAGGAGTGGCAGGAACCGCGTCCTTTCCAGCGAGCGCAATTGCGAACAAAGCCTCAGTGGGTCGAAGTCGTCGAAGTTGGAATTGATGATGACGAGGTCGTAGGCATTCTCCGCCGCCTCGAAAATCACAGTTGCCGGATCGCTCCAGGCCACAACCTCGCCCACCGGCTTCAGCGCCTTGACGATCCGCTCCTGTGAACTCGCTCTCCCATCGACAAGAAGAATGCGGCCAGGTTTTTCGATATGGCCGTCGACACCGATCGATTCCTGGATGCCGATGGTTTCTGCGGTCATCATCCGCCCGCGCAACTCGTCGCTCATGGTCTTGAGACGCGCGAGGCTTTTGACCCTCGAAATAAGTTGCAGATCGTTGACGGGTTTCGTCAGGAAGTCATCCGCGCCAGCCTTTAATCCGCGCACGCGATCGGTCGGCTGATCCAGTGCCGTTACCATAACGACGGGAATATGCGCCGTCACCGGGTTGGCCTTCAGCCGCTCGCAGACCTCGAAGCCATCCATTTCCGGCATCATGATATCGAGAAGAATGACATCGACCTGGCCCTCCGCGCAGATTGCGAGCGCATCACGGCCATTGTCGGCGCAGACGACGTCGAAGTATTCAGCCAGCAAACGCGCTTCGAGAAACTTTACATTGGCTACAATGTCGTCGACGACCAGGATTCTAGCAGTCATTCGGTCGCCCCTATTGCTTCAAGCATCGCCTAAATAAGTCTTGATCGTCTCAATAAACTTCGGAACAGAAATTGGCTTAGAAACATAGGCCTCGCAGCCGCCTTGACGAATGCGCTCCTCGTCTCCCTTCATAGCAAAAGCTGTCACAGCAATCACGGGAATCACATGAAGTTCATCATCTTCCTTGAGCCATCTCGTGACTTCAAGTCCTGATACTTCCGGTAATTGAATATCCATAAGAATAAGATCGGGCCTATGCTTACGAGCAAGCTCCAGTGCTTCCATACCATTGCGTGTCTGTATGGTCGTGTAACCGGATGCCTCGATCAGATCACGAAAGAGCTTCATGTTCAGCTCGTTGTCTTCAACTATCATGACCTGCTTGGGCATGGCGGCAGTCCTTGTTACGCTTTGAAACCGTCCAGCTGACATATAAGGTGCCGAAGAACCGATTCCATTATCCCCTGCCGAGGGAGGCTAAAGCGATTTGGTTGAAAAATAGGTAACTTCCGGCAATAAATGCGGCGTGAGATGAAATACGGCAAACCCATCGTCAAAGACCCCGAAGAAACCGTTGCCGCCATTCTTGGATGGTTGGCAAACGAACCGGATATTCTCGCCCGTTTTCTTGCGCTCTCCGGGCTGCAGCCCAACATGCTGCGTGCGGCAATACAGGACCCCGGCTTTCTGGCGGGGTTGACTGATTTCGTCATGAACCACGAGCCGGACCTCATGGCGTTTTGTGAAGCCTCCGGGTTCAAGCCGGAAGATGTGCAAGCGGCCTGGCACAAATATTCCGGTCCTGGTCTCGATTCCGGCGTCTACTGAGATGTGGAGCGCCAAGGCGTGCTCTTGAGCAACTTCCGATTCACGACTATGGTCGAGGCCGTTCTCTTTTTGTTTCTTGGCCAAGGCTTCGATGTCGAACGACCATCCCGGTTTCTGTCGTGATTGTCTGGCTGGCCAGCCGGAGGGATTGAAACGTTGCCGTCAATGCGGCAGCCCCCGCCTCCTTTACCATGATGAACTCTACGATCTCAGCATCGCCCATATCGATTGCGATGCCTTTTACGCCTCGGTGGAAAAGCGCGACAATCCGGACCTGATCGACAAGCCGTTGATTATCGGCGGTGGGTAACGCGGGGTCGTCTCGACGGCATGCTACATAGCCCGCATCCATGGCGTTCGCTCCGCCATGCCGATGTTCAAGGCGCTCGAAGCCTGTCCTGACGCCGTGATCATCAAGCCGAATATGGAGAAGTACAGCCAAGTCGGGCGGCAGGTTCGAGCCATGATGCAGGATTTGACGCCATTGGTGCAGCCGATTTCGATCGATGAGGCCTTCCTTGATCTCTCCGGTACCGAGCGACTGCATCACGATCCGCCAGCGCGTGTGCTTGCACAATTCGCTCGCCGGGTGGAAAAGGAAATCGGGATCACTGTGTCTGTCGGGCTCTCCTATTGCAAGTTTCTGGCAAAGGTCGCATCCGACCTGCAAAAGCCGCGGGGCTTCTCTGTAATCGGTGAAAAGGAGGCTAACGGTTTTCTTGCAACGCGTTCTGTCACCACCATCTGGGGCGTCGGCAAGGCCTTTGCGGCCACGCTGGAAGCCGACGGCATCCGCATGATTTCCCAGTTGCAGGAGATGGAGGAAACGGACCTCATGCGCCGTTATGGCACGATGGGGCAGCGTCTCTATCGGCTCGCACGCGGCATTGATGACCGTGAGGTTCACACCAACGATCCGGCAAAAAGCGTTTCCGCCGAGACGACCTTCTTCAACGACATCTCGCACTATGACGAACTCGTGCCGATCTTGCGCTCCCTGTCCGAGAAGGTCGCCTGGAGACTGAAGAAGAATGCCACCGCGGGACAGACGGTCGTGCTGAAGATGAAGAGCGCGGATTTCAAGTCGCGCACCCGCAACAAGCGGCTGGAAGATCCAACGCAACTGGCCGACCGAATTTTCAGGACAGGACTTTCGCTTCTGGAGCGAGAAACGGATGGCACGAAATTCCGCCTGATCGGGATTGGCGTCACCGATCTATGCGATCCAGCCCAGGCCGATCCTCCCGATCTTGTGGACAAGACGGCGGGCAGACGAGCTGCGGCGGAAGCGGCCATGGACAAGCTGAGAGAAAAGTTCGGCAAGGGCACGGTGGAAACCGGCTACACATTCGGCGCGAAAAAATGAGCTGTCACACGGCTTCGTGACCGCATTTAAAAACTTCCTTAAATAGCCAAGCCTATGCTTGGCCCTCTGACTGGCGCGGTCTCAAGCGCCGTAAGTCTCCCTTGCCGGATCTTCGGAGGCGGCATGTTGTGTATCGCGTTGGAGCAAACATGATGTTGCGTAGCTTTGTGGGAGCCTGTCTCCTGTCCACCTCCGTTCTCGTGCAATCGGCAATCGCCGGTGATGCGCGCAGCCTGCAGGTCGTCGTCTCGAAGAACGACCAGTCGCTGTCCCTTTACGAAGACGGAGAGGTCGTCGCCACATCGAGGGTCTCCACCGGCAAGGCCGGTCATGAGACGCCAAGCGGCATCTTCTCGATCTTGGATAAGCGCAAGTATCATGAGTCAAACATCTATTCTGCGGCTCCCATGCCGTTCATGCAGCGGCTGACATGGTCTGGCGTCGCCCTGCATGAGGGCAATGTCCCGAACTACCCTGCCTCGCATGGCTGCATTCGCCTGCCCTCTAAATTTGCAAAGTCGCTCTACGGAATGACGAGCCGTGGCGTTCACGTCATCATCTCCAGTGCGGATGTCTCTCTGCAACGCATCGACCATCCTACCCTTCTTCAGCCGAAGGCAGCCGATGAAGGCCGCCTGCTTTCCGATGTCGAAATGCGGCCCGCCAGCTTCGATGCATCGCTGAAGCTGGTTGAAGTCGCGATCAATGAGAAGACCAGTTCCGTGCACGCCAAGGCCACATCCAGGGCAACGGGAGCGCCATTGCGAATTCTGATCACGCGGCGTGGCGAACGGGAAAAAATCATGGACGCACAGCGCCTCCTGACCAGCATCGGATTCGATGCAGGTATCGCCGATGGCTATGCGGGGCAGATGACCATCAACGCCGTGAACGGCTACAAGCGCTGGAAGGGTCTCAAGACCACCGGCCCCCTCATGACCGACGCGTTCCTGGACGCGCTCTATGCATCGACAGGCGCAGACGCGCCGCCAAATGGCCAGCTTATGGTGCGACAGAATTTCAAGCCGCTCTTTGAGGCACCGATCCATATCAAAGACCCACAGGTGGCGCTCGGTACACACTTCTTCGAAGTCATCGACATCGAAGGCGAGAAAGCGGAATGGAACGGCCTGACGCTGGAAAACCACCTCCCGGCTGCAGCACGGAAGCGTCTCGGTATCGATGTGGCGGATGCCCCAGGTGGCTACGATCAATTGCGTGCGGTGCTTGATCGTATCGACATTCCAGCAGAGGTTCGTGGACGACTTGAGGAGCAACTCGCCGTCGGAAGTTCGATCACGGTCTCCGATCTGAGCCATGGCTTGGAGACCGGTCAAGGCACCGACTTCGTCACCATCACCCGCGACTGAGGCTTCGATATCGAAATCAGCGCTTATATCTAAGCATCGCGCCTATCGAGGATCGATACCGACTTCGGGCCGACGATACCGGCGCGGCCGCGCAAGGAACAACTGCGCCGCGTTAACGTTTAAAGGCTCATCAAGCTTGTTTGGGGAGCCTGCCTATGAACGTGAAATATCTTGGCGCCGCTGTCGTCGCGCTTGCCTGTGTGTCTGCTGCTGAAGCACCGAAAAATTACAGTGTCTATGGTGGCCCGGCCGTCGAGAGCGACCCCGTCATCCTGAACGTGTTCGATCACGCACTTGCAAGATGCAGCGTCGAGGCCAGTGTGCCACCGCGCGGCACCACCTTCACCAGTTCCTATTATTACAATGCCGCTGTGCGCGCGTGCCTCTCACGCCACGGTTTCATTGACAACGGCGCTTACGCTTATCCGGCTAATAGCCTGTTCTGACTGTAGCCCTCGCGGCATTCACGCGGGTATTTAAGGCTTGGCTGAGGGGTCGTGATTTGAGCACCCAATCTATTTTCGGGTGAATCGGACTCTCAAATATCCCTTATGATACCCTCTAACGAACAGAGTCGAGAAGCTTTGCCTACACCAGTTCAACATCGATGACACCAGGAGCGGTCCGAAGGGCCGCTGCGATCTCCGGCGAGATGCGATACTTCTCCGTGAGTTCCACTTCAATCTCACGCTGGCCTTCGTCCTTGATAACGACGAAATAGACCGAGCCATCGCCCTTGGCATTCAGATGTCGCGCAACAGTTTTCAGAGGACCGGAATCGCGGACATAGACGCGCAGCGCCTTCTGCATTTGAACGGATTTCTCCTCGAGCGACTGGGCTGTCTGGATGCGCAGACCAATGCCTTCAGGCCGCTCTTCCGCTTGGACCGTAATCACCAGTGACTTGCCGACTTCGAGCAGGTCGCGATATTGGCCGAGCCCTTCCGAAAACAGCACGGCCTCATACTGGCCCGACGCATCCGAGAAGGTCACGATCCCCATCTTGTTACCGGTGCGGGTTTTGCGCTCCTGCTTGCCGGTGACCGTGCCAGCCAGGCGCCCAACAGTTGCCCCCTGTTTCACCGCTGCGGAGAAATCAGCAATGTTCTGAACGCGGAGCTTGTCGAGTACGGCGCGATAGGTATCGAGCGGATGGGCGGTGAGATAGAAGCCCAGCACCTGATATTCTCTCAGCAACTTTTCCGAGGCGAGCCAAGGCTGATAGGCGGGCAACACGAGCTTCTCCGGGCCAGTCGCTGCACCCGAACCGAACATGTCGTGCTGGCCGGTGACGCGGCTTTCCTGCGCACGCTGGGAATATCCGATAATGCGGTCGAGGCCGCCGATCAGCTCGGCGCGGTCCCTGCCGAAGCAATCGAAAGCACCGGCATTGATCAGGCTTTCCAGAACGCGGCGGTTGATCTGCTTCGGATCGATCCGCTGGCAGAAATCCTCAAGGCTTGCGAAAGGTTTATCGCCGCGAACCTCAACGATGTGATCGACCGCGCCTTCGCCGACGCCCTTCAAGGCGGCCAGCGAATAATAGATTCGGTTTTCGCCGGTTTCGAAACGGCGGAAGGATGTCTGAACAGAAGGCGCGACGATCTCGATACCGAGGCGTGCCGCATCCTGGCGGAAGTCGTTGACCTTTTCGGTGTTCGCCATATCTAGCGTCATAGACGCGGCGAGGAATTCCACCGGGTAATGCGCCTTCATATAGGCGGTCTGGTAGGAAACGATGGCGTAGGCAGCAGCGTGCGACTTGTTGAAGCCGTAATTGGCGAACTTGGCGAGAAGATCGAAGATCGTGTCGGCCTGCGCCTTGGACACATTGTTACGGATCGCGCCTTCCACGAAGCGCTCGCGCTGCTTATCCATTTCCTCCTTGATCTTCTTACCCATGGCGCGGCGCAGAAGATCGGCTTCGCCGAGCGAATAGCCGGAGAGGACCTGGGCGATCTGCATCACCTGTTCCTGATAGACGATAACGCCCTGCGTCTCCTTCAGGAGGTGGTCGATCGTCGGATGGATCGACTCGATTTCCTCCTCGCCATGCTTTCTGGCGTTATAGACCGGGATGTTCTCCATCGGACCCGGACGATACAGCGCCACCAGCGCGATAATGTCCTCGATGCAGTCGGGACGCATGCCGATCAGCGCCTTGCGCATGCCGGCACTTTCCACCTGGAAGACGCCGATGGTTTCGCCACGCGATAGCATCTCGTAGGTCTTTTGATCGTCCAGCGGAATGGCCGCAAGATCGACATGGATTCCGCGCTTGGCGACGAAATCGACAGCGACCTTCAGCACTGTCAGAGTTTTGAGGCCCAGGAAGTCGAACTTGACCAGACCCGCGCTTTCCACCCACTTCATGTTGAACTGGGTCACCGGCATGTCGGAGCGCGGATCGCGATACATCGGGACCAGCTTCGACAGAGGACGGTCGCCGATGACGATACCGGCGGCGTGTGTGGAGGCGTGGCGGTAAAGACCTTCGATCTTCTGGGCGATATCCAGGAGCCGCGCGACGACCGGTTCCTTGTCCGCCTCTTCCTGAAGACGTGGCTCTTCTTCGATCGCCTTGGAGAGCGGCGTCGGATTGGCCGGATTGTTCGGCACCAGCTTACAGATGCGGTCCACCTGACCGTAGGGCATTTCCAGCACACGACCGACATCGCGCAAGGCGGCACGTGCCTGGAGCGAACCGAAGGTGATGATCTGTGCGACCTGCTCGCGCCCGTACTTGCGCTGCACATAGCGGATCACCTCTTCGCGGCGATCCTGGCAGAAGTCGATATCGAAGTCCGGCATCGACACGCGTTCGGGATTGAGGAAGCGTTCGAAGAGCAACGAGAAGCGAAGCGGATCGACGTCTGTAATCGTCAGCGCATAGGCGACCAGCGATCCTGCACCCGAACCACGACCAGGGCCGACCGGAATATCATGCTGCTTTGCCCATTTGATGAAGTCGGCAACGATCAGGAAGTAGCCGGGAAACTTCATGCGCTCGATAACGCTGAGTTCGAAGTCCAGCCGATCGCGGTACTCCTGCTCGGTGTAGCCCGGGGCCATCCCAAGAGCGGCAAGGCGCATATCCAAACCTTCGACCGCCTGGCGGCGAAGCTCCAGCGACTCGGCGCGTTCGGCCTCTTCCGGATCGTCGCTGGCGCCGGTAAAGCGCGGGAGGATGGGGCCGCGTTTCTTCAAGACGTAAGAGCAGCGCTGGGCGATCTCGACCGTATTCTCAATGGCTTCGGGGATATCCTTGAAGAGCGCCACCATCTCATCCCGGCTCTTCAAATAGTGGTCCGGCGTTAAACGGAAACGGCTGTCATCCGAAACGATGGCGTTATGGGCCACGGCCATCAAAGCGTCGTGCGCTTCATAATCCGACTTCGAAGGGAAGAAGGCTTCGTTGGTAGCAACCAGCGGAATGTCATGCTCGTAAGCAAGGGCGATCATGCGGCGTTCATGCGCACGGTCGTAATTGCCTTGACGTTGCAATTCGATATAGAGCCGGTCGCCAAAAATGTCTCTCAGCGCAAGAAGCCGGCTTTTCGCCTGAGCCGCATGTCCCTCTTTTAGCGCCATATCGACAGGGCCGCCAGACGCACCGGTCAATGCGATCAATCCCGCATTGCTGGCCTCTTCCAGCCACGACTTGGCAATGTTCACCGCGTGACCACTGCCCTCGCCATCGAGATAGGCGCGGCTTATCAGATCGACGAGGCGCTCATAGCCCTCCGCATCTGCGGCAAGCAGAACGATGGACGGAAGCTTGGAAAGGTTGTTGCCGCCTCGCCTGTCTTCGACGGCATCCTGCATGTCGATGGAAAGCTGGCAACCAATGATCGGCTGCAGTCCTTCGTCCCGCGCCTTCTCCGAAAATTCCAGCGCAACGAAAAGATTGTTTGTATCGGTGATAGCGATGGCAGGCTGTGCATCGCCGACAGCCTTCGCCATGATCTTTTTGAGAGGAAGCGCCCCTTCGAGAAGGGAATAGGCGGAATGAACACGCAAGTGCACAAAGCCGGGAGATTTCAAGAGCACGCCTGAAAGGTTTCGCTCTTCAATATGATCGCCCATCGTGCTGCATTCCCGTCATTCTGAATCGGGCTGATTTTGATCCCTTCGAGCAGCAAAGTCCACTGGCAAAGGGTGACTGTGCACCGCTATCGCCGGGAGACCGAAGGGTCTAAAGTCACATAGATGTGAGGATCACAGAGAAGCTGGCAACGAAGACAGCGATTGAGGTGAAGGCGGCAAGGTCACGGATGAAATCGGTCATTTGTCTCTCCTTACTTTTTATGTTCCAACTTTGTTCTCATTTTGTTTCCGTGTCAACAGCTTTTTTGGGCTGGCCTATTGCCAACGTGAAGCGACTCAATCCGGTTCCTTGGTTTCGCCTCGAGCGAATCAACGCACAAACAAAACCCCGCCTGGCGGGCCAGACGGGGTAGATGGGGATAAGGGTACTTAAAACGCTGTGCGTTCTATGGACGCACAAGGAACCCTTTACATTTTTGGATCAAAGCATCGTGGGATCGATCAGAACTCGACGATCTTGCCTTCGGAAAGCGTCACGCGACGATCCATGCGTGCCGCCAGATCATGATTATGGGTCGCGATCAGGGCTGCAAGGCCGGACTGGCGCACCAGCGCTTCCAAGGCATCGAAAACGTAGGATGCGGTCTCTGGGTCGAGATTGCCGGTGGGTTCATCTGCCAGAAGCAGGAGCGGCGCATTGGCAACGGCTCTTGCGATTGCCACACGCTGCTGTTCACCGCCGGACAGTTCCGCCGGACGATGATCGCCTCGGTGGCCGATGCGCATATAATCCAGCAACGCCTTGGCACGCACCTGTGCCTCCTTGGGTGCGAGACCGGCGATCATCTGCGGCATCATGATATTCTCAAGCGCTGAGAACTCCGGAAGCAGATGGTGGAACTGATAAACGAAGCCGATATCGCTGCGACGGATCGAGGTGCGCTCCTCATCGGAGAGCGTGCCGCAGGGCTTGCCATTGACAAAGACCTCGCCCGCATCCGGATGTTCCAGAAGACCGGCCAGATGCAGCAGTGTCGATTTGCCCGTGCCGGAGGGTGCGACCAGTGCGACGATCTCACCGCTTCGCAATTCGAAATTCGCGTCCTTCAGAATGGAGAGGCTCGTTTCGCCCTGACCATAGGTCCGTTCCACGCCGGTAAGCTGTAAAGCCATTTTCTTTGCCATGGTGTGAAGCGGGTCCTATTCGTATCTCAGGGCCTGGACGGGATCGAGCTTCGACGCGCGCCAGGCGGGGAAGATCGTCGCCAAGAAGGACAGGGTCAGCGCCATGACGATGACGGTGATGGTTTCGCTTAGATCCATCTCCGCCGGAAGCTGGCTGAGGAAATAGAGCTGCGGATCAAAGAGAACGGTCCCGGTGATCCACGAGAAGAACTGGCGGATCGACTCCACATTCAGACAGACGAGAACGCCCAGCGCCACGCCTGCGAATGTACCGACGATACCGATCGCAGCCCCTGTCATGAAGAAGATGCGCATGACGGCGCCAGAGGTGGCACCCATGGTGCGCAGAATAGCGATATCGCTGCCCTTGTCCTTCACCAGCATGATGAGGCCGGAAATGATGTTGAGCGCCGCGACCAGAACGATCAGCGTCAGGATCATGAACATGACGTTGCGCTCGACCTGAAGCGCAGAGAAGAAGGTCTGGTTACGCTGTCGCCAGTCGGTGATATAGACCTGTCGGCCGGCAGCGGTCTCCACCAGCGGGCGAATGCCATCGACATTGTCCGGATGGCTGACGAAGAGCTCGATGGATTGGACGATGCCCTCGGAATTGAAATAAAGCTGCGCTTCCGAAAGCGGCATGTAGATCATCGACGCATCATATTCCGACATGCCGATCTCGAAGACCCCCGAAATCGGGTAGGACTTCACGCGCGGATTGACACCCATGGGCGTCACGTCACCCTCCGGTGAAATGAGGGTAATCTGATCTCCCACCGTCACGCCGAGCTGTGCGGCCAGCCTAGAGCCGACAAGAACACCCTGCCCCGACATAAAGCCAACGAGATCGCCAGCTTTGACGTTGGTCGATATTTCCTTGATCTTCTCGAGATCTTCAGGACGCACGCCCCGAACCAGCGCACCACTGCCCGCGCCATTGCGTCCGGATGCGAGCGTCTGACCCTCCACAAGTGGCAAGGCCATCGTCACGCCGGGAATGGCGCCAAACTTCTTGGCCAACTCGTCGTAATTGTTGAAGGGCTGATCGATCGGCTGAACGATCATGTGACCATTGATGCCGAGAATTCGGGAGATCAGTTCGGTGCGGAAACCGTTCATCACCGCCATGACGATGATGAGCGTCGCCACACCCAGCATGATGCCGACGAATGAGAAGCCTGCAATGACCGATATGAAGGCTTCCTTGCGGCGCGAACGCAGGTAGCGCCAGGCCACCATGCGTTCGAAAGCCGAAAATGGCCGCGCCGCCCCATCCTTCCCGGATGCAACCGCACCGTTGTCAGCCTCGGCTTTTGCCATGTCTACTCCTTGTCGGCTTTTCAGCCGAGAACCCTGTTCATTGCGGCTTCGACCGTGACGTTCTCACGCGCGCCGGTCTTGCGGTCCTTCACCTCGACTTCACCGGCAGCAATGCTGCGTGGGCCGACGACGATCTGCATAGGCACGCCGATGAGATCGGCCGTTGCGAACTTCTGACCTGCGCGGTCGTCCGTATCGTCATAGAGAACATCCTTGCCGGCGTTGGACAGCGAGTAATAGAGCTTCTCGCATGCCGCATCGCAGGCCGCGTCGCCAGCCTTCATGTTGATGATGACGACATCGAAAGGCGCAACCGAGGCAGGCCAGATGATTCCGTTCTCGTCATGCGAAGCTTCAATGATGGCGGGAACAAGGCGTGTCGGACCAATGCCATAGGATCCCATGTGGACAGGATGTTCCTTACCGTCCGGTCCCTGCACCTTGGCGCCCATCGGCTCGGAATATTTGGTGCCGAAGTAGAAGATGTGGCCGACTTCGATGCCGCGCGCGGAAAGGCGGTCGCCGTCAGGGATCGCGTTGAAAGCTGCTTCATCATGCATTTCAGAGGTCGCGGCATAGTCCGCAGTCCATGTATCGAAAATGCCCTGCAGAGCGGCAACGTCGTCGAAATTGGTGTCGTCGCCCGGAATGCCCTGCTCCAGGAAGCTCTTGTGGCAGAAGACCTCCGATTCGCCCGTATCGGCCAGAATGATGAATTCATGGCTGTGATTGCCGCCGATCGGGCCGGTATCGGCACGCATCGGAATGGCGCGAAGGCCAAGGCGCGAGAATGTGCGCAGATAGGCGGCGAACATCTTGTTATAGGAATGGATCGCGGCTTCCTTCGTCAGGTCGAAGGAATAGGCATCCTTCATCAGGAACTCGCGCGAGCGCATCGTACCGAAGCGCGGACGCACCTCGTCGCGGAACTTCAGCTGGATGTGATAGAGGTTCAGTGGCAGGTTTTTGTAGGACTTCACGTAGGAGCGGAAGATGTCGGTGATCATCTCCTCATTCGTCGGGCCGTACAGCATCTGACGGTCCTGGCGGTCCTTGATGCGCAGCATCTCCTTGCCGTAATCGTCATAACGGCCGCTTTCCTGCCAAAGCTCGGCCGATTGCAGCGTCGGCATCAGAAGCTCGATTGCGCCGGAACGGTCCTGCTCTTCGCGGATGATGCGGTTCACCTTGTCCATCACGCGCTTGCCAAGCGGCAGCCAGGAGTAGATGCCCTGGCTCTGCTGACGGATCATACCGGCACGCAGCATGAGGCGGTGAGAGACGATTTCAGCCTCCTTGGGATTTTCCTTCAGGATGGGCAAAAAATATCGGCTGAGACGCATGACGACTTCCTGAGTGCGACGACTCCACATCTACCGGGAATCGCCAGAATTAAAGGATATTTTGCCGGTACATAACCGTTTCTCTAACAGAAGGAAACCCGCAGCATCGGCTCTTCCAAAACCCCATTCACGTCCGCGTGAGAATAGGACATGCGTGACTGATCGGTTTCAGTAGAAATAATTTTGCGATGTGCCTGCGACATAATGTTCATGAGAAAATTTTTTGCTGACTGTAACAAAAATGCAAAAAACGTGGTGACAAAGTGGAATCTTTGGGCTAGTTTTAGCTCACAAAAGAGGCAGGAAGTTTAAATTTCTGCCGTCTTCGCGGTCAGTCTTGGGAGGATGAGATCTTAGGCGCGCTCTGTCGCAGCCCCGGAAACGGAAACGGATCACGCGAAACTGAAAAACAAGGCCTAACCGCCTTGTTTTTTTTTGCCCTGAAATTGGTTTTCTTTCAGTGAGTTGGCCGCTGACGCCTGACCAGATCTTTCCCATTCTATTGCTTAGGCGTGAATCGCGACGCACTGAAATGCAACATTCATGTGACAGAAGACGATGTCTTGCTTCGCTTTACGCGGCCCTTCCGCCAGATGACTTCAGTCGTAAACCGGTATGATACGGGGCAGATCGTCGAGGCTGACACCAAAGTACCAAGTGACCCCGTACCAGATTGCGCAGAGCAATATCGAGATCAGCGTGGTGACAATGAGGATTTTCACCCCTTGGAAACGAGCAGGCGCGCTCGCCACGGTTCCCAGCGCAACATCATCGTCATCCATCTGGGTTCTGAGCCCGATCGGCAGGACAACAAAAAGAACCGTCCACCAGACGATGAAAAAAACGGCAACAACCGATAGCCATTGCATGTGGAACCTCCCCGTATAGAATCGGCATTTCCTGCGTTCCGACGATCAGCGCAAAAGAAGATGGATCAGCCAGCCAGCAAGTCCTAAGCGAACATACGGTCTTTAGAAAGACGGCTTGCGATCAAATCTCTTCCAACTCAACCAGCGTGCCGCAGAAATCCTTCGGATGGAGGAAGAGCACAGGCTTTCCATGGGCACCGATCTTCGGCTCGCCATCGCCCAGAATGCGTGCCCCGGCGGCTTTCAAACTGTCCCGGGCCGAGATGATGTCCTCTACCTCGTAGCAGATATGATGCATGCCGCCGTACGGGTTCTTGTCCAGAAAAGCCGCGATAGGGGAGTCGCTATCCAATGGCTCGAGCAGTTCGACCTTGCTGTTAGGCAAATTGACGAAAACCACCCTCACCCCATGGTCTGGCAGGGTCTGCATTTGCGAGACCGCAGCGCCTAGTACGTCTCTGTACGTAGCAGTGGCCGCTACAAGGTCAGGCACGGCAATCGCAACGTGATTGATCCGTCCGAGCATGGTCATCCTCCCAAGTCCCTAGCCGAACTCATGCATGCGTCCCTAAAGCATGTCGCGCAAAAGTGTGCAGCGGTTTTGCGATAACAACATGCGACAAGGACCTAAAGCGTATGAGCGAATCTGAAAGATCGCGACACGCTTTAGGACAATGCGCCGATGAAGCATGTTCGGGGTCGCGCGCCGGTAATGACGCACGACACCGAACCTATCCTCAAATCTTCGTCACGAACACTGTGACGATCGGCTTTTTGCCCCAGGTCTGGTTGGCGGCGGCACGCACGGCGCGGCGCACCGCTTCACGCAGCAAGTCCAGATCCTTGCGGCGCGCCCGCGGGATACTCTCGATGGCACCGAGAACAGCATCATAGAGCGTGTCTTCCATCGCCTCGCCCTCGTCGTCGAATTCCGGCAGGCCGAAAGGCACGACATCCGGATCTCCGTGGAAATCGTAACGGCTGTCCAGCACGACATTGACGGACACGTGACCGGCAAAGGAGAGCTTGCGGCGATCGCCAATGCCCATTTCTTCGAAATCGCCGACCAGACGTCCATCCTTGAAGACGCGGCCATGCGGCGCATCGTCGATGACTTCGGCAGGGCCAGGTGCCAGACGCAGGATGTTGCCGTTGCGAACCTTGGGTACTTGCTTGATGCCAGCCTGCTCGGCCAGTTCCTTCTGTGCCACGAGATGGGCCGCCTCGCCGTGCACCGGCACGAGAATTTGCGGCTTGGTCCATTCATACATGCGCAGAAGCTCGTTGCGGCGCGGGTGGCCGGAGACGTGAACCAGGGCTTCATTATCGGTGATGATGTGGATACCCTGCTCGATCAGGCCGTTCTTGATATCGAGAATGGCCTTTTCGTTTCCTGGAATGGCGCGCGAGGAAAAGACGACCGTGTCGCCCTTGGCGAGCGCCACATTGCGCATCTCATCGCGTGACAGTTTGGCAAGTGCCGCACGCGGCTCACCCTGAGAACCGGTGAGGATGACGACCACCTTGTCACGGGGAATGTAGCCATATTCGTCTTCGGCAAGGAAAGGTTTGATGCCTTCCATGATGCCGAGATCCTGCGAGACGTTGACGACGCGCTTGAGCGAAGAACCCAGCAGCAGCACTTCGCGACCCGCGCGCTCCGCAGCCTGGGCGATGGAGCGGATACGGCCGACATTGGAGGAGAAGGTGGTGATCGCCACACGCCCTTCGGCATTTTCGATGATCTGGCGCAGCCCCTCGGAAACCTGTTCCTCCGACGGAGAAACACCGTCCCTCACGGCATTGGTGCTGTCGCACAGAAGCGCAAGAACGCCTTCTTCGCCAACGGCGCGGAAGCGTGCCTCATCTGTGAGCGGCCCTAAAGACGGCGCGTCATCAATCTTCCAGTCGCCGGTGTGGACGACATTGCCCAGTGGGGTGCGGATGACAAGCGACATGGGCTCGGGGATCGAGTGGTTGACGCCGATGGCTTCGATCTCGAACGGACCGAGATTGATACGATCACCCGCCTTGAACGGCGAAATCGGGATCTCGGCACGCGTGCCTTCGTAATTGCGCTTTGCTTCCAGCATGCCGGCGGTGAAACCGGAAGCATAGACCGGGACGTTAAGGCCAGGCCAAAGATCGTTCAGCGCGCCATAATGGTCCTCATGGGCATGGGTGATGATGATGCCTTTGAGGTTCTGCCGCTGGGCTTCGATGAAGCGGATATCGGGCAGCACCAGATCGACACCAGGAAGATCGAGGCCTGCGAAGGTGACGCCACAATCCACCATGATCCATTGTCGCTTGGCGGCAGGACCATAACCATAAAGCGCCAAATTCATGCCGATTTCGCCGACGCCGCCAAGCGGCAGGAAGACCAGTTCGTCTTGTTGAGACATGTCATTATCCAATCCGCAACAGGCAATGGCCGCGCGCTTGCGCCACGCTCCACCGTTGCCTTCAACCGCGCCGGACTTGATGAAACGCCGAGATGCCGGGCCGACGCGGACCGGATGGACGCCCTGATTCTACGAGCAGCAGGGATGCTCCAAACTCAAAAGCCGACGTCGCGCAGGTGACCCGCGCAAACACCTTCAGCCGAAGAAAACGTCACCGGCGGCAATCGCCCGTCTCGGGCCATCATCCTCATCCAGCAACAGAAAACCTTGATCGTCTATACCGGCAAAGCGTCCGCCGATGGAGCGATCCGGAAAGTTGACGGTGATATGCTCACCGATACCGCAGGCGGCTGCACGCCAGTCCCTCATGACCTCGCTCACGCCCCTGCCTTCGTTCCAGACAGAGAGGACTTCGGCGGTCTCACGATAAAGATGAGCAAAGAGCTCGTCCGGCCCGCAGGACGCGCCATGCTCTGACAGCATGGTGACGGGATAGAGCGGATTGTCAGGCTTGTGGGCGATGTTGATGCCAATGCCGATGACGATCGCGCGGCGCCCATCGGCAAGTTGCTCCGCTTCCATCAGAATGCCGCAGGTCTTCATTCTGCCGATGAGAATGTCATTAGGCCACTTAATTTCTAGCGGAGCTCCGCCGAAAGGCAGGACAGCGCGAATCGCACGGTGCACGGCAAGCGCAAAAGCCAGCGGCAAAGAACCAATGAGGTCCGCTGGAGCAGGATCGATCAGCAAAAGAGAAGCATAGAGATTGCCGGGCTCGGAGACCCACGGTCTGCCACGGCGGCCCTTGCCGCCAGTCTGGCGGAGTGCGGTCACCCAGAGATTGCCGCTATCGCCCGAGCGCGCCCGGGCGAGGCATTCGACATTGGTGGAGGATGTCGCCCCCAATGCCTCGTGCCGGAAGTCATCGAGAGACATCCGGCGCTTTTTCATGGCGTGTTCGCTCAAAAGAACGTCTTTGCCGCAGCTGTCACGGCGTTGCCGAGCATGCCACCAAAGAAGATGAAGGCAATGACGAAGAGACCGGAGAGTGCGTAAACGATCCGCAACTCGCCAGCGGCCTTTTCAAAGCCACCCTTGGCCTCATCGAACCACATGACCTTGACGATGCGCAGGTAGTAGTAGGCACCAACAACCGATGCGATCACGCCGATAATGGCCAGCGCATAGAGCTTGGCTTCGATGGCTGCCAGGAAGACATAATACTTGGCGAAGAAGCCTGCGAGCGGCGGGATGCCTGCCAGCGAGAACATCAGAGCGGTCAGCACCAGCGCCATGAAGGGATTGGTAGAGGACAGGCCCGCCAGATCGTCGACATTTTCGACATTTCCGATTTCCTTGCGACGCATCGCGAGAATGCAGGCAAAGGTGCCGAGCGTCATGCCCATGTAAACGGCCATGTAAATCAGCACGCCGGCCACACCCGCTTCGTTTCCGGCGGCGAGACCGACAAGGGCATAACCCATGTGACCGATCGAGGAATAGGCCATCAGGCGCTTGATGTTCTTCTGACCGATTGCGGCAAAGGAGCCGAGCAGCATGGATGCGATCGATATGAAAACGACGATCTGCTGCCAGTCGGTGAAGACAGGCTGGAAGGCGTCGACGACGATTCGAACGAAGATCGCCATGGCACCAATCTTCGGTGCTGCTGCAAGGAAGGCGGTGACTGGGGTCGGCGCGCCTTCATAAACGTCCGGCGTCCACATGTGGAACGGAACGGCGGAAATCTTGAACGCCAGACCGGCCAGCACGAAGACCAGACCGAAGACGACGCCAAGCGAACGGGTTTCAGCGGACAGCACGGTCGCGATTTCCTGGAAGCCGGTGTTGCCGGTGAAGCCGTAGACCAGCGACATGCCGTAGAGCAGCATGCCGGAAGACAGAGCGCCGAGAACGAAATACTTCAAACCGGCTTCGGTCGAGCGCAGGCTTTCACGGTCGATCGCGCAGATCACATAGAGCGCCAGCGACTGAAGCTCGAGCGCCATGTAAAGCGAGATCAGGTTGTTGGCGGAGATCATCAGCAGAATGCCGAGCGTCGCCAGAACCAGAAGCACCGGATATTCGAAACGACCGATCGGTTCGACGCGGCTGTGGCCAACCGCGAGGATCATGGCGACGATGGAGCCGATCAGCGCCAGGATCTTCATGAAGTTGCCGAAGGCGTCGGCGACATAAACGCCGCCGAATGCTTCTCCGCTTGCAGGAGCGAAGATGATCCACAGACCGACGACGACCAAAAGCGCGACGGCAAGACCCGTCACGGTGTTGGTCGACTTGTCGCCGGAGAAGACGCCGATCATGAGCAGCGCCAGCGCACCGACCGCAAGGATCAGCTCGGGCGTCGCGATGCGCAGACTGGCAAAAAGAAGTTCAGCGGTCATATCCAACGGGTCCTGTCGTCAGTTCAGCGAGAGCGCAACATTCTGCGCTGCCTGCAATGCGGCTGTATAATTATTGATTACGAGATCCACCGATGCCGCCGTCGCATCGAAGACCGGTGCCGGGTAGACGCCGAAGAAGATCGTCAGCACAACCAGCGGATAAAGGATAACCTTTTCACGGGTGTTGAGATCGAGCATCGACTTGAGGCTTTCCTTCTCAAGCGCACCGAAGATCACGCGGCGGTAAAGCCACAGCGCGTAGGATGCCGAGAGAATGACGCCCGTTGCGGCGAAGAGTGCCACCCAGGTGTTGGCGCGGAACACACCAATGATGGTCAGGAATTCGCCGACGAAGCCCGAGGTGCCCGGCAAGCCGACATTCGCCATGGTGAAGACCATGAAGGCGACGGCATATTTCGGCATGTTGTTGACCAGACCACCATAGGCCGCGATCTCGCGGGTGTGGAGGCGGTCATAAACGACGCCAACGCAAAGGAAGAGCGCGCTGGACACGATGCCATGCGACAACATCTGGAAGATCGCGCCCTGCAGACCCTGCACGTTGGCCGCGAAGATACCCATCGTCACGTAACCCATATGGGCAACGGAGGAGTAAGCAATCAGCTTCTTGATGTCTTCCTGCATCATCGCCACCAGCGAGGTGTAGATGATGGCAAGCACGGAGAGCGTGAAGACGAAGGGAGCGAAATGCTCGGACGCCAGGGGGAACATCGACAGCGAGAAGCGGATGAAACCGTATCCACCGAGCTTCAGCATGACGCCGGCCAGGATGACCGACCCTGCGGTCGGTGCCTGAACGTGCGCATCCGGAAGCCAGGTATGAACCGGCCACATCGGCATCTTCACAGCAAAGGCCGCGAAGCAGGCAAGCCAGAGCCAGGTCTGCATGCCAGCCGGGAAGCCGTGCTTCAAAAGCTCCGTCATATCCGTCGTGCCAGCCTGCCAGTACATCGCCATGATGGCGAGCATCGTCAGAACCGAGCCGAGAAGCGTGTAGAGGAAGAACTTGTAGGATGCGTAGACGCGATCCTTGCCGCCCCAGACGCCGATGATGATGAACATCGGGATCAGCGTCGCTTCGAAGAAGACGTAGAAGAGGACGGTGTCGAGCGCGACGAACACGCCGATCATGACGACTTCCAGAAGAAGGAAGGCGATCATGTATTCCTTCAGACGCTTCTGGACGGAATCCCAGCTTGCGAGAACGCAGAAGGGCATGAGGAACGTCGTCAGGATGACGAAGAGCATCGAGATGCCATCGACGCCCATATGATAGGCGGCGATGTTACCGAACCAGTTGTGCTTCTCGATCATCTGGAAGCCCGGGTTCGAATTGTCGAAGCCGATCCAGATGAAAAGCGAGACGATGAAGGTGAATACCGTCGTCAGAAGAGAGACATTGAGAATGTTGCGGCGCCCGAAGGGGCCGTTCTCATTCGTCAAAAGCAGGAGCACCACGCCGACGAGCGGCAGGAAGGTGACCGTTGAAAGAATGGGCCAATCGGTCATCAGAGGGCACTCCCAAGCATCATCCAGGTGACTAGTGCTGCGATGCCGATCAGCATCGCGAAAGCATAGTGATAAAGGTAACCGGACTGCAGACGGACGACACGGTTGGTCACATCAACCACGCGCGCTGCAATACCGTTGGGGCCATAGGCGTCGATGACAGCCACGTCGCCCTTCTTCCACAGGAAGCGACCGAGCGCCTTCGCGGAACGAATGAAGAGGAAGTCGTAGAGTTCGTCGAAGTACCACTTGTTCAAGAGGAACTGGTAGAGGCCGCGATGGGTCGCTGCCAAGCGCTTCGGCGTTTCCGGCGACTTGATGTAGAAATACCAGGCGGTGACAAAACCGAGAACCATGGCAATGAAGGGGCTCCACTTTACCCAAAGCGGCACATGGTGGAACTCTTCGAGTATTTCGTTGGAGGGAAGCGTAAAGAGAGCGCCCTTCCAGAATTCCGCATATTCATGGCCGAAGAAGTAGCCTTCGAACACGACACCGGCAAAGATCGCACCGATCGACAGAACGAAGAGCGGGATCAGCATCACCATCGGCGATTCATGAACGTGGTGCATGACATCGGCGGAAGCGCGCGGCTTGCCGAAGAAGGTCATGAAGGCCAGACGCCATGAATAGAAGCTGGTGAAGAGCGCTGCGACGACCAGCATGGTGAAAGCAAACCCTGCAAGCGGGCTGTGCGAGGCATAGGATGACTCGATGATCACATCCTTGGAGAAGAAGCCGGCAAAACCAAACATGGTGCCTGGAATACCCACACCCGTCAGCGCCAGATTGCCGATCGTCATCGTCCAGAAGGTGATCGGGATGTGCTTGCGAAGACCACCCATGTGACGCATGTCCTGCTCACCATCCACGGCGTGGATAACGGAGCCTGCGGCAAGGAACAGCAGGGCCTTGAAGAAGGCGTGCGTGAAGAGGTGGAATACAGCCGCGCCATAAGCACCGACGCCGAGCGCTGCGAACATGTATCCGAGCTGCGAGCAGGTCGAATAGGCGATAACGCGCTTGATGTCGTTCTGGACCAGACCGACGGTCGCCGCAAAGAAGGCGGTGATGGAGCCGATCAGCGTCACGAACATCAAAGCGTTCGGCGACAGTTCGAAGATCGGCGACATGCGCGCGACCAGGAACACGCCAGCCGTCACCATGGTCGCGGCATGGATCAGCGCCGAAACGGGCGTTGGACCTTCCATGGCGTCCGGCAGCCAGGTGTGCAACAGGAACTGAGCAGACTTACCCATCGAACCCATGAACAGCAGCAGGCAGACCGCCGTCACCGCATGGGCCTTATCAAGCTGCATGCCGAAGAGGTTGATGACCGTCTCGGTAGAAGCAGCGCCATCTGCAGGCAGGTAGGAACCAGCGGCTGCGAAGATCGTTTCGAAATTGATCGAGCCGAACAGCACGAACAGACCGGCGATGCCAAGGATGAAGCCGAAGTCGCCGACGCGGTTGACAATAAAGGCCTTCATGGCGGCCGCCGATGCGGAGGGCTTCTTGAACCAGAAGCCGATCAGCAGGTAGGATGCCAGACCAACCCCTTCCCAGCCGAAGAACATCTGCAGCAGGTTGTCGGAGGTCACCAGCATTAGCATCGCAAAGGTGAAGAGCGAGAGATAGGCGAAGAAGCGCGGACGATGCGGATCGTGATGCATGTACCCGATGGAGTACATATGCACGAGACAGGACACCGTATTGACCACGACGAACATGACGGCCGTCAGCGTATCAATGCGGAACGCCCATTCGACGTCGATGCCGCCGGACTGGATCCAGCGCAGCACCGGCACCTTGATGACCTCACCGGCCTCATGGGTCAGGAGCGCGACATCGAAGAACACGATCCAGGAAAGGATCGCCACGACGGCCATCAGGCCGGTGGTGACAAATTCCGAGGCCTTGGCACCGATAGATCGGCCAAAGAGACCAGCGATCAGGAAGCCGATCAGCGGAAGAAAGACGATAGCCTTATAGATCATAGCCTTATCAGCCCTTCATCATATTGACGTCTTCCACGGCGATCGATCCGCGGTTGCGGTAGAAGACTACGAGTATTGCAAGACCGATGGCCGCTTCAGCAGCAGCAACAGTCAGAATGAACAGGGCGAAGACCTGACCAACCATGTCGTTCAGCACCCAGGAGAAGGCCACGAGGTTGAGATTTACCGCCAGAAGGATAAGTTCGATCGACATGAGGATGACGATGACGTTCTTGCGGTTGAGGAAGATACCGAAGATGCCGATCGTGAAGAGGATCGCGCTGACCGTCAGGTAATGGGAAAGACCGATTTCCATATTCTATGTTCCTTGGATCCGTTCGCGCCTCAGAGGCCCTGACCCGGCTTGACCTTGACCGTCGTAACGGCGGTCTTCGGATCGCGGGCGACCTGGGTTGAAATGTCCTGACGCTTGATATCCGTGCGGTGACGCAGCGTCAGCACGATAGCGCCAATCATGGCCACCAGCAGCACGAGACCTGCCAGCTGGAAGAAGTAGACGTAGTTCGTATAAAGCACGTCACCCAAAGCTGCGGTGTTGGTGCGCTCAAGCGGATTGGGGATCGGCATGGTGATCGACTTTGCCGCCTGTGGGTTCAGCACGCTGCCGCCAACAACGATGATCAGCTCTGCCGCCAGGATCACACCGATCAAGGCACCGATCGGCGCATATTGCAGCACGCCGGAACGCAGCTCAGCAAAATCGACGTCCAGCATCATGACGACGAAGAGGAACAACACCGCCACAGCGCCGACATAAACGACCAGCAAGATCATGCCGAGGAACTCAGCGCCCGTCAGCAGGAAGAGCGCCGCCGCGTTGAAGAAAGTCAGGATTAGGAACAAGACCGAGTGAACGGGGTTCTTGGATGCAATGACCAGAAACGCAGACGCCACGGCGACGAAAGCGAATATGTAGAAGAATACAGCGTGCAGACCCATGTTGGTGCCTTTTTGTCCTCACCGGACAAAAGCGGCCTTTAGACCGCCCTGCCCGTTTCATTCCCGTCAGCGATCGCCGACGAGCATTTCATCTTTTGCCATCCCCGGAGAGTAGCTCCGAAGACATGGAGTGAGCCTTAACGATAAGGCGCATCCAGAGCGAGGTTCCGCGCGATTTCACGCTCCCAGCGATCGCCATTGTCGAGAAGCTTCTGCTTGTCGAAATAGAGCTCTTCACGGGTTTCCGTCGCAAACTCGAAATTCGGGCCTTCGACAATCGCATCCACCGGGCAGGCTTCCTGGCAGAAGCCGCAATAGATGCACTTCACCATATCGATGTCGTAACGAACCGTCCGGCGTGTGCCATCGTTGCGGCGCGGGCCGGCTTCAATGGTGATCGCCTGAGCGGGACAGATCGCTTCGCACAGCTTGCAGGCGATGCAGCGTTCTTCACCATTCGGATAGCGACGCAGAGCGTGCTCGCCACGGAAGCGTGGGCTGACCGGACCCTTTTCAAACGGATAATTGACCGTTGCCTTCTGTTTGAAGAAGTGGCGCATCGTCAAAAAGATCGCGCCAACGAATTCCTTGAGGAACAGCGAATTGACGGCTTGGGAAAGACTGGCCATCTCAACCTCCAAATCTGCAAGCGAGGAGTTCGGACATCATCATGCCCCTGCCGTCAGCTTGAGTACGAATGCAACAATCACGACCATGGCAAGCGACAGCGGAAGGAAGACCTTCCAGCCAAGACGCATCAGCTGGTCATAGCGGTAACGCGGGACGAATGCCTTCACCAGACCGAACATGAAGAACACCATGACGCCCTTCAGTGCGAACCAGACAATGCCCGGCACCCAGTTCAGGAACCACACATCGACGATCGGCAGCCAGCCACCAAGGAAGAGAATGGTCGTCAGGCAGCACATCAGAACGATGGCGGCATATTCGCCCAGCATGAACATCATGTACGGAGTGGAGCCATACTCCACCATGTGACCGGCCACAAGTTCCGATTCCGCTTCCGGCAGATCGAAGGGTGGACGGTTTGTTTCCGCCAGCGACGAAATGAAGAAGACGATGAACATCGGGAAGAGCGGCAACCAGTGCCAGTCCAGGAACGATGCCGGCAGACCAAGCGAAGTACCGATACCGGAATGCTGGGCATTGACGATATCCGTCAAGTTCAGAGAGCCGACGCAAAGCAGAACGGTGACGATGACGAGACCGATCGAGACTTCGTAGGAGACCATCTGCGCGGCGGAACGAAGCGCACCGAGGAACGGATACTTCGAGTTGGACGCCCAGCCACCCATGATGATGCCATACACTTCAAGCGAGGAAATCGCGAAGATGTAGAGAATGCCGACATTGATATTGGCAACCACCCAGCCCTGATTGAACGGGATGACCGCATAGGTGGCAAGAGCGAGCGTCACCGCCACGAGCGGCGCAAGCAGGAAGACACCCTTGTTGGCGCCGGACGGAATGACCGGCTCCTTCAGGATGAACTTCAAAAGATCGGCAAAGGACTGGAAAAGACCGAAAGGACCGACGACGTTCGGGCCACGGCGCAGCTGCACGGCAGCCCAGATCTTGCGGTCAGCCAGAAGCAGGAACGCGATCGCGACCAGAAGTATAACGAGAAGCAGCAGAGACTGGCCGACAATAATCAGCGCTGGCCAGACATAGCTCCAGAAAAACGAGTCCATAATCCCCTACCCTTACTCTGCCGCAGCCTTGAAGTTGTTGCGGGCCAATGCGGAGCATTCGGCCATCACGGCGGACGCTCTCGCAATCGGGTTCGTCAAATAGAAATCCTTAACCGGCGTCGCGAAAGCCGCCTTGTTAAGAGTGCCGGTCTTGCCGGACAATGCAGTCAGGTCGTGGACGTTGCCCGCAGCAATCTCATCGGTATCGGCAAAATGCGGATGTGCGATGTAGAGCTGTGCGCGCAAACCAGACAGACTGTCGAATGGCAGCTTCTTGCCGAGAACATCGGACAGCGCGCGCAGGATCGCCCAGTCTTCACGCGCCTCGCCAGGAGCGAAGCCCGCGCGGTTACCGAGCTGAACGCGTCCCTCGGTGTTGACCCAGATACCGGACTTTTCGGTATAGGCAGCACCCGGCAGGATAACGTCAGCGTTCATCGCGCCATTGTCGCCATGCGAACCGATATAGACGGTGAGCTTTGCCGCCTTGGCCGAAAGGTCGATCTCATCCGCGCCGAGCAGGAACAGCACGTCGGAAGAGGCAACGATCGAAGCGGCGTTTGCGGACTTGTCCGCCGGAACGAAGCCAAGATCGAGACCACCGACGCGCGATGCTGCCGTGTGCAGAACAGAGAAGCCGTTCCAGGCTTCGGAGACCGCACCGATGTTTCCGGCAAGCTTTGCCGCATCGGCCAGAATTGCCGCGCCGTCTTCGCGCGTCAGAGCGCCTTGGCCGACGATGATCATCGGGTTCTTGGCCAATTTCAGCTTCTCGATGAAGCTTCCCGAGCCGTTGACCAGATCGGTCAGCGTATCGGTGCCAGCACCGAGATATTCGTATTCGTAACGCATTTCGCCTGCTTCGCCGATCACGCCGATCGGGAAGCCGCCACGGCGCCAGCGCTTGCGGATGCGAGCATTGAGAACCGCCGCTTCAAAGCGGGGGTTGGAGCCGATGATGAGTAGCGCATCAGCCTTTTCGATGCCCTGGATCGTCGTGTTGAAGATGTAGCTTGCGCGTCCATGCGAGGGATGAAGCGCTGTGCCATCCTGACGGCAATCGACATTGGTCGAACCCAGCGACGCGAGAAGCGACTTCAGCGCAAACATTTCTTCGACGGACGCAAGATCACCGGCAATGGCACCGATTTTCTCACCAGAGGTCGCCGAAACGGCAGCCTTGATCGCACCGAAGGCTTCGCCCCAGGTGGCAGGCTGCAAACGTCCATCCTTGCGGACATAAGGACGATCGAGACGCTGTGTCTTCAAGCCGTCCCAGATGAAGCGGCTCTTGTCGGAAATCCACTCTTCGTTGATGGCTTCGTTGACGCGTGGCATGATGCGCATGACCTCGCGGCCACGCGTGTCCACACGGATCGCCGAACCCAGAGCATCCATCACGTCGATGGTTTCGGTCTTGCCGAGTTCCCACGGACGGGCGGTGAAGGCGAAGGGCTTGGACGTGAGGGCACCAACCGGGCAGAGATCAACGACGTTGCCCTGCAGCTCGGAGGTCATAGCCTGCTCGAGATAGGTGGTGATCTCGGCATCCTCGCCGCGGCCGATCAGGCCGAGTTCGGAAATGCCGGCAACTTCAGTGGTGAAACGAACGCAGCGCGTGCAGTGAATGCAGCGGTTCATCACCGTCTTGACGAGCGGGCCGATATATTTGTCTTCAACCGCACGCTTGTTTTCGGAGTAGCGCGAACCGGCGATACCGAAGGCCATCGCCTGGTCCTGCAGATCGCATTCGCCGCCCTGGTCGCAGATCGGGCAATCCAGCGGGTGGTTGATGAGGAGAAACTCCATCACGCCTTCGCGGGCCTTCTTGACCATCGGCGTATTGGTGAACACTTCCGGCAGTTCGCCATTCGGGCCGCCGCGAATATCGCGCACACCCATGGCGCAGGAGGCTGCGGGCTTCGGCGGTCCGCCCTTCACCTCGATCAGACACATGCGGCAGTTACCGGCTACCGACAAACGCTCATGAAAACAAAAGCGCGGAACTTCGGCGCCAGCCTCCTCACACGCCTGAAGCAGCGTGAAATGATCCGGAACCTCGATCTCTTTACCGTCAACCTTGAGCTTTGTCATGGTTCTACTTACGTCCTGTTGCCTGTCCGTCCCGCCAAACCGCGGTCCACGACAAATCCCGATCGCATCCTGCCGTATCGTCGAGATTCGACCGGATGCTTAAATGATTTTCGGGATCGGTGAAACCCGGTCCCTTGCCTTGTCACGCGCGTTAAGCGTTACTCGGCAGCTTCCAGTACAGCGCCGTCATCCATGGCTCTGTAGGTATATTGATCGATGCGCTTCTCGATTTCCGGACGGAAATTGCGGATCAGCGCCTGAACAGGCCACGCAGCCGCATCGCCAAGCGCGCAGATGGTGTGGCCTTCGATCTGCTTCGTCACTTCGAACAGCATATCGATTTCGCGCTTCTGCGCGTTACCCTTGACCATGCGCTCAAGAACGCGCCACATCCAGCCCGTGCCTTCACGGCAAGGGGTGCACTGGCCGCAGCTCTCATGCTTGAAGAAAGCCGCGATGCGGGCAATGGCCTTGATGACGTCGGTGGACTTGTCCATGACGATCATGCCGCCGGTGCCGAAGGACGATTTCACTTCGCGCATGCCATCGAAGTCCATAATGGCATCCTTCATGTCCTCACCGCGAACGATGGGGCACGACGCACCGCCTGGAATGACGCCGAGAAGATTGTCCCAGCCGCCGCGAATGCCGCCACAGTGATGCTCGATCAGCTCCTTGAAGGAAAGACCCAGCGCATCTTCGAAGGTGCATGGACGTTCGACGTGGCCGGACACCATGAACAGCTTGGTGCCGACGTTGTTCGGGCGACCGATCGACGAGAACCAGGAGGCACCGCGACGCAGGATGGTCGGCGCAACGGCAATCGATTCGACGTTGTTGACCGTGGTCGGGCAGCCATAGAGACCCATATTGGCCGGAAAAGGCGGCTTCAGGCGCGGCTGGCCCTTCTTGCCTTCCAGGCTTTCGAGCAGAGCCGTTTCCTCGCCGCAGATATAGGCACCTGCGCCATGGTGAACATAGATCTCGAAATCCCAGCCATTCTTGTTGTTTGCGCCGAGCAGACCAGCGTCATAGCATTCATCGATGGCAGCCTGAAGCGCTTCGCGCTCACGCATATATTCGCCGCGCACATAGATGTAGGCCGTGTGGGCGCCCATGGCGAAGCCGGCAATCACGCAGCCTTCGATCAGCGTATGCGGATCGTGGCGCAGGATTTCACGGTCCTTGCAGGTGCCTGGCTCGGACTCGTCAGCATTGACGACGAGATAATGCGGGCGGCCATCGTTTTCCTTCGGCATGAAGGACCACTTCAGGCCCGTCGGGAAGCCTGCACCACCGCGACCGCGAAGACCGGACGCCTTCATCTCGTTGATGATCCAGTCACGGCCCTTTTCGATGATCTGCTTGGTGCCGTCCCAGTGGCCGCGCGCCAGGTTGCCCTTCAGCGACTTGTCCTTGAGGCCGTAGAGATTGGTAAAGATGCGATCTTGATCTTTCAGCATGGTTCAACCTCTCACTGCGACTTCTTGGCATCGCTGTTGGTGTCGGCAGCCTTGGCATTTTCCGCTGCAGCCTTCGGCTCCGTCGCCGGCGTCTTCAGCTTCGGATCGGTTTCCGGCGCATCCGTCTTTGGCTTTGCGGCGTTGGAAGGCGGCGTCTGCGCAGCGTCTGGCGCGGGCTCCTCCTTCTTGTCGAGGTTGGAGCGATCAGGCTTGGTCTCTTCCGTCAGCGTCGTCAGCGGCCCGACGGGTGCAGACAGATGACGATCGATCTGCGGACCTGGCTTGATGCTGTCGCCCTTGCCTGCTTCGAAAGCGTCGATGATCTCTTCCAGGCGCTCAGGCGTCAAATCCTCGTAAGCATCCTTGAAGATGATGACCATCGGCGCGTTGACGCAGGCGCCCTGACATTCCACCTCTTCCCATGAAAGCGTGCCGCTCTCATTGGTGTGCAGCGGATCGTGGTGAATCTTGTGGCGGCACACATCCATCAGCGCTTCAGAGCCGCGCAGCATGCAAGGCGTCGTGCCGCATACCTGAATGTGGGCCTTGGTGCCCACCGGCTTGATCTGGAACTGCGTATAGAAGGTCGCCACTTCGAGAACGCGGATATAGGCCATATCCAGCATCTCGGCGATCTTCTCGATGGCGGCGCGGGTCACCCAGCCGTCCTGCTCCTGGGCGCGCATCAGCAGCGGGATGACCGCAGATTGCTGGCGTCCTTCCGGATATTTCTTGATCGTCTTTTCCGCCCACGCCGTATTGTCCGCATTGAATGCGAAGCTTGCGGGCTGGAACTGATCTTCGGCTAGTCGACGAACGGACATACTTCCTCACGCCTCATCAATTTAACGATTCACACCGCGATCTCGCCACCGTGACGAACTCGCAAGCGTAAGCCGCTTTGTCTTTTTGCATAAACACAATGAATTTGCTGCCGTTGGGAAGCGAGGACTTGATCTCGTATCCCAGATCCAGCAGCTGCTTGATGGTCGAACTGCCGCCGCTTGCGCCTGACGAAACCTCGTTCGTCGCCGTTTGGGCGAAGAGCGGTCCCGTGGCGGCAAGCAAAGCCGATATGGCGAGCGGCAGACGCATCATCAGCGGTCGACCTCCCCGAACACGATGTCGAGAGAGCCAAGAACGGCGGTCACGTCAGCGAGCTGGTGGCCCTTGCAGAGGAAGTCCATCGCCTGCAGGTGGGCATAGCCCGGAGCGCGGATCTTGCAGCGATACGGCTTGTTTGTGCCATCGGCCACAACGTAAACGCCGAATTCACCCTTCGGCGCTTCGACGGCCGCATACACTTCACCAGCCGGCACGTGATATCCTTCGGTGTAGAGCTTGAAGTGATGGATCAGCGCTTCCATCGAACGCTTCATCTCACCGCGCTTCGGCGGCACGACCTTACCATCGAGTGACGAGACCGCACCGATGCGATGCTTACCCGACAGAAGCTCGACGCACTGCTTCATGATCTTCACCGATTCGCGCATTTCCTGCATGCGGATCAGATAGCGGTCGTAACAGTCGCCATTCTTGCCGACCGGAATATCGAAGTCGAGATCGGAGTAGCACTCGTAGGGCTGCGCACGGCGCAGATCCCAGGCAGCGCCCGAACCACGGACCATGACACCGGTAAAGCCCCAGGCAAAGGCATCCTCCAGCGACACGACGCCGATATCGACGTTACGCTGCTTGTAGATACGGTTGTCGGTGAGCAGGCCCTCGATGTTATCGAGGACGGTGATGAACGGATCGCACCACTTGCCGATGTCATCCACCAGTTCCTGCGGAATGTCCTGATGGACACCGCCGGGGCGGAAATAGGCAGCGTGCATGCGCGCGCCGGACGCACGCTCGTAGAACACCATCAGCTTTTCGCGCTCTTCGAAGCCCCAGACCGGCGGCGTCATGGCACCGACGTCCATCGCCTGTGTCGTGACGTTCATGATATGCGAAAGGATGCGGCCGATTTCGGAATAAAGAACACGGATCAACTGCCCGCGCATCGGGATTTCAAGCCCGAGCAGCCGCTCGACGGCAAGCGCAAAGGCGTGTTCCTGGTTCATCGGCGCGACGTAGTCGAGACGGTCGAAATAAGGAACGGCCTGAAGATAGGTCTTGGCTTCGATCAGCTTTTCCGTGCCGCGATGCAGCAGACCGATATGCGGATCGACGCGTTCAACGATTTCGCCATCGAGTTCCAGAACAAGACGCAGCACGCCGTGCGCGGACGGATGTTCCGGACCGAAGTTGATCGTAAAATTGCGAACATTATGTTCAGTCATCAGTGTTGCTCCGCCGACGTGATCATGGCGATAAATTCGGGGCCGGTCATTTTCTTGGTGGCCTCGGCGAACGAATAGCTTGTCGGCTTTTCGTCAATGAAGATCTCGGATGCCAGCGTGAAGCTGGATGGATCGTTGAAGAGCTGAGCGGAAACGGCAAAGTGCGCACCATCCTTGGAGCGCCACATCACCGTGCTGCCACATGTTTTGCAGAAGCAGCGCTCACCCCATTCGGAGGACGAATAGACACCCAGCGTGTCCGCGTTCTCCACTGAAACGGAATCGCATTCGACAGCGAGGAAAACACCGCCGGACCACCGACGGCACATGGAGCAATGGCATGCACCCATTTCCCGGGCGCCGATCGTCGCGTCAACGCGAACGGCGCCGCAAAGACATTGTCCCTGCTCTGTGGAAATCGCTTCGCTCATTGCTTGGCCTTTTCATCACCCGGGAGAACGTAATCCGTTCCTTCCCAAGGCGAGAGGAAATCGAAGCTGCGGAATTCCTGCTTCAACTCCACGGGCTCGTAAAGAACGCGCTTCTGAACGTCATCGTAGCGCACTTCGACGAAACCGGTGAGCGGAAAATCCTTGCGCAGCGGGTGACCTTCAAAGCCGTAATCGGTGAGGATACGGCGAAGGTCCGAATGGCCTTCAAACGGAATGCCATACATGTCCCAGGCTTCGCGCTCGAACCACTCCGCACCATAGAAAACGGAGGTCGCAGACGGCACGCCCTCGTCTTCCGCCACCTGAAGCTTGACGCGAACACGCAGGTTCTGGCGCGGCGACAGCAGATGATAGACGACATCGAAACGCTTTTCGCGCTGGGGCCAGTCAACGCCGCAAATATCGATGATGTTGACGAAGCCGCACTGCACATCGTCCCGCAGGAAGGTCAGAAGCGCGATGATGTTTTCGGGCGTCGTGTTCAGCGTCAACTCGCCATAGGCAATGGCGTGCGACTCAAGCAGGGCGCCGCGCGCTTCCTGCACATAGGCCGCGAGATCGTTAAGAGCTTCGCTCATTCTTCAGTCCTCTGCCCTTAACGCTCGATCGTGCCGGTGCGGCGGATTTTCTTCTGCAGCAGAAGCACGCCGTAGAGCAGCGCCTCCGCCGTGGGGGGACAGCCCGGCACGTAAATGTCGACTGGCACGACGCGATCACAGCCGCGAACGACGGCGTAGGAATAGTGATAGTAGCCGCCACCATTGGCGCAGGAGCCCATGGAGATGACGTAACGCGGTTCCGGCATCTGGTCATAGACCTTGCGCAGTGCTGGCGCCATCTTGTTGGTCAGCGTGCCGGCAACAATCATGACGTCCGACTGGCGCGGTGACGCGCGCGGGGCAACGCCGAAGCGCTCCATGTCGTAACGCGGGCCGGAAGCCTGCATCAGGCCCTCGACGGCGCAGCAAGCCAGACCGAACTGCATCCACATCAGCGAGCCGGTGCGCGCCCATGTGATGAGCTCGTCGGTCGAGGTAACAAGAAAGCCCTTATCGGCCAACTCGTCATTGATTTCGCTGAAATAGGCGTCATCGCTACCCACCGGCTTACCGGTGGATGGATCGATAATGCCCTTGGGCTTTTGCGCGATAAGCGTCGAGTCGTTTTGAACTACGCCCATTCCAGCGCTCCCTTCTTCCATTCATAAATGAAGCCGATGGTCAGAACGGCCAGAAACACCATCATGGACCAGAAACCAAACCAGCCGAGTTCACCGAAGGACACAGCCCAGGGGAACAGGAATGCGACTTCAAGGTCGAAGATGATGAAAAGGATCGAAACGAGATAGAATCGAATGTCGAACTTCATGCGAGCGTCGTCAAACGCGTTGAAGCCGCACTCGAATGCGGAAAGCTTCTCAGGATCGGGATTCTTGTAAGCAACCGCGAAAGGCGCGATCAACAGCGCCAGGCCGATGACGAGTGCGATACCGATGAAGATTGCGATCGGAATATAGGAACTGAGGAGTTCAGTCATTGTCTTTTCCCTGCCCGACCGAGCGTCGGACACCCTTTTAGAACTGACGTTCCGCAGGGCCGAATTGTGTTGCAACGCCGCAGTGGTTAGCGCAGCCGCGCCATCTCTGCAAGGGTTTAAGCACCTTTTCGCGCCAATCCCGCCACGGATTAGACACCATAACGTCAAACAGCTGGTGCATAGCCCATTCGACATATAGCTAAATACTTAAAAAATATCGACAAAAATCGCGCAATCCGTTGCTGTAGAAAGTCACATGATTTTGCATCGTCCGGTAACGTTTTATGACACCGCGAAGGCAACAAAACTGGACTTTTCGGAGGAACAATCCGACCGGCACAAAGAGGCAGAGTCGGCTCTATGCCGCGGTGCAAACCGCACTGGGAAGATCCGACTTGGCTTATTGGAGGTAGAAGAAAGTGGCGCGAGTGACGGGGCTCGAACCCGCGACCTCCGGCGTGACAGGCCGGCACTCTAACCGACTGAGCTACACCCGCGCATGACGAACGCTTGGCGTTCGTAGAGTTCCGAGGGACAGGATGGCGCGAGTGACGGGGCTCGAACCCGCGACCTCCGGCGTGACAGGCCGGCACTCTAACCGACTGAGCTACACCCGCATCTCCTGACAGGAGGCTTTCACCTCGCTGCACGAACCGCCTCGGCTGTTCGTTGAGCGGCTAACTAAGGCGTTCGTGTGGGGGTGTCAAGCAGCTTTCACGACAAAAGAATAAGCTTGTGCATTTTGCCTTAGAACCAAGATCGAAAAGCCCGGCTTTCCGGGCAATCGATGATGCACACCAGAATTGGCTTCGCAAACATCTTATCCACAGACCGTGCATTCCCTTTCTCAGCACATCGTTGAGTCGCACTAGAAATGCGGCACGTTAGGGGAGTCTCTCCCCTTCCCTTTGGAACGGGCCATTCCCCAATGACGGGGCGCGTCCATTGTCTCCAGACCTGAACCATTGTTCCGTGGAGGAAGGAGAGATGCCCGCACGAAAAGGCCGGTGTTGGCAGTATCAAGGCGGGCTCACGTGGTCATAGCGCCTTCGTGCTCAGATTAATCAAATGCGTCTGGTTTGCCGCGCAGGCGGTAACCACCTGAAGCACAAACGGAATTTGAGACGGTACCTGGACCTTTCTCTCTGTTCCTCGTCATAAAAAATCGGAAAAAACAAAAAAACTTCACAAAGGCTCTTGCGGTTTCCATCCGATCCGAATAGATCACGGCCACCGACGCGGCAGACACGATCTGCAAGACGCGAAGGGCGATTAGCTCAGTTGGTAGAGCGCCTCGTTTACACCGAGGATGTCGGGAGTTCGAGTCTCTCATCGCCCACCATTTTCTTCCCATGTATTATTTTGGCATAAGCAACTGGTGTCTTGAGGCATTAATGTTCAGCCGTGTTTGCGATACGGTGTGCCGTTCATTGATCGTTCGCGCGATGTGAGATTCTCGAGCGAGTTCAGTTCGACGACGCTCATATTCTCACACTACCTGTCCCAGAATCGCACGTTCGCTCGTGCCTCGATTCAAGAATTATAAATATGTTTCGGATCATAAATATGGTGCCGTCCTCATGATGAAGACGCGACTAATGGGATGAGCCATGTCACTACACACCCTCGCCACTTTGGCGCTTATTGCCTTGCCTATTTACTTCTTCTTCCGATGGGTTCAGTACGATTCGGAGAATCAGGACAAGCAGCGATAGACGCCTCGGCACTCTCTTTCTCAACTTTCCTATAGACGCCCCACCTAACCGTCATTTGCACCGGTACGGAGGGCAATGCAGGTTTCCCGTTGATGGGTAAGTCCCACAATGAGCAGTGCCTGCATCCGCGCCGTTGGATCGCGCGTCTGATGCGTCCCTACCCTCCGCTGACCAACCAAGTTGAAAGAAACCGCAATGGGTATTGATGCATCACCCAGGTGATTGACATTAAGACCGGGCGCGATGCGCCCGGATTCTTTCTATGACGCCGTCAAGAGGCGGCTGTCGCTTCTCTGCCTGCCTCACGCAGCATCAGGAAAAGCGAGGCGCAGAGGATAAGAAGGGCTCCAAGCCAGAGATAGCCGCTTGGCGCATAGCCAAACACAATCCAGCCTGCGAAGACGTTGAGCGGCAGCTTCAGGTCGTCGAACGGCTGGACATAGGCGGCATCGGCCGCGTTGTAGGCAAGTGTCAGTAGATATTGCCCGAGCGCCGTCAGCAGCCCGGCACCAAGTAACAGCCAGAGAGCAAGACCTTCCGGGACCGCGAAGCCCGAGGCTGCAGCCAGGCCCGCATTGATCGGTGTCAGCAGGACGAGCAACCAGACCGTGACCGTTTCCGGTGGCTCGTGATGCGTGAGGTTCTTCATGATCAGCGACGATCCACCCCACAGCAAAGCAGACAGAATGGGCAACAGCGCGGCCATGGTGAAGCTGTCTGACCATGGCTGGAGGATAATCATAGCACCGATGAAGCCCGTCAGCGTCGCCAGCCATCTATCGCGGCCGACGGTTTCCCCGAGGAATAGCCGTGCGCCGATGATGATAAAGAAGGGCGAGGTCATCACCAGCGCAATGGCCTGCCAGATCGGCACTGTCACAAGTCCCATCACCCACGCCTGAACGCCGAAAGCGGCAAGAAGGACGCGGAAGATGTGGCGGAAGGGATAGCCGGTTTTCATCGCGCGCAAACCGAGCCGAACAAGCAACGGCAGCGAGAGGATGAGCGCGAAGCCATATTGCCAGAAGGCTGTGGACGCTGGCGGAAACCCCAGCGTCATGGCGAGCTCCTGGGTGACGACATTCAGTGCGGCAAAGGCGATACCCGCCAGAACCATGAAGCCGGCACCGAGAACGGCCCGGGAACGTAAGAGCGAAACAGCGCTCTGATTCATGTCATGCTTCCTTTTCCAAAGGACCAACACAAATCAGGACAGATGAGGACGACGAAACCGCATCCCGAAAGAAACGGTAAAACGCGCACTGCCCCTCACCGCCATTAAAGCGCATCGCGATCCTAAGATTCGCACCCGGCGCTTCAATCATCGCATGTGATAGCGCAAAACCGCTTTAGGCATTTGCGCCACATGCTTCGGCAGACGAGAACGCAGCCTGACCTCATTCTCTTTCATCCGGACTATCACCGTCGGCTCCGGAGTCACACCGGATCTGCTGACCCTGCTTCTCCTTTGAAAAACAGGCGCTCGCGGGCTTGAGATTTCCCTCTTACCGCCGGTGGGGAATTACACCCCGCCCTGAGAACGAATGCCGGAAGAACCGACACGACAGAAATATGGCACGTCACGCTCGAGCGCAAGATGGTCAAAAGAAAGCCCGGCGCTGAGGCCGGGCTTACAGAATATCGAATTGTCATCGGCCTCATGCGAGACGAGGCTCCAGCACCGGCAGGAAAATCAGAATCGATTTTCGGGAAGCAAGATGCGTAGACTTTAGGAAGATAGAGCGTCCCTTTTTGCGTCCACACGGATGCACGGCGCTCTAGGACGGATCAGCTGTTGACCGCATCCTTCAGGCCCTTGCCTGCGGAGAACTTCGGGACGTTGCGAGCAGGAATATCGACCTCTTCGCGGGTCGCCGGGTTGCGGCCCTTGGTTGCCTTGCGATGGCTGACGCTGAAGCTACCGAAGCCAGCGAGACGGATGTCGCCACCAGCCTTCAGTTCGTTCTGTACGGTTTCAAATACGGCGTCAACGGCAGAAGCGGCATCAGCCTTAGACAGGCCAGCCTTCTCGGCAACTGCGGTAACGAGCTCGTTCTTGTTCATGTTTCCATCCCTTTCAGTGGTATGAAACGACTCAAAATCAGGTCCGCGCAGAATAGAGTTCTATTCGCGCACCGCCACCCAAAAGCGATGGAATCGCCTGAAAAACAAGAGGTCTCGTTATCTTTTCACAAAAAAGGCCGGCATTTCCGCCGGCCTTCCAGAAGTTCTGTGCTAATTTAGCACCAGACAACGCTCAAGTTTTTAGTGAGCAATGGTCTGGTTGCCATCATCGACACCTTCGACAGTCGCAATGACCGGCGTTTCGATGCTGCCGTCCCACTCGATCGGCTCGGGTTTGCGGGTCAGAGCATGCTCAAGAACCTCACCCATGCGGGACACTGGGATGATCTCCATGCCGTTCTTCACGTTGTCCGGAATGTCAGCCAAATCCTTGGCGTTCTCTTCCGGGATCAGCACCTTCTTGATGCCACCGCGAAGCGCTGCAAGCAGCTTTTCCTTCAATCCGCCGATCGGCAGGACGCGACCACGAAGGGTGATCTCACCCGTCATCGCCACATCCTTCGAGACTGGAATGCCCGTCATGATGGAGACGATCGCCGTTGCCATGGCGACACCTGCGGACGGACCGTCCTTCGGCGTGGCACCTTCCGGCACGTGTACGTGGATGTCGCTCTTGTCGAAGCGTGGAGGCTCGATGCCGAAATCGACCGCACGCGAACGGACATAGGACGCCGCCGCAGAGATGGATTCCTTCATCACTTCCTTCAAGTTACCGGTCACGGTCATGCGACCCTTGCCCGGCATCATCACGCCTTCGATGGTGAGCAGCTCGCCACCCACTTCGGTCCAGGCGAGACCCGTTACGACGCCCACCTGATCCTCACGCTCGGCCTCGCCGTGACGGAAGCGCGGCACACCCAGATAGTCGTGGATGTTTTCTGCCGTGACTTCGACCGACTTGGTCTTACCCTTGATGATCTCGGTAACGGCCTTACGGGCAAGCTTCATCAGCTCACGCTCAAAGTTACGAACACCGGCTTCGCGTGTGTACTGCTGGATCACGGCCATCAGGGCGCCATCGGTCACGGAAAACTCTTCCGGACGCAGAGCATGTTCCTTGATTGCCTTCGGCAGCAGGTGCCGCTTGGCGATCTCGCGCTTTTCGTCTTCCGTGTAACCGGCAATACGGATCACTTCCATACGGTCCATCAAGGGGCCTGGAATGTTGAGCGTGTTGGCGGTGGTCACGAACATGACGTCGGACAGGTCGTATTCCACTTCAAGGTAGTGATCCATGAAGGTGGAGTTCTGTTCCGGATCGAGCACCTCGAGCAGAGCCGACGATGGATCGCCACGGAAATCCATGCCCATCTTGTCGATTTCATCGAGCAGGAAGAGCGGGTTCGCCTTCTTGGCCTTCTTCATCGACTGGACGATCTTGCCCGGCATGGAACCGATATAGGTCCGGCGGTGACCGCGGATTTCGGCCTCATCACGAACGCCACCAAGGGCCATGCGAACATACTCGCGACCGGTTGCCTTGGCGATGGACTTCGCAAGCGATGTTTTACCAACACCTGGAGGGCCGACAAGGCACAGGATCGGGCCACGGATCTTCGTCGCACGGGCCTGTACCGCCAGATATTCGACGATACGCTCCTTGACCTTATCCAGACCGAAGTGGTCTAGATCAAGAACCTGTTCGGCAGCATTGAGATCCACCTTGACCTTGGACTTCTTGCCCCATGGCAGCCCCAGCAGCCAATCCAGATAGTTCCGCACGACGGTGGCTTCCGCCGACATCGGGCTCATCTGGCGAAGCTTCTTCATCTCCGCTTCGGCCTTTTCCTTGGCTTCCTTGGAGAGCTTGGTCTTGGCGATGCGCTCTTCCAGTTCGGCCATCTCGTCACGGCCATCCTCGCCGTCGCCAAGCTCCTTCTGGATCGCTTTCATCTGTTCGTTCAGGTAATATTCGCGCTGGGTCTTCTCCATCTGGCGCTTAACGCGCGAGCGAATGCGCTTCTCCACCTGAAGAACGGAGATCTCACCTTCCATGAAGCCGAGAGCTTTTTCCAAGCGCTGCTTCACGCTGACCGTCTCAAGCATCTCCTGCTTTTCGGTAATCTTGATGGAAAGGTGCGAGGCGACAGTATCGGCGAGCTTGGAGTAATCGTCGATTTGCCCAGCGGCACCAACCACTTCGGGAGAAATCTTCTTATTCAGCTTTACGTAGCTTTCGAACTCGGACACGACCGAGCGCGACAGAGCTTCGATTTCGACCGGATCTTCAACCGGCTCATGCAGGATCGTTGCGGTCGCTTCGTAAAAGTCTTCGCGGCCAGTGTAATCTTCGATCTGCGCACGGCCCTTGCCTTCAACAAGAACCTTGACGGTGCCGTCGGGCAGCTTCAGCAACTGAAGAACGTTGGCGACAGTGCCAACTTTATGAATGGCCGATGGATCCGGATCGTCGTCACTCGCGTTGATCTGCGTGACAAGCATGATCTGCCTATCGGAGCCCATGACCTCCTCGAGTGCACGAATGGACTTTTCTCGTCCGACGAACAGCGGGACGATCATATGCGGGAAAACGACAATGTCGCGCAGAGGAAGTACGGGATAGGTACCGCCAGATGCAGCAGACGTGATGTTCGTCATATCATTTCCTTTCCATGGTCCCTGTAAGGGACGCTTGCCGGACGTCTTGGGAAGTTTCCGGCATATTCTTATTCGTGACTGAAAGTGGAGTTTCGCACTGTCATTTTCAAGTCACGGAAACCAGCAACCCGCTGTCTATCATAGGGCTGCATATCCTTTAAAAAACCGATGGGCTTGAATACGCCTCTACTATCCACCTCTCCCGAGCCCCACGAAGGTGGATTCGATAAGCGACCGTCATAAACGTTACGCCATCACACAAATCACTCGTAAGACTCTATCAGCAAAGCATAATCCTCTCCAACTCAAAATCGGAAGCCGGTCGGGTTATCCGCTCTTTATAGGTATGGAACAGAAAAAAGGCCCGCCAACGGCGAGCCTTTTCAACTTGATGCGATAAGCGTTGGCGATCACGCCGACACATTCGCCTTTTCGTCCTGACGATCAGCGTAGATGTAGAGCGGGCGAGCGAGGCCGCTGACGACTTCGTCCGAAATCACCACCTCGCGCACGCCTTCCAGCGTCGGCAGATCGAACATCGTATCGAGCAGGATCTTTTCCATGATCGAACGCAGACCGCGAGCACCCGTCTTACGGGTGATGGCCTTGCGCGCGATTTCACGCAACGCATCCTCGTGGAATGTCAGTTCCACATCTTCCATCTCGAACAGGCGCTGATACTGCTTGACCAGAGCGTTCTTCGGCTCGGACAGGATCTGGATCAGCGCATCCTCATCGAGATCCTCAAGTGTTGCCAGAACCGGCAGACGACCGATGAACTCGGGAATTAGACCGAACTTGACCAGGTCTTCCGGCTCAAGTTCACGCAGCACCTCGCCAACGCGGCGGTCGTCTTCTGCCTTAACCGTCGCCCCGAAGCCAATGGATGTCTTCTCGCCACGGGCAGAGATGATCTTGTCTAGGCCCGCAAATGCGCCGCCGCAGATGAACAGAATGTTGGTCGTATCCACCTGCAGGAATTCCTGCTGCGGATGCTTGCGACCACCCTGCGGAGGAACGGATGCGACCGTACCTTCCATGATCTTCAGAAGCGCCTGCTGAACACCCTCGCCCGATACGTCACGCGTAATGGACGGATTGTCCGACTTACGGGAAATCTTGTCCACTTCGTCGATATAGACGATACCGCGCTGGGCGCGCTCGACATTGTAGTCGGCAGCCTGGAGCAGCTTCAGAATGATGTTTTCGACGTCTTCACCGACATAACCGGCTTCAGTCAGCGTCGTCGCATCCGCCATGGTGAAGGGAACATCGATGATGCGCGCCAGCGTCTGGGCAAGATAAGTCTTGCCGCAACCGGTCGGGCCTACCAGCATGATGTTCGATTTCGCCAATTCAACGTCGCCGTTCTTGGAGGCGTGCGCGAGGCGCTTGTAATGGTTATGAACGGCAACAGACAGGATTTTCTTCGCCTGCTTCTGGCCGATGACGTATTCGTCGAGGATCTTGATGATGTCCTGCGGGGTGGGAACACCCTCACGCGACTTCACCATCGAGCTCTTGTTCTCCTCGCGGATGATGTCCATGCACAATTCGACGCATTCATCGCAGATGAACACTGTCGGCCCGGCAATCAGTTTCCGGACTTCGTGCTGGCTCTTGCCGCAGAATGAACAATAGAGTGTATTTTTCGAGTCGCCGCCGTTGCTGCCGCTGACTTTGCTCATATCTCTTTCCTTCCAGCACGCCGCAGGTCCGCAAAGCGGAGCGCGGTCAACTTACCGCCTGCAAATGCGACCGCCATGCCTGACCTTCGCATCCGCTTCGTTCCCGGGGTACTAGCCGTATCAGATACATGAACTGACGCACGGCGGCAACGAATTCCCCTTAAAACCCCGGAACACGCGTGCTCCGGTATGTTTTGCGACGCTCCCCCTTAAAGCTTTACGTTGCTCGGGAGAGCTTGGTTCAGACTACGTCATAAAAATTCAACATAGCCTTAATATGTACTATTAGCGCTTTCTCTGCCGGTTTAAAGCCCAGAATTACATCTGCGCCGATAAACCGGCATCAACATGCGCTCACTTTAGCTCGCGGAAACGCCTTCGATTTCCTGGCGAGAGGTGAGGATCTTGTCGATCACGCCCCAGTCCTTCGCCTCTTCGGCATCCATAAAATGGTCGCGATCGAGGGTCTTTTCAACGTCTTCCAACGTACGGCCCGTGTGTTTTACGTAAACTTCATTGAGGCGACGCTTCATCTTGATGATGTCGCGAGCGTGGCGCTCGATGTCGGAGGCCTGTCCCTGGAAGCCGCCGGACGGCTGGTGAACCATGATGCGGGCATTCGGAGTTGCAAAGCGCATGCCCTTCTCGCCGGCTGCCAGCAGCAGCGAGCCCATCGAGGCAGCTTGACCAACGCAGAGCGTGGAGACGGCAGGACGGATGAACTGCATCGTGTCATAGATCGCCATGCCGGCGGTCACGACACCGCCTGGAGAATTGATGTAGAGTGCGATTTCCTTCTTCGGGTTTTCCGCCTCGAGGAATAGAAGCTGGGCGCAGACAAGCGAAGCCATGTGGTCTTCGACAGGCCCTGTAAGGAAGATGATGCGCTCTTTGAGAAGACGGGAGTAGATGTCATAGGAGCGCTCACCGCGATTGGTTTGCTCTACGACCATCGGCACCAGAGCCATGGCGGTATCAACTGGATTTGTCATGTCCGTCCTTTATCCAATTCTAGCCCGGAAGCTCCGAGCGCCCGGAATCATTATTCGTCAACTCACTACATAGAGTGTCCTTGGTCGGCACTTCAAGACTGAGGCAGCGGATATCCTTAATAGCGAGGACAATTCTTGCGCTGCATTAAAGATGAAATCCCTTGCAGGCCAGTCTTCCTCGCGCTGCGCCATGCACTCATCAACGACGAACACCGCGACTGGTCAACAAGGGGTTAAGCGGAGCAAGGGGGTGACGAATTCTTTACGTTACGTGAGGAAGATACATTGCGTGAGAGTTTTTCGTTGAAAGTCGCCTATCAGGGGAATACACGTCGACGGCGCGTTTTCGGCCCCATTCCTCGATCACACTCGACGATCAGACGAAGCGACCCATTGAAATTCAAGTAGGATTGCGCAGTGTTCGAGGCCCAAACAGGAATGCTTCTCTGGTCGTTGGAAACATCGACCCTTGCTGCATTGCTGGCCGTGCTTTGGCTTCATGCGCCTTCTAAGAAACACCACCTGTTTTTTGCTTGCGGTTTTGCCGCTGTGGGTATCGGTTCTGCGCTGGTGTCGCAACGGGGCTATCTCGCCGATTTCTGGACGATCATCGTCGGCAACACGCTTGCGCTTTCGGCCTTCGGCTTTTGGCTGGCCGGCCTGCTTCGCCTCGAGCGGCGGAAAATCGAGGGCTGGATATTCATTCCTCCGCTTTTGTGGCTGGCCTTCATGTTTCTGCCGCCGGTGCGCGACAGCATGCTGGCACGCGTTCTTGTCTATCATCTGTGCGCTGCCATCGGTTACTGCACGATCGCCGGCGTCGTGCTGACGTCCAAAGAGCCGCTCTCGACGACGCGTAAAATCCTCGCCGCGGCCCTCGTGGTCCATGCGCTGATCGGTCCTCTTACCGCCGCCCTGATCATTCCCTACAACATGCTTGTAGGCCAGAGACTGCCGCTGACGGCACCGGTTGCCTATTCAGCCGCGTTCAGCTTCGTGGTGTTGATGATGATCGCCGTAAAGATGTTCATGGAGGACAATGAGCGACGGCTTCACCGCCTGTCCGTCACCGACCATCTCACAGGTGTCCTCAACAGGAGGGGCCTGATGGAAGCCTTTCCGCGGATCAAGAAGGCACCTGAACATCGCTCATCACAGCTCATGCTTGCGCTGTTCGATATAGATCATTTCAAGAAGATCAACGACCGTCACGGTCACCAATGTGGTGACGATGTGCTGATTCAGTTCTGTGCTCTCGTCGACCGTATCGTCGGGGTTAAGGGTACCTTCGTGCGCATGGGCGGTGAAGAATTCGCTTATCTGCTGACCCATAGCGATCTCAACGCTGCGCTCAGGATTGTCGATGGCGTGCGTGTCTACTTCGCTCGGCTGTCCACCGAGGGGATCGGGGGGAGCTTCTCTTCCACCGTCAGTATCGGCATCTACTCCGCACCGGTCGTGGAGGCGGACTTGGATCTGATGTTGAAAATGGCAGACCGGGCGCTCTACGCGGCGAAGTCCGCAGGCCGTAATCGTACGGTCTTCAACGACGGCGTTGCCAATGTCGTGTTGCCGGCAGATGACCGCGGTGAAGATCCGCACGACAACAATGCCGACCGTCAGGTCGCAGCACTCAACCGCATCGCGGCCATCGGCAGCGCTTAAGTCTTTTTCTCGGCCCTGCCTCCCTTCCCCGCCGGCCATGTTTTCGCTAGACATTCGGGCATGAACACCATGCTCGACTTTCTCCACATCGATGCGCAAGAGCGCTCCGTCTCGCTCGACGCCCGTAACCCGGCGTTTTATGGCAATCCCAACGCCACATACGCTCTTCTTCACGCCCACTGTCCAACCTTCTATTGGAAGGAACAAAAGCAGTGGTTTTTCACCGGCTATGATCATGTGAACGCGCTGTTGCGTGACCGTCGCTTCGGGCGGCAGATCCTGCACATCGCCACGCGCGAAGAACTTGGCCTGCCCGAGCCGCTCGAACACACTCAACATTTCGATGCCGCGGAGCGTCACTCTCTGCTGGAAATCGAGCCGCCGGAACACACAAGGCTGCGCACGCTTGTGAACCGCGCCTTCGTCTCCCGCCACGTGGAGAAGATGAAGCCTGAGATCGAGACGCTGGCCCACGGCCTGATCGACCGATTCGAGAAGGATGGAAAGACGGAGCTGCTTTCCTCTTTCGCCGATATCATTCCCGTGACGATGATCGCCAGGATGATCGGGATCCCCGAGGACATGGGACCGCAGCTCCTTAAATGGTCGCATGCCTATGTCGGCATGTATATGTTCAAGCGCAGCCGCGAAGACGAGCTTGCCGCAGATCGCGCTGCCAAGGAATTCGCCGATTATGTGCGCAGCGTGATTGCCGAGCGCCGGGCCGAGCCGAAGGATGATCTGCTCAGCCATATGATCCACACGGAACACAAGGGCCAGTTTCTGACCGATGATGAGCTGATTTCCACAACAATCGTGCTTCTCAACGCCGGCCATGAGGCGACCGTCCACCAGATCGGCAATTCGGTACGCGTCATTCTGGAGAGCGGCATCGACGTTCAATCACTGTTCAGCGACGAGAAGACGACCGAACGGACTGTCGAAGAGACGCTTCGCATCGGTGCGCCCGTTCATATTTTCCAGCGCTGGGCCCTGGAGCCGGTGGAGATCGACGGCGTAAAATTCGAGCGGGGTGACAAGGTCAGCCTCATCCTCGCCGCCGCCAATCTCGATCCGCAGAAATTCAGCGACCCCCTCACCTTCAAGCCGGATCGTGCAGAGGCCCCGAACCTTTCCTTTGGTGCAGGCATCCATTTTTGCATCGGCGCGCCGCTGGCGCGGCTGGAACTGAATATCGTTCTGCCGCTTCTCTTCCAGCGCTTGCCGCACCTCAAGCTAGCAAGCCAACCGAAGGTGAAGGACGTCTATCATTTCCACGGCCTCGAACGGCTCGACCTCACGTGGTGACGTCGTCTGCTCCCTGCGCGTAGCGGCTCATCAGCGTTTCGATCGCGTGACGCATGGACCTTCGCAATTCCGGCGGGTCGATGACCTCGACCTCTGGCCCCAGTTTCAACATTTCATGAACCGCCATGCGCGTCTGCGCTACGGGCAGCCGCACTGTTTGCCACCCGGCCTCGTCGGCCTCCCCGACGAAACTGAAATTGGCGCGGACGTAAGGTGGCGCGGTATGCTCGAGTTCTTTCAATCCATAGGGTGAAATTCGTATCGTCGCCCAGTGCGGATAAAGATCGAGCTCGAGCCTTCTCGTGTTCTCGTTCCAGTAGGCGGCCAGGTCGAAGCCCCTCGGCCAGTCAAAACCTTCGTCGGTAACGATGAGGTCGAGGACGCGAGATATACGATACGTGCGGTTCGTGTTGTCAACACGCGCGACCACGTACCAGGCGCCGCCCTTCATGACGATCCCTAGCGGTTCTGCGACCCGGGTCTTTTCGCCTGTCCATGATCGATAACGGATGCGGATGCGCTTGGAACTCCAGACGGCACCGGCGATGGCTTGCAAATAATGCGGCTGCTCTCCTTCGGCGAGCCAAGTCGGCGCGTCGAGATAGAATTTCGTCTGCAAGCGTCGCGCACTTTCGCGCAAATCCTCCGGCAAGGCGGCGGTGAGTTTCTTCTGTGCTCCAGCCATGAGCGCTCCCAAGCCGAGATCAGCGGCAGCGCCCGGAATACCCGACAGAAACATGGCCTCCGCCTCGGAAGGTGTCAGCCCATTGAGGCGCACGCGGTAACCGTCAAGAAGACGATATCCGCCATCTGAGCCTCGCTCACTGTAGACTGGCACGCCTGAGAGCGAAAGCGCATCGATGTCCCGATAGATCGTTCGTACCGAGACATCATTCTCCTCAGCCAACGCCTCAGCCGTCACCAACCCCTTCGCCTGAAGAGTGGTGAGGATGTTGATCAGCCGGCTCGCACGCATCGAAGAAATTCCTGTTTCTCGATCTATTGCTAAACCAACCTGACATGATCTGACAGGTATGGAAGCGCAATCTCTCGTCATCGCGAAATCGCGAGATTAATCAGCACGGGAGACGACAGATGACGACAAACCACGAAATCACACTCTTCTATTCACCGCAGACACGTGCCACCGGCGCCCGCATCTTGCTGGAAGAGTTGAACGTGCCTTATGAGCTGCACGTCCTGAACATGAAGGCAGGCGAACAAAGACGGCCGGAATATTTGACCATCAACCCGCTCGGCAAGGTGCCGGCGGTGCGCGCCGGCGATACGCTGATCACAGAACAGGGTGCGATTTATCTCTACCTCGCAGACCTTTTCCCGCAGGCCGGTATTGCCCCGGCCCTGACTGACCCGGATCGTGGCGCCTACGTCCGTTGGCTGTTCATCTATGGCAGCTGCTTTGAGCCAGCCATCTATGACCGCTACATGAAATACACACCGGGCTCTCTGAATGAAACGCCTTATGCGAGTTACGACTTGCTGATCGACATGCTGGAAGCGCAGCTGGAGAAGGAACCCTATCTGCTTGGCGAACGATTCACGGCTGCCGATCTTCTGTGGGGGATAGCGCTTACCTGGACGACGATGTTCGGCCTTGTGGAAGCCCGCCCAGCTTTTCAGCGCTACATGGGTCGCATCGGCGCTCGTCGGAGCGTGCAGACAGTAAACGCGGAGGACGCCACAATGGCCACAGAGCATGAAGCCGCCGCCGCCGCGCTCAGCAAGTCGATCTCGTAACGAGCAAGGGAGACGATGCTTGTGGCCGTGGCTAATCTATAGCCGGACCACATAATCCTTTCGCGTCGTCTCCACGACTTCCCAAGTGCCTTTGAAGCCAGGACGGATAATCTGCCGATCGCCCGCTTTCAGATGAACAGGTTGTCCTCCGTCTTCCGTCAAAATCGAGTGGCCCTCGAGAATATTGAAGTACTCCCATTCGTCATATTCCACCCGCCACTTGCCGGGTGTCGCCTGCCAGATGCCTGCATAGATGCCACCCTCGGCCTCCTCCAGGTTCCAACTGGTGAATTTCGGATCACCCGCAATCAGCCGGTCTGGCGCCGGAGCACCCTCCTCCGGCTGGATGTTGGAAAGATCGCCGTCCGGCTGGAAATTGAGTGTGAGGGCCATCGGCGATCTTATCCTTTCAGATTGTTGCTTCTCAGCTACTTTGACTCGTCAGATTTTTGCCAGCGACTGCTCCAGATCGGCGATGATGTCCTTCACATCCTCGATGCCGATAGAGAGACGCACCACGTCTGGACCGGCACCTGCGGCAACCTGCTGCTCGGGCGTCAGCTGAGCATGCGTGGTGGATGCAGGATGGATGACGAGAGAGCGGGTGTCGCCGATATTGGCAAGATGCGAGAAGAGCTGCAATCCTTCCACCAGCGATTTCCCCGCTTGGTAGCCACCTTTCACGCCGAAGGTGAAGACGGACCCAGCCCCTTTTGGCGAGTAGCGTTGTTGCAAAGCGTGATTATCGCTCTCTTCCAGCCCGGCATAATGCACCCAACCGATCTTCGAATGTGCCTTCAGCCATCTGGCAACCGCAAGCGCATTGTCGGAATGGCGCTGGACGCGCAGCGGCAGCGTTTCGATGCCGGTGAGGATCAAAAAGGCATTGAAGGGAGAAATCGAAGGGCCAAGATCGCGAAGCCCAAGAACGCGTGTGGCAATGGCAAAGGCGAAGTTGCCGAAGGTCTGGTGCAGGACGACGCCCGAATATTCCGGGCGTGGTTGCGACAGGGCCGGAAACTTGTCCGACGCGGACCAGTCGAACGTGCCACCATCGACGATGATGCCACCCATGGAATTGCCATGGCCGCCGAGAAACTTCGTCAGCGAATGAACGACGATATCGGCACCGTGTTCGATCGGCCGGATGAGGTATGGGCTCGCCATCGTATTGTCGACGATCAGCGGTAAGCCATGCTTATGCGCTACCTCTGCAATGGCCGCGATATCGACAAATGTGCCGCCCGGATTGGCGAGGCTTTCGATGAAGATTGCCTTCGTCCGCTCGTCGATCTGGGCTTCGAAGTTCGCAGGATCGGCGGCATCCGCCCAGCGCACCTGCCAGCCGAAGTTCTGGAAGGAGTGGCCGAACTGGTTGATCGAGCCGCCATAAAGCTGGCGGGCGGCCACGAAGTTGTCTCCGGATTGCAGAAGCGTGTGAAAGACCAGCAACTGTGCTGCGTGACCCGACGCCACGGCGAGCGCCGCGGTTCCGCCCTCAAGGGCGGCAACGCGCTCCTCCAGAACCGCCTGCGTTGGGTTCATGATGCGTGTGTAAATATTGCCGAATTCCTTCAGCCCGAAAAGCGCTGCCGCATGGTCGGAATCACGGAACGCGTAAGCGGTCGTCTGGTAGATCGGCGTGGCGCGCGCACCAGTGGTCGGGTCTGGCTGCGCACCGGCGTGAATGGCAAGGGTGGAAAAGCCCGGCGTATGGTCTGACATGGTGTCCCTCCGACTGTTTTTTTTAAACGAGCACAGAGGATCATATCGCTTCGAGGGCGAATGATAAGTGCGACTTATCCTAACTATCGTTCGATATTGAGACGAGGATGCTCAATGGCCGGGCAGCGATCCATGATCACTTCCACGCCGTAATGCTCCCCCTTTGCCGCCGCGTCATGATCTTTCACGCCCAGTTGCGCCCAGACAACCTTCGGGCGCGGCGACATGTGGATCACCTCTTCCATGACGCTGGACAGATATTCCGATGCGCGAAAAACATCGACCATGTCTACCGGCTCAGGAATATCGGCAAGCTTGGCATAGACCTTTTGCCCAAGGATGTCCTTACCCTCCTGGCCCGGATTGACCGGGAAAACCTTGTAACCCTTCGAAAGAAGAAACGACATGACGCCGTGGCTGGGGCGTGCGGAATTCGGCGAAGCGCCGACCAGCGCGATGGTTTTCGTATCAGTCAAAATGCGACGGATGTCCTCATCGGCGTAATTGTCATGATCCATGATTGTCGTCCTCCTTTTAGCGGCTGATCCAGCCATAACTCGAATTGTAATGGACAAAAGGGTCAATTCCTGGCCGCAAAAAAGGATGCGTAAATTTGCATCACCCAATGCCCTTTTAAGCGGCAACAAAGTAAATGCCTGATCGTACCGCCTTTGTTCGAACTTCGTTCACCATCACTTTAGTAACTACTTATAGTTACATTGGCAATTTACGTCGTGTTTATAACAAATCCTAATCTGAAACGTTTGCGCTTCAACAAAAGTAGGATTTTTAGGAAAATCGGCATTTTCTCGCGAGGATATCTAGCGCGATAAACATCCACAGATTGCAATTATTGAGGTCTCCTACGTCGGCGGAGATTGATCAAAATCAGATCACTGCAATTCGTATCGCGCAATAGATAAGGACGATGGGATGTTCCGTCTCTCCCCGCACTTGGCTTCAATCGGCACCACCGGTGCGTGATGATCATAGCGCTGTGGACGATACAGCAAGCTGTCTTCCTGACGCATGTCCTGGCCGCCGCCCCTCGACACTTTTGCGTGACATGCCCTTTCCCTTCGCATGTCATGATCGCAAAACCGCTGCACACTTTTGCGTGACATGACCCTTCCCTTCGCATGTCATGATCGCAAAACCGCTGCACACTTTTGCGTGACATGCTTTAGACTTGCATTTTATCCAGCCGCTTTGTGAGTCGCTCGTGTCCCTTAATGTCCTGCTGCTCGTTCTTCTGGGCGCCCTGCTGCATGCCTCGTGGAACGCCCTTGTCAAATCCGGATCGGATAAAGCGCTGGATGCGTCGTTGATTGCTGCGGGTGCAGCCATCTGTTGTGTTCCCTTCCTGCCGTTCCTACCCCTTCCCGGGCTTGTCGCCCTGCCCTTTCTTTTCGCGTCAGCCTTCCTGCAGTTCGCCTATTTCCGGCTGGTCGCAGCAGCCTACACTGTCGGCGATATTGGCCTCGTCTACCCCGTCATGCGCGGCGTTGCACCGTTGATCGTGGCCGCGAGCAGCAGCCTGTTTCTCGATGAAAGGCTGAGTACCGCGGCCTTCGCAGGTATCGCTGTCATTTCGGGGGGAATCCTAACCCTCGCATTCGAAGCACGCCGTGGCGGTCGACAGGCCATCCTGCTGGCGCTCGCCAATGCCGTGGTCATCGCAGGCTATACTTTTGTGGATGGTGTTGGTGCGCGCACGTCTGGCAACGCCATTTCCTATACGCTGTGGATGTCCCTCCTCCCGCCCGTCCTCCTCTTCTCCTATGCCTTCTATCAACGCGGTTATCTCCCGGTCGTACAGCATGTGAAGCGCCATTGGTGGCGGGGGCTTGCCGGTGGCGGCGGTTCGATCTTGTCCTACGGACTTGCGCTGTGGGCCATGACACAGGCGCCGGTGGCGGTCGTCGCTGCACTGCGTGAAACCTCCATTCTCTTCGCCATCCTGATCTCGGTTTTCCTGCTGAAAGAGAAGGCCAGCATCTGGCGCTACGTCGCCGGCGGCATCATCGCAGCGGGCGTTCTCATCATGCGGTTAGGCTGAGACCGGCATGATTTTATGTGGTATTATAAAACCACATTGATAACTATATGATTTTCTTATTGTATTTTTGGGGCTTGCGTTTTCGCGCCTGTTGACGGTTTGGAGCGCACCGCTTATAAGCGCGCCAGACTGAATTCTCATGGAATACATGTCTTCCGGCACGCGCAAATGCGGCCAAAATCAAGCAACAAGAAACGCCCGCATCTGATCTGGCAACAGCTGGATGACGGGTCCAAAAGAAAGTGAAAAGAATGTCTACTTTCGTTCAGAAGCCCGCTGAGGTGGAGAAGAAGTGGGTCATCATCGACGCCGAAGGCCTCGTTGTTGGTCGTCTCGCCACCCTCGTTGCTACCCGCCTGCGCGGCAAGCACAAGGCAACCTACACCCCCCACGTCGATGACGGCGACAATGTCATCATCATCAATGCGGAAAAGGTTGTCTTCACCGGCAAGAAGTATTCCGACAAGAAGTACTACTGGCACACCGGTTACCCGGGTGGCATCAAGGAGCGTACGGCTCGCCAGATCATCGAAGGTCGCTTCCCGGAGCGCGTCGTTGAAAAGGCCGTCGAGCGCATGATCCCGCGTGGTCCGCTCGGTCGTCGCCAGATGAAGAACCTTCGCGTTTACGCTGGTTCGAACCACCCGCACGAAGCACAGCAGCCTGTCGCTCTCGACGTTGCATCGCTGAACAAGAAGAACGTAAGGAGCGCCTGATAATGGCCGATCTTTCCTCCCTGAAAGACCTCGCCCCGGCATCGGAAGCTTCGGCTCCCGTACACGTCCGCAAGGTTGACACTCTCGGTCGCTCCTACGCGACCGGCAAGCGCAAGAACGCCGTAGCCCGCGTATGGGTCAAGGCTGGTTCCGGCAAGATCATCATCAACGGCCGTGACTTCACTGCCTACTTCGCACGTCCGGTTCTGCAGATGATCCTGCAGCAGCCGATCGTTGCAGCAGCACGCACAGGTCAGTTCGACATCATTGCAACTGTTGCCGGTGGTGGTCTCTCGGGTCAGGCCGGTGCCGTTCGTCACGGCCTGTCCAAGGCTCTCACCTACTTCGAACCGGGCCTGCGCTCCGTTCTGAAGAAGGGTGGCTTCCTGACCCGCGACAGCCGCGTTGTTGAACGTAAGAAGTACGGTAAGGCCAAGGCTCGCCGTAGCTTCCAGTTCTCCAAGCGCTAATCGCTTCTGGAATACACAATATCGAAAAGGCGGGGCCTCGGCTCCGCCTTTTTCTATTGGGATTGATCCCTTAGCAGTGATGAGACTGCGAACCGAAGTGTCGTATCGCAGAACCGCTTCACAGTTTACCAGACATGCTCAGTTGAGCGGCAAGGGTATGGATCCCGTTATTCCGTCAGCACCGAAAAGCTCATCCGCAACCGCGGCGGCAATTCGTTCGGCCCCGGCCCTGGTATAGTGCCCGCGATCGGCAATATAGGCAACGCCCTCCAAGCCGAAGTAGCATCCTCCCTTTGACGTAGGATCGCAGAAAAGTTGCTCCGGCAGCACCTTGCTGACGTCCTCAGGCAGACCTGAATTCAGGACCTGATAGGCGCGACTGGTATTCACCTCAAGATCTGCTTTCGAAAGCTCAAAGCTCGGCGCAGGATCGCCTTGCAGCATACGCAGGGCCATTACGTCCACCAGCGGCTTTTCGAAGCGCGGGCCCGGATAAATGACCACGACTTGTTTGCCGGTCGCCTCCAGCCGCTGAACCGTCTCACGAAGATTGTCCGAAACGGCTTGAAGCGGGATCGCCTCATTTGGGTATTCTACGCTGTCGATCTGCATGTAAGGCGCAGCCAGGAAACTGCTCCAGGAGGCCGACAGAATAACAGTTTCGACATTGCTGGCAGCAAGATAATCCAATGCGCGCCTGTTGAATTCCTCGCAATTGGCAGCACCCTCGTCTCTTGCGACGGAGACCCCAAGGATCGGTGCGCAGAAGCCATGGGTGAGTTGTACCAGACCGATGTTCCGGCGCTTGAATTCCTCCTGCAAGGCCGGAGAAATCGACGCTCCGATGGAATCGCCCCAGACCGCAATCGTCCGGCCGCTGCTAATATTGAACATGCATTCCATACTGGGAAGCGCCGGAAGCCCGTCTTCCTTCTGGAAGAGACAGTTGTCGTTCCATGTGGTGCGCCCGACAAACTCCCTTACATTGCTCGGAAGCCTGGATGGCAGCCCCTCTTTCACGTCGCCCCAAGCGCCAAAACCAACCAGCCCGACAGCAAGTGCGCAAGCCGTCCAAGCAATTTTGGCAAAGCGAACGCGGTGCCCGCGACATGGCTGTTCGACGAAGTACCAGCTCAAAGCCGAGAGCAGCAGAACGAGACCGATTAATCCGCACATGACGATCGTCGATGGCGGTTCGGGGCTGCGGATGCGCCAGAGAGCAAAGACGGGTTGATGCCAGAGATAGGCACTGAAACTGATCCGACCAAGCCAAACCAAGGGGGAAAAGGCAAGGATGCGTCCAACAATGCTGGTCTGCGAGGCAAAGAGGAGAACAAGAGCTGTGCCGCCGGTCGGGAGCAGAGCCACCAGCGAGGGAATGTTGAGCGAAGAGTCGAACAGAAAGATCGACAGAATCACCAGCAGCAGCCCAGCCGCCGCGATAACATCGCTTGTCCGCCGGTCTTTGCCAAAGACATGGAATGCACAGACGGAGCCGAGGAGAATTTCCCAAACGCGTGTTGGCAACAGATAGTAATTGGCGACAGGAAAAAAGCGCGCACCGGCTTCGCTCAACAACAGGCTGCCTAGCGCGAGAGCGAGGACGACCGAGAAGATCGTCCTGACCTTCAGCCGGAACAGAAAGAGCAGCGGAAAAAGCAGGTAGAACTGCTCCTCAAGACCGAGGCTCCATGTGTGGATCAGCGGGACTTCTGCCGTCTCTGGAGAAAAGTAGCCGGTATTTCGCAGGAAGTAGATGTTGGAAAGCGAGAGCGTTGCCGCCATCAGGCTCTTGGAAAACTGCTCATAGGCGTCCGGCAGCAGCCACATCCACGCAAAGGGTATAGTACAGAGCAGGACGAAGAAGAGTGCAGGAAGAATGCGGCGCACCCGGCGCGCATAGAAACGACCTATCGAAAAACGCCCTTCCGCATATTCGTGCAGGATTACCTTGGTGATCAGATAGCCGCTGATGACGAAGAAGATATCAACACCGATATAGCCGCCATCAAAGGCGGCAAATCCGGCATGGGCAAAAATGACGGCCAGTAATCCCAGGGCGCGCAAACCGTCAATTTCGGGTCGATAGTTCATAAAAACCACATGTAACGTTGCTTATAGCTAGGCTTCCAAACCCGGCTGCCACAGAGCCATGCGCAGTTCCGATCATCCCCGGCGCGCCGGGATGATCGGCCAATATGCATGGCTGTACTGGAAATGCCGGAGACGGAAGGACCCGAACACCACGGCCAAGCTGCCAGATATACTTTCCGATTTATTCTTTACGAGGTGTTTACCACGAGGCCACCTTATCCCGAACAGTTTAATGCGATATTGACTATTCTCGAGATTTTCACGGAAAGATGAGCAATGGCTAAAAAGACGATCGATCACGCCTTCACTGCACCGTCTCTTACCTCGGCGGCCAGCGATCCGACACATGCGGGCGTGCTCTCCTTCATGCGTCGTCGATATAGCAAGAACCTGGAAGACGCTTCGACCGTGGTCTGGGGCGTTCCCTTCGATGCGGCCACATCCAATCGCCCTGGCGCTCGTTTCGGGCCTCAGGCGATCCGTCGCGCCTCGGCCATTTTCGACAACGATCCACAGTATCCGTTTGGCCGCGATCTTTTCGAGACCATGCCGACGATCGACTACGGCGATTGCTTGCTCGACTACGGCAATCATTGGCAGACGCCGGAGACCATCGAACAGGAGGCGCGCAAGATCATCGCCGACAGCGATTATCTCCTGACGCTCGGTGGCGATCACTTCATCACTTGGCCACTTCTGAAAGCGCATGTGGCGAAACACGGTCCTTTGGCGCTGGTGCAGTTCGATGCACATCAAGACACGTGGTTCGATGATGGTAAGCGCATCGATCATGGCTCCTTCGTCGTGCGCGCCGTGCGTGATGGGCTGATCGATCCGGATCGTTCGATCCAGATCGGCATTCGCACGCATGCGCCGGAAGATTGCGGCATCAAGATCCTTTATGGCTACGAGGTCGAAGAGATGCGCGCCAGCGACATCGCCTCGCTGATCGTCAAGCATACGGGCGGTCTCCCGGCCTATCTGACTTTCGATATCGATTGCCTCGATCCGGCCTTTGCGCCCGGCACCGGCACACCCGTGGCTGGTGGACCATCGAGCGCGAAAATTCTTTCTGTCCTGCGCGGCCTTGGAGAGCTCGACATTCGCGGTTCCGATGTGGTGGAGGTGGCGCCTGCCTATGACCACGCGGACATCACCGCCATTGCCGGGGCAACGGTTGCGATGTATATGCTGGGGCTGCGCGCCGAGCGGCTTGCGATATCAACCTGATATGCATCCCGCGGGCTAACAAATCGAGTCTGAAAACTCCGACAACATATTGAAAATGTAAGGTCAAGGACATGGCAGCGAAAATCTTCATCGATGGCGAACACGGCACTACGGGCTTGCAGATCCGCACGCGCCTGGCCGACCGCCGCGATATCGAGCTGCTGTCCATTCCCGAAGCCGAGCGCCGTAACGCGTCCATGCGCGAGGATATGCTCAACAGCGCCGATATCTCGATCCTCTGCCTGCCGGATGATGCGTCCAAGGAAGCTGTTTCCATGGTTTCCGGCAACAACAAGGTTCGGATCATCGATACCTCGACCGCTTTCCGTATCCACCCGGACTGGGCCTATGGCTTTGCCGAAATGGATAGGGATCAGGCTGAGAAGGTGCGCTCTGCCCGCTTCGTTGCCAATCCCGGCTGCTACCCTACCGGCGCCATCGGCCTCATCCGTCCCTTGCGTGCCGCAGGCATCCTGCTGGACGGCTATCCCGTCAGCGTCAACGCTGTTTCGGGCTATACCGGCGGCGGCAAGCAGATGATCGCGCAGATGGAAGATCAAAGCCGCGAGGATGCGATCAGCGCCAACAACTTCCTCTACGGTCTGACCCTGAAGCACAAGCACGTGCCGGAAATGAAGAACCACGGGCTTCTGGATCGCGCTCCGCTCTTTTCGCCATCGGTCGGTCGCTTCCCGCAGGGCATGATCGTTCAGGTTCCGCTGTTTGCCGCCCAACTCAAGGATGGTACGACTGTGGAAACGGTTCACGCCGCCCTTACCCAGCATTATGCCGGGCAGGACATCGTCAAGGTCGTGCCTTTGGAGGAGAGCAAGTCGGTCGCGCGTATCGATGCAGAAGAGCTCGCCAATCAGGATATTATGAAGCTCTACGTCTTCGGCAATGCAGAGCACATCAACCTCGTCGCGGTTCTCGATAATCTCGGCAAGGGTGCATCGGGTGCGGCTGTTCAGAACATGGAACTGATGCTGTCTGCATGAGCGAGAGCGTCGTCACGTCCGATATTCCGGATGAGATCAAAAGGCGGTGGAGCATTTCCTCCGCCTTTTTTCTTGCCGATACAGCGAGCAGCATCGTCCACCGTGTGACGTTGACGGATGGTGGGTCGTCAGCGATCTTGAAGCGATTGAAGCCGCGGGGAATGGGCGAGCGTCCCGGCATGACCTTCCTGGAGTGGCGGCAGGGCCAAGGTGCTGTGCGCCTTTTGCAGAAAAACGATACGGAATGCCTGCTGGAGGACGCGGGTGATCTGACACTTCGCACTTACCGTCTTGAGCATGGAGAGGACGCCACGAATGCGATCATCTGCGAGGTTCTCCAAAAGCTCCACGCGCCGACGGCAGGATCTCCCGGTGGGCTCACAACGTTGGACCAGCATTTCCGCTCTCTCTTTGTCCGCGCCGAGACGGAAAGCCATGAACGCCTGCGCGAGCCTCTGCGGTATAGTGCCGAGATAATTCGGGAACTGCTCGCTCGTCAGGAGACTGTAAAACCGCTTCATGGAGACCTGCATCACGACAACATCGTGACGGGCGGACCACGCGGTTGGCTGGCAATCGATCCCCAGGGGCTTGTCGGTGATCCAGCCTATGAGGTCGCGAATATCTTCGGCAATCCGCTGAATGCGCTGCCGGACATCCTCGATCCGCAACGGATCAAAAGGCTCTGTGAGGTTTTTTCAGAAACGCTCAACTGCTCGAAAGAAAAAATCCTGCGCTACGCCATTGCCCATGCGGGAGTATCGATCTGCTGGTCCCTTGAGGATGGTGATGTGCTGGATGAGAATAAGAACGCTTTGGAGCGCCTCGCCTTTCTCACCGTTGCGCGCGGCTTACTGAGCGATCTCAGTCCCTGACTTCTATCGTCACCGGCGTAGGATACTCCCCGATGAAGCCACGCCAGTGGGCGATGGCGAAACCAAGGACGATCAGCGCCATGCCCTGATGGGCGAGCGCCACATGGATATCCACATGGGTGAGAAGCGTGGTGATGCCGAGGCTCGCCTGCACACAGACCAGGACAAAGAACAGCACGGAACGCCTCGCATGTGGTGTGTTCGGTAGCCTGCGGCAGAGGCTCAACATGTGCCAGAGCGTGGCGGCAAAGAGCGTGTAGGCACCCATTCGGTGGACGAATTGCACCGTCTTCGGGTTCTCAAAAAGGTTGATCCACCAGGGTTGCTGGATGAAAAGATCGCCCGGAATCAGAGAGCCGTCCATCAGCGGCCAAGTGTTGTAGGAGAGGCCGGCATTGAGGCCGGCGACCAGCGCGCCGAGATAGATCTGGAAAAGACAGAGCACCGCCAGGAGGGCAGCAAATCCCCTGCCCTCGCGCTCGTGCGACGCTTCTGGAGAATGAAAGGAAAGGCCGCGCAATATCCACATGCAGCCCGCGAAGATCAAGCAGGCAATCGTCAAGTGGGTCGCGAGCCGGTATTGAGACACATCGGTACGATTGACGAGGCCGGATGAGACCATCCACCAACCGACGAAACCCTGAAAACCGCCAAGCGCCAGAAGGCCGACGAGCGGCAGGCGCAGTCGCTTCTCGATCCGCCCTGTCAGCCAGAAATAGGCAAGCGGCAGGGCAAAAATCAGTCCGATGGTCCGCGCCAACAGACGATGCGCCCATTCCCACCAGAAGATGGTCTTGAACTCGTCCAGCGACATGCCGCGGTTGATCTCTTGATATTGCGGGATGCGCTTGTAAAGCTGGAATTCCTCTTCCCACTCGGCAACGGTCAAGGGCGGGATGGCGCCGTGGATGGGCTTCCATTCCGTGATCGACAGACCCGATTCGGTCAGACGGGTGGCACCCCCCACGAGTACCAGACAGAACAGCGTGAAGAGCACGACACGCAGCCAGATCCGCAAGAGCCTTCGGTTGCTTTCCTGCGCCTGCAAAGCGGTTTTCACCCGTTTTTCGACAGAGGCATCCGCCCTCGCCACCGTATCGGATCGCATTCTTGACACTCCACAATTCCTAACATTGGTTTGCCTTAACCGGATGGGCAAAACAAGGGGTTGGCCTTTGCGGCATCGGGTCGCGGTCATGCTGCTCGTGAAAACGATTCCGTTTTCAAGCAGCGCTGCTATACAGGGGTCTTACGAGTCAGCGACGGACGAGACATCCAGCCATGCATCCCCGCCTCAGATCATTCATCGGCACCATCGTCATCATTATGCTGGTCGTGACATACGCGGTTGTTGCGACGGCCTTCGCTTCCGCAACGCTTGCCAATTCTCCCTGGTGGATTCACCTCGGCTACTTTGTGCTGTCCGGCCTGCTGTGGGTTTTGCCGGCAATGTTGATCATCAAATGGATGGCTGGCCCGAAACGGCAGAAATAGGCGCTTGCGCTGACGAGCAGATCTTTCAGGCCTAAGCTGTGCGACCCGAGACGCTTCTCGCTGCCAATACCATCGGAATGATCTGACTGTGACCGCTTGCGCGGAACGATGTCTCCGCTTCGCGGAGGACAACAGGGTCGGCATCGGGAACAGAAAGAACGATATCCGCATCGATATATTTGAGGATGCGGGAAATCTCGGTTGGATCGGCTGCGCCGAACTCAAGCAGCACGGTGTCGTAACTTCCCGACAATGCCCCAAGTACCATCAGAAGCCGGTCGAGGACACCACTGACGCGGTGTCCTGAGCCCACGCCCTGCGGGACGATATGCGCGGTGGAGAGCCGGTCGCGATGGATGGTCTCGCCGAAGGCTGCATCGCCCGTTAACAGGTCCATAATACCCGGCAGCGTTTCGTCCGTTACCATCAGCCGCGACGGCGCACCTGTCGCCGTCATGTCCACAAGCACCACGGATCGCGCCAGTTCGGCGATCGCTCTTGCCAGCATAACGGTGGCCGTCGATCCATCGGTCCCACTGGGGGACGCGACGACGGCAATGGGCTTGGCACCTGGCATGACGAGAAGGTCAGCGACGTAAGCTATCGGAAGACCCGCCTCGGCAGATGGAGGATTAAGATCATCCTGGGGTTCGGTCGCATTGTCGTTCGCGTTCATGGCGTCTTCTTTTCCTCATCGCCGGCAGCTTCAGCAGTGCCGCCACCGTTCTTCCTTTCTAACCGTGCTGCAGTAACACAAGCGTTAAACCCTACGCACCACGAGGGCATCGCGATGCGCTTAAGCGAAATTCCTCCAAAAAAAGTTTTCTTTACCGGGAATTAACCATGACGAACGGATAACTGGGGTCAAGAAATGTCCCGGAGCCTGATTGCGAATGAATTTCGCCATCCCACGTTTGATATCGGCTTTTGCCCTTGCTGCCACAATGACGCTTGGTGGTTGCGCTGCGTATCAACCGGCGCCCTCGGCCATCAATGCAGCCGCCTTGCAGCCCTATCGCCTGGATAGCGGCGACAGGTTGCGCGTCACCGTTTTCGACCAAACCGGCCTCACAAACACCTACACTGTCGACCAAGCGGGTTACATCGCCTTTCCTCTCGTTGGACAAATCCCCGCACGCGGCAGAACAGCCAAGCAAGTCGAAGCAGCGCTCGCAGCGCAGCTTCGCAAAGGCTATCTGCGCAATCCAGACGTCAGCATCGAGGTCGATCGCTATCGCCCGGTCTTCGTCATGGGTGAAGTGGGCAGACCCGGACAGTACTCCTACGTACCGGGCATGACGATACAAAACGCCATAGCCGTTGCGGGTGGCTTCACGTCACGCGCAAATCAGCGCGATGTCGATGTGACGCGCAAGCTCAATGCCGATGTCAATACCGGACGCGTGCTGATCTCAGCACCCGTCCTGGCCGGCGACACCATCTATGTGCGGGAACGTTTCTTTTGACGACATTGCGTCACAGCGCTCTCTGGCTTCATCATAGCTAAAGCCAGAATTTCAAGTTCAGCGGCAAAAGCAGCGGGCGCCGATCGGGCAGCCTCAAGCTTCTGTCCATAGTTGCGGGTAAACTGGTATTGCGTATCCCGCCCCCATTACTGCTGCAGCAGCCTGACAATTCCTTTGGGCGCTGCAGTCAAACCGAGTGCGCAAAGCGATTTTCATGTGGAAATCGTCAACGCTTCTTTTATTATCTGTAGCTTATCCATATCTCGTAATGATGGTGGGATAAGTCCATGGGCGATCAAGAAAGAGACGGACGCAACTCCGATCTCGATGTCGTGCGGTTGCAACTCTATCAAAAGGCAGCACGTAAAGGAGACGGCGGTCAACCGACCCTCAATCCCTTCGCCCGACAGATCGCCAACCAACTTCGCGATACCAGCCACTCACCGAATATGGTCATCGGTCAGTTGCGCGTCTTCGAGTTCGTCGGCCTTTCCATCATCTCGATTGCCCTCAATGGCATGGAGATTTCCGGCAGTTGGAGCGCTCATTTGGCGCTCGTCGTCGCCTGTCTCTTCAACGCGGGTCTCACCGCCCTTCTGCTTCAGCTCACCGATACCTACCAGCTTCCCTCGCTGCGTCGCCCTCTGGCGATGGCGGCGCGCATCGTGGGTTCATTTCTCACCGCATGTGGCGTGACAGCCGGAGCAATGCAAATGCTGCTAAGCGAGGAGGGGTACTCCTGGGCTGGCTTTGCTTGGTGGGTTGCGGCGGGGTCGGTCTTTCTTCTTCTGGAAAGATCGATCGTCGGTCTCGTCATTCGTCACTGGGGCCGCAACGGTGTGATGGAGCGCCGAGCCGTCATCGTTGGTGGCGGCCAGGCGGCAAGAGACTTGATACGCTCTCTGGAGCAACACGATAACGACATCCGGATATGCGGCATCTTCGACGATCGCACAGGTGCCCGCTCACCAGAGATCGTCGCTGGCTATCCGAAGCTTGGCACCTTTGCCGAACTGGTCGAGTTCGCCCGCATGACGAAGCTCGACATGCTGATCATCGCACTTCCCACCAGTGCGGAAGCGCGCATCATGGAGCTTCTTCGAACGCTCTGGGTGCTGCCTGTCGATATCCGCATCGCGGCCCATGCCAACAAATTGCGTTTCCGGCCCCGCTCCTATTCGCGCGATGGCAGCGTGCCGATGCTCGACGTGGTGGACAAGCCCATCCGGGATTGGGACGGCGTGGCGAAACGGGTGTTCGATATCCTGTTCAGTGTCATCGCCCTTCTCCTGCTCTGGCCCGTGATGATCGGGGCCGCGATCGCCGTCAAAACGACCTCCAAAGGTCCGGTGTTCTTCAAGCAGAAACGCCACGGTTTCAACAACGAGACGATTAATGTCTGGAAGTTTCGCTCGATGTATACGGAGATGAGCGACCCGAGTGCTGTGAAGGCGGTAACCAAGAATGATCCGCGCGTCACGCCGGTCGGTCGTTTCTTGCGCAAGTCCTCGCTGGACGAATTGCCTCAGCTCTTCAACGTGCTGGCGGGAGGTCTATCCCTCGTCGGCCCCAGACCCCATGCCGTCCATGCGCAGACGGGCGACTTGAAATATACCGAAGTCGTGGAACACTACTTCGCCCGCCACAAGGTCAAGCCGGGCGTTACCGGATGGGCGCAGATCAACGGTTGGCGCGGCGAGATCGACAATAGCGACAAGATCAAGCAACGCACCGCGTTCGATCTCTACTATATTGAAAACTGGTCTCTTTGGCTCGACCTCAAGATTCTCTTCCTGACGCCGATCCGTTTGCTAAAATCGGAAAACGCCTATTGATGGACCTGTAACCGATTACCACCTCCCCGTGGAACCAGGCAGGATTTTCCGCGTTGATCCGCCGTACATCTTCATTTTCAGGGGAAATCCGAATGACGCGGTCTAACAATCTCTACTTCATCATTGGCGCGCTGGTCGTACTCGTCGCCGCTCTTGGTATCTATGTGTGGCACGAAGAGTCGAAGCCTAAGGGTATCGAAATGAACATCGGACCAAACGGCGTGTCCGTGCAGGAGAACTGATCGTCTTCGGGAGGGGCGCAGCACACTGTCCTGCTGCGCTACCTCGCGCATATCGGCACCTCAAATACGAGACGCCTGTCCTGTCAGGCTAAGCCGACGAAAGACAGGACCATGCCAACGACGACAACCAGACCGACGATATAGATAATGCTGTTCATCTTTCTCTCCATCTCTTGCAAAGCACGCCCAGCGACGCCTCGCCTTTTTACGATAGAGTAACACGCCGTCCCGCTTGAGCGTTCCATTAGAAAATTCAAAAATGAGCGCTTGAGAGGCAGCTGCGTGAGAATAATCAGCTGCGCCGTCTCCATGCGAAGATCGTCAAATGGCTGATGCCAAGGCTTTTCTCAGAAATATCGAGGCTTGGGGAGAACCTCAAAAATGGTCGGAGCGACAGGACTTGAACCTGCGACCCCTTGACCCCCAGTCAAGTGCGCTACCGGGCTGCGCTACGCTCCGACACAAGAGACGCGTTTATATAGAAGGCGTCTCGCACGCAACCCTAAAAATCAAGTCCGCAGGACAAAACACCGAAAATCATTGTTTGCTGTAGGGAGACCGGCGGGTCAGTTCGCTGATGGAAAATCCAGCCAGCGTCCCGCGCAATTGGGTGGAGCTGCTTTGTCCGATGGAGCCGAAGGCTGGGGAACAGACGACACCTCTACGGGTGGCGCAGGTGTGATGCCGCCCGGGCCAACAGATAGGGTGGCGTTCTCGATCTGCCAGCTTACGTTCGGATCGAAACGCACACCGTCAAACGTCGCTGAGATCGGATGGGCGGCATCATAGCCGCGGAGGACCAGCGTCCCTGTCTCGCCCGTTACACTGCGCAGCAGAATGTCACGGTAAACCGGGATGTCAGAGCCATGGGCCTGTTTGTCGTAACGGGTATCAAAGTCGATGGGGTTACGATTTCCGCGCAGGCACACATTCTCATATTGGATGGCGCTGACGAGCCCGCCCCGACTGATATCGCTCTTGATACGCAATCCGGACGTCGCCCCGTCGATGGTGACGTTTTGGACGAGTATGTCACTCACACCCGATTCGGTCTCACTGCCGATCGAAAGGCCATGACCCCAATAGAGGTGACTGTCGAGAATCGAGACGTAACGGGTCGGAGCGCTTCCGCCCTTGATGGCGATGTTGTCGTCCCCGCCACGGATGAAGCTGTGAGCGATGGTCACGTCCTGCGAACCGGCAGGATCGATGCCATCCGTGTTGCGCGCGTCCGCAGGTGTGTCGATCCGCACGCCCCAGAGTGTGGCGCCCTTCACACCGTTCAGCATGATGTGGAAGTTTGGCGCATTTTTCAACGTCACGCGGTAGAAAACGATGTCGGCGCCGTCATCAACCTGGATTAGCCGTGGATTGTTCTGTTTGCCTCCTTGGCTTTGGGCGCGGCGCGCAAGTTGCCACCAGGTCTCGTTGCTGCCGGCCATAAGCGCGCCACCCTGACCGTCGATAAGGCCATCACCGACCAAAGCTGCGCCTTGCGTTTTTTCAAACAGAATGAAGGGGCGACAGCCCTGCCCTTTCGTATCGATCGTTCCGCACGTCCCGTTGCCTCGGTCATAGGCGTGAGGATCAGCGACTGCGGCCAGCACCACGCCTCGGTCGAGCCAGAGGGTGACGCCGGAACGAATGGTCAGCGGGCCGCTGACGAATCGACCGCCAGCGGTGCCAGCCGACAGCTTGACCGCCTGACCTGCGGGGCATGCATCGATTGCCGCCTGAAGCCCCTGCGTGTCCCACGCCTGTTGCGCGGATGCGCTTTGCGCGGCTGGCTGAGGTGAGAGCGTGGCGCAGAGCTGGGTGGGTAAGGTCGGTTCCGATACCGTGCGGCGATCGCCGGCCGCCGCCGCATAAGCCGGCGAGGTCACTACAACGGCCAGCCCAACAACAAGGCAATAGGCAGTGAAACACAAGGCGGGCATCTGATACTTGGTCATAGGCGAATCCTGTTTGGCAAGCACCCCGGGTTGAGGATCGTTGCGTCACAACACGTCGCATATTTTTATGATTGGATGTCAAACCTGCAAGTCTAACCCGGCATTCCGAGAGAGATTATTTGGTAGAATAGTCCCTCTCGGCTGACAAAAGTGCTGCGGCGAAATGCGGGCGCCTATCAGTGGCTGAGGCGCCAGATGAAGGCCGATACGGGCTAGAGCGTTTCCTTGTTAAATAGAAACGTTCTGCCGGAGCAGGTTTTCGTCAGGGCAAAGGCGATTGGCGAAGGGCATACCCAAAGGTACGGTCGAGCCGATCGCCTTTGAGCCTGGCGGAAAGATGCCCGGCCCTTCGGGTTGGTTGAAACGGGCCACCTGCTTGCCCGGACGGCTTGGCCGTATGCTTTGGCTACGGCACGCGCCCTCCGGACAATCAGTCGATTCCGTTTGAACCAACAGAACTGTTTCTATTTAACAAGGAAACGCTCTAACACCTCTCCAGAACAAAGACGTGAGGTCCCGACCTGAAAATGCGGGAAAGCTAAAAGTGAAAGTTATGTGAGCGACCAGGCGCAGCAACGACACTATTGATTGCCGTGCCTACATCCGCGCTAAACTGTTTTCGATCCGCTCCCAGCTCTCATCCATGGGATAGGCTGCGGAGACAACCGGCACACTCAGGTGACCATAGCGGATGGACAACTGCTTCTCTGCAGTCTCAGGATCGACCCCTGCAATCTTGCCCAGATAGAGGGCGGAGGCGAGGCCTGTACGGTCGGATCCGGATCGACAGTGAATGAGGATCGGTTTTGGTGACGAACGCATGATCTCGACCAGGGCTTCCGCCTTGTCCATCGAGAGCGCTTCACGCGCCGACATGGCGAAATCAACGTGATGGACGCCGAGGGCCTTGGACTCCGAGACCTCATCCTTGTACCAGGTGGATCCGTCGTTCTCGCCGCGCAGATTGATGACGGTCTTGATGCTGTGTTGCTTCACATAAAGTGCCAACTGCTCGGCGCTTGGCTGGTTTGATCGATAGAGTTCGCCGGCCAGCACCTCATGGAAGTTTCCGGAGAGTTGGAGGAAGCCCAGATAGCCGAAGAAGCTTAGCAGTAGTACCGCCACGGCGCCCATCAGGGTGATCAGTTTTTTGCGCATGATATCCATCTTCCGACTGCTATTGGCGGGAGGGATAGATGCTGAGGCTGACATCAAGATGAACGTTTCTCACCCGACAAACGGGCAAGTCGGCATCATGTCACCGAACGAAGATATAGACGGCATAAAGGGCTATCAAAGCGCTGGCGATGAGTGTCGCGATCATGCCGAGGCGCTTTTCGATGAAGTGCCGGATGCTTTCGCCGTAGCGCTGCAACAGACCCGCGAGGATGAAGAAGCGAGCGCCGCGCGTCACGACCGCCGTGATGATGAAGAGGCCGAGGCTGATATTCGCAGCACCGGATAGGATCGTCACCACCTTGATGGGTGGAAGGTGCGCGAGGCCTGACGTGATCAGCAAAAGCACGATTGTTTGATAATCAACCGAGGCCTTCAGCTGCTCGAACGCATCCAACTTGCCGTAAAACTCCAGCAGCGGACGGGCAACACTTTCAAAGGCGTAATGGCCAAGATACCATCCGGCAATTCCGCCAAGCACCGATGCGGCGGTCGCAACCGTTGCGTAAAACATCGCTTTGCGGGGCTTTGCCAGAACCATGGGCAGAAACAGGACATCCGCCGGAAGGAAAAAGATCGAGCTTTCGATAAAGGCAATGATCGCTAGCCACCAGACGGCGGTTTTGCGTGCTGCAAGGTTCATCGCCCAGGCATAAAGACCCTTCAGCATTTTTCGTCTCCGTTCAATCCTGCGAGTTTGGTACTGATCAGGCGCAGCCACGTCCCACTCTGACGCATCAGCTGGTTTTTGAAGCCGCCACTTGTGACCTGCCATACCGACCAAATGCATGGATGGCAAATGATGCGGCGCAACATTATGACGCTCGGTATACAAAAATGCTGCGGCGCGAAAGGTAAAATATCGGCATTTCATGAATACGCGCGCGACGTTTTGCTGCATCGCAGTCTGAATTGCTTTTATTCTGGCGTTTCCATTGATTCGGCGTAGAATGAAGATGCGAGGACATACTGAGGAGGAGACAGTTATGGACTACGTTAATTTCTTTACTTCGCTGAACCCGTTTATTCTCGGCATCTTGATGTTTGTTCTTTTATTGGGTGCCTACAGCAAGTGGGTTTCGCACTGACGATTTCGATCGCCCACGCCGTATCCATGCCAGTCACCGCACCTGCTTTGAGCATTTGCGGATAGTCACTTCTGGCCATGAATGATATCACTCCCGGAGTTCTAATTGATTTCGGGAGAAGGCATGACGCAGGACTTCGCGTTCAAGGATACGTCTGAAAATCTCAGTTCCGTTTTGCAAAAACTGATCAATCAGCTTGGCGGAAAGACGATCACTTTACGGGAATTGATGGAGGCTATCGGCGAACAGGGCCTCCTCCTGATGTGCGCCATTGCCTCCCTGCCCTTCCTCATTCCCGTTTCCATTCCAGGCGTCAGCACGGTATTTGGGGCCGCCATCATCATGATCAGCCTCGCCATCATTCTGAACCGGCTGCCGTGGTTGCCCAAACGCATTCTTGATCGGCAGATGGAGACGGCGCGCCTTGTGCCAGCGCTGCAAAAGGGCATCCACATCGTGTCGTGGCTGGACAGGTATATTCGCCCACGCCTACTTTCCCTGACAACCGGTGCGATCATGAACCGGGTGAACGGAATTGCCATTATGGTGTCCGGTCTGTTGCTGATGATGCCACTCGGCTTCATTCCCTTCTCGAATACCCTGCCGGGGATCGCCATCCTTTTATTCTCTGCAGGGATGATCCAGCGCGACGGGGCCACAGTGCTGGGTGGCTATCTGTTTCTTGCGCTGACGACGATTTACTTCGCAGCGTTGGCCTATGCGGCCGTGTGGGCGGGCCAGGGCCTCAGCAACTCGCTTACGGGCGCCTGAGGTCCTTTTCTCCTCCGCGGCGCGCCTGACGAGCGCGCTTACGATATTCCCACCAGATGGCCAACTGACGCCGTTTGCGGCGAACGATGCGTAAATCCTGAGATAGTACCAAAAGGCCGAGTGGGACCATCCAGAAGCCGAGGATCGGCAAGAAGCCGAGAAAGCCGCCAATAATGAGCAACGTACCGATCACAATGCGCCCAACACGCGAGCGCGGCATCGCTACGCTCCATTTGCCCATGTGAAGCCGCCCCGTTTTGGGGTGAATACCGAAATTCACGCCAGATCACCTCGGTTCAACAGGGTTGGGGAAACTTTTTTCAACATCGTCATGCCCGGAAACGTGGAGCCTTCAGTGGATAAAACAAGAGGAATGCATTTTTTTTGAAAAAAGCGCTTGGCAAATCGTCAAAGCGTTTGTATTACCCCGCTCACGCCACGCAAAGCGGCGCACGTTCCCTGGTAGCTCAGCGGTAGAGCATTCGACTGTTAATCGACAGGTCGCCGGTTCGAATCCGGCCCGGGGAGCCATTTTTACAATCGACCGCATTGTAAGCAAAATATCTCTCCAAAGATGCCGCTGAAAAATCTCTGACTATCCAACGTCTTGAGCCTACTCATCGTTGCGACGAGATCGCATATTCGATACGACGAATAAGGATCAAGGCAGACGCTTCGGTCACTTGTCGTCATGGAGGCTGCGGATATGTCGATCACCGCTTCGCAATGCAGAGCCGCGCGCGCCCTGCTCGACTGGGCACCGGAAAAGCTTGTCGAAGCAGCCGGTGTTGATCATGCTGCTTTAACGTCTTTTGAAAGTCGGGAAAGCGGCTCCGATCCTCAATTGGGCGACAGGTTCCGAGCAGCTTTGGAAAAGGCTGGGATTTCCTTCATCAACGACAATCAGACCTCTGCAGCCGGCGGTCCAGGTTTACGACTTTTGAAGTCACCCGGCGAATTCGATACCGACCAGTCTGAGACCGTCCAATATAAAGAACATCTGGCGCCCGATGCGCCGACCGGAGCTGGAGGCTGATATGGCCAAGAAAGACAAGCTGGAACATTCCGAGTTTTCAGGAGAGTTCGAAGACGACGGCATCACTGTGCTTGTGGATATCTTCCGGCCTGCTGGAACGCAGCAGGACTGGCAATTGGAGGTCATCTCCGAAGAGGATGACGTGACGACCTGGGACGAGCCCTTCGCCACAGACAAGGACGCCTGGGAGGAGTTTCTTGCTACGTGTGAGCGAGATGGCATCAGGAGCTTTCTTGGCGATGAGGAGCCAGCCGTCCACTAAGCCCCCTCACCGGCGGGTATCTCATCGCACATGAAAAAGGCGACCGCTGTAGCGATCGCCTTGAACTCTTCTCATATCCGGCTTGTGGAAAAAACGCTGGGTTTCAACGCTTGCCAGCGCGGCCGGAAACCGCTGTCGATGTAGCGGACACCGAGTCGCTTGCCGGGAAGGTGTCTTCCAAGCCTTCTTCAAGCTCGTCATTGGCCTGACCTTTGTCTTGCGACTGCTCGCGGTTGAGCGAGATCACGGCAGGCGATTCACCGGCGGCAGCCTCATCCTCGACGCCCAGCACAGACGTGTTGCGGGTCGCATCAATTTCCAATTCAGCTTCCTGCCAGTGGCGCTCATGGTCGCCATCACGCCGACCTTCGCTTTCCCACTTTTCATAGGCCTTGTTGCGTATTTCGGATTCGCGATCGACTTCCATGGTGCTTCTCCCGTTTTAGATAGCGGGAAAACAATCGGCACTCTTATTGGTTCCTGCGCTCTTACTCCGATGTTTTGCCTGAGCGGTGACAAAAGGAACGAAGCTGCACCCTGCCCGTTTCCCTATCACGAAACCAAAATAGATGGAGCTTAACATGGCCGACGACAAATCGACGATTCACAAGAACAATCATCTCGACATCAAGGACGAAGACGTCGCGCGCTTCGAGACTGAAGGCGATCTGACCCAGCATCAGCAGGAATTGGATCCCGACGAACTGACAAGCCTCAGAGCGCGCAGACAAGCGGCACGTCAGCACGAGGATGCCTTCATCGTTGCAACGGACTTGGAAGATGACGACCAGCGCGATGCCGCTCCAGGCACCCGCGAACAGCCATAGTCGCCGCACCCGAAGAGAACTTCACGGTGATATCTATCTCGCCCTGGCTTCTCTCTTTAGGTTGTCGTCCTGCTATGGACAGAATGTGTTGACGTGCATTGACTCATTCTGACTGGAAGCTCGGTCAACGACGAACCGAGACGATGGACTTGCGGCTGAAGTTGGAGACCTGTACGCGACCGGACTGATTACCGCCCAGGATTTGGGCGGTGGCGCCACTCATGCTTTTCAAGATACCTGCATGGTAGTGCTTGCCGCTTCGAACGACCACAACGTCACCGGGTTTGGCAGCGCCGACCGGAACGGCATAACCGAATGATTTCCAGGATTTGGCAAAGCCGGAGGACTTTGGAGGGGTGCGCCCCGATTTTTCTGCAACAACGCTGAGGAAGTGGCCGCACCACGGGGTTTTACGAGGATTGACGCCCAAAATTGCTTTCAGCGTCTTGTTGTTCTTGCCTTCATGAAGACCGGCATATTGCTCGGCTTGGTTCAACATTCCCGCCGAAGCGGGGGTCATGGCCACGGCGCAAAGCCCGACAGCCAAAAGAAACGCAGATACTCTCACACTCTTGCCCTTTAAAAGCACAGGACACCTGGCTCCAGCCCGCGCCGAAGTGTCCTTGCGCACATTCAAAGTAGGGCAGCCCGGGAGCGAAGTGGCTCGCTCACGGCGGCTGCTGTTGAGCCGTCTATGCTTCGAATTTAGCGAGAATTTGACCAGACATGGGCGATTATGGGTATGTTATGCCCCGAAATCGCCTTTGGCGTTATCAAAATAGCGAAGCCTGTTCGAGTTTAGGCTTGTTTTTGAAAAGACCTTCCAACTCTAACATTCGCTGCTTTGTCTTCACGCCGCCTTCCGCAGAAAAGCCACCCACTTTACCGCCAGCAGCGAGAACCCGATGACATGGGATAAGAAGCGGCAGCGGATTTTTTGCCATCGCCTGCCCAACGATTTGGGCGGCCTGCGGGGGAGCATTCAGTTCCCTGGCGATTTCTCCGTAGGTTTTCGATGTTCCCCACGGCATAGCCCTTACGGCATCGTAAACAGTTGAAAAGAAATCACTTTGGGGACCGATATCGAGCTTCGTATCATGAAACTCGACGCGCTGACCGGTGAAGTAGGCTCTCACTTTTTCCAGCAGATATTTTGCTTCCACACCCGGTTCGCAATGTTCGGCGTTGGGCACGCGGCGTAATAGATGCGCCTTGGCGTCATCTTCTAGATCAACGGGCAACTGGAAACGACAGATGCCGCCGTCATGCCATGCGAAGGCGCAAAAACCCATTGCAGTGGAAACGGTGGAGTAGCGGATTTTGCGCACGATCAACCTGCCCCATTTCAGTCCCATTCGGCCAAACGATTGTCGGCGTTAACGTTTCAGCAACCATTTTTTTGAGGTCAAGTCGAGGCCCGGCCCGGAATTTTTCGGCAAGAATGTGTCCTCGGGCGTCCGCCTCAACCCGCCACCGAAGCCATAGAGGCCAGCAAAAAGCCACCCGGCGGGAACGCGACGGGTGGCTGAAAAGGTATTCTTCGCTTGAAGATCAAACGGATCGCTTACGATGCGAGCTTAGGCATCTCCACGAGGCGGTTTGCATCGCGGCTCGCCTCAACGAAAGCGGTCCGGGCAATCTCGCCCGAAACACTACCCAGAAGCGATGCTCTGCAGAGGCGCAACGCCTGCTCATACGCCTTGCCATGACGGCTGGGCCACTCGTGTTGGAGAAAATCAAAGGCTTCATAAGCGCCGTTGAAGGTGCGAGGCGCGCCGTTCTCCAGGGAGATCACGACAGGCGCATCCCATTTTACTTCATTCAGCATCATTGGTGGGTCTTCCATACTCAATTCACGTGCCTCCAACGTCACGTCCAGCATATGGTTCCACCCGTTTTGATTAAAACCTGACAAAATTTACCCTTCAAAAACCATAGGTACCGCGCCACCGTATTACTGTCGTTGCACGGGAGCGAAACACCCTTATGCGCGTTACAGATGAAAGCGGAAGGAACGCCTATGACGATGCAGGAAAGCCCCATTATTCTTTGGTTTCGCAAGGACTTGCGCCTTTCTGACAATCGCGCCCTTGCAGCCGCGCGGGAGCATGGTGGAGCAATCGTCCCGCTGTATATTCTCGAGGATCGGCAGGGCTCGAACGGCCCCTTGGGCGGCGCGCAGGAGTGGTGGCTGCATCACTCGCTGAAAGCCCTCTCCGACCAGTTGGAGAAGCTTGGAAGTCGCCTGATCCTGCGCAGTGGAGACCCCGCTAAAGTCCTCAAGTCACTGATCAGTGACATTGGCGCGAGCACGATCTTTTGGAACCGTCGGTACGACCCCGATGGCATGGAGATCGATAGCCACCTCAAGAAGCAGCTTCGCGATGATGGATGTGAGGTCGAGAGTTTCTCAGGTCACCTTCTGCACGAACCATCCAAGGTAACGACGAAGAGCGGTGGACCCTATCGCGTCTACACCCCTTTCTGGCGTGCCATCGAAGGCGGTGACGAGCCGCCGGAGCCGACAGCTAAGCCGCGCCAGATACCAACGCCATCCAGCTGGCCGAAGTCTGAAAAGCTGGACAGCTGGAAGCTTCTGCCAACGAAACCGGATTGGGCCAAGGATTTCTCGGAGGTCTGGACGCCAGGGGAAGCGGGAGCAAAAGAGCGGCTAGACGATTTCATCGATAGCGCGCTGAAGGGGTATGAGAAGGGTCGTGACTTCCCGGCACAGCCTGCAACCTCGATGCTCTCTCCGCACCTTGCCCACGGGGAAATCACACCTGCCCAGCTTTGGCATGCTACCAAAGGCCTTTCGTCCCATATCGCCTCGAACGACATCAGCCGTTTTCGCAAGGAAATCGTCTGGCGCGAGTTCTGCTACCATCTTCTCTTCCACTTTCCAAAGCTCAACGAGAAGAACTGGAATGAGAGCTTCGATGCGTTCGAATGGAAAACGAACACAGCCAACTTCAACGCCTGGAAGAAGGGGATGACGGGCTATCCGATCGTTGATGCTGGAATGCGACAGCTGTGGAAGCACGGCGTCATGCACAATCGCGTGCGGATGATCACCGCATCCTTCATGATCAAGCATCTGCTGATCGACTGGCGCAAGGGAGAGAAGTGGTTTCGTGATACGCTTGTGGATGCCGACCCGGCCTCGAATGCGGGCAACTGGCAGTGGGTGGCGGGATCGGGTGCGGATGCCTCGCCGTTTTTCCGCATCTTCAATCCCATCATTCAGGGAGAAAAATTCGACCCTGACGGCGACTATGTCAAAACCTTCGTGCCGGAGCTTTCGAAGGTCGATGCCAAGTACATTCACAAGCCGTTCGATGCGCCAAAGCAGGTGCTGGAAAAAGCCGGAATCGAATTGGGCACGACCTATCCGAAGCCAGTCGTCGATCATAATGAGGCACGCCAGCGAGCGCTTAACGCCTACTCTCAGATCAAGAAGAGTGAATAACCGCGGTATGGGTAATATTTTGCGCTGGAACTCTCTTCGTCAGAAGATAATTTCTTGTCACAAGGCTGTTAGATAACGACATAACGGCTTTGAATCGCTGACTGGACAGAAGGCCTGATCATGACCATCCATTCTTCCGTGCTGACCGCAATTGGCAACACGCCGCTCATCCGCCTCAAGGCAGCATCCGAGGCCACGGGCTGCGAAATTCTGGGCAAGGCCGAGTTCATGAATCCGGGCCAGTCGGTCAAGGATCGTGCCGCGCTGTTCATCATTCGCGATGCGGAACGCCGTGGCCTCTTACGTCCCGGCGGCACCATCGTCGAGGGTACGGCTGGCAATACCGGCATTGGGCTTGCGCTGGTGGCCAACGCGCTTGGCTACAAGACGGTCATCGTCATCCCTGAGACCCAAAGCCAGGAGAAGAAGGACGCGCTGAAGCTTCTTGGCGCCCAGCTCGTCGAAGTGCCGGCAGCGCCCTACTCCAACCCCAATAACTACGTGAAAGTCTCCGGGCGTCTGGCAAAGCAGATTGCGGCAACCGATCCGAACGGAGCGATCTGGGCAAACCAGTTCGACAATATTGCCAACCGTCAGGCGCATATCGAAACGACGGCACCGGAAATCTGGGACCAGACGGATGGCAAGGTGGATGGCTTCATCTGCGCCGTCGGCTCCGGTGGAACGCTCGCGGGCGTCGCGGACGGTCTTCGCGATTTCAACCCGGACATCAAGATCGGTCTTGCCGATCCGGAGGGGGCCGCCCTTTACGAGTTCTACAAGAACGGCGTTCTGAAGTCTGAAGGATCCTCCATCACTGAAGGCATCGGCCAGGGTCGCATCACGGCCAATCTCGAAGGCTTTACACCGGATTTTGCCTATAAGATCCCGGATTCCGAGGCCCTGCCGATCATCTTCGAACTGATCACGAAGGACGGCCTGTGCCTTGGCGGTTCCTCCGGCATTAACATTGCCGGTGCAATTCGGCTTGCCCGCGACCTCGGACCGGGGCATACAATCGTCACCATACTTTGTGACTACGGTAACCGTTACCAGTCCAAGCTCTTCAACCCGGACTTCCTGCGATCCAAGGGGCTTCCCCTTCCCGCCTGGCTGACGGAAAAGAAAGAGATTTCGGTTCCGTACGAAACCGTCTGAGGTGAATGCAGCATGCCCGTGAATGCCCTGTTTCGTGATGATTTTTATCTTTCAACTTGCGAAGCGGTGGTCACGGCAGTGCATGACGATGGTGGCATAGAGCTGGATCAGACCTGCTTCTATGCCACATCCGGCGGGCAGCCTGGCGATACGGGCTTTCTCGAGCGCGCCGATGGTTCGAAGATCGAACTCGGCGTGACCCGCCACGGCGCGGACAAAAGCGTCATCATCCATGTTCCTCTGGAAGGACAACCCTCTCCAGAGATCGGGGAAAAGCTGACCCTCCACATCGACTGGCAGCGCCGCTACAAGCTGATGCGCATGCACACCGCTTGCCACCTTCTCTCCGTCGTCTGCTCATGGCCGATCACCGGTGCGGCCGTTGGCGAGGAGGAGTCGCGCGTCGATTTCGATATGTCGGAGACCATCGACAAGGATGATGTCACCGCCAAGCTGATGGAACTCGTGGAGCAGAACCACCCGATTTACCTGCAGTGGATCACCGACGAGGAACTGGCGGCCAATCCGGGCATCGTCAAATCCAAGCATGTTCGCCCACCCGTCGGGCTTGGCCGTGTCAGCCTTGTCTGCATCGGCGAGAATTCTTCGGTTGACAGCCAGCCCTGCGGCGGCACTCATGTGTCCGAAACGCAGGAAGTCGGCGAGATTTACATCGCCAAGATCGAAAAGAAGGGCAAGGAAAACCGCCGTTTCCGTATCCGCTTCGGCAAACCCGCCGACGCCGCCTGATTTCTGGGAGAAATATCGTGAGCACCGATAAAAGCCGTTTCGTCGTTTCGGCGGATTGGGTCGAGCAGCAGCTCGGAACGCCACATTTCCGCATCGTCGATGCCTCATGGTATCTGCCCGCGCATAAGCGCGACGGGAAGCAGGAGTATGCCACCGGCCATATTCCGGGCGCCGTCTTCTTCGATCAGGATGCGATTGCCGATCATGACACGGGTCTTCCACATTCTCTGCCCTCGCCGGAGTTCTTCGCAGAGGAAGTCGGCAAGCTCGGCATCTCCGAGATGGACACCATCATAGTCTATGATGGCCCAGGCTTCTTCTCCGCGCCACGCGTGTGGTGGATGCTGCGCGTTATGGGTGCCGAAAAGGTCTATGTGCTGGATGGTGGCCTCGATGGCTGGAAGGCTGCCGGCAAACCGCTTGAGACCGGAGCCCCGCAGATTGAGACGACAGAGTTTCACGCCGAGTTCAAGGCGAACCGTGTCACCTCATTCTCAGATATGCGCGCTGTCGTCGATAAGGGCGAAAAGCAGGTGGCGGACGCCAGAGGCGCAGGCCGCTTCACCGGCGACGAGGCCGAGCCTCGCGCCGGCATGCGTTCCGGCCATATGCCCGGTGCCCGCAGTCTGCCTGCCACCGCCTTTTCGGAAAACGGCCACTTCAAGGATCTGCCAACGATCCGCAAGATGATTGCCGAAGCTGGCATCGATCTTTCCAAGCGAGTCGTTACCAGCTGTGGCTCGGGCGTCACCGCCGCCGTTGTGACACTGGCATTGGAATCGCTCGGTCATTCGGACAACTCGCTCTATGACGGGTCATGGTCGGAATGGGGATCGAAGCAGGATACGCCCGTCGTTACAGGCCCTGCAGAGCCTCTGCCCACTGTCACCTACGGTCCGCTGAAGGCCCATGTCACACAGTTGGAGATGACATCCGCACCGAAGGTCAGCCTTCCCGTGCCGGTCAATATCCAGACGGCAATCATGCGCACGCACAACATCCCGCTGCATTTCTATCGCTATCTCTACTGGCGGGTCGGCAAGCGCTGGCATTGGCAGAAGCGCATGCGCATGAGCGATGCCGAACTTTCCGCTGTGCTGCATGACCCTAAGAACTGCGTCACGGTTCTCTATCTCAACGGTTCGCCTGCTGGCTTCTTCGAGTTCAACAGAAGCAGCGACGAGGTGACCGAACTTTCTTACTTCGGTCTCATGGAAGAGGCGATCGGCGCCGGCGTCGGCAAATGGTTCCTGCTCCAGGCGCTCTATTCAATCTGGCAGGATAATCCGAAGAAGGTCACCGTCTCCACCAATACGCTGGATCATCCACGCGCGTTGCAGCTCTATCAGATGATGGGCTTCTCACCTGTCAGTACCTATGAGGCCTGGGTAGAGCCCCTGACCGACAGCGAGTATCTGGAGATTTCGCGACGCGGTTGAGCCGCCCGGTTGGCATCCCCCTCCTGTATCGGGGGTGGATCCATCCAGCCTGTCATTATCACGTCGCTGTAGGCGATTGAGTGACAGTGCTTAAAGTTCCTGACCGAGTTTGACAGCGGTCGGGATTTCCTTCGCAGGTGCGTCACCGCGATTGCCATTCGTCGCGAGAAGATGGGCTGCGATCAGCTCGCCGTGGAATTTGGCAAGTTCGTAGCAATAGGTGATTTCGCGGCGTTCTTCAGACCAATAGGCATCGGGCCGGCCGCAGCTTCTGGCTGTCAATTTCACCTCGCCCTTCAGCTTGTAGGCGCTGAAACCGTGGGCGATCAGGTCCAGCACTTTCGACTCCTTCACCATCGTCGCATAGATGTCGAGAAAGGGGTCGCGTGCGGGTTCATAGTTGATCACGAATTTCGTCGTGCCCGGCGTCTTTACATATGGCTTAAGCAAATCGTTCCAGCGCGCCACGGTCTGCGGATAGGCCACTTCACAGGCCTTCCACTCATCCTTTGGCAGCCCCATCATTTCCGCGAGATCGCCATAGCCTTCGTTATCCTTGCCGACCATAAGGCACGCCATCTGGTGGTCGCGGACGACGTTCGGGACGAGAATCGTATAGAGCGGCGCATCGTGCTCGGGAAGCTCCCCGGCACCGCGCGCGAGGTACCAGCTATCGGTCGCATTGACGATGGCCGTGTCCAGCCACTCCTGATTGCCTTCCAACATGATGGTCGCGGCAAGCTCGTCGGCGGTGTTCTTACCTTCCCCCGCATCGGGAAGGCCGAAATCGGAGATCAGCATCTTGGCCGCTTCATGATAGAGGCCAAATACCGCGTTGCCGATCACAAAATTGACCGTCTGCTGCAGCTGGTCGTCGGAAAGATCGTCAAGCGCAGGTGCAACCTGCGCCTGTGCAGCCGGCATGGCAGAACATAAAAGAGCGACCGAAAGAACGGTTCGAAACCTGCGCAGCATTGACGTCAACTTTCCAGAACGAGGACGCAGCATAGATCGCTAAAGAGAACGGTCCACGCAATGGGTTGGTTTCGCTTAACGACAAGAAACGGGTGGATAGACGATTGTTTGGCAGCCATAGCGACAAAGAAGCAACTCAGCGAGGATCCGCCATGACCACCATCATATTCACCGCATTGCCCCAGCAGCATGTCGAGGCCATCAGGCTTGGCAAACCGGATTCGAACGGCCAAGTGCCTGAACGGATGATCGCTACCGGGGACCTGCCCTGCCGCGCCTGTCTGGGGCAGATCAGGGAGGGTGATTCGGCTCTGCTTGTCTCCTACCGGCCCTTTCGCCATGTGCAACCTTACGCCGAGACCGGGCCGATTTTCATTCATGCCGAGGCGTGCGGGACTTATGATGGCGCGCAGGTTCCGCCGGCAATGCTGTATAGCGCAGACTACATCGTCCGGGGTTACGATGCGGGCGACCGCATCGTTTATGGCACGGGTGCGGTGACGCCGACGGCTGAGATCGCCGCTCGTGCACAGGAACTGCTTGCAAGGCCGGACATCGCCTATGTGCACGTTCGCTCGGCACGCAACAATTGCTTTCAATGCCGCATCGACAGAGGTGATGACGGCCAAGGCCTTGGTGCAAAAGATTAAATTTTGCTCATTCAGCCATGAGGGTGGCGTGCGTCCTACACCTGTCATTTTGCTGGTAGACTCCTCAGCAATTCGTTTTACCTTGTCCCCGCTTAGACAGGTCATCGTATTTTGAGATCAGGAGTTTCCATGTCGTCCCTTATCGGCCTTCACCCTATCACGCGCCGTTCTCTCTTAAGCGGCATCGCGGCGTCGTCCGCCTTCGTCATGCTGCATCCTTTTGCGGCGCGTGCTGAGGGCAACCAGGCGCATCTGCGCATCATGGAAACCACCGATATCCACGTTCACGTTTTTCCTTACGACTACTACGCCGATAAGCCGAACGACACGTTGGGTCTGGCACGCACGGCATCCTTGATCGATGCCATACGCGCCGAAGCCGGCAACTCGATGCTGGTCGATAACGGCGACTTCCTCCAGGGCAACCCGCTTGGCGATTACATCGCCTATGAGCGGGGCATGAAGGCGGGCGACAAACACCCTGTCATCAATGCCATGAATGTGCTCGGGTATGATTGCGGCACGCTCGGCAATCACGAGTTCAATTACGGCCTCGATTTCATGTTCAACACGTTGGGCGGGGCGAAATTCCCTTATGTCTGCGCCAACTTGACCAAGGGCCAGCTCGCGTCCGATCCGAAGCAGGATGAACTTTACTTCAAGCCCTATGTGATCCTGGAAAAGCAGATCCGCGATGGCTCTGGCGCGACAAGCCCGATCAAGGTCGGCATCATCGGCTTCGTTCCGCCACAGATCATGATGTGGGATGCAAAGAACCTCGAAGGCAAGGCGCAGACGCGCGACATCGTCGATGCCGCCAAAGCCTGGGTGCCGGTGATGAAGGAACAGGGCGCGGATATCGTGATTGCGCTCTCCCACTCCGGTATCGATGGCAAGGGCCAAAGCGAGCGCATGGAAAACGCCTCTCTTTATCTCGCAGGCGTTCAAGGGATCGATGCGGTCTTCACTGGTCACCAGCATCTGGTCTTCCCGGGCCCCAAGACCTGGGATGGCATCGAAGGCGCCGATCCCGTCAAGGGCACGCTGATGGGCAAGCCTGCCGTCATGGCGGGCTTCTGGGGCTCGCATATGGGCCTCATTGACCTGCTGCTGGAAAAGGACGGCAAGAGCTGGAAGATCGTCGACTTCACCTCGGAAGCCCGCCCCATCTACCACCGCGACGACAACCGCAAGATCGTGGCCGATGTCAAGGACAAGCCGGAAATCATCGAGGCGGTCAAGACCGATCACGAGGGAGCACTCGCCTATGTGCGCCGTCCCGTCGGCAAGAGCTCTGCGCCGCTCTACTCCTATTTCGCGCTGGTGGCCGACGATCCGTCCGTGCAGATCGTCTCCAATGCACAGACCTGGTACATCAAGGATATGCTGAAGGAAGGCCAGTACAAGGACCTGCCGGTGCTTTCCGCAGCCGCGCCCTTCAAATCCGGTGGTCGTGGCGGCGCAGACTATTACACCGATGTCCCCGCCGGTGACATTGCGATCAAGAATGTCGCCGACCTCTACCTCTATCCAAACACGGTGCAGGCCGTCCTCATCAACGGCGCGCAGGTCAAGGACTGGCTGGAAATGTCGGCCGGCATGTTCAACACCGTCAAGGCTGGCTCCAAGGACGCCCCCCTGCTGAGCAGCGACTTCCCATCCTACAATTTCGATGTCATCGACGGTGTCACCTACCAGATCGATGTGTCGAAACCTGCAAAGTTCGACAAGGACGGCAAGGCGGTCAATCCGGACAGCAGCCGCATCGTCAATCTGCAATTCCAGGGCAAGCCGATCAACCCGGAACAGAAATTCGTTGTTGCCACGAACAATTACCGCGCCAGCGGTGGCGGCAAGTTCCCGGCGATCGGCAGCGACAAGATCATCTTCGTCGCCCCCGATACCAACCGCGATGTGATCGTGCGCTACATCATGAATCAGGGCACGATCAATCCATCCGCTGACGACAACTGGTCTTTTGCAAAGGTGGCTGACACGACAGCGATCTTCGAGACGGGCCCGAAAGGCCGTCAATATGCCAAGGATGTGAAGGGTGCCAAGATCGAAGACGCCGGCGATGGTGCCGAAGGCTTTGCCAAGTTCCGTCTGATGCTCGGCTAATGGTTGTGGCGGCGGCAGTTTTGTCGCCGCCACTTTTCAGCTGTGCTGATGTTCGGTTCCCTGTTGAACGGGGAGAAACCTTTACTCGGCGGCATCTTTCAAGGGCATCGGGCGCACAGCGCTCAGGAAGCTCTTATTGTCCGGGCATTTCGATAGGCGTTTTTCAAAGCCATCGATCAGCCACTGGCTTGCCGGACCGGCAGGCGTATCGGCCTTTCGCAAAGAATACAGCGGATACTCGCCGAGTTCGTAAGCATCGAGGTCGAGCACCTTCAGACTGCCATTCATGATATCGGTCCTGACCAGCGATGCGGGCAGTCCACCCCAACCAAGACCACCCTTGATCAACTGATATTTCGTCGCGATGTCGCTAACCCGCCATGTCTTGTAGGACAGGACATTGAAGTCGCGACCGTTGGTCAGCCCCGACATGTCCATCACCACCATCTGCACCTCTTCACGGACATCGGCAAGTGTCACCGGGCGGTGCAATCTTGCCAGGGCGTGGTCACTGGCGACAACCGGCACCATGAAGGAATGGCCGATCTTTTCGAGGACCAGACCGTCATCCTGCTGCGAGACTGCCCCGCCAATACCGATCAGCGCCTTTCGGCTTCTGACCATATCCATAACCATACCCAACTCGCCGACATTGAGGGTGAGCGACACGGTTGGGAATTCCTTGCGGAACTCGCGCAGAACCTCGACCACGGCCTCGGCTGGAACCATGGTGCTGAGAACGAGCGAGACTTCCGCCTCCAAGCCCTGTTTCAGCCCCTTGGCGCGTGATCGCATTTCCTGCAATCCGGCAACAATCCTTCGCGCGTCTTCCAGCATGGCGCGGCCCTCGTCGGTGAGCTTCGACTGGCGGCCGCTGCGCTCGAAAAGGCTGACCTCAAGCTGCGCCTCGAGATTGGCGATTGTGTAGCTGACGACCGACTGGGCGCGGTTGAGCACGCGCGAAGCGGCGGAAAAGCTTCCGGTTTCGGCGACGGTCAGGAAAACCTGTAACTGGTCAAGGGTCGGGTTTGCGTCCATGTCCCATCCATTTTATCGATAGCTTAATTTCAGATTATCACAGTTTTCTTGATGGCAAAACTGGCGAATATATCACGCAACAAAGCGGGTTTGTCCCGTTTAACCCTCCCAAGACTCACAATGAGGCGCCAATGTCGAAGATCCTGCTCGTCACCTCCAGCCCACGCGGCGATGAATCGCTTTCCAACAAGTTCGCATCCGACCTTGCCAACAAGATCCAGGCACAGTCGAACGGCTCGATCACGCATCTCGATCTGGGTCAGAACCCAATCCCGCATCTCGATTCGGTCACCACGTCTGCCATTCGCAAGCCCGCCGAACAGCGCACCCCGGAAGAGGCCTCTGCCGCCGACTACTCCGACAAGCGCGTAGCCGAATTGATGGACGCCGACACCGTCGTCATCGGCACCGGCCTCATCAACTTCTCGATCTACTCAGGTCTGAAGTCCTGGATCGACAACATCGCGCGCGCCGGCATGACCTTCAAATACACCGAGTCCGGTCCGACCGGCCTTGCAACCGGCAAGAAGGTCTACATCGTTCTGTCCGCTGCTGGCGTCTACTCCGAAGGTCCAGCCGCGTCGCTTGAGCATGCTGTGCCCTACCTGAAGACGGTTCTTGGCTTCATGGGCATGACCGATGTCGAAGTCATCCGTATCGAAGGTCTGGCGTTCGGTCCGGAAGCTGCCGAAAAGGCTATTGCTGCTGCCAATGCCAAGGTCGAAGAACTGGCCAAGGCCGCATAAAAAAGCGGCCCATCTGGCCGCTTCTTCCGAACCGCTGCACATTTTTATGCAGCATGCTTGAACGGTCGCGCTTGTCGCGGCCGTTATTTTTTGTCAGCAAACAGATGCGGCCCGTTCTGGTCGATGATCAGCTTGGCCTTGCGTACCGTGCACTCCACCGCATCATCCATGCTGGTGAACACGTCGGCACGAACGAACTCATGCACGAGTACCTCGTCGCCAGCCGTCTTTTCAATACGGCCTGCCAGGCGGTACTGCGCCCCTTCCTTCATCGGCGTTGCATAAATGGTATACTCGCCGTGCTGGTGCGGTTCAGATGTCTCCGCCTTCTTCGGCGCGTCCGACTGCGCGGCACCGAAGCCGGAAAAGAGTTTCGAGAAGAACGAGGCCATGCTTTACCCTTCCTGTTGTCTCTGCGCGGGGCGGCTTTAGCCCGCCCCACCTGATGATGCATCCGATCAGATAATGAGGTTCGCGAGGATTTCGTTCTCGGTTATATCTTCATAGCCGAGCCCTGCCGCCTCGAAACGCTCGAACAGAGTGGTAAAATTCTCGCGAGAGGTGGTTTCGATGCCAATCAGGATCGAACCGAAGTTGCGCGCCGATTTCTTCAGATACTCGAAGCGCGCAACGTCATCATCCGGACCGAGCATGTTGAGGAAGTCACGAAGCGCGCCTGGACGCTGCGGAAGACGCAGGATGAAGTACTTCTTCACCCCTGTGAAACGCATGGCGCGTTCCTTCACATCCGGCAGACGCTCGAAATCGAAATTGCCACCGGAGACGACGCAGATGACGCGCTTGCCCTCCAGCCTCTCGCGGCCGAGCTTTTCCAACGCTGCAATCGACAATGCGCCCGCGGGCTCCAGCACCACACCTTCGAGATTGAGCATATCGATGATGGTGACGCAGATGGCATTTTCCGGGATCAGTTCGACCTGTTCGGACGGGAAATCCTTAAGCGCCTGGAAGTTGAGATCGCCAATACGGGCGACGGCTGCACCATCGACGAAGTTATCCACCTTGTTTAGCGTGACGGCTTCGCCCGCCTCAAGACTCTTCTTCAGACTCGGCGCACCTTCCGGTTCGCAAAAGACGAAATTGTTTCGCGCAACGATACCTGCAAAATACCCCGTGAGACCTGCCGCAAGACCGCCACCGCCAACCGGCATCACCACCAGATCGGGCTTCGCACCGTCCGGAAGCTGATCCATCACTTCAGCGGCAACGGTAGCCTGGCCTTCGATGATATCGTGATGGTCGAAGGGTGGCACCATGTAGCCATCATTCTCTTCGACATAGGCACGGGCTGCCGCATAGCATTGGTCGAAGATATCGCCGATCAGCTTGATGGTGATGAACTCCGCGCCGAAAATGCGGGTCTTGTCGATCTTCTGCTGCGGTGTGGTGACTGGCATGAACACCACGCCCTTCACGCCGAAATGACGGCAGGCAAAAGCAAAGCCCTGGGCATGATTGCCGGCGGACGCACAGACGAAGATCTTCTCTTTGCCGGCACCGGCAACGGCCTTGCGCAGGAAATTGAACGCGCCTCTAATCTTGTAGGAACGAACCGGCGTGAGGTCTTCACGCTTCAGCCAAATCTCGGCTCCATACCGGCGGCTGAGATGTTCATTCAACTGCAACGGCGTCTCGGGAAAGATTTCCCGAACTTCTCGCCGTGCGGCTTCTACAAGCAGTTTGTCCACGATTTTCAATCCATTGAAATTCACGATGGCACCCGCTATGCCATAGGAACAGGCCCGACACAAAGACTCTTTGCGCCACTTCGGTACGCGGTACTCGATCAAGGTTTGATTTTTTTGAACGCCAATCTCCTGCGCGCAGTCGTCTATATTACGTCGATCTTCGGCCTCTACATGGCAACTTCGATGTTCGTCCCAGCCATGACGGACCTCTATTACGGCAATAATGACTGGATCGTCTTTGCCGCCTCCGGCTTCATGTGCGGCGGCTTTGCGCTGGCATGCGCGCTCGCCACACGAGGACCGATGCCGACCTTCAACAAGCGCTTCGGCTTTCTCCTGGTCAATCTCTTATGGGTGGTCTTCTCGCTCGTCGGCGCCGTGCCTCTTTATCTATCGGAATTGGACCTCACATTCGGCCAAGCCCTGTTCGAGTCCGTGTCGGCCATCACCACCACCGGCGCTACAGCCATTTCCGGTCTCGACCATGCGCCGCAGGGTCTGTTGATCTGGCGATCACTTCTCTGCTGGCTTGGCGGTATCGGTATCGTGGCGCTCGGTCTCTTCATCCTGCCGCTGCTGCGCGTGGGCGGCATGACCTTCTTTCGGATGGAGTCGTCCGACACGGCCAGCGACCGGCCCTTCGCACGGCTGGCGAGCTTTACCAGGGCTTTCGTCGGCATCTATGTGGTCATGACGATTGCCTGCGCGGTCGCCTTCGACTTTGCCGGCATGACCCATTTCGATGCGGTGAATCACGCCATGTCAGCGGTTGCGACGGGCGGCTTCTCCACCCATGACGCCTCCTTCGGATATTTCGGTGACAATGTCGCACTGCTGTGGATCGCGACGTTCTTTCTGATCCTTGGTAGCCTGCCCTTTTCCGTGATGATCCTGCTCGCGGTTCGCCGGAGGATGGATATCCTCTACGACCCGCAGATCCGCGTGTTCATCGGCTACCTCTGTGCCATATCGCTTGCGGTCGGCATCTATCACCATATCAACAATGGGGTGGCGCTTCCCATCGCGCTCAGCCATTCCTTTTTCAACATGACGTCGATCCTTTCGACCGGCGGTTTCGCCAGCGATGATTATACGCTCTGGGGTCCCTTCGTCGTGGTCGTCGCCTTCTTCGCCACCTTCATGGGTGGCTGCTCCGGCTCGACGGCTGGCGGCATCAAGGCCTACCGCTTCGTCATCGTCTATAATGTGGTGAAAACCGGCTTGCGGAAGTTGATTTATCCGGATGCGGTTTATCCGGTGCGCTATGGGGCGCAGGTCGTCGATGCCGAAACCATCCGCAACGTCTTCCTGTTCCTCGGCTGTTTCATCGCTCTGTGGATCGCCGGCAGCCTGGCGATGAGCGCCATGGGCTATGACTTCTTGACTGCAACATCTGGCGTGGCCACATCGCTCGCCAATGTCGGCCCCGGTGTCGGTCCGATCATTGGACCCGCCGGCAACTTCTCCACTATCAGCGATCCAGCACTTTACCTGCTCTCGCTGATGATGCTGCTCGGCCGTCTGGAAATCCTGACCGTGCTCGTGTTGCTGATGCCGCTGTTCTGGAGAAGCTGAAGATTTGGTACGGGCGGCGGGACTCGAACCCGCACGCTTTCGCTCCGGATTTTAAGTCCGGTATGTCTACCATTCCATCACGCCCGCTTGCATTTCCATCTACACAGCGTCACCGCATCCGGTCAACTGCATGTCTATGGGGAATTGAATTAACCGCACCATGATGGGCTTGGGGAACCAGCGCGACGTGCAAGCCCTTCGCGAATCAGCTGGTCGGCAAAGGACATGCCTGACCTGGACACTGCTTTTACTTCGGCACCTTGGCCGCCAGCCGCCACCTGGAAGCTGCCGGAATTGAGCATATCGCGCAGTCGCACCTTGGCGGTGAAGCCGCGGGCGCGCTCTTCCATGCAGCGCGCCTGATCCGTCTGCGGCACCTCGATGCCGGCAAGCTTCATCTTCACGCCCTTCATCCAGAAGGTGCTGCCATCCATGACGCAGTTGTTGAGGCCCGAGCGTCCGCAAAAGGCGAAGGTGCCGGGCTTTGCGCCAAGCGAAACATTTTCCACCTGCGGCTTTGGCGAAGGCAATGTTGCGGGAGGCAATTGACCGGCACCTGCCGGCGAACCCACCATGGCGATCGAGCGTGGTGGAACGGGTGCACCAGATGTTGGCAGGGCAACGGTTTGCGTCGGCTTCTGCACGGACTGAGGCTTGGCAGAAGCCATTTCGCGGGTTGCGGGTGCGCTGCTCTTGGACGTCGAGGCAACGACGTTCTTCATCTTCGGCAACAGGGTGTCGCGATGCTCATAGGCCTGAATCCCGCCGACGGCCACGCCAAACAGGATCAACCAGGACCAGACGCTTCCACCCTTGGACTTGGATGAGGCGCGGCGGTTTGAAGGTTTTCTCTTGCTCACAGAACAACTCCTTTTCAGGCGGGCATTATCCGCTGAAGGAGTTTCCGAAAGGTTGGCATTTGAGATAAATTCGATCTGCGTTGGAGAGTCGCGGCGTTATCCACAACTCTCTCACAAGCCAAAACTGAGACGTCTGTGGCAGCGGTTGTCACGGAGAACGCCGCTCGCTATGCGTCCGCTGGCCGTTTAACGCACCTGATCGAGCAGGCGCTTGCATTCCAGAAGGTCGAAGAGCGCCTCCTGCAGCAGGGCGCGATCATCCTTGCTGATGCTGGATTTGCCGATGGAAATTTCCGGCGTGTCGTCGGATGATCCTCCGCCGAAGCCAAAGAAGCGGCCGCTCGGCCTCGCCTTGGGGCGACCTACCACTTCGTCTTCGTCCGGCTGCACGACGCGCGGCTCCGCGGTCTGCTTCTCTCCGCTGGCAGCCATGATGGCTTCCATGGTCGCCATGTCGCCAGACGCGATGGCCGCGACGAAGCGGTTTCCATTGGTCTTGAGAAGTTTCTGCACGCCCTTGATCGTGTATCCATGATCGTAAAGCAGATGCCGGATGCCTTTCAGGAGATCGACATCGTCCGGGCGATAGTAGCGTCGTCCGCCGCCGCGCTTCATCGGCTTGATCTGGGGAAAGCGGGTTTCCCAGAAACGCAGCACGTGCTGCGGCAGATCAAGATCGTCCGCAACTTCACTGATCGTTCTAAAGGCGTCTGGACTCTTATCCACGCTTAACTCCCACCCGACGAAATGACAGGTTTGCAAAACACACGACAAGGTATGATGCGAATCGTCTTTATTTCAACGGCTTGACGGTTGAAATTCAAGTATGTTCACAGGAAGAAAAGCAGTGAGGTATCAGAATGGGCTTGGATAGCGTCGAAAGAAGCCTCTTTATGAGCCGGGCTTCTGGGTCTTCTGCTTCGCCTTGCGCGATGCATGGGCCTTGAGGATGCGCTGTTTCAGAACGTTGGAGGCCTTGAAGGTCATGACGCGACGCGGCGAAATCGGCACTTCTTCGCCGGTCTTCGGATTGCGACCGATACGCTCGTTCTTTTCACGGATCTGGAAGGTTGCGAAGGAGGAGAGCTTCACCACCTCGCCACGGGTGATGGCATTACAGATCTCGTCAATGACGGTTTCGACCAGCTCGGCGGATTCAGTTCGGGACAAACCCACCTTGCGAAACACAGACTCGGCCAAATCCGCACGTGTCACAGTTTTACCGGCCATTTTTCCCCGCGCTTATCTCTGTTGTGTTCTGGAAACCGCCTGAGACTATTGCCGTTGACGGCAGCGGTCAAGGAATGTTTCCAGAATCGTTTAGGGATTTACGGCAATGATGGCAAGGGTTTACGTTAAAGCGCCGTGCGTCCTATAGGACGCACAAGGGACGCCTTTACCTTTTTGAATCGACACATCGTGCTTTTCCGAAAATCGATTTCGACTTTCGGGCCAATGCGCTCGATCGTCACCGAAACGTTACCAGCGCAGAAGCACCGAGCCCCAGGTAAAACCGCCGCCCATCGCTTCCAGCATAACGAGGTCGCCCTGCTTGATGCGCCCATCGGCAGCAGCGGTTGCGAGCGCCAGCGGAATGGAAGCCGCAGAGGTGTTTCCGTGCAGATCGACGGTGACGACCACCTTCTCCAGGGGAATGCCAAGCTTCTTCGCAGAGCCATCGATGATGCGGCGATTGGCCTGGTGTGGAACGAGCCAGTCCAGATCCTCAGCCGTGGTGCCGGTTGCCTCAAAGGCTGCCTCGATCACGTCCGTGATCATGCCGACGGCATGCTTGAAGACTTCGCGGCCTTCCATGCGCAGATGACCGACAGTGCCAGTCGTCGATGGCCCGCCATCGACGTAAAGCTTTTCCTTGTGCGCGCCATCCGAACGCAGATGGGAGGTCAGCACGCCCCGGTCGGAGGTCTTGCCTTCGCCCTCGCCTGCTTCCAGGATGACAGCACCGGCGCCATCGCCGAAAAGAACGCAGGTGGTGCGATCCTTCCAGTCGAGAATGCGCGAGAAGGTTTCGGCACCGATGACCAGCACGCGCTTTGCCATGCCGCCGCGAATGTAGAGATCGGCCGTCGCCATTGCATAGACGAAGCCGGAGCAAACGGCCTGAACGTCAAACGCAAAGCCGCCAGTGATGCCAAGGCGGTTCTGGATGTTCACTGCGGTTGCCGGAAACGTGTTGTCGGGTGTGGATGTGGCAACAATGATGAGATCGATGTCTTCGGGCTTCAGCCCGCCATTGTCCAAGGCCGCACGGGCTGCAGCCTCACCGAGCGATGCCGATGTCTCGCCCTCGCCTGCAATGTAGCGCTGCTTGATGCCGGTGCGCTGAACGATCCACTCGTCCGAGGTCTCGACGATGCCTTCGATTTCCTGGTTCGTCACAACCCGCTTCGGCAGCGCCGCTCCGAAGCCACGTACAATAGAGCGGATCATTGGTTATTCCTCATCAACCACGAGAGCTTCAGGCGCCGGAGGCGGAAGTCTTCTTGCGTGGTATGCTTTCAAATCATTTTCGATCTTGGCGGTCAGGCCATTATGCACCATGTCGTAGCCGACATCGATGGCGGAGGCGAAACCGAGTGCATCCGTACCGCCGTGGCTCTTGATCACGATACCATTCAGCCCCAGGAACACGCCGCCATTGACCTTGCGCGGGTCCATCTTCTCACGCAGCACATCGAATGCGCTCTTCGCCAGAAGATAGCCGATCTTCGCGATGAAGCTGCGGGAAATGGCTTCGCGCAGCAAAGTCGTGATCTGGCGTGCCGTGCCTTCTGCGGCCTTCAGTGCAATATTGCCGGTAAAGCCTTCGGTAACGACGACATCGACAGTACCCTTGCCGATATCGTCGCCTTCGACGAAACCGCGGTAGTCGATGGTGGCGAGATCGGCTTCACGAATGAGGCGACCGGCTTCGCGGACCTCTTCCTGTCCCTTGACCTCTTCAACGCCGACATTGAGAAGGCCGACCGTCGGGCGATCGACATCGAACAGCGCACGCGCCATGGCACCGCCCATCAGGGCAAAGTCCAGAAGCTGCTGGGAGTCCGCACCAATTGTCGCGCCGATATCGAGAACGATGCTCTCGCCACGTAGCGTGGGCCAGATGCCGGCAATCGCGGGACGTTCGATCCGCGCCATGGTGCGCAAACAGAATTTCGCCATGGCCATCAGCGCACCGGTGTTGCCGGCAGAAACGGCCACATCCGCCTCGCCCACCTTGACCGCTTCAATGGCGCGCCACATGCTGGAGACGTAACGACCGCGACGAAGTGCCTGGCTAGGCTTTTCATCCATGGCAACCGAGACTTCGCAGTCGAAGAACTCGGACTTCTCCATCAGACGAGGATATTGCGCCAGAATAGGATCGCACTTGCTCTTCTGCCCATAGAGCAGGAATGTCACGTCGTTGTGCCGCTCGAGTGCCTTTGCAGCACCGGGTATGACAACATCAGGGCCGTGGTCCCCACCCATGACGTCAATTGCTATTCTGATCACTCGTCCCTGATCCTTCTGACCGCCGCGCGGTAATTTTCGGGCGAAAATACCGTTTCCGCCCAGCCTTACAACTGAATTGTTCGCTTCTTACGAAGGCATTCAGTCTTTTTTCCAATCTTTCAACACCGCGAAGGGCGAAGGTTTTTTGTCTTCCATCGGCGTCTTCTCGCCGTATCCGTCGAAATCGATACCGTCTTTTCGCGGATAGGGATCAATTGCCAGAGCGGCAAATTCCGCAACGACCACGCCGACATCGATCGTGTCACCGACAAACTGATCGGGAATATCCGGACCGTCCGGATCGAGCACGATCTCACCGTCATCATTCGTCGTCATGCGCGCGAGCTTCGAGCCTTCCGGCACGAAAATCTGCTCAACCTTTTCGTCGATCACGCTCGGCACGGGCTCAAGCGTTACCACACAAGCCTGCGTGATACCGGCCTGCACCTGACCCTTGATCCTGATCCCGTCCCTTTTCCAACGGGTGACCTGCAATTCGCTTTTGAGATAATCCACCGACAGGACATCCCAGAATTTTGCCAGCGCCTTCAGCTCTTCCGGGCTTGCCTCGAGACCAATCCTGACCGGATTGGCAGAAATATGACCTACCTTGACGGGATAGGAAAAGGGCGCGTCATCATTGGCCGCATGGGGCGATTTCATTGAAAACCTCACAAATCCGGTGAAGGCAGCGTGACAGTTCCCGTCGCTACAGCGTCTTCCGGCTGCGCAGACAGCATCTCCGACGCCGACATCATCCATTTCGAAAGCGCGCGCATATCCGGCGCGGCCTCATCTGCCTGGGGATATATATTGCGACGGAGCGCTGCCGCAAGTGCATCGGCATCCGCACCGTCGATTGCAGCGGCATAGGATTCCAGCCTGCCATAAAACATGCCAGCAAATTTCTTCATCCGCTTCGGCACGCCCTGGTCGCCGATCCCCAGTTCCCGCATCGAATGGTCGAGATCCTGGAAGAAGGCATCAACGATCTCCTGGGCGATTTCCTGGCCGCTGACCGATGCGCCTTTGGTGCGGCGAAAATACAGAATCATGACGACTGCCAGCATTTCGAAGCGGCCCATGACCGTGTCCGGAACGCCCATGTGCAGATAGAAGCCCGGCTGGCGAGCGGCCTGCGTCAATATTGAATATTGGCGGTCAACGATGGCGCGATTGTTGTTTTTCTTTCTGAAAAGCCCAAAAACCATCGAAAAATCCGAATATCGACCGACGAAATCGTGTCTCGCCCATCGCACTTGTTGCATGATTGTCAAAGCTGGTTTACCGAAGCATCCGAGAATTGCAATGCCGTGTCAGTCACGTTCATCATCGTGCTGAAACAGTCAAGGATAGGCGCCAGGAGGCGGTGCCGGTTTCTGAAACATGTTGCATTCCATGGTGAAACGGGGAATTCCTGTCCCCGGATTGACATAATCGTGTGTACAGAAGCGGTACAACACGCAATGCCGGAAGGTGCCATTCATGATCGCAGTCGGGGAAACGCAGGTGAACAAGCAGAAGTCGGCCGGAAAGACCAAGTTTCTGAGCAAAGCCGCCATCGCCGTTGTTGTTGCCTCGAGCCTGCTGACGGCCTGCTCCAGCACCACGGACGTTTTCCATAACGGCTATGTGCTGGACGAACAGTCGCTGCAGCTGATCCCCGTCGGCTCCAGCCGCGAACAGGTGCTGCTGACCATGGGTACGCCGTCGACGACGGCAACATTCGGCAATGAGGTGTTCTACTACATCTCGCAGAAGCGTGTTCGCAGGGCAGCTTTCATGAAACCGCAGCTCGTCGAGCAGAACATTCTTGCGATCTATTTCGACAAGAACGGAGTCGTCTCCCAGAAGGCGAACTACACCCTTCAGGACGGCAAGGTCTTCGACAGCATCTCGCGCACCACGCCGACGGGCGGCAAGGACCTCACCTTCCTGCAGCAGCTGCTTTCCGGTGGCCCTGCCGGTGCCGGTATCGCCAAGAGCATGCTCGGCGGCAACAACAGCGTTTTCTAAGACGGCCAACTGTTTCCAGATCAAAAACCGGGTGCATGGCGCCCGGTTTTTTTATGCCCGCTTTACGGTGCGGGCGCCGCCTGCGTAAGCACAATAAAAAACGGGGCCGTTGCCGACCCCGCTTTTCAATTCATTCAGCGTTGCAGCCGATTAATCAGCCAACGATTTCGGTTTCAGCGAACCAGTAGGCGATTTCCTGGGCAGCGGTTTCCGGAGCGTCGGAACCGTGAACCGAGTTCTCGCCGATGGAGAGAGCGAAGGTCTTGCGGATCGTGCCTTCTGCTGCCTGTGCAGGGTTGGTCGCGCCCATGATTTCGCGGTTCTTGAGGATGGCGTTTTCGCCTTCCAGAACCTGAACGATGGTCGGGCCAGAGGTCATGCCTTCAACCAGTTCGCCGAAGAAAGGGCGTTCCTTGTGAACGGCGTAGAAGCCTTCTGCTTCGCGCTTGCTCATCCAGACGCGCTTGGATGCGATGACGCGCAGGCCGTTTTCTTCAAAAACCTTGGTGATGGCACCAGTGAGGTTACGCTTGGTTGCGTCCGGCTTGATCATCGAGAATGTGCGTTCAATCGCCATTATTGCGGTTCCTTGTCATAGAAAGAAAGTGGGCGGTGTTTACCCGCCCAAACGCCCGAAAACAAGGGGGCTTTCCGTAATTGGCATGCGCCGAGCGACATTTCACGCCGCTGTCACACTGCGCCCCTTCGCGCCGTGCAGATCGAGGCAGCGCTCGAACCAGTCGCGCACCGGATCCTTCGCGCCAAAGAGATCGACGCCGCTGGCGACCCTCGACCACTGAAGCGCACCGAAGACGATATAGTCGGCAAAGAGCGGGCTCTCGCCTCCGAGGAACGGCTGACGGCCGAGCATCTTACGGATCGGCTCCAGACGTGCGGGAAAAGCTGCAATCTCTGCATCACGCTCGGCGATCACCTCTTCCAATGCGGCACCCAGCGCTTTCGTCCGGCTCTCGCGGAAATAGGCCTGATCCTGATCATCCAGCATGTCATGAATATCGAGAAGCGCGATCCTGACGATAGCCGGATGGAGTTGCGTCTGCGACCAGCTTTCGACGAAGCGGGAAAGCGCTTTGCCACCCTCCCCATTGAAGAGCGACGGCTGATCGGGATAGGCCTCATCGAGATAGACCGCGATGTCGAAGCTGTCCTTTACCAGCCTGTCGCCATCGCGCAGAACCGGCACGGTTTTCGAAAAGCCGTTCTCGATGCCGGGAATGGCGGTGAAGGCGAGCGGACGCTCTTCGAAATCCAGCCCCTTATGCGCCAGCGACAGAACCGTCTTCCAGCAATGGGGCGAAAACGGACGGCTGATGTCACGGCCGCAAAGCGTGTAAAGCGTAATCGACATGGTCACTCCTGTTTTTCTCACCCCATTGAACAGGCTGATGCGGCGAAAATCAAACCACCAGACTTCATATCTGCCATCACAGAGTTTGAAGTGAGAACTCCGGCGTAGAGACGCGGTTAGAAGCGATAAAGAAACAGCTTCGTTTGGCGGGCGTCATCAACCCTCAGGATCTCAAGCGGGGCGACGCCCGGGACCTCGAAACTGTTCGAGACGAGGATCGTTCCAGAACGCATCTCCGCCTTCGCTTTTTCATACAGGTCGGGCATCGGCACCGGCGATAGGAAGCAGTAGACGACATCATATTGAGAGAGGTCTGCATCCCACAGGCTTTTGTAACGGATTGCCGCATTGGGCCGCCGGATCAGCGCGACCCAGAGCTTGGAGACCAATGTGAGGAGCGGCGCCGTCTCATAACCATCCACCTGAACGGTGGGATGGTGCTTTGCCAGGAAGGTGACGATGCCGCCGGTACCACTGCCCAGATCGGCCACGCGGCGAGCATTTTGCCGCGCCACAAGATCGCCGATCGCCTTCCAAGTCTGGCGATTGGTCATGTAGAACGGCACCTGCTCCTTCGCACCATTCCAGAAGACCAGCACGCAGGCGATAAAGGCAACGCCATAGGCCCAGGCCGGCACGACGTCATTATAAACGACGGCAAAGGGCAGCAGAATTTGCACGGGCACCCAGAACCACCAGAGGCCAATAAGCCGCCCGATCAGCGCCGAGAGCACACCCTGAATCAGCAAAATTTCGAAAAGACCGAGTGGCAGCCGCCAGCCCATGCGCTGCACAAGGACGAAACCACAAAGCACGATCGCCTGAGAAAGGACGAGCCTGACAAGGTTCAAGATGGGCGGGAGAATTCGGCTCATGAATGGGTTCTTCGTGACGGCATGGCAACCTCCTCCGTTTAGAAGGCCATGATGGCGCGGGGCTTGCCTCTGTCCCATCTTGCAAGCTCCGGGAAACTCGGCCAAAAGGCTGGCATGATTACGATTACCGACCTTTCCGCCCGTATCGCAGGCCGCCTGCTTCTCGACAATGCCAGCGTCTCACTGCCCGATGGCGTGAAGGCTGGTCTCGTGGGGCGCAATGGCGCGGGAAAATCGACGCTCTTTCGCGTCATCACCGGCGATCTCGGCTCTGAAAGCGGCAGCGTCACCATTCCAAAGCATGCGCGCATCGGCCAGGTGGCGCAGGAGGCGCCAGGCACAGAGGATTCGTTGATCTCCATCGTGCTTGCTGCCGACAAGGAACGGGCAGCGCTGTTGCGGGAAGCAGAAACCGCAACCGATCCGAACAGGATCGCCGAAATCCAGATGCGGCTTGTCGATATCGACGCGCATTCGGCGGAAGCGCGCGCATCGGCCATTCTCGCCGGTCTCGGCTTCGATCAGGAGGCGCAGTTGCGCCCCGCCTCTTCCTTTTCCGGTGGCTGGCGCATGCGTGTGGCGCTCGCCTCGGTTCTCTTCGCCGAGCCAGATCTGCTGCTGCTCGACGAACCGACCAACTATCTCGATCTGGAAGGCACGCTCTGGCTGGAAGACTATATCCGCCGCTATCCGCACACCGTCATCATCATCAGCCATGACCGCGATCTTTTGAACAATGCGGTCAATTCGATCATTCATCTCGATCAGAAGAAGCTGACCTTCTATCGCGGCGGCTATGATTCCTTCGAACGGCAAAAGGCGGAAGCCGACGAGTTGCAGATGAAGGCAAAGGCCAAGAGCGATGCGGCGCGAAAGCATCTGCAGAGCTATATCGACCGCTTCCGCTATAAGGCCTCCAAGGCCAAGCAGGCGCAGAGCCGCATCAAGGCGCTGGAGCGGATGGGCACGGTTGCCGCCGTTATCGAAGATCATGTCCAGCCGATCACCTTTCCGGAACCAGAAAAGCAGCCCGCCTCGCCCATCGTCGCCATTCAGGGCGGTGTCGTCGGTTACGAACCGGGCAAGCCGATTCTCAAAGGTCTGAATCTCCGCATCGACAATGATGACCGCATTGCGCTGCTCGGCTCCAACGGCAACGGCAAGTCCACATTCGCCAAATTCATTTCCGGCCGCCTGCCCGCACAGGCAGGCGATCTGCGTGTCGCGCCGGGCCTCAAGATCGGCTTCTTTGCTCAGCACCAGCTGGATGATCTGGTGCCCAACGAGACCCCGGTAGAGCATGTGCGCAAGCTTATGCCGCAGGCGGCGGAAGCACAGGTGCGTTCACGTGTGGCGCAGATGGGCCTTGCGACGGAAAAGATGTCGACCGCTGCCAAGGATCTGTCTGGTGGCGAAAAGGCGCGTCTGCTGATGGGCCTGGCCGCCTTCCACGCGCCGAACCTGCTGATCCTCGACGAACCGACCAACCATCTGGACATCGACAGCCGTCGCGCGCTGATCGAGGCCCTGAACGATTACGACGGCGCCGTCATCCTGATTTCGCACGACCGGCATCTCATCGAAGCCACCGTTGACCGTCTCTGGCTGGTCAACAATGGCACGGTAACGAGCTTCGAAGGCGATATGGAAGAATATCGCGACATCGTCATCGCGTCCGGCAAGAAGAAGGACGAGAAGGTGGATGCCGCCAACGATCAGGCATCCAAGGCCGATCAGCGCAAAGCCAATGCCGAAAAGCGCGCCCAGCTTGCGCCGCTGAAGAAAAAGATCAACGAAATCGAATCCTTGACGGCAAAGCTTGAGAAGCAGATTCAAGCGCTCGATACGGAGCTCGCCGATCCGACGCTCTATGAAAAGGCCCCTGCCAAGGCAGCGGAGAAGGTAAAGCAGCGCGGCGAAGCCGCAGCGAAACTGTCTGCCGCGGAAGAGCAGTGGCTCTTGCTGTCCAGTGAATATGAAGACGCCATGGCTGGATAAATGAAACGTTACTTTCCAGGACGCGAAGTAACGCGCCGTTAACCATAATCAGAGAAAGCTCGGCAACAACGTCACCCCTGATTTGCCGAGCTTTTCATGCGCCTCTCCTCACTCTTCGTGTCCGCAGCCATTGCGCTGTGCCTTTCCAGTTGCGCAGGCAAGCCGCAGGCGGAAGGGTCGCTGAAAAGCTCCTTTGCCGCGACGATGCCGGAGAAGCCAGCGGCAGGCCCACATGATCCGATTGCGCTGTCGCCAGCGGCATGGATGCGTCCACGCAACCCGATGGGGCTTGCTGGCCGGGACATAGAAGTATCGTCGCTGAAAGACATCGCGCTTGCCAATAAGGAAGTCGTGTTGAGCTTCGACGATGGCCCGGTGCCGGGCAAGACAGAGCGGATTCTCGCAACGTTGGACGAGTTCGGCGTGAAGGCCACCTTCCTCATGGTTGGCGAAATGGCACAGACCTATCCAGACATCGCCAAGAAGGTCGTTGCGGAAGGGCATACAATCGGCAGCCACACCTTCAGCCATCCGAACCTGCGCAACCTGACCTTCGACCGGGCGCTGGCGGAAGTGGCAAAGGGTGAAAAGGCCGTCGCTAAGGCAACGGAGACGGATGCGATGTTCTTCCGCTTCCCTTACCTGTCGGACAATCGCAACCTCCGGCACATGGTGTCCGAGCGCGGTCTCGTCATCATGGACGTCCAGGTCGATTCCAAGGATTATTTCTCCGATACACCTGCCGTCGTCGCGTCCCGCACGATTGCCGCCCTCCGACATCGCGGCAGCGGCATCATCCTGATGCATGACATCCACAAGCGGACCGCCACTATGCTACCCGCTCTGCTAACCCAGTTGAAAGCCGAAGGCTACAAGGTGGTGCACCTTGTCTACAAGAAGCCAGCCCACAAGCCGCTGCTCGTCGCATCCACAAGCTGATTTTGCGGTGACGGCACCGAGCAACGGCTTGCCCGCCCGCCCGTTTCTGATACAAGGCATAAAGTATTATTTTTAGAGCATCACACGGGTCTTAAAAGCATGTCAGCTATCAAGCTTGCCATCGTCGGCGTCGGCAAAATCGTTCGCGACCAGCATCTTCCAGCCATTGCCGCCAATGCGGATTTCGAGCTTATCGCGACGGCCAGCCGCCATGGTACCGTCGAAGGCGTCCCGTCCTATCACACGATCGAGGAACTGATCGGAGCCGTGCCGGACGTCACCGCCGTGTCGCTCTGCATGCCGCCGCAATATCGCTACGAGGCTGCCTATACGGCGCTCAACGCCGGTAAGCATGTGTTCCTTGAAAAGCCGCCTGGTGCGACCCTTTCGGAAGTGCAGGATCTCGTTCGCCTGGCGGACTCAAAGGGTCTTTCGCTGTTTGCAAGCTGGCATTCGCGCTACGCTCCGGCTGTCGAAGCAGCAAAGAGCTTTCTGGCATCCACCAAGATCAACAGCGTTCATGTCATCTGGAAGGAAGATGTGCGCCACTGGCACCCGAACCAGGAATGGATCTGGCAGGCTGGCGGTCTCGGTGTCTTCGACCCCGGCATCAATGCGCTGTCGATCATCACCCATATCCTGCCGCGCGCGCTATTTATCACCAAGGCCACGCTGGAATTCCCGGAAAATCGCGACGCACCGATTGCCGCCGATATCCACTTCTCCGACGTGACGAAGATGCCGGTGCATGCCGAGTTCGACTGGCGCCAGACGGGCAAGCAGAGCTGGGATATCGTCGCCGAGACAGAAGCCGGTCAGATGGTTCTCTCCGAAGGCGGCGCAAAGCTTTCGATCAATGGCGAACTGAAATTTGCAGAGCCGGAGCGCGAATACCCTGCCCTGTACGAGCGCTTCGCCGAGATCATCAAGGCCAAGACATCCGACGTCGATCTCGCACCGCTGACCCACGTCGCAGACGCATTCCTGCTCGGTCGCCACAAGTTCGTGGATTCCTTCTACGACTGATAGCGGTCGATGAAGAGTTACACCGATAAAAAAATGGCCGGACAACCCGGCCATTTTCTGTTGAGCGCACTTGCTTAGGGCTTTGCCCAAGCGTCAGCGACCATTCTCCTTTCGCCATGCGGCGAAGGCGGTCTGGTGCTCATCCTTCGTGCAAGGATAAAGGCCGATGATCGTTTCGCCTGCCTTGACCCGTTCGACCACGAAATCTTCGTAAGCCGTCATTTCTACGGCTTCGTTTGCCACTTCGTCGGCAATCCCGGCGGGGATGACGATAACGCAGTCGGCATCGCCAACGACGATGTCGCCCGGGAAGACCGGCGCATCGCCGCAGCCGATCGGACCGTTGATCTCGATCGCCTCATGCTTGGTGAGGTTCGTGGGGCTCGACGGACGGGTGTGGTAGGCCGGGATATCCAACTCGGCAATGGTCGCCGCATCGCGGAAACCGCCATCAGTGACAATGCCGGCACCGCCGCGCACCATCAGGCGAGTGACGAGAATATCGCCGGCAGAAGCAGCACTTGCATCCTTGCGGCTATCCATGACAAGCACGTGACCCGGAGGGCAGGTCTCGATGGCCACGCGCTGCGGATGGGCAGGATTGCGGAATTCGACGAGTTGGTTTCGATCCTCGCGTGCTGGCATGTAACGCAGCGTGAAAGCGGGACCCACCATGTTCTTGCCCTTGTGGCCAAGCGGGCGCACACCCTGGATGACCTGATTGCGCAGGCCGCGCTTGTAAAGCGCCGTTGCCAAGGTCGCGACGGAAATCGTCGATAGTTTTTCGCGGGTTTCGCTGTTCATTTTATTCTCCTCGTCGTGACGGATGAAGGCTTTTCAAGCCTTGTGAATGGGTTCGTCGATGAAGACGCCGCCCTGATATTTTGCGATGGCCGCGTCCGGATCGGGGCGCGGCACGGTCCGTTCGATCTCCTCGCGATAGCGCGCAGCATTGTCGCGACGCTGCCAGCCGAGAAAATCGACATGAGAGTTGTCCCACCAGGCATCGTCATTGGCAGACACGCCCCAGATGACCGGGCAGCCAAGCTCGGGCACGCGGAAGACGGCCTCGATCAGCGAGACGAAATCATCATGGCTCAGCCAGGTGGAGAGCATGCGCCAGTCCATCGGCTTTTCGGTGCAGGAGCCGATCCGGACGATCGCCGTCTCCTGGCCGAACTTGGAGTGGTAAAGGCTCGCCATCGCCTCCCCGAAAATCTTCGACACGCCGTAAAGACCATCCGGCAGGAAGGGCATATCCGGCGTAAGCTTGGTCCCCTGGGGATAGTAGCCGATCGTGTGGTTGGTCGAAGCGAAGAGAATGCGTGGCTTTCCGTTCGCCCGCGCCGCTTCATAGAGATTGTAGACCCCGCGCAGATTGGCATCCTCAATCGGGTCATATGCTTTTTCGACCGAAATACCGCCCAGATGAACGATGCCATCGCAATCCTTCACCAGATCGTTGACGGCCTCAGCATCCTCCAGTGCGCAGCGAACCACTTCCTCATGCGGTCCGGCGGGCGCGGCAATCTCCACCAGATCCGACAGGCGGACGATTTCGGCGATATGGCCGAGCCGCCCGCGCAGCATTCTGCCCAGTTGGCCGCCAGCACCTGTGATCAGCAAACGCTTCATCATCTACCCAATCCTTTAGAAGATGTCCGGCTCGCCAGCGCTGCGGCCAAAATCCGTCTGAAGGAAGTCGAAATCGCAGCCCTCATCCGCCTGGGTCACGTGCTTGGAGAAGAGGTAGCCATAGCCACGCTCATAACGCGGCGCTGGTGGCTGCCAGGCGGCGCGGCGGCTGGCGATATCCTCTTCGCTCACCAACATGTCGAGGCGACGTGCGGGCAGATCGAGGCGGACGATATCACCCGTCTTCAGCAGTGCAAGCGGACCGCCGACAAAGCTTTCCGGTGCCACATGCAGCACGCAGGCACCGTAGGACGTGCCGGACATACGGGCGTCGGAAATGCGTACCATATCGCGGTGGCCCTTCTTGATCAGCGCTTTGGGGATCGGCAGCATGCCCCATTCGGGAAAGCCCGGGCCGCCCAATGGGCCTGCATTGCGCAGCACCAGAACATGATCGGGGGTGACGTCGAGATTTTCATCATCGATGGCCGCCTTCATTTCGGGATAGCTGTCGAAGACGAGTGCGGGACCTTCATGCACATGAAATTTGGGATCACTGGCCGCAGGCTTGATCACGGCACCGTCCGGGCAGAGATTGCCGCGCAGCACGGCAAGCGAACCCTCGGCATAGACAGGATTGTCGAGTGAGCGAATGACATCGTCATTATAGACCTTTGCGCCTTCCAGGTTTTCGCCCATGCTCCGGCCCGTCACCGTCAGTACCGAACAATCGAGACGACTTTCAATCTGCTTCATCAGTGCGCGCAGACCACCGGCAAAGTAGAAGTCGTCCATCAGATAGTCCTTGCCCGAGGGGCGGACATTGGCAATCAATGGTGTCACACGACCGAGCGCATCCAGTTCATCCAAGGTCATCGGCACGCCTGCGCGCCTGGCCATGGCGATCAGATGCACGACGGCGTTGGTGGAGCAGCCGGTGGCCATGGCAACGATCGCCGCATTGCGGAAGGCTGCCGCGCTCAAAATCTTGTTCGGCGTCAGATCCTCGCTCACCATTTCCACGATGCGACGCCCGCAGGCCGCGGACATGCGCAGATGAGCTGAGTCCACGGCAGGGATCGAAGATGCACCCGGCAGCGTCAGACCCAGCGCATCGGCAATCGCGGTCATGGTGGAAGCCGTGCCCATGGTCATGCAGACACCGGCAGAGCGTGCGATGCCGCCCTGGACGCCGCGCCACTCCTCATCGGTAACATTGCCTGCACGACGCTCATCCCAATATTTCCAGGCGTCGGAACCTGAGCCGAGCGTCTTGCCGGCATAGTTGCCGCTCAACATCGGGCCAGCGGGCAGATAGATCATCGGCACGCCAGCGGAGATCGCCCCCATGACGAGACCGGGTGTGGTCTTGTCACAGCCGCCCATCAGCACCACGCCATCGAGCGGATGGGATCGGATCATCTCCTCCGTCTCCATCGCCAGCATATTGCGGTAAAGCATAGAGGTCGGCTTCGTGAAGCTTTCATCGACGGAGAGCGACGGCATTTCGACCGGAAAGCCGCCTGCCTGAAGAACGCCACGCTTCACGTCCTTCACCCGTTCGGGAAAATGCGAGTGACAGGTGTTCAGCTCCGACCACGTATTGAGAATGCCGATCACCGGCTTGCCGGCAAAATCCTCTTCGGAATAGCCAAGCTGCATCATGCGGGAGCGGTGGCCAAAGCTGCGGAGATCGTCTGGAGCGAACCAGCGGGCGGAGCGTAGCTTTTTCTCGGTCATGTCAAACGTCCTGCTTGAGCGTCACGCCGCTCATCGTATCGAAAAGATGAATGTGCTCGAGCGGCGCGGACATGCGGATCACCTCGCCGGCAGCGGTCGACGTCTGCCCGGACAGATGCAGCGTCACCGGCGTACCGTTGCCCAGATTGCCGTAAAGGTAGGACTCGCCACCCAGCTGTTCTGCCGTGCGCACCGACATGGTGAGCGGTCCCTCGCTGCCATGCTTCACATGATTAGGACGAATGCCGAGCGTCACCTTCTGGCCGGGCGCATAGGTGAAGCCGGTCTGCGGCAGCGGGATCAGTTCTCCCGTCGCGATCTTCAGCAGCGGCGTCGGTCCGGAGATCACCTCCCCGGCAAAGAAGTTCATCTTCGGCGAACCGATAAAGCCTGCTACGAAGATGTTGGCCGGGCGATTGTAGAGATCGAGCGGGACGCCGAACTGCTCCAGCTTACCCGCGCGCAACACGGCGATCTTGTCGGCCATGGTCATGGCCTCCACCTGATCGTGGGTCACGTAGATCATTGTGTTGCCGAGCCGCTTGTGCAGAGCGGAGATTTCGCCGCGCATATCGACGCGAAGTTCCGCGTCGAGGTTGGACAGTGGCTCATCGAAGAGGAAGACGCGCGGTTCACGCACGACGGCGCGACCGATTGCGACGCGCTGACGCTGCCCGCCCGACAGGTCCTTCGGACGACGCTCCAGAAGCTGATCGATCTGCAGCATTTTGGAGACCTGGGCGATCTTCTCGGCGATCTCCTTTTTCGGTGTGCCGATATTTTCAAGACCGAAGGAAAGGTTCTCGCGCACGGTCATATGCGGATAGAGCGCGTAGGACTGGAACACCATGGCAAGACCGCGGTCTGCCGCCGGCACGGTGTTGACGACATCGCCGCCGATGACGATATCGCCGTCGCTCAAGACTTCCAGACCGGAAATCATGCGCAGAAGCGTCGACTTGCCGCAGCCGGACGGTCCGACGAACACGCAGAATTCGCCATGCTTGATATCGAGATCGATACCCTTGATCACATCAAGGGCGCCATACGTCTTCTTGACCTGACGAAGCTCAATACTTGCCATTGTCGTGTCTCCTCCCGAAGGATTATTTGCCGCCCGTCGAAGCGATGCCGGTGGCGATGTATTTTTGCAGGAACATGAAGACCAGCGCGATGGGCGCGAGTGTCAGCACGGTCATGGCAAGCAGGTTGCTCCACTCCGTCGACATCTCTCCCTGGAAGGAATTCAGTGCCAGTTGCAGTGTGAAATTGTCGTTGCGGGTCAGGACGATCAGCGGCCAGAGGAAGTCGTTCCATCGCCACATGACCGCAAGGATCGCAAGCACGGCCAGTGCCGGTGCGGAGAGCGGCAGGATGATGCGCCAATAGATCTTCCACTCGCTGGCCTTATCCATGCGTGCCGCGTCGAGGATCTCATCGGGAATCGTCAGCATATATTGGCGCAGCAGGAACACGCCGGTCGGCGTGGCGGCACCGGGAATGATCACGCCCCAAAGACTGTTGATCATGCCAAGCTGGCTGGTGATGAGAAAGAGTGGCACCAGCACGACTGTCTGCGGGATCATCAAGGTGCCGACGACCATGGCCAAAACCGCACCCCTGCCCTTGAACTGGTATTTAGACAGGGCAAAGGCCGCCATGGAATTGACGATCAGCATGATGACGGTGGACGTCACCGTGATGAAGACCGAGTTCCAGAAGTAAAGCGGGAAGTTAAAGCGCTGGAAAAGCTCGGTGTAGTTTTCCGTCGCCAGCGACACGCGCTCTGCGGGCTTCAACTCGTTGAACGGCATCTTCTGGATTTCGGTCGGCTTGGCGGGATCGATAACCTGCGCCACAAGACCGATGCGACGAACCATGCCGACCGTCTGGCCGTCCTTGGTGGTATAGGCTGGAAGCGGTGCTTGCTGTCCATCCACCACGACAGTCTCCTGCGAATAGGGCAGGAAACGTGGAGGAAAGCGCTGCAGGTCGGCTTCGGTCTTGAAGGACGACAGGACAAGCCAGACGACCGGCCCGAACATCATCACGACGGCCAAGCCAAGATAGGCGTAGGACAGCCAGTCGGTCCAATGCAGCTTGCCATTGCGGCCGCGCGTGCGGGTCAGAAATGCACCGATCCTAGCCATCGACCTTGCTCCTGTTTGCCCGGAATTGCAGAGCGGTCAGCACCACGAGAACGGCGGCGAGAAGCAGCGAGGCTGCGGCCGCGAGGCCGAAATTGCGGGGCGTTCCGGCAAAACCGGTCTGATAGATGTATTGAATGATGAAGGTCGTCGCCGAGCCTGGACCACCGCCGGTAAAGGCGAAGATTTCGTCGAAGGTCTGTACGCCCTTGATCAACGACAGGACCAGAACGACGAGCATGGTCGGCGCCAGAAGCGGCATGGTGATGCGGCGGAAGATGCGCCAGGGGTTCGCCTTGTCGAGTTCGGCGGCCTCGTAGACATCACGTGGGATCGCCTGCAGGCCGGCAAGAAGGATGAGCGTGTAGAAGCCCATATGCGCCCAAACCGACAGGAAGACCGACCAACCGAAGGCCAGGTTTGCTTCCAGCATCCAGTCGACAGAGCTCAAGCCCATACCTTCCATCGCGGCATTGAGAACGCCGAAGCGCTGCAAGATCCACTTCCAGATCAGCGCCACGCCCACGGGTGACAGCAACACGGGGAAGAAGAAGACGGCGCGGAAGAAACCACGGGCGCGGATATCGCGGTTGAGGATGATGGCCGTGATCAGCGAGAAGCCAACCATGAAGCCCACCTGAAGCACGACGAAGAGGAGCGTGTTCCACACCGAGCGCCAGAAGAGGTCCTGCTGACAGGAATTCGGATCGAGATAATTGCCGCAGGACATCAGCGCCTGAAAATTCCCGCCGCCGACAAAGGGGCGATCGGCAAGCATGATCTGCTCGGTGCCCGTCACCGAATAGGCAACGTTCAGCAGGATCGGCAGAAATGCGAAGACAGCAAAGAGAATGAGGTTTGGGGTCAGAAACACCCAGGCAATCCGTCGATGCCCGAGCACCTTCTGCAGGAAGGCGAATGGCAGTTCAACGATGCCCATCACTAGCGCAATCAATTTATACATGGGGCTCCTCCTTCGATCCGGCGCGGCACGGAATGCGTCGCGCCGGAAGGCGATGGATCACTTCGCCTGCTTCAACATTTCCTCAACGTCTGTCTTGGCGCGTGCCATCGCTTCATCGACTGTCAATTCGCCGACGATGGCCTGGGTGATGCGCTGAACAGAGATGTTGAACATGGCGCGATTGTTCTTGTAACCCTGGTAGGCGTAAGCAATCGGGCTGATGCCGGGGATCTGGTCGAGCCAGGCATTCATGGCCTTCTGCGTCGCAGGGGTCGCACCGGTATAGGTCACGCCCTTTTCCGCGACCGACTTCTTGGCCGGAACGTTGCGGGTGCGGACGGTGAAGTCGAGATAGTTCTCGTCTTCGGCAAGGAAGTTCAGGATATCGGCAACGATCTTCGGGTTCTTGGTCTGCTTGAAACCGACGATCCCAGTACCACCCGGCATGCCGGTGCAGGCAGCACCGCCGCAAGGCTGCGGCACGACTTCCCAGTCGAAGGCATCGCCTACCTGGCTGTCGAAGCGCGCCGTCTGCCAGCTACCGGAATAGTAGTACGCGAGTTGGCCGTTGATGAATTCCTGCGCGGCGTCGCGATAGGTATTACCGCCCTGCCCGGCCCAGACGTCACGCGCCATGGTGCCGTCCTTGTTCCACTCGACGAACTTCTTCACGAAAGTCGTAAAGCCTTCATCGACCAGGATCGGCTTGCCTTCAGCGTCGAAAATCTTGGCGCCATAGGAGATGGCGGGGCCGGCAATACGATGGCCCGAACGGTCGATTGCCATCGGATAAGGTGTTCCGGTTGCCTTCGCGACGGCGGTCGCCGCTTTCGCCCAATCGTCCATCGTCGCGTCCTTACCGGGCACGGCGACATTGGCCTGATCGAACAGCGTGCGATTGATGAAGGCGCCGGTGATGGTCAGCTGCGTATGCATGCCGTAAATGCCCTTGTCGTCAGGGCCGCTGCGGTACCATTTCAGCACGTTGGAGAAATTGTCTTCCCAGTTCTTCGCGTCCACATAGGGCGTGAGATCGAGATAATAACGGTTGAGGCCGCCAAGGTCGGTGACGGTGGCGAAATCCGGACCGCTGCCGCCCGCGAGCTGAACGGGCAGACCTTCCAACAGCGCCTTTTAAGGCACCACGTCGGTAACGATCTTCACATCCGGATGCTGCTTTTCGTAACGTGCGAGAATGTCCTTCAGGATTTCGCAGCCATTGCCGTCATAGGCGCAGGTGAAGCGAACTTCCTGGGCAGCCTGAGCGCCACCGGCGAAAGACGCCGCGCCCAAAGCGAGCGCCAATGCCATGCTGTATTGTCTGATCATCTGGTTTCCTCCCATTCGATGATTATGCTTTGGCGATGATTATGCTCTAGAGCGCCGTGCATCCTTTCGGACGCACAAAGGACGCTCTAGCTCTTCCAAATCACGCATCGTGCCTTTCTGAAAATCGATCCCGATCTTCAGGCCGATGCTGCGGTGGGTGCAGGCTGCGGAGCCCAACCCTTGATCCACTGACCTTCCGCCGCCTCTGCCAGCCGTACCGGCTTGCCTTCGCGCGCCGAGCGATAGATGGCCGTGACGAGTTCGATCGATTGCAGACCGTCCGTTACGGTGACCTCCTTGCCGCCGCGCCCCTCCATGGCGTCAGCAATCGCCTCGACAAAACCGGTAAAGCCGTTCTCGCCATCGCCAACCGTGGCAAGAACCGCATCGATCTGAGCTTGCGTCGTCGGTGCTCGCGCAATGAAGCGCCACTTGTCTTCCGCCGGGCGATAGGGCAGCGAACCGCTCTCGGCGGTGAAACCTTCGAAGCAGAAGCGCAGACGCGATGTGTCTTCGGCCGCACCGAGCGTGACCGAGCTAGTCGCCAGCGCGCCGTTCTTCATGCGGAAGCTGAGTGCCGCGCAGTCTTCGGTTTCGATCGCGTTGACGCGGGTATCGGCCATGGTGAAGACTTCTTCGACCGGACCGAGCACGTAGCAGATCAGATCATGTGCATGGATCGCATGGCCGAGGATCGCGCCACCGCACTCGCCTTTCCAGGTTCCGCGCCAGGGAATGTCGTAATAGCCCTTGCCGCGGTTCCAATGGACTTCCGAGCTTGCAACATAGGCCTTGCCGGCAAGCCCGGCATCGATCAGCGCGCGAAGCTGGCGCATGGCCGGACCAAAGCGATACTGAAAGACGGGGAAGATGCTGCGGCCCGTCGTCTTGACGGATTCGAGAAGCGCATTCGCCTCTTCCAGCGAACGCACGAGCGGCTTTTCGCAGACCACGTCCTTGCCAGCGGCGTGCGCCTTCAGCGTGATTGGGAAATGTAAGTGCGGCGGCAGGCAGACGTCGATGAGCTGGATGCTCGGATCCGCCAGAACCTCATCCAGATCGGCGGTGACATGGATGGACGTGCCATTGGCAACGCCACGCGCACGCTCCACGTCGAGATCGCATATCGCCTTGACGGAGAAGCGTTCCGGCAGAGCGAGATAACCCTTCAGATGCTCGGCACCGATACCGGCGCCAACAATGGCGACTCCGATCATGCCTTTGCTCCTTCGGCCTTGGCCTGCGCCTGAAGCGACAGTTCGCAAACCTTGAACACATGCTCATGCGTCATTGCCGTTTCGGTACGGTTGCGAATGTCGTCGCATACACGTCCAAAATATGGGAGCCCGGCACCGGAGGCATCGATATATTCGCAGCGATCGCCATTCACGAGGATCAGGCGGTCAGTGCCTTCGCTGTTGCCGACATCGACATATTTGCGCAGCTCGATGTAGCCTTCGGTACCGAGAATGGTCAGACGACCGTCGCCCCAGGTGGGCAGCGCATCCGGCGTGTACCAATCGACGCGGATATAGCCATGGCCCTTGTCGCCACGCAGAAGCACTTCGCCGAAATCCTGCAGGCCCGGATCGCCTGGATTGGCGTAATTGGCAACCGTCGCAGACACGATTTCCACGTCGGTGGAGCCGGTGAAGAACATGAACTGATCGATCTGGTGGCTGGCAATATCGGTGATGATGCCGCCATAGGCTTCACGCTCGAAGAACCACTTCGGGCGGATTTGGCGGTTCAGACGATGCGGCCCCATGCCGATCGTCTGCACGACGCGGCCGATGGCGCCTGCGGCGACCAACTCGGCAGCCTTGGTGACGCTCGGCACTTCGAAGCGCTCTGAGAAGTCGATCGTCCAGATCCGGTTGGTCTTCTTGACCGTCTGGCGAATACGCTCAAGCTGTTCGAGTGTTGTGCATCCTGGCTTGTCGGTCATGACATCCTTGCCGGCTTCCATCGAAGCGACTGCGAGGTCCGCGCGCTTGGACGGAATATCGGCGATGACGACGAGATCAATGCTGTCATCTGCAAGAAGCGCTTCCTTGGTGGCCGAGCGCGGCACGTTGGGAAAACGCTTGACGAAACCTTCGACCACATCGGGCTCGCCTTCCGTCCACCAGCCGACGAATTCCGCACCGACGTCCATCAGGTTCTGTGCCATGCCAAAAATGTGGCGGTGCTCTATGCCCAGAGCGACGAACTTAATTGCTTTAGTCATTTTTGCAGTTCCACTTCCTTGCCGGTTTCGGCCGAGTTAATGATCGCGTCGATCAATATGTGAGACAAAAGAGCCGCTTCACCCGTGACAACCGGCGGGCGTTCTGCGGTGATGCTATCTGCGAAATCCTCGAAGACGCCCTGATGCCATTCATGGGTAAAGGCCATCGGATCGGCGCCGCCACCGGTGCCGGAAGCTGCCCCACCGAAGACCTCCTGGCGTCCGTCGCGCCAATCGACATGCAGAAGACCGGATGCGAGCCGGAGGCTGGCATTGTCGAAATGCAGGAGGATCGATTCCGCCGAGCCTGGAAAACTTGCCGTGCTGGCAACCAGCGAACCGACTGCACCGCTTGCAAAGCGCAGGCCTGCGGCAACATAATCCTCCGTTTCCATGCGGTGGAAACGGGTGGTTGCCGCCATGGCTTGGACGCGAGACACGGGACCGGTGAGGCTCAAGGCAAGATCGATGGTGTGAATCGCCTGGGAAATCAGAACGCCGCCGCCGTCACGCGCCAAAGTGCCACGACCGGGTTCGTCGTAATAGGATTGAGCACGCCACCACGGCACGGAAATCTCGCAGAGACCCAGTTCTCCAAGCGTTCCACCGTCAACAAGCTCGCGCGCCTTTTGTGAAGCTGCGCGCATGCGATGCTGGAAGATGATACCGAGCGTGACGCCAGCGTCCCGACACAGAGCAACCAGACGCTCGGCCTCATCGGTGTGCCGGGCAACCGGCTTTTCCATGAGAATGTGCTTGCCGGCACGGGCGAAGGCTTCGACGATATCGAGGCGGGCGTTCGGCGGCGTGGCGATAATGGCGAAATCGACATCCTTGTCCTGCGCCGCCTCAGCCACCGAGGAATAAACTGTCACGTCATATCCCGCGTGCTTCGACGCTTCCTCGGCCAATGCCTTGGCGCGACCGGAACCGCTGTCAACGATACCCTTCAGCCGAATTTTGTCAGGACTTGCTGCACAGGCGAGCACATGGGTCTTCGCCACCATTCCAGCGCCAATGATGACGCAGGTTTTGATCTTCTGCATTTAGGGAGCCTCCCTTCCCAATGCGGCGTAATTTGCATACCGGTATGCCGGTTGTCAACTGACTTGTGTTCCGGTATACCGGTTAGAAATCGCTGGAGTGAAAATGCCCAAAATCCCGATGACAGGCGGCTCTGTCCCGACCATGGAGAGGCTGGATCTGAACCGTCCCGTAGTGGATCAGATTTACTCGGCGCTAAAGTCCGCCATTCTGTCGCGGGAGCTTTTTCCCGGGCAGGCGGTATCCGAAAATGAGATCGGCCTATCATTCAATTCCAGTCGTACGCCGGTGCGGGAGGCATTGAGCCGTTTACGAGACGACGGCTTGATCGTAACCCTTCCCAGCCGCGGCACATACGTCTCCAAGCTTTCTGAAAAGAGTATCCGCAGTTCGCAATTCATCCGTGAAGCGCTTGAGGTCGCAGCGGTCGAGAAGCTATGCGAGATCGGCCTGTCGGCGGAAGCGGAGCAGGAAATCGAGCATGCGCTGAGCGGTCAGCGCAAGGCGATGCAGCGCGGGGACCGCAAGGCCTTCCGGATGCATGACGACCAGTTTCACAGCGCCCTTGCGGCGGCCACCGGCATGGACAGGCTGGAAACGCTGCTCATCCGCGAAAAGGCAGGCCTTGACCGCCTGCGGGCTCTCGCCATTACCGATGAGGCGCATATGGCGGGGCTACTTGCCGAACACGAGGCGGTCTATGCCGCGATAAAGGATGGCAACGAGACGCTTGCGGCGGACGAGTTGCGCAAACACCTAAGGCGCGTCTTGGGCATTCTGGCGCAGGTCTTTGCCAACCATCAGGACTATTTCGAGTAAATCTGCGGTACCATCGACAACGGATCCCACCATGACCACTGCACACTACAGGCTGCTGCCTGCCGAAGCGCTCGGCATGTCAGAGGCAACACTCCTCTGCGACACAATCAGCACGCTGGCGGAATCACCCGTTTGGGACGAAAAGCGCCAAGTGCTGTTCTGGTGCGATATTCTCGGCAAGACGGTGCGCTCTGCTGCTCTCACGCCCGGTCAGTATCGTGAATGGTCTTTCCCAAACACGGTGTCGAGCCTTGGACTTTGTGACAGTGGCGACCTCATCATCGCCTGTGGCATGGATATCGTTGTCCTCGATCCGGAGAGTGGCGCCACCCACACGCTCTGCAGCATTCCGGCGCAGGAGGGCAGTCCTTTCCGGCTGAATGATGGACGCATCGGGCCAGATGGTGCCTTCTGGGTCGGCACGATGCATAATGTGCCATTGCCGCAGATGGAACCGCGCGGTGAGCTTTGGCGCGTCACGGCAAGTGGTGCCGAATGGATGCAGACCGGCCTCACCTGCCCCAATGGGCTTGCCTTCTCACAAGATGGTTCGCTCATGTGGCAAAGCGATTCCGTACAAAGATCCGTCGCCGCACATTCGACAAGAGCCGAGGGACCTTTGATGAAGGAATTCTGGTTGCGCAGATGACGGAGGAAACGGGCAGGCCCGATGGCGGCTGCGTCGATCGTTCCGGCGTTTACTGGAGCGCTGGCGTTTCGGCTGGACTGATCAACGCGTTTTCGCCCGACGGCGTGCATCTCGGTGCGATTGCGGCGCCCGTCCCGCACCCCACCATGGGCTGCTTCGGTGGGCCGGACTTCAGCACGCTTTTCCTGACGTCCCACCGTCACAACATGTCGGAGGAGCGGTTACATAAGGCGCCATTATCGGGCGGTGTTTGGGCGATCCCGACGAAGACGACCGGCTTTGCCGGTTTTCGCTTCCGTCGTTGATGCGCTTAAGGGATCACGCCTTTTTCTGCCAGCGGCCTTCAGGTGATTGCTGCCAATAGGTGAGTGCATGGCCCTCAACTTTCAGCGTCTTCCACTGCGCGCGTGCCGCCTCCAATTGCCCGGCGTCGTAGCCATCGAACATGAAGACGATACGCTCGTACGGCTCAAGAGCCGGCGGTTCGGCGCCATCGACCAGAAAACGCACCGTCGCCTGATTGGCATTGCCATCGGTTGAGGTGAGCAGCACAGGCTGTTCGGCAGAACTTGCGACGGCGTCGGTGGCGTGCGGCAGAAAGCTGTCGTCGCGGAACGTCCAGAGAAGCACGTCGAGCGCATCGCGTTTCTCATCACTTCCCGTCTGGACCGCGACCTTCCAGCCGCGCTCCAGCGATTTCTCCAAAAGCGGCGGTAAGGCATCCTCCAGCTTGGATTCCGTCAGATGATAAAACAGGACTTCCGTCATCGGGAGATTGCCGCCTTCTTGCTTTTACCTCAATCCTCGTAGTGCGCGCGAACCAGTTCGTCCAGAAGGCGAACGCCATAACCGGAGCCCCAGGACTGGTTGATCTCGGTCAGCGGCGAGCCCATGGCTGTGCCTGCGATATCCAAATGCGCCCATGGCGTCTCGCCGACAAAGCGCTTGAGGAACTGAGCGGCTGTCACCGAGCCCGCCAAGCGCCCGGCGCTGTTCTTCATATCGGCAAACTTCGAATCAATGATCTTGTCGTAATCCTTGCCGAGCGGCATGCGCCAGAGCTTCTCCTGTGTCGTGTCGCCCCGCCTCGATCAACTGCCCGGCCAGTTCATCGTCATTGCAGAAGAGGCCCGCCTGAAGATTGCCGAGCGCCACGGTGATGGCACCGGTCAGGGTGGCGAGATTGATCATGAATTTCGGCTTGAAGCGATCGTTCGTGTACCATAGCGCATCCGCCAGAACGAGGCGACCTTCGGCGTCGGTATTGATGATCTCGATGGTCTGGCCGGACATGGAGGTGACGATATCGCCAGGCCGCTGAGCATTGCCATCCGGCATGTTTTCGACGAGCCCGATAACGCCGATCACATTGGCCTTTGCCTTGCGGGCCGCAAGCGTGTGCATGAGACCGGTCACGGCAGCAGCGCCGCCCATGTCGCCCTTCATGTCTTCCATGCCGGCACCTGGCTTCAGAGAAATACCGCCGGTGTCGAACACCACGCCCTTGCCGATGAAGGCGATCGGCTCGTCTTTCTTGGAGCCGCCATTCCATTGCATGATGGCAAGCCGTGGCGGGCGAACAGAGCCTTGGGCCACGCCGAGAAGTGCGCCCATGCCGAGCTTCTTCATTTCCTTTTCGCCAAGGATTTCAACCTCAACGCCGAGTTTCTTCAAGCCTTCGGCCTTTTCGGCGAACTCGACAGGACCAAGCACGTTCGGTGGCAGGTTGACGAGGTCGCGCGCCAGGATGACGCCATCGGCGACGGCCTGGGCAGCATCAAACGCTTTCTTTGCTTCTTCATGGGCAACCGTCACGATCGTCACATCGACGTGCTTCGGTTTCTTCTCCTCGTCGGACGGTTTCTTGGTCTTGTAAGCATCGAAGCTATAGGCGCGCAGCAGAAGTCCGAGGGCGAAATCGGCAGCATTCTTGCCATTCACATCGACACCTGGGACATCGAGATAGATGACGACCTTTTCCGCTTTCTTGAAATTGGCAGCAGCGGTACCGCCCGCTCTCAGCCAATCATGCGCGGTCAGCTTCGTCGCCTTGCCAAGGCCGATGACCGTGATGCGATCTGCCTCAGAACCTTGGGGCGCCAGAACATCGAGAACGCTCATCGACTTTGCCGAAAAGCCTGCGACCTTGGCGGCCTTTTCCAACACGCCAGCCGGATCGACATGCGCCTGCCCCGCCGCACCGTCATCTCCGGAAGCGCGCAGAAGAATGGCGGTAGCATTCGCACATGAGGCGGAGGCGGCAAAGGAAATATCGAAACTAGCGGACATCTTGATGCTCATCTTGCTGTTTTTTAAGGGTGTGCGGATCATGGGCCTTTCCGCCCGCGACGCAACCCCGGCATGGCGACTTGCGGTGTCAAATTTGTGGATGGTGCGCCGCAACGTCTCAAGCAGCGGAAAGTTTTTTCTTCACCTCTCCACAAAAAGCCACAGCCGCAGGAAAAATGACTGCGCGAAAGAAATTTGTGGCCCGTCGAGAGTCGCCAAGCGGGAGCGATGCGATTACATAGGGCCGGTTCCCTGCGCGGGGAAAAAACAATGAAAAACGTTATCAGGGACTAAATGGCGCTTCTCGAACGGTACATATTGCGACGCACGACGCAGATGGTTCTCGTCGCGCTGATGCCCGTGCTGGCAATCATCTGGACGATCCAGGTTCTGCAAAGAATCAACCTCGTCACGGATAGTGGCCAGTCCATGGGCTCGTTCATGACGCTCGCGACCATGCTGTTGCCGACGCTCATTCCCGTCGTTCTTCCCTTCGCGCTTGTTATCGGCGTGACGCAGACATTGACGGCGATGAACACCGACTCGGAGTTGGCGATCATCGATGCGTCTGGCGCGCGCCGCACGATCATCTACAAGCCAGTCCTCATTCTCGGCGCGGTGCTGAGCCTTGTCTCCTTCGGCATTACCAATTTTGCCGAGCCGCCGGCACGTGCCGCTGCGCGCCAGATGGTTGCTGCAGCCTATGCCGATCTGCTCTCTTCCGTCATTGAGGAGAAGACCTTCCGCACCATTCAGGATGGGCTTTACGTGCAGATCGCCCAGCGCCAAGGCCGAATCCTGCGCGGTCTATTCGTAGCCGACCGTCGCGATCCGAATTACGACCTCATCTATTATGCCAAGGAAGGGATGATCGACGAAGGTGGCACCTCGCTCACCATGCGTGACGGTGAGGTTCAGCAGAAGACGCCAGACGGCAAGGTCTCAGTCGTCAAGTTCCTGTCCTACGCCTTCGATCTCTCGACCATGTCGGAGAAGTCCGACAATGAACCGTCACTGTCCGCCAGCGATGCGAGCCTCGCCTTCCTGCTCTCTCCTGACGAGGACCTGGATAGCTACAAGAAAAACCCTGGCAGCTTCCGTTCGGAACTGAACCGGCGTCTGGTCGACTGGATGTTCCCGTTCGTCTTTGCCTTGATCTCGCTGGTCGTTGCAGGTGATGCACGCTCCCATCGAGAGGCACGGCTTCATCCCATGGTCGTTGCGCTGGTGACGGCCTTCATGCTCCGCTGGCTGGGCTTCTATTTCACCAATCAGGTGAAGCAAAGCGCCGCCTTCATTCCCTTCGTCTACGCCGTTCCGGTGGTCAGCGGCCTCATTGCCGCCTATCTGCTGGCGACAGGCCGCAAGCTGCATATGCCGTCCTTTATACAACACGCCGCGCAGGCGCTTCAGCGCCGTTTCAGCCCACCAAAGGCTAATGGCAATGGAGGACAGAGCGCATGATGTTCGGCACACTCGCCCGTTATTTCCTTCGCCGTTACGCCATGACAACGTTCTGGTTTCTACTGGGCGTGTCTTCCATTATCTTTCTGGCCGATTTTAGTGAAACCGCGCGGCGCATGTCCGGCCTTCCAGGCTATTCTGTGCCAGCCGCACTCGGCCTGACAGCGCTTCGGCTGCCGCTCATCCTGCAGCAGACCGTCCCTTTCGTCGCCCTCTTCGTCGGCATGACGACGTTGATTTCGCTCAACCGCCGCTACGAGCTGGTGGTGACGCGTGCTGCGGGCATTTCCGTCTGGCAGTTCATGCTGCCCTTCATCACCGGCGCGATCCTTCTTGGCATCCTCTGCGTCACCGCGCTTAATCCACTCGCCGCCTGGGGCGAAAGCAAGTCGCTTTCCGTCGAAGCGGGATGGCGCAATGACGGCAGCGGTCCTCGCCAGCAACAGGTGATTCCGTGGCTGCGTCAGAGCAGCGGTGGAGAGGACACGATCATCGGAGCCAAGAGCTTCGAGGACAATGGCGCGCTGCTGAAGGACGTGGTGCTGATTCACCTCGACAAGAATGGCAACATCCTTTTCCGACAGGACGCCGCGTCGGCGAAGTTGGAAGATGGTTACTGGCTTCTTAACAACGTTTCAGAGATTCGACCGGGTCACGTCCCCACCCATCAGGCGACGGCAAGAATCAGTACCAATTTGAGACAGGAATTCGTTCAGGAGCGTCTGACCCAGCCGGAAACCGTTGCTTTCTTTGATCTTTCTCGAAAGATAGAGGTGGCGAGATCCTTCGGCCTGTCATCCAAGGCGCTCGAAACGCAATATCACTTCCTACTCTCCATGCCGTTTCTGTTGGTGGCGATGACATTCATTGCGGCAACTGTTTCTCTAAAGTTCAGCCGTTTTGCACAGTCCCGTTCAGTGATTCTGGGTGGAATCCTTTCCGGCTTCGTGCTTTATGTGGTAACCGTGCTCGTAAGGGCATTCGGGAGTAGCGGCGTTGTTCCGCCCTTCGTTGCGGTCTGGATTCCAGTCGTCGTAGCGTTGGCATTGGGGGCAACCATTCTGCTTCATCAGGAGGACGGCTAGTGGCGGTATTTGACCGCGGGAATATCAGACGGCTTGCGGCAGCCCTTCTGACAGGGGCTTCTGTGTGCGCATACATGGCGACCGCATCCAGCGCTTTTGCTGATGACGGCGTGATCGTGGGCGACGCTCAAGACCAATCAAAACTCCTGCTTACAGCAAATGAACTCACCTATAATCGTGACGCTGAACAAGTGATCGCGACGGGTGGGGTGCGCATGAAATATTCGGGCTACCGTATGGTGGCCCAGCGTGTGGAATATAATCAAGGCACGGGCCGCGTTATCGCCCGTGGAAACATTGAACTCATCGAGCCTTCCGGCAGTCGTATCTACGCCGATGAGCTGGATGTAACCGACAATTTCTCGCAGGGTTTCGTCAACTCGTTGCGTGTAGAAACCACCGACAACACACGCATTGCCGGCGAAAGTGCTGAACGCGTCAATGAGGATGTTATGATCCTCAACAACGGCGTTTACACGGCCTGCCTTCCCTGCGCCGAGCGCCCGGACAAGCCGCCGCTTTGGCAGGTCAAGGCTGAGCGCGTCATTCAGGACGGCAAAAGCCAAACTGTGCGGTTGGAGAAGGCTCGCTTCGAGCTGTTCGGCAAGCCGATCGCCTATCTTCCGTTCATCACCGTTCCCGACAACCGGGTAAAGCGTAAATCCGGCTTTTTGTTCCCGCAAATGAGCATGACCGACAAGCTCGGTTTCGGTATCGGCGTGCCCTATTATCAGGTGCTCGGCGATAGCGCGGATCTGACGGTTACACCGACCTTCTACACGGCCCAGGGTCTTCTGCTTCAGGGCGAGCTGCGCAACCGTTTCGAGATGGGAACGCATACGCTGACATTTGCCGGCATTGACCAGCGCGACCCGGAACGTTTCGACCCCGGCACCAGCGACGCAATGAACGACCGTCGTGGCATGGTTGCCAGCCGCGGCGAATTCAAGATCAATCCCCGCTGGTCATTCGGCTGGGACGTCATGGTGCAGTCGGATAACAACTTCGCCCGCACCTATGACCTCAAGGGCTATAAGAGCGAAACGCAGACCAACAAGCTTTACCTCTCTGGCCTCGGTGATCGTAACAGCTTCGATGCCAACGCCTACTACTTCAACGTCCAGGACAAGGACGACTTTGAGCTGGAAGAGCGCAGGCAGGCGATTGTCCATCCAGCCGTCGACTACCGCTACTTCCTTCCCGATCCAGTCTATGGCGGCGAGCTTTCGCTGACGACGAACCTGACGAGCCTGACCCGCCGCAACCAGGACGCCTATGCGCTTGGAACGTCCAATCGCTTCCCGGGTCTCGAGGGCACCTATACCCGCCTGACGACAGAGGCCGAGTGGAAGAGAACTTACACTTTCGATAGCGGCGTTCAGTTGACACCGCTCGGCGCACTTCGTGGAGACATCTTCTCCACCGATATGGCAACGCAGGGTCTGGCCTATAGCAGCTCGATCAATGATGACGCGGCGTTCCGCGGTATGGCGACCTTCGGTCTCGAAGCGCGCTACCCGATTTTGTTCACGGCACAAAACAGCAGCCACGTGATCGAACCGATCGCTCAGTTGTTCGTGCGTCCGGACGAGCAATTTGCAGGCCGTCTTCCGAACGAAGATTCGCAGGCCTTCGTCTTCGATGCCACCAACCTCTTCGAACGGGACAAGTTCAGCGGTTTCGACCGTATCGAAGGCGGCACGCGTGCCAATCTCGGTTTCCGCTATAACGGTACCTTCGACAATGGCTATGGTGTCCGCGCCATCGCAGGACAGTCCTTCCATCTTGCTGGCGAAAATTCTTTCGCGTCGCCGGATCTCGTCAATGCCGGTGCTGATTCCGGCCTGGAATCGGACCGCTCCGACTACGTGACGATGGCGGCGATCGATGCGCCAATCGGTTTGTCCTTCTCCAACAGCTTGCGTCTCGACAAGGATAACTTCGAGATCAACCGTATGGAGAACAGCGTCCACTACACGGATAACCGCTTCACCGGTAAGGTCAGCTATACGCAGGTCAAGGCACAGCCGAATTATGGCTATGATCGTGACCGCGATATCATCCAGACCTCCGGCAAGCTGCGTCTCGACGACAACTGGGCGCTATTCGGTGCGATCAACTACGACCTGAACAACAAGTTCTCCAGCGAGCGCCGTATCGGCATTCTCTATCAGGACGAGTGCACCATCTTTACTGTCAGCTACTCGGATGAGGGTAACCTCAGCACCGTGCGTGAAGCGGCGAATGACTGGTCGATCAACGCCCGTCTCGCCTTCCGTACCCTCGGTGACATCAGTGTCGGTTCGGCTGCGGAAGACTGGGATAAGGCCGATATCGGCTGGCAGCCGAATAACTATTGATAGCCTTTATCTCTTGGAACGACGGCGGGATCTTCCCGCCGTTTTCATGTCAAGCGACACCTGCAGTGCCTATGACGTTCGACATCATGTGATCGACCCACCACTGTGAAGGTCACGTTTTTGCCGCAGATATCGACGATCTGGTTGTGGCGGACGATTGCGGTGGTAATCATTCCAGTGATATACACGGGCGCGTTCATATTTAGGATCGCTGCAGAGGGCTGAGTATCACCGTGAGGTGAGCACGTAAGCTTCGTGCCGCGAGAGTTTCAAAAGCAATGCTGTGGCACTGGTCCACTGGCTTGCCGAGAGGGAGAGACCAGGATGAACTTCGGAAAGAAGGCGATGCGCAGCGTCGCGTTTGCCTTTGCGATCTTCGCAGTTCCCATGATCGTTGCGCCGCAGGCGAATGTCGCTTTTGCCGACAGCGCGGTGAAGATCGTTGTCAACAAGACCCCGATTACCTCCGATGATATTGCACGCCGGGTGGCCTTCCTGAAGCTGCAGCGCCAGTCTGGCAATCTCAACGAGAAAGCCCGCGAGCAGTTGATCGAAGAGGCCTTGAAGCGCGAGGAAATCGCCCGCGTCAAGGCGTCGGTCAGCACTGCAGATGTGGATGCCGCTTTTGGCCGCTTCGCTGCCAGCAACAAGTTGACGAAAGAACAGCTGACCAAGGTTCTGACGCAGGCTGGCGTGGGTGCAGACCATTTCAAATCCTTTATCGCCGTGCAGATGAGCTGGCCACGTCTGGTCAATGCGCGCTATGGCGGCAAGAACCGCATGTCGACACAGGACTTCATCACGCGTCTCAAGGAGCGCGGCCAGAAGCCTGTGACATCGGAATATTTCCTGCAGCAGATCATTTTCGTTGTACCGGAGTCGAAGAAGGCCACCCTCGGCAAGCGCAAGAGCGAAGCCGAGGCGTCTCGCAAACGCTATCCCGGCTGTGAGCAGGCGAAGACCTTTGCAGCGACGATGCTGGATGTTTCGATCAAGAACCTCGGCCGCATTCTTGAGCCGGAACTGCCCCCAGAGTGGAAAGATCTGGTTACCAAGACGCCTGAAGGCGGCACCACCGGTACGCGCGTCACAGAAAAGGGCGTCGAATATCTCGCGGTCTGCAAGAAGCAACAGGTCTCGGATGATTACGCAGCGGAAGTTGTGTTCCGCGCCGAAGATTTGAACAAGGCCGAGAAGGGTGAAAACCCGAACGAGAAGAAGTATCTGGACGAGCTTCGCAGCAAGGCGCAGATCACCCAGACCTGATGCGCAGTGCGGCACCGTATCACGGTGCCGCGATGGTCTTCATAACATAGCAGAACGCCGTTGATCGGAGGGTTTTCTCTTTCGAAACTGGCGCAACAGGTGAAAGCTCCGAACGCCGTGACGCCGCTTCAATTGCCACTCGCTTTGACACAGGGCGATCCAGCCGGGATCGGTCCCGATATCGCACTTGCGGCCTGGGCAAGGCGTGATGAGCTGGGCGTCCCACCATTTCTTTTCATCGGTGATCCAGACGTCCTGACGAGCCGTGCAAATATTCTCGGCATGGCGGTCAATGTCGTCAGCTGCGAGGCTGAAGAGGCCTTCTCTGCCTTCGCCTCTGCGCTACCTGTCCTGCCCATCCCTGTCGGCTTCGAGGTACAGGCGGGCCAACCCCATGTGGGTGCTGCCCATTCCACCATTAAGGCCATTGAAACCGCTGTCTCGTTGACGGTGGCGAGGAAGGCAGCTGCCGTCGTCACCAATCCGATTGCAAAATCCGTGCTCTACGAAGCAGGCTTCGGCTTTCCGGGCCATACGGAGTTTCTTGCGGACCTCGCGCTGAAGCACACGGGCCAGGCGGCGCGACCAGTGATGATGATCGCCGGGCCGAAGCTGCGTGTCGTACCTGTGACGATCCACATTCCTATCAAGGATGTGGCATCTGCTCTAACCGAAGAGCTTATCATCGATACCTGCCGGATCGTTGCCAACGACCTGAAGAGCAAGTTCGGCATGGATGCGCCAAGACTAGCAGTCGCTGGGCTAAACCCCCATGCGGGCGAAGACGGCGCCATCGGTGCGGAAGATCGTGATATCATCCATCCAGCGACCATGCAGCTGCGCAAAGATGGTATTGATGCATTTGGGCCGCTACCGGCCGACACCATGTTCCATGATGCCGCACGCCAGCGCTACGACGTTGCGATCTGCATGTATCACGACCAGGGCCTGATCCCGGCGAAGGCACTCGGCTTCGATGACTCGGTCAATGTGACGCTCGGCCTACCTTTCATCCGGACGTCGCCCGATCATGGCACCGCCTTCGGCATCGCCGGACAGGGCATTGCCAAGCCTTCGAGCCTTGTTGCGGCATTGAAGATGGCAGCCGACATCGCTGTCCGGGCAGGTCTCCTGATGGCCGCGATCGATGGTCTTCCGCCACTGCGCGACGTTATACAGCGCCATGGCCTGGATGCGAAGAAGTCGCTTGGTCAAAACTTCCTCTTCGACCTCAATCTGACGCAGAAGATTGCGCGTACCGCTGGTCCTCTGGATGGTGTTACGGTCTTCGAGGTCGGGCCTGGTCCAGGCGGTTTGACCCGCGCCATCCTTTCGCTCGGCGCAAAGAAGGTGATCGCGGTGGAACGAGATAGCCGCTGTCTTCCTGCGCTTGCGGAAATTGCCGATCATTATCCCGGACGGCTTGAGGTGATCGAAGGCGACGCGCTGAAGACCGATTTCGAAGCCCTCGTTCCCAAGGGCGAGCCAGTACGCATCATCGCGAACCTCCCCTATAATGTCGGGACCCAGCTTCTTGTGAACTGGCTTCTGCCGAAGCAATGGCCGCCGTTCTGGCTTTCCATGACGCTGATGTTCCAGAAAGAAGTCGGCCAGCGGATCGTCGCCGAGGAAGGCGATAATCACTATGGTCGCCTTGGCGTGCTTGCCGGATGGCGCACGGTGCCGGAGATGGCTTTCGACGTGCCGCCGCAAGCTTTCAGCCCGCCACCGAAAGTCACCTCGACAGTCGTGCATCTCCTGCCAAAGGAAAAGCCACTGGCCTGCGATGTGGACAAGCTTGAGAAGGTCACGGAAGCCGCCTTCGGCCAGCGCCGCAAGATGCTGCGCCAGAGCGTGAAGAGCATCGGCGGAGAAGCCCTGCTGGAGAAGGCCGGCATTGATCCGACGAGACGAGCGGAAACGCTTTCGGTCGAAGAATTCGTACGGTTGGCGAACAGCTTATAATTCCGGCTGCGGGCGTGACCAAGCCGACATTGATCTCGGACTGAGCCGATAGGGACACGATGATCGATGCAGGTTTCGAATACAGGCTTGAGCGCCCATCAGGAGTAGCAGACTGCGTTGTGGTGCTTCTCCATGGGTCAGGACGGGATGAGCACGACCTTCTCGCCTTCGGCCGTGCCGTGTTCCCCAACGCCCTTCTTTATGCCATGCGCGGCGCCATCCCATGGCAAAGTGGTTTTGCATTTTTCCGCAGGAAGCCCGATCGGCAACTCGACGTGGATGATCTGAAAGCGCAGGCGGCGCGGCTCTGCACGTTCATGGATTTTGTCACGCAGCAGACAGGCCAAACGCCATTCCTCGTCGGCTATTCAAACGGTGCGATCATGGCGGCTGAGATGATTTGTCAGGATTGCAGCCGGGCGCAGGGAGCGATCCTGTTGCGTCCGCTCTCACCCAGAAGAAATGAAGAGCTTCCAAGCCTATCCGGCTTTCCTGTCCTGCTGCTTGCTGCCAGCCATGACGAACGACGCGAGCCGAACGATGCGCAGGATCTGGCCGCCCAATTCGTCACCGCCGGCGCGGATGTTTGTCTCGAAGTGCTGGATGGGGGGCACGGCTGGGCGGAGGACGCGGCAGATGAAAAACTCTCGCGTCAGATGGCTGGCGACCAAAAAACCGGGCTGATTAGAGCTGCGGCTCTTCCTCCAACAATCCTCTGATGAAATCGAACATTCCGTGGCGACGGTCGCGGCGCACACGTTCGGCCTTGACGATGGCTTCGACGGCCGAAAATGCGGCCTGAAGGTCGTCATTGAGGATCACATAGTCATAGTCGCGCCAGTGCTCGATCTCAGCGCGGGAATTGGCAAGGCGTGTGCGAATAACCTCTTCGGTGTCTTCGGCGCGGCGATGCAGGCGCGACTGCAGTTCGGTCATCGTTGGCGGTAGAATGAAGATCGACACGACATCAGCCTTCATCTTGTCCTGAAGCTGCTCTGCGCCCTGCCAGTCGATATCGAACAGCATGTCGCGGCCCTCAGCCATGGCCTGCTCGACGGGCGCACGGGGCGTTCCGTAGAAATTCCCGTGAACCTCCGCCCATTCCAGCAACTGATCGCTGTCGCGCATCACCTCGAATTCACGCTTTGTGATGAAGTGGTAATGGATGCCCTCGATCTCGCTCTGCCGGCGCTGACGCGTCGTGACACTGACCGAGAGACTGATGTTCTTGTCCCGGTCCAGCAGGTTTCTGGCAATGGTGGACTTACCCGCACCCGATGGCGAGGACATGACCAGCATAAGCCCTCTGCGGGCAATATGAACGGGAGAGCTATTTGCTGGTACCATGGAGCCTACTCCAGATTTTGAACCTGTTCGCGGAATTGGTCGATCACGACTTTCAATTCTATACCAGCAGCGGTTACAGCACTGGCATTGGATTTGGAACAGATCGTATTCGACTCCCGGTTAAATTCCTGTGCAAGAAAATCGAGCTTGCGCCCGACAGGACCGCCGACAGCGAGAAGCTCGCGCGCGGCGGAGACATGCGAGGTCAACCGGTCAATCTCTTCCCGCAGATCCGCCTTGGTGGCGAGAAGCGCAGCCTCGGCATAGAGGCGCTCGCGATCGAGGCTTCCATTGCCATCACCGATCAAGGCGATCTGAGCTTCCAGCCGTGCCCGGATTTGCTCCGGCTGTCGAGAAGGATCTGCCTCGATGACAGATGTCAGTTGCTCGATACGATCGATATGGGTCGAAAGCAGCGTGTAGAGTGACGCGCCTTCCCTCTCGCGCATGGACTTCAACGAAGCGACGGCAAGGGAAAAGCCCTCGACGATATCGGTGTTGCGCGCGCTCTGCGCATCTTCCGTCTCTTCCGGCTCGCGAAACTCCACGAGACCACGCACGGACAGCAAGGTATCGAAGCTGAGCGGTGCGTCGCTTACCGCGTTGCCGAGTTCCTTCTTCAAGGCCAGCACTGCGTCCAAGGCATCGCGATTGACCACGGCCTCAAGCTTGGTCTCTGCGGCAGATACAGAGAGCCCGGCCTGAATATTCCCGCGCGACAGGCTTTTGGACGCGATGTCACGCAGCGCTGTCTCCAATGCTTCCATGCCGGATGGCAAGCGCAGCCGCAGATCCAGCCCTTTGCCGTTAACGGAGCGCAGTTCCCAGGCCCAGCGATATCGACCGGATGAGCCTTCGCTTCGCGCGAAGCCCGTCATGGATTGCAGTGTCATTCGAATATCCCCCAGAAGCTCAACCGCGCTTATGCAACCGCAGCCAGCCTATCTATCAGTTCGCCGGCTTCTCCGCCTGATTGCCACCCGGCTGACCGTCGACAACGGTTTCGGATGCGCCACCGGCAGCAGCTTTTTCGGCTTCGATCTTACGCCAGCGACGGACATTGGCGTTGTGCTCATCCAGCGTCTTGGCAAAGACGTGGCCACCGGTGCCATCGGCCACAAAGTAGAGATCGTCCGTCCGCCACGGATTGGCTGTCGCCTCGAGCGCCGCACGGCCCGGATTGGCGATCGGGTGCGGTGGCAGGCCACGAATGATGTAGGTGTTGAAGGGCGTCTCTTTTTGCAGATCCGACTGATAGATCGGCCGGTCGGACGGCTTGCCCTCACCGCCGAACAGTCCGTAAATGATAGTTGGGTCGGATTGCAGACGCATGTTCTTTTTCATGCGGTTATAGAAAACCGATGCGACGTGACCGCGCTCATCATCCTTGCCGGTTTCCTTCTCAACGATGGAGGCGAGTGTGACGAACTCCTCGACCGTCTTCAGCGGCAGGTTCGGATCGCGGCGCTCCCAGAGCATTTCGACCAGCTTCGTCTGCGCCGCACGCATCTGCCGCACGATTTCCTCGCGCTTGGTGCCGCGGGTAAAGGGATAGGTATCCGGACGAAGGCTGCCTTCGGGGGGCACTTCGGTTGGAAGATCACCTTCGAGCACCGGGTCTGCTGCAAGGCGTGCGAACATCTGCTTGACGGTCAGGCCTTCCGGGAAGGCAACCGTGTAGAGGATCGACTTGCCCGATTCCAGCAAGGACAGAATATCCTTCATCGATGCATGGGCTTTGATCTCATATTCACCCGGCTTCGGTGTCTGGCCGGCGGACATGTAGCGATCCGCCATCAGGCGGAAGATGCGGCCGTTGGAAATGGCGTCGCTACGCTCCAGCGTGTTCGCGATCTCTGCCAGACCCGCGCCATTGCGCACGGTGATGGTCGTGTTGGTCGCAAGGGGGCCAGGCTCATGAAACGCGTGGATCATGTAGTAGAAGCCGGCAATACCCACCACGGTCACGGCGACGATCAGCGTCATGAGAAAATTCAGGAAGATCACTGTCTGGCTGTGGGCCTTGCGCGAGCGCTTCGGCGGCTCAGGCACTTTTTCAGGTCTCAGAGCCTCGGTCGGCGATTTTGGAATGATCGGTCCACCCTTGCTCTCATAGGAGCTGTCACGGTCGTAGGGGGGCTGATTGTTCTCTCTGTTATCGCTCACCGGCGGTCCTTTTCAGTTCGGCATTACAACGGCTTATTTGAGCAGGCAATGCGGCAAAAACAGGTTCGGCAGGCTATTCTGCACTCTCTACAAGTAAAGGGATCAAACACATCTTCGTTGACGAAGAGAGGTTCCTCCACCGTTCCAGTTCATCGAAAACCAATGCGCTGGCATCCCTAGTTTCGAACAACTGGCAGATCGGGCGATCCCGGCATCATACCGGGAATGCCGAAAACGTTCTGATCGATTCTCGGAAGGGCGGCAAGTAGCCGCCCCTGCTGACAGGCTTAGCAAGTCAGTCCGATCTTCAGCCTTCGTAACGACGCAGCACGAGTGATGCGTTGGTGCCGCCGAAGCCGAAGGAGTTCGACAGCGCCACATTAACGTCGCGCTTGCGCGCCTTGTGCGGCACAAGATCGATCGCGGTCTCGACATCGGGATTGTCGAGATTGAGCGTCGGCGGGACGATGTTGTCGCGGATCGCGAGTGTCGCGAAAATCGCTTCGATTGCGCCCGCTGCGCCAAGAAGATGGCCTGTTGCCGATTTGGTGGAAGACATCGAAATCTTCGAGGCCGAGTCACCCACCAGGCGCTCGACCGCGCCAAGCTCGATCGTATCGGCCATGGTCGAGGTGCCGTGAGCGTTGATGTAGTCGATATCGGCAGGCGTGAGGCCAGCGCGCTTCAGCGCCATCGACATGCAGCGATACGCACCTTCGCCATCCTCGGAAGGAGCGGTGATGTGGAAAGCGTCACCCGACAAACCATAGCCGACGACTTCGGCATAGATCTTCGCGCCACGTGCCTTGGCATGTTCCAGTTCTTCGAGAACAACAATGCCGGCACCCTCGCCCATGACAAAACCGTCACGGTCGCGGTCATAGGGGCGAGACGCCTTCTGCGGATCGTCGTTATGCTGCGTGGACAACGCTTTACAGGCGGCAAAGCCGGCGAGTGAAATGCGGCATACGGGCGATTCGGCACCACCTGCGACCATCACATCGGCGTCGCCGAGCCCGATCAGACGGGCAGCATCGCCAATGGCATGCGCACCGGTGGAGCATGCTGTCACGACCGAATGGTTCGGACCGCGAAGCTTATGCCGGATGGACACCTGGCCGGAGACGAGGTTGATCAGACGCCCTGGAATGAAGAAAGGGGATACACGGCGCGGTCCCTTGTCGCGTAGCGTATAGCCCGCCTCAACGATGCCTTCCAGGCCACCAATGCCGGAGCCGATCAGCACGCCGGTCATGATCTGGTCTTCGTCGGTTTCCGGGTGCCAGTTGGCGTCGTTCAACGCCATCTCGGCGGCCGCCATGCCGTAGATGATGAAGGGATCGACCTTGCGCTGCTCTTTCGGCTCCATCCAGTCATCGGCATTGAAGGTGCCATCGGTGCCGTCACCGACAGGAATGCGGCAGGCAATTTTCGCGGGCAGATCGTCGACTTCGAATTCCGTGACGAGACGGGCGCCATTCTGACCGGCCAGCAGCCGCTCCCAGGTCACTTCCGTTCCACAACCAAGGGGAGATACCATGCCGGTACCTGTGATAACGACACGTCTCAAAGTCAATTGTGCGCCCTCATAATCCAATCATAGGTGTGGTATATGTCATTTAGCGTGCGACACGCTTCACCCGGCCAAGAAGAGACCGCATGATAAAATATTGGCCCGGACAGGCCGGGCCACAGCGGGAAGGCTTTGCGGCCTTCCCTTGATCCATTCAAAGATTAGGCCTGAGCCTTTTCGATGAACTTGACAGCGTCGCCAACAGTCAGGATCGAGTCAGCTGCGTCGTCTGGAATTTCAACGCCGAATTCTTCTTCGAACGCCATAACCAGTTCAACGGTGTCGAGCGAGTCAGCGCCCAGGTCGTCGATGAAGCTTGCGCCTTCAACGACTTTGTCGGCGTCAACGCCAAGATGATCAACTACAATTTTCTTTACGCGTTCTGCGATATCGCTCATGTCGGTTTCCTCGACCTTTACTTTGAAAGGAATGCCCCTTCAGGCACCCTGCCCTGTTAAAACCCCCAAGCACCTTTCAAGGCAGGCACCGTGGGCAAACCCGTTCAACCCGGTCAAGCTAACATCGTCGCAAGAAATCGCAACGGCCGCCTGTCACTCCGGGACGACTGTTCACAGTCTTCGCCCGCTTAACATGCTTTCCTGCGGGAAAAAAGCCTTAAAATAGCGCTAACACACGCGCTCTACAGGCAATTTTCTTTTGGATACATGTTAGAAGCCGAAGTGTGCAAGCGCCACCACAGCAAGATGCAAGGCGCTTTCACCTGTTGGATCGTCCAATCACGCCTGACGAAAATCACAGCGGATTTTCAGGCATGATGGATCAGATCATTGCCATGCCGCCGTTGACGTGCAGCGTCTGGCCGGTCATGTAACCGGCTTCGTTGGAAGCAAGGTAGAGCACGGCAGAAGCGATTTCAGCGCCTGTTCCCATGCGCTTCATCGGGATAGCTCCCATGATGCCTTCCTTCTGCTTTTCGTTCAGCTTGCCGGTCATGGCGCTTTCGATGAAACCAGGTGCAACGCAGTTCACGGTCACGTTGCGAACTGCAATTTCCTGAGCAAGCGACTTGGAAAAGCCGATCATGCCAGCCTTCGAGGCGCAGTAATTCGTCTGGCCAGCATTGCCGGTGACACCGACGATGGAGGTGATGTTGATGATGCGGCCGAAACGGCGACGCATCATCGGGTGTGTCAGCTCGCGTGTCAGACGGAACATGGATGTCAGATTGACCTCCAGAACATTGTCCCAGTCCTCGTCACTCATACGAACAAAGAGGCCGTCCTTGGTGATGCCCGCATTGTTGACGAGAATGTCAACGCCTTCAAGCTCGGCTTCCGCCTTCTCGCCAAGTGCCTTGACCTCTGCGCGATCAGCCAGGTTGGCCGGGAAAATCTTGACGCGCTCGCCAAGCTCGGAGGCAAGCGCCTCCAGCTTTTCGACGCGGGTGCCGTGAAGGCCCACGGTGGCGCCCTGGGCATGAAGCGTACGGGCGATTTCTTCGCCGATACCGCCGGTCGCGCCGGTAATGAGAGCCTTGCGGCCAGTCAGATCAAACATGCTGTTCGTCCTTTATTGTATCTTTTGAACTCAGCCGAGAAGCGTCTGAAGCGCGGCTTCGATATCCGCAGGGGAATTAACGGCAACGCCGTTGACAGTCTTGTCGATGCGGCGAGCGAGGCCTGTCAGAACCTTGCCAGAGCCGATCTCGTAAAGCGTGGTCACGTCATTTGCGGCAAACCACTCGACCGTTTCGCGCCAGCGAACCTGGCCCGTCACCTGCTCAACCAGCAAAGAGGCGATCTCATCGGCATCCGATACGGGTGCTGCGCGCACATTGGCGACAACCGGAACGACCGGATCGTTCTTCTTGACCGAAGCCAACGCCTCGCGCATCGCCTCTGCGGCAGGCGCCATCAGCGCCGAATGGAAGGGTGCGGAGACCGGCAGCATGATGGCACGCTTGGCGCCCTTTTCCGAAGCAAGCGCCGCCGCCTTTTCGACCGGTGCCTTCGCACCGGAAATCACCAACTGACCGCCACCATTATCATTGGCGATCTGGCAAACGCCATCGGTCGTGGCTTCCGCGCAAATGGCCTCCACATCGCCATGCTCAAGGCCGATAATCGCCGCCATGGCGCCCTCGCCTACGGGGACCGCAGCCTGCATCGCATTGCCGCGGATGCGCAAAAGACGAGCCGTATCGGCCAGTGAGAAGGCACCCGCTGCACAAAGCGCCGAATATTCGCCAAGCGAATGGCCGGCAACATAGGACACTTTTTCAGCGAGCTTCAGGCCACGTGCTTCCAGGACGCGCATCACGGCAACGGACACCACCATCAGTGCCGGCTGCGCATTGGCGGTCAGCGTCAGCGTCTCTTCCGGACCATTCCACATGATGTCGGACAGTTTCTGTCCCAATGCTTCATCGACTTCCTCGAAAACGGCGCGGGCTTCTGCAAAATTCTCTGCCAGATCCTTGCCCATGCCGACAGCCTGGCTGCCCTGGCCGGGAAATGTGAATGCGATAGCCATGGAATGCGGTCCTTCTTTTTTGGCCTGTTCTTGGGCCTTCACTTCCATTGTTGGGGCTCTCCATTCACATTCCGACCCCGCAAAGTCAAGGCTTTGCGCCGCTGACGACGCCTTTGCTATCCGTTTCGCCAACCTCTTCCACAGAGATTGAGATGGAATGTTTTTTCTTGCGCTGCGGCAATTCCGCATTACTTTCTGCCCACCTTCCAAGCAAAACGAGACATTTCCATGAAACAGAACACGTTGGGACGCACGGGCATTTCCGTGTCGGAAATCTGCCTTGGCACGATGACATGGGGTACGCAGAACACTGAGGCCGAAGCCCATGAGCAGATGGACTACGCGCTCGAACAGGGCGTGAACTTCTTCGATACCGCCGAGCTTTACCCGACCACGCCAGTCTCTGCAGAAACGCAAGGGCGCACGGAAGACTATATCGGAACGTGGTTTGAGAAGAGCGGCAAGCGCAGCGAGGTGGTTCTGGCCACCAAGGTCGCAGGTTCCGGGCGCGATTACATTCGAGGCGGTCGCGATATCGATGCGGCAGCCATTCGCGAAGCCGTCGACACCAGCCTGAAGCGCCTGAAGACCGACTATATCGACCTGTACCAGATCCACTGGCCGAACCGAGGCACTTATCATTTCCGTGGCGCCTGGAGCTTCGATGCTTCCAAACAGAACAAAGCAAAAACCCTCGAAGAGTTCAACGAGAAGCTCGAGACGCTGAGCGAGCTGGTGAAAGCTGGCAAGATCCGCGCCATCGGCCTCTCAAATGAAAGCGCCTGGGGTACGCAGAAATATATCGATATTGCCGAGGCCAAGGGCCTTCCGCGCGTCGCCTCCATTCAGAACGAGTATAATCTTCTCTATCGCAGCTTCGACCTCGATCTGGCGGAAGTGGCTCACCACGAAGATGTCGGCCTGCTTGCCTATTCTCCGCTGGCAGGTGGCATCCTCACCGGCAAGTACCAGAACGGTGCGCGCCCGGAAGGATCGCGCGGCTCGATCAATCACGATATTGGCGGACGCCTTCAGCCTCTCCAGGAAGCACCAGTGAAGGCCTATCTGGAACTGGCCTATGAGGCTGGGATCGATCCGGCGCAGCTCGCCATTGCGTTTTGCCTCACCCGTCCTTTCATGGCGTCCGTCATCATCGGCGCAACCACGATGGAGCAGTTGAAGACGGACATTGCCGCAGCCGATGTCACACTCTCCGACGATGTACTGAAGGGCATCGCCGATATCCATCGCCAGTATCCGATGCCGATCTGATCAAAGCTGGCCGCACAGGCTTTTTCGGGCAGCGCGCTTGCATTCCGGACAAAAATCCGTATAAGCGCGCTGTTCACAACACCCGGTCTTATGGCTGGTGGCTGAACGGAGGGCTGGTTTCGATTTCGAAACAGCAGGAACCATAAGGTTTTTCCGGCCTCCCGTGTCTCCGCTCTCGACCGTCTCGAACAACGCTTTTCTTGCCTCCGGTTTTCCGATCAAGAGCAGTCGTTGAGGCTTAGCGCCGTTGCCGGGTGATGAATGAAACGCAAGAAAGGCAAAGCTTAAATGGCTCTTTACGAACACATCTTCCTTGCCCGGCAGGATATCACTGCCCAGCAGGTCGACGCACTTGTCGAACAGTACAAGGGCGTTATCGAATCGTTTGGCGGTAAAGTCGGACGCATCGAGAACTGGGGTCTGAAGTCCCTCACCTACCGCATCAAGAAGAACCGCAAGGCTCACTACGCTCTGATGGACATCGACGCTCCGGCGGCGGCTATCCACGAAATCGAGCGTCAGATGCGCATCAACGAAGACGTTCTTCGTTACATGACCATCGCTGTGGAAGCTCACGAAGAAGGCCCGTCTGCCATGTTGCAGAAGCGCGACCGTGACGACCGCCCACGCCGCGACGGCGACCGTCCTGACCGTGGCGACCGCGGTCCCCGTGATGGCGCACCGCGCGAAGACCGTCCGCGCCGTCCGCGCGAAGACCGTGCATAAGGAGAAACAATAATGGCTGACGCATCCTCTTCCCAGGCACGCCGCCCGTTCCACCGCCGTCGCAAGACGTGCCCCTTCTCCGGCGCTAACGCTCCGAAGATCGACTACAAGGACGTTCGTCTCCTGCAGCGCTACATTTCCGAGCGCGGCAAGATCGTTCCTTCGCGCATCACCGCCGTTTCCCAGAAGAAGCAGCGCGAACTCGCTCAGGCGATCAAGCGTGCACGCTTCCTCGGCCTGCTGCCTTACGTCGTAGCGTAATTTACGTTTTGAGGTCGCGTTTTGGCGCGACCTCGTTCTTCCTCTTGGAGCAGCTGACTCTTAATCAGCGTTTTCGAGAGTTCCAAACTCCTTCCGCGTTGGGCGCGGATCGACTGATACCAAACCCCATGTTGGGGACGACGTTCGGATGAACGGTCCTCTAACTGCTAAGACAAGCAGGACAGCGACGTTGAGACAATTGAACCAGACAGTGCTGATCACCGGCATTCTTGCCGGCATATGCGCCGCGTTTCTGACGCTTGGCGCAACGGCACAGTCGTCGATGTCTTTCCTGCTTTATGCGGCTTCCGCCATGCCGGTTCTCGTTGCCGGTCTCGGCTGGGGCAATGCCGCGGCCATCGTTGCCGTTCTCTCCGCAGGCCTCCTTGGCGCCCTTGCCGTCTCCCCGCTTTTTGCCGTGACGATCGCGATCTTTACGCTGATCCCGGCTGGCTGGCTCTCTCACCTCGCAAACCTTGCGCGGCCTGCGGCTGAAATCGGCGGCCCCGAAGACCTGATGGCCTGGTATCCGCTTTCCGGCATCATCTTGCATCTGTGTGCGCTGATCACCGTCTCGGTCATCATTCTCGGCACAATGATCGGCTATGGTCCGGAACTTGTTTCGCAGATGGTCGATCTGATGATGGCGTCGGTGCAGGCAAGCGAATCGACCTTCAAGCCAGACCCCGCAGCACTTGCGCAAACCAAGTCGCTTCTTGTTCTGATGCTGCCGATGATCCAGGGCGGGCTCTGGGTCATGCTCTTGTTCGCGGCCTACTATTTCGCAAGCCGCATGGTGCGATCCTTCGGCAAGGGCCTGCGCCCACGCGAAGATATCGCAGCAGCACTTCGCATGCATCGCAACGCGATCTTCATTTTTCTTGCGGGCATCGTCCTGACCTTTTTTGGCGGTGTTCCCGCCATGGTCGGTGCGGTCCTTTGCGGCACATTCGGCGCGGGATTCATCATGGCGGGTTACGCCTCGCTGCATCACCGTTCCAAGGGAAAGGACTGGCGCTTGCCGGTTCTCGTCCTCGCATACCTTTCAGCGGTCTTCATGTTTCCGCTGTTCTTCATCCTCCTCTTAGGCCTCAGCGACGTGCGCAGCACGATCTCTCTGACGCCTGCGAGGAACTCCGATCAATCGAACGAAACCAACTCTAAATAAGAAAGGATCAAGAAGATGGAAGTCATTCTTCTCGAGCGTATCGCAAAGCTTGGCCAGATGGGCGAAACCGTAAAGGTTCGCGACGGCTATGCACGTAACTTCCTGCTGCCGCAGGGCAAGGCGCTGCGCGCCAACTCTGCCAACAAGGCACGTTTCGAAAACGAGCGCGCAACGCTCGAAGCCCGTAACCTCGAGCGCAAGTCCGAAGCCCAGAAGGTTGCCGACGCACTCGAAGGCAAGAGCTTCATCGTCGTTCGTTCCGCTGGCGAAACCGGCCAGCTCTACGGTTCTGTTGCTGCTCGCGACGTCGTCGAAATCCTCGGTGCCGAAGGCTTCAACGTTGGTCGTAACCAGGTTGAACTCAACACCCCGATCAAGACCATCGGTCTCCACAACGTCACGCTTCACCTGCACTCGGAAGTCGAGCTTCAGGTTGAGCTGAACGTTGCCCGTTCGGCTGAAGAAGCTGAGCGTCAGGCAAAGGGTGAAAACCTCACCTCCGCTGACGCCATCTATGGCGTTGACGAAGATGCCCTGCGTCCGGAAGACTTCTTCGACCCGGAAGCTGACCGCGACGGCGACGACGACTAATCTCTTCGGGCCTTTGGCTCAAAGACAAAACCCCGGATGGCGACATCCGGGGTTTTTGTTTGGGCGTTGCGAAAACTATTCGCCGATGGCTTTCGCCGCTGTCGTCACTCTGGTCGGCATGCGTGACGGCAGCGTCATGGCGATGACGCCAGCCAGAATACACACAAGCCCGATCATCGTGCTTGCATGCAGTTGCTCACCCAGAAATATCACACCGATCGCCACGCCTACGGGCACGCGCACATAGGCCTGCGCCGTTGTTCCTAGAGATCCCAACGTGCGGACGAGGCGGAAATAGATGGTGAAGGCGAGCGCGGTGGAGAATATCGAGAGCCCGATCAGGGCCGCAATCGAACGCGTTGAGGGTGCAAGCTCCCAAGGGCGGTCCACCACCAGGCTCACCGGAATGAGAATGATCGCCCCGCAGATCAGCGAGGCTGCAGCAGGGATCATCGAATCGATACCCTTAAAATTCTTTCCGAAGATCGCCGCGCCTGCATAAAAGGCGGTGGGAAGAATAACGGCCATTTGCGCCAGCACCACATCGCCGAGACCATTCAGCGCCTGAACGCCAATCATGACCACGGTTCCGACAAGGCCGATCGTCACGCCGAACAGCTTGCGGCCATTCACCACCTCATGGCGGGTGATGATCGCCGTCAGCAGGAAGGTAAAGACCGGCGTCAGCGAGTTGAGAATGACCGCAAGCCCGGCATCGATGTAATGCTCTGCCCAGGCAATCAGCGTGAAGGGAAGGACGCTGTTCAGCACCGCCTGGATGGCAAACATCTTCCAAAGTGCTGGATCTTTTGGAAACCTCAAGCCCCGCCAGAGGATGATAAGCGTCAGGATGCTGCCGGCAATGGCCGTTCGCGCCGCAATCAGCGTCAGCGGCGGGATCGTCTCGATGCCGATCTTGATGAAAGTGTAGGAACCGCCCCACAGGCACCCCAGCAACACGAGCAGGGCAAGTTCGGGCAGCAGTTTTTTATCGGCCATTCTGTCAGTCTCTCTGTCAAAGCGATCCTTCTTTATAGCGTTGCGCTGCAATGGAAAGCTTCGGTACCGGCCGAACAATGCGCCGCTGACGCGCGTATGCTCAGATGATACTGTTGCCGCATGACCGGTATCGCCTCGCCCAACACCATTGCCGCCGTCGCCAGTCTGATTGGCGATACGACGCGAGCAAATATGCTCTGCGCGCTTATGGGCGGCCAAGCGCTGACAGCAGGTGAGTTGTCGCGAGATGCGGGTGTGACGCCGCAGACGGGCAGCGAGCATCTGGCGAAGATGGTGGACGCCAATCTGCTGACGACAGTGAAACAGGGCCGCCACCGCTACTACCGGCTTGCTTCGGCGCAGGTTGCCCACGGGATCGATGCACTGATGTCGATTGCCGCCGCAGGGCCGAAACGACATCATCCCATCGGACAGAAAGAGATGGACATGCGGCTCGCCCGCAGTTGCTACGACCACATCGCAGGCCGGCTTGCGGTGGCGATGGCCGACAGTCTTAGCGGCAGAGGGCACGTTCTGCTTTCCGATGAGGGTGCGCTTGTGACGGAAACGGGCAAGGCCTTCTTGGTAGATTTCGGGATCGACCTCGATGATGGCCATCGGTCGAAGCGACCGCTTTGCCGCACATGCCTGGACTGGAGCGAGAGACGGCACCACATTGCCGGACGCCTTGGTACCGCGCTTTTCCAGCGCGCACTCGATCTTGGCTGGGTGACACGCCGCGCCGATAGCCGCGCGTTGAAGATCACCGCCGCGGGTGACAAAGGGTTTCGAGAAATCTTCTGCCTACCCGCGGATTGGCGGGACGGCTGAGTGCAGAACCACACCTGAAAAAGCAAAGCCTTTCAGCCTGCGATAATGGCTGAAAGGCTTGACCGTGGAAGGCAGGCGAAATGGCTACTTGGCCGCCGTCTCTTCCGTCACCGGCGCCTTGCTCTTATCGACGCGCACCACCACGGACATGCCTGGCGACAGTTCTAAAGCGGCCGGCTGGTCCGGATCGATCGACACGCGCACGCCGATTCTCTGCGCGATCTTGACGAAATTGCCCGTGGCATTATCCGGCTTGATCACCGCAAACTCCGAACCGGCGGCGGGCGAGAAGCGCTCGACCTTGCCCGTCAATTTGCGATGATGCAGCGCGTCGACTGAGATCGAGACAGGCTGCCCAACTTCCATGCCCGCAAGCTGAGTTTCCTTGAAGTTGGCAACGACCCAGACCTCATGCGGAACGACCGCCATCAACTGGCTGCCGGCGGCGACATATTGGCCGACACGTGCGCCGACCTCACCCAGTTCGCCATCACGCGGTGCCTTGATCTCGGTGTTCTGCAGATCGATCCTGGCAAGCTCCACCGCGGCCTGCGCATTGGCAACGGCGGCCTGAAGCGAGCTGCGATTGACGATGATGGTCTGTAAATCCTGGCGGGCAACTTCGAGTGCCGCCTTGGCCTGCGACAGCCCGGCGCGGGACTTTTCGAGATTGGCCTGCGCCTCTTCCTGGAGACTTGACGTTCCGACGCCGCTACGGATCAAGTTGTTCTGACGATCGGCAGCAAGCTGCGCCTGTTTCAGGGACGCTTCGGCGCTATCCACCGCGGCCTGGCTGGACGCGATATTGGCGCGGGCAGCATTCTCCTGCTGGCGTGAATTATCCGAGGCTGCCGTCTGGCCGGCAAGTGTGGCTTCGGCCTGGGCCAGTCTCTGGCGGAAGATGCGGTCGTCGATCTTGACCAGAAGGTCACCTTGCTTGACCTCCTGATAATCCTTGACCGGAACATCCACGACGTAGCCGCTGACCTGCGGGCTCATTGTGGTGACGTAGCCGCGCACATAGGCATTGTCGGTCATTTCGACATGGCTGGAAAAGGGTGGCAGGCGCCAGGCGTAAAGCACCAACGCGACCCCGGCGATGCCGCCGAGAAGAACGATAAGGGTAACGGGTGTGAAAATCTTCTTTAGCATTTTATGTCTCTGAAGGATCAGGATTGGGAAACGGCGGCGGCACTATCACCGCCCGTCATCAATGGTTTGATGCGCAGCCAAGCCAGGTGAAGAAGCAGCATCACGAGAGCGGCAGCAGCGCAGACGGCGATCAGCAGGAAGGTATCGTTATAGGCAAGAATATAGGCCTCTCTCGACACTTGCTGTGCCAGCAGAGTCACGCCTTCTGCCCTTAGAAGCGTCGGATCGGTCAGCACATGGCTATAGGCACCGGAAAGCTGGCTGATACGCTGCGCGACCTGCGGATTTTGCAGAAGGATGCTTTCCACGAGAATATTGGAGTGGAATTTTTCCCTCAGCGTCACGAAGGAGCCCAATAGACCCGTCGTCAGCATCGATCCTGTAATCTGCGTGAACAGGAAGATGGTGATGAAATTGACTAGATAGGGAGGGCCTTTAGCCAGCGCGGCACCAAAGCCCTTCGCCATCACCGGCGGGAGGAACATGGCAGCGCCAAACGCGATCATCGCCTGGCTCAGATACATCTGTTCGGGCCTCGTCAGGTTCGTCGATGTACTGTCCATAAAGGCGCCAAGCGCGATGCAGGACAGTGCAATCACATGCGCTGTCTCGACATATTTCGTCAGCATCAACAAGGCACAGGTCGCACCGCCAAGGATCGTCGCTAGAATGATCAGCCCGTAAAGGCCCATCGTCTGGTCATTAAGGATGCCAAGCTGCTGGTAGAGGCTGACGGCGGTGGAGGATTGCTCCGACGAGACGGCACGATAGACCAGCAGGACTGCGATAAGATGCAGATTGGTGCGCGAAAAAATCCAGCGCAGATCGAGCATCGGGTTCTTTCGTGGCAGTTCGATCATCGTCATCACGGTCAAGAGGCCGATCGAGGTCGCCAGAAGAACGCCGAGCCACCAGGTCTCGAACCACCAGTAGAAGCGGCCGAGCGTCAGGAAGACGGCGAGACAACCAAGCCCGCCGGCGAAAAGCAGGTAGCTCAAAATATCGATGCGTTCGATGACCTTGACCCGCGGCGGCGGCGTCAGAGGCAACAGATAGATGATCGGCAAAACAGCAAGCGCCAAGCCCACTTCCATGCTGTAGAGCGCCTGCCAGCCGTCGATCTGCAACAGAGCTGGTGAGACGATACGGGCGAGAGGAGCAGCCAGAAGCGTGCCGGTCAACGCGATGCTGAGGCCGAGGGTCAGCTTGCGCTGCACGGGGAAAGCTTCGAGAATGTAGAGGAACCCGAGCGACGACAAAGGCGCTGCTGCCATACCGCTGACGAAGCGCACGACGATGGCCGAATGCAGATCGGTGACGAAAAGGTTGAGGCAGGAGGCCAGCACGAAAGCGATAATGCTGATTTCCGCGAAGGGGCGCAGGCCATATTGCTGGCGCACCTTGAACAGCGCGATCGAAAATGTCGCGTAAGGCGCCATATAGGCGGCCGAAAGCCACGCGACCTCTGCCACCGTGCCGGAAAATTCGCCCTGCAACTGGTAGATATTGGCCATGACGATGTTCATGCCCATGCCTTGCGTGATGAAGAAGGCAAGGCCGGAAGCGATATACATCAGTTTTTGGCTGAAGGACTTTTCGGCAGGCTGTGCTGGCGGTACTGCTGCAGCCTGCTGCGGCGCAGAGGCAGTGCCAGCCGACAGTGCAGCCTCGTCCTCGACTTCGTCTAAAGGCGCATCGCGCGTGCTCGTTATGGCATTGCTCACGACGCCACCCCTCCTTCCGAGAGTTTCTGCAGATTGCCGGTAAGGCGTCTCACCACGTTCAGCGCCACGCGGATCTCATCTGTTGAGATATCCAGCGCGACCTCAGCTCGCATGGCTTTCGCCTGCGCATCCACATCTTCGAATGTCTGCAGTCCGGCGGGTGTCATGTGAATTTGCTTCGCCCTCCGATCGATCTCGTCAGAACGCCGTTCGATGAGCTTTTGTTTCTCCATGGCATCCAACAGCCGCACGAGCGTCGGCGTTTCTATTTCCAGCTCCTCGGCGAGTTCCTTCTGCGTCAGCGAACCTCTCCTCGAAAGTGCGAACAATGTGCGCGCTCGCGCCAAAGTCAGCCCTTTTTCGGCAACGCGGGCATCGAAGAACGAGCGGAGCTTGCGGTTGAAGGCCGCCATCTCATCGAAAAGCTGTTCTTTCTCGGTAATCCGGGACAACGTACTTAGACCTTATAATTAGGTAGCTACTTATTTTGCCCCTATCTATTTTTATCTTTGCTAAAATTCAAGTGTGTTTGGCGGATTGGAGCCATGCTTTAAAATCATGACAGAGAGTGCGTGATTCGCGCGGCCTGCCCAGCATCGTGCGAATCGTCCTGTGGATTGATGGGGACAACCCACTATGTTGGGGGCCGCGCCTCTCTTTAGGTAAGGTGGGAGGCCAGTGTTGCCTCAAGGTCATTGACGGCGACGACGCCAAGCTTCAAACCGACAGGCTTGCAGCAGACAGAAGGCTACCGCGCCAAGCTGGAAATCGAAGTGAATTTCCGCAAAGCTGGATGCCGAGATGAAAAAGTTAGAGCGTGCCCTGTGCATTCGCAAGGATGCGTAGAGCTCTAAAGGGAGATCGCGAGACCATGAACGACGCCGTGAGAAAGATCACCCCAGCGCCCGCCGCCGAACCGCTCTATCGCGAGGCGCCAAACAACATTGAAGCCGAGCAGGCGCTGCTGGGCGCGATCCTCGTCAACAACGACGCCTATTATCGCGTGTCTGACTTTTTGAAGCCGGTGCATCTTTACGAGCCGCTGCACCGCAAGATTTTCGAGGTCGCAGGCGATATCATCCGCATGGGTAAGACGGCCAACCCCGTCACCATCAAGACCTTCCTTCCGGCAGACGATAAGGTCGGCGACCTGACCGTCGCCCAGTATCTTGCGCGTCTCGCCGCCGAGGCGGTTTCGATCATCAACGCCGAGGATTACGGCCGGGCGATCTATGATCTGGCGCTTCGCCGCGCGCTGATTCAAATCGGCGAGGATGTCGTCAACATCGCTTATGACGCGCCGCTCGACATGCCGCCGCAGGCACAGATCGAAGACACCGAGCGCCGCCTGTTCGAACTTGCCGAAACCGGTCGCTATGATGGCGGCTTCCAATCGTTCAACGACGCGGTGGCACTGGCGATCGACATGGCCGGCGCGGCTTTCGAGCGTGACGGCAATCTCTCCGGTATTTCCACAGGCATTCATTCTCTCGATGCCCGCATGGGCGGTCTGCAGCGATCGGACTTGATCGTCCTTGCCGGACGTCCTGGTATGGGTAAGACGTCGCTTGCCACCAACATCGCCTATAACATCGCGGCCGCCTATGAGCAGGAAGTGCAGCCGGACGGTACGTATAAGGCCAAGAATGGCGGCGTGGTCGGCTTCTACTCTCTCGAAATGTCGTCCGAACAGCTCGCAACCCGTATCATCTCTGAGCAGACCGAGGTCTCGTCCTCGAAAATCCGCCGTGGTGATATCACCGAAGCCGATTTCGAAAAGCTCGTTGCCTGCAGCCAGATGATGCAGAAGGTGCCGCTTTACATCGACCAGACCGGTGGTATCTCGATTGCCCAGCTTGCCGCTCGCGCGCGCCGCCTGAAGCGCCAGCGGGGTCTCGATGTTCTGGTGGTCGACTACGTTCAGCTGATGACCGGGTCCGGCAAGGGCGGCGAAAACCGCGTGCAGGAAATCACCCAGATCACCACCGGCCTCAAGGCACTCGGAAAGGAACTCAACGTTCCGATCATTGCGCTCTCACAGCTCTCCCGTGCGGTTGAAAGCCGCGAGGACAAGCGCCCGCAGCTCTCCGACCTTCGTGAATCGGGCTCCATCGAGCAGGACGCCGACGTGGTGCTCTTCGTGTTCCGTGAGGAATATTACGTCAAGAACATGGAGCCGCGGGATCCGGCAGACCCGAAATATGCCGAATGGGAATCGCTGTTCGACAAGGTGAAGGGCACGGCCGACGTCATCATCGCCAAGCAGCGTCACGGACCGACCGGCACCGTCAAGCTCGCCTTCCAGGCAGAGTTCACCCGCTTTGCGGATCTCGCCGATCCATCCTTCAGCCAGTACGAAGAACACTGATGCCGTTTCTGCCTGATGTTGACTGAACGTCAGGCAGAATCTTTTTAAGGTGATAGCGGAGGCGGTTCAGAAACTGAATCCCTTGCCTCTACCTCTTTCAAGGCAATGACCTGATCCTGCGGCCGAATGGAACTTTGGCGGTGGGTGATAGCGATAATCGTCAGATCCCCGTCCAGTTTGCGGAGCTGATCCATGATCTCACGCTCGGTTTCTTCATCGAGGGCCGAGCTCGCTTCATCGAGAAGCAGGATTGACGGCGCGCCGTAGAGCGCGCGTGCAATGGCAATACGCTGGCGCTCACCACCGGATAGTTTCTGGCCCCTCTCCCCGACAATCGTATCGAAGCCATCCGCCATTCCTTCAATACGTTTCAAGATGGCAGCCTGATCCGCGACCTTGCGCAAGCGCTCTTCATCATGCGGGCGACCAAGAACGATATTGGTGCGAAGGCTGTCATTGAGGAGTTGAATTTCCTGCGGCACAATGCCGATCACCGCGTACCAACTGCTTTTGCCGACCTCGCCTAGCTCCACACCATCGACGAGGACGCGCCCCTCCTGCGGCGTTATCGTCTTTTGCAGGAGCTTGAACAGGGTAGACTTACCGGAACCAGTTTCGCCGGTAATGAATGTCAGCCGTTCCCGTGATGCGGTGAAAGAAACGTTACTTACGCCACGGCCATTGTCGTAACGGAAGCCGACATTTTGAAGTTCGATGTTCTGTACAAGCGCAGGTGCAGGCCTGGCTCCTACCTCCTCCCCCTCCTCCGGCGCCATCCACATGCGGGCGCAGGGCATGAAGCGGGCAAGCGACCGCATGGCTTCGCTGACCGATTGCCCGATCATCTCAAAAGGCGTGTTGAGTTGAAGAAGTAACGTGTTGAACAGAACGACATCGCCGACGGAAATGAGGCCTTGCTGATAGCGCGGAAGGAGCAGCCAGAAGCTGAGGATAAGTTGAACGCAGAGCGCCAAAGCGATTGTTGAAACGAAAGCGATCCGCCGGAGCGAATAAAGCCGCCAGTTCTGGTAGATCGCAGTCGCATTGTCGCCGAAGCGTTGCTGCATCCATGCTGTGCTGCCAGTGTGCCGAAGAGGTTCGATCATATTCAACGCGTTGCCGACGAATGCAGCATTGTGCTGCCCGGCATCTATTGCCTGCTCCAGATAGCGATTGGTGAAGCGGTTGGAGGCAAGTGTCAGGCCGATGAAGAAGGCACCGTAACAAAGAACGATCAGAACCAGCTCCAGGCTGATCGCCGCGCCCAGCACGATTATGCTAAACAGAAAATTGGCCAGTCCGGGCACGAAATAGATCAGGCCGATCTGCATCAAAATCGACGCAGCGGATGCGCCCTGCATCTGCGCCTGCTGGATTTCCGCCGGATTATGGTCGGTAAAAAAGGCGGCTTGCTTGCGCGTGATTCTTTCGAAAAAGCGCGTGGTCGCCACCAGTTCCAGCCGTTCCGAATGGATCACAGCGAGATATTGCGTACAGCGCTGAATACCGGTGGCCAGGGCTGTCAGGATCGCATAGAGGGAAAATGCCATGATCCACGGACCGGCCTGTTTGGGCACGTCATCGATGATCCGCGAAAACACATAAGGGCCGGATACTGATAAGAGCGCGCCTGTGAATATCGTAACGATCAGAACGACGATCGAACGCCAGGAAGTCCTCAGATCGTCCTGATAAATCCGCAGCAAAGGCCGGAAGGCGATCTTGTAGTCTTTGAACAAAACGGTCCTCCCGCTTTTCACAAACTAGAAAGTCGTCGTCCCGGACATAGCGCCGTTGTCAAGTCTGCACAACCCTGGGGTCGCTGGACTACAGCCCAAGCGCGCGCAAAACCGCCACGGTTATCACACCCGCAGCTGCGGCAGGCAGAAGTGAAAGGCGAGTCGCCGCAAGGGCGGTGACAGCGCAGCCGATGGTTTCGGCAAGGCCGCTCGTCAAGGCGGTTGGCGTGACGACGGCCATCAGCACTGCGGGCGGCACCGCGTTGAGCGCGCGTTTAGCCCGATCCGTCATTTGGACATGGCGGATGAGAACGAGACCGCCGAAGCGTGTCGCAAGTGTCGCGACGGCCATGGCGAGGATGGTCAGCACCGTGTTGGCGTCAAGGCTCATCGGGGCATCTCCCGCTCGTCCTTGGCAAAACCGGCGACGGCCAGTCCTGCGAGAGCACCGGCGGCTATGTACCATGCGCCGGGTACGTATCGATGGGTGAGGAAGGCGGCGGTCGCACTCGCCAGAAGAACGAAACCCGTTTGCCTGCCTTTCCAGAACCCCATCAGAAGCACGATAAAGACCGCCGGAAATGCAAAGTCGAGGCCGATAACGGTTGTATCACCCATGACAGAACCGAGCAGAGCGCCCGCGAGCGTCGACAGGTTCCAGACGGCATAGATCGAGAGCGCGGCGGCGGCGAAAAATGCCGGACGGAGCGTGCTCGTCATGCTGCGAAATTCCGCCAACGCCCAGGATTCGTCCGTCAGGACAGGCATGGCGAGCCAGCGCTGCCAGGGCTTGAAACTTTCCATCTTCGCGGCGATGGAGGCGCTCATCAGTATGTGCCTGAGATTGACGAGGAGTGCTGCAAAACCGAGCGCTGCCCAGCTTGCAGGATGCGTCCACAAATCCATGGCTACGAATTGCGCACCACCGGCGAAAACGAAAAGCGACATCAGGCAGGCTTCCAAGGGCGACAGCCCCTTGCTCACGGCAATCGTGCCGAAGACCATGCCGATCGGCACCATGGCGACGAGCAGCGGCGAAGCGGCTTTCAATCCGATGATCAGTTCCTGTGGTTTTTCAGGCGGGGTCTTGCTCAACATGTCATTCTCCTGTTCAGGAGAAGCATCTAGGGGGTCGTCAGTGAACCGTATTGAACGAAAGTGATGCCGCGGTTTAGGCAGCGCGAAACTGGCCCGGCGTCACGCCGGTACGCGCCTTGAAGTGGCGGGTAAAATGCGCCTGATCGGCGAAGCCACATTCAAGCGCCACGGATGCGGGGCTTTCTCCCCTGCGCAACAAATGTCTCGCCCGGCGGATGCGGATATCGGTCAGATAGGCATGCGGCGTGATGTGGAATTCACGGCGGAAGGCGCGGATCAGATGGGCGCGGCTGAGACCGGCCATACTCGCCAGTTCTTCCAGTCCCACATCCGTATCGAAGTTGTCGTTGAGATAATCCCGTGCCTGATAGACCGCGGTTTTCTCGCGTGTCTCAACAGGCAGGATGATGGCGCTGCCGTGACGGGAGAAGAGTTCGGCGAGAACCGAGAACATACCCTCATCCGCTTCTAGTGCGCCTGCCCCGCTTTCCAGCCTGCGATGAGCGATTTGAAAGGCCTGCGCCATCTTCGGGTCATGCGGCAGGAAGCTTGGAAAGGACGGCGTGCCATGAAAGGCGCGGCCGGTCACGTCTTCGATCACGTCGGACAGAAGTGCCACATCCGGATAGATCATGCGGTATCTGTAGCCATCGCCGCCGGGTGCGCCATCGTGAATCTGGCCGGGATCGATGAGATAAAGATGGCCGGGGCCGGTCCGCTCGGTCGTGCCTTTGATGGTGGAAATCTGCGAGCCGTTTTCGATGGCGCCGATGGAAAAGGTGTCATGCGCGTGTGGCGAGAATTCATGCGTGAGGAACGTCGCCGTCATGCACTCCATGCCTTTGAAACGCTTATCACGCCAAAACCAAGTGGTTTCTGCGCGTGAAAGCGGCATGTGATCGGTGGCCTGTTCCTGCGAAACATTGTGCATAGGCAAGGTTTAGCCCAATCCGTCATGACGGTCTTGAACAAAAGTGATAGACCACGGCGACAGTGAAAGGGTGCACGGCCATGACAGACGACCTCGATGACAGCTTTTCCGAAATGGATGCAGACGCATTCGAAACCGCGCCACTTCGGCTGACCATCGATCTCGCGGCGCTTGCCGATAACTGGCGCGACATGCAGCGACGCTCTGGCAAGGCGCGGGCGGCAGCTGTGGTGAAAGCGGATGCCTATGGTATGGGGATCGAGGATTGCGGCTCGACGCTCTATCACGCCGGTGCGCGGGATTTCTTCGTTGCCAGCGTCGCGGAAGGTGTCACCCTTCGCCCTCATGCGCCGGAGGCGCGCATCTTCGTGCTGTCTGGAATTTGGCCGGGCCAGGAACGCGATGTCTTCGCCCATGATCTCGTGCCGGTGATAGCTTCGGAGGAACAGCTCTCCTTCTGGACGAGCGCTCTGGCCGAGCGCGGCGACCATCCGTTTGCGCTGCATGTGGATATCGGTTTCAACCGCCTTGGGCTTCCAGTCGAAGACGCGCTTTATCTGGCCGATGACCCGACACGGCCGGCAAGCTTCGATCCCGTACTGGTCATGTCCCACCTTGCGAGCGCCGATACCCCCTCTTCGCCGATGAACAAGGCGCAGCTTGAATCATTTCGAAGGGTTAGTGCCGTTTTCGAAGGTATCGAATCAAGCCTTTCAGCCTCTGCCGGAATCTTCCTCGGCCCGGAATACCACTTCGACCTGACGCGTCCAGGCATCTCACTTTACGGCGGCGAAGCCGTCAGCGACATGCAGAATCCCATGCGCCCCGTCGCCAAGGCAGAGGCGCGGATCATCCAGATTCGCGAAGCCGGTGAAGGGCAAACGGTAAGTTATGGCGGCACCTATCAGTTGAAGCGTGCGAGCCGTCTGGCAATCGCGGCTGTGGGCTATGCCGATGGATATTCGCGATCGCTCTCCGGCTCTGGCATTCCGTTGCGCGAGATGGGCCGTGGCGGCGCGGAAGGCTTCATCAATGGCTACCGCGTTCCAGTCGCCGGTCGCATCACCATGGACCTCACAATTTTCGACGTCACCGACGTGCCGGAACGTGCCATTCGTGCGGGCGACTATATCGAGCTCTTCGGGTCAAATATTCCGGTGGATGAGGTGGCGCGTGCCGCCGGCACGATTGGCTACGAGATGTTGACCAGCCTTGGTCTTCGTTATGAGCGGCAATATCTGATCGGCAACGAGTAAGTTTTTAGGCTCTTGGAAAGCTGGGACAACCTGTGCTAACGAGAACAAAACAGGATCAAAATCCGCCATACCCCTCATTGCTCTCACAAGAAAAAGACTGACCTTATGGCCAAAGCCAAGACACAATTCATTTGCCAGAACTGCGGTACCGTCCACACCCGTTGGGCCGGCAAATGCGAGGGCTGCGGCGAGTGGAACACCATCGTTGAAGAAGACCCGATGGGTGGAATCGGCGGCGGGCCCGGCAAAACGCCGAAGAAGGGCCGTCCCGTCACCCTCACCTCGCTTTCCGGTGAAATAGAGGAAGCACCGCGTATTCCGACCGGCATGAGCGAGCTGGATCGCGCGACAGGCGGGGGCTTCGTGCGCGGATCGGCGGTTCTGATCGGTGGCGATCCGGGCATCGGAAAATCGACGCTGCTGATGCAGGCCGCGGCGGCACTCTCGCGCCAAGGCCATCGCGTTATCTATGTGTCTGGCGAAGAGGCCGTGGCGCAGGTGCGGCTACGTGCGCAGCGCTTAGGTGCAGCGGAAACCGACGTGCTTCTGGCAGCGGAAACCAATGTCGAGGACATTCTCGCGACGATTTCCGAGGGGAAGCGGCCCGATCTCGTTATCATCGATTCCATCCAGACGCTGTGGAGCGACACCGCCGATTCCGCCCCCGGGACGGTTACGCAGGTGCGCACCGGTGTTCAGGCGATGATCCGCTTTGCCAAGCAAACCGGTGCCACCATGGTGCTGGTCGGCCATGTAACGAAGGAAGGCCAGATCGCCGGTCCGCGTGTGGTAGAGCACATGGTGGATGCTGTTCTCTATTTTGAGGGCGATCGCGGGCATCATTATCGCATCCTGCGGACCGTCAAGAACCGTTTCGGCCCGACCGATGAAATTGGTGTGTTCGAAATGTCGGACCGGGGTCTGCGCGAGGTCTCCAATCCTTCGGAGCTTTTCCTGGGAGAGCGCAACGAAAAATCCCCGGGCGCCGCCGTCTTCGCCGGTATGGAAGGCACGCGCCCCGTGCTAGTGGAGGTTCAGGCCCTGGTGGCGGCAACCTCGCTTGGCACACCGCGTCGTGCGGTGGTGGGGTGGGATTCGTCGCGGCTTGCTATGATTCTTGCCGTACTCGAGGCCCATTGCGGCGTGAAGCTTGGTCAGCACGATGTCTATCTCAACATAGCCGGTGGCTACCGTATCTCGGAGCCCGCAGCAGACATGGCGATTGCTTCTGCACTGGTTTCCTCGCTTGCCGGTCTTGCCCTGCCTGCCGATTGCGTCTATTTCGGCGAAATCAGCCTGTCGGGCGCAGTGCGGCCGGTGTCCCAAACGGCGCAGCGGTTGAAGGAAGCCGAGAAGCTTGGATTTTCCACCGCCTTTCTCCCCTCCGCGTCGGCGGAATTGCCGAAGGGCTCAAAGGGGCGCTGGACGGAGATTGAAAGCCTCCCCGACCTCGTGGCGCGCATTGCAGGTTCGGGTAACCGCTTCAGACAGGCTGAGGAAGACGAATAATGATCCTTTCGCTGCTTACCCGGCTAGTGTAAGAGGATCGCAAATTGGCACAGCGGCTTCCTTTCAGGTGCCGCGACCTCCGGAGTTGGTAAATGCCCATTACGATTTTCGACGGTATCGTTCTTGCCGTTGTGCTTTTCTCCGCCGTTCTCGCCATGGTGCGTGGGTTCTCGCGTGAAATTCTGTCCATCGCAAGTTGGGTCGGCTCCGTTGCAGCTGCTTACTATCTTTATCCGCTGCTGCTTCCCTATGCGCGCAACTATACCGATGACGACAAGATCGCGATTGCCGGTTCGGCCGGTCTGGTCTTCCTCGTTGCGCTGATCATCATTTCCTTCATCACCTCGCGCATTGCCGATTTCATCATCGACAGCCGCATCGGTGCGCTAGATCGCACGCTCGGTTTCCTCTTCGGCGCTGCGCGCGGCCTGCTTCTGCTCGTCGTCGCGGTCGCTTTCTGGAACTGGCTGGTCGATGTGAGAACGCAGCCCGATTGGGTAACGCAGGCCAAATCCAAGCCGTTCCTCGATGGTCTGGTCGGCAAGCTGGAAGCCGTTCTGCCGGACGATATCGAGCCGCAAATCCGCTCTCGCATCCTTGGGAAGAAGACTGAGACCACACCTGAGCAGGCGCCTGCGGAAGACGCGCCGGCAACAACGGCGCCGGTCCCAGCGAATTGATCCGATAGCGCGCCTTGCAATAGATGCAAGGCGCGCTATTTGTGCTAAATACTTCGATATAGGCAGCAAACAGGCCAAACCGGCAGAGTAAATCGCCGGGGCGGTTTTTGTTTTTGGCAGTAAGCAAAGGCAAGCCAGATGAATGAGCCGCTTTCGCATTCCACCTTCAATGACATTATCGATGGCGATACGCTGCATGAGGAATGCGGTGTTTTCGGCATTCTCGGTCACGCGGATGCGGCGGCCCTGACGGCACTCGGCCTGCATGCTCTTCAGCATCGTGGCCAGGAAGCGGCCGGTATCGTTTCCTTCGATGGCAAGCGCTTCCATCAGGAGCGGCACATGGGTCTGGTGGGCGATCATTACACCAACCCGGCCACATTGGCCCGCCTTCCCGGCACGATCTCGATGGGTCATACGCGCTACTCGACCACCGGTGAAGTCGCGATGCGCAACGTGCAGCCGCTGTTCGCCGAGTTGGAAGAAGGCGGCATCGCCATTGCCCATAACGGCAACTTCACCAATGGCCTGACGCTTCGCCGCCAGATCATCGCGACCGGCGCGATCTGCCAGTCCACGTCCGACACAGAGGTCGTACTGCATCTGATCGCACGCTCCCGCCACTCCTCCACGGCCGACCGCTTCATCGATGCGATCCGCCAGATGGAAGGTGGTTATTCGATGCTGGCCATGACCCGCACCAAGCTGATTGCAGCGCGCGATCCCACTGGCATCCGTCCCCTCGTCATGGGCGATCTGGACGGCAAGCCGATCTTCTGTTCCGAGACATGTGCGCTCGACATTATCGGTGCAAAATTCGTCCGCGACGTTGAAAATGGTGAAGTCATCATCTGTGAGATCCAGCCGGATGGTTCGATCAGCATCGATGCGCGCAAGCCGAACAAGCCGCAGCCGGAGCGCCTCTGCCTGTTCGAATATGTCTATTTCGCTCGCCCCGACTCCGTCGTCGGCGGTCGTAACGTCTATACGACCCGCAAGAACATGGGCATGAACCTTGCCAAGGAAGCCCCGCTCGAGGCCGATGTCGTCGTGCCGGTGCCCGACGGCGGAACGCCTGCGGCGCTTGGCTTCGCGCAGGAAAGCGGTATTCCCTTCGAATACGGCATCATCCGCAACCACTATGTCGGCCGTACCTTCATCGAGCCGACGCAGCAGATCCGCGCTTTCGGCGTGAAGCTGAAACATTCCGCCAACCGGGCAATGATCGAAGGCAAGCGCGTCGTTCTGGTGGATGATTCCATCGTTCGTGGCACGACGTCGGTCAAGATCGTGCAGATGATCCGTGAAGCTGGCGCCAAGGAAGTCCACATCCGCGTCGCGAGCCCGATGATTTTCCATCCGGATTTCTACGGTATCGACACGCCGGATGCCGATAAGCTTCTCGCCAACCAGTATGCCGACGTGAATGCGATGGCGAAATATATTGGCGCGGATTCGCTCGCCTTCCTATCGATCAACGGACTTTACCGCGCCGTGGGCGGAGAGGACCGCAATCCTGCCCGTCCTCAGTTCACCGATCATTACTTTACCGGTGAATATCCGACACGCCTTCTCGACAAGAATGGTGAGTCGATGGGCAGCAAGATCTCCATGCTCGCCAGCAACGGCTAATCTTTTTAAAGCCCGCATCACAAATGCGGGCTTTTCTCTGCGGCCTTCTCAGACCTCGAAGCCGCTTGCCGGACATGTCCTCCCTCAGTAAGACATGGCGGACTGTCGAACGATATTCAGGGGGGACCATGACCATCGACCTTAAAGGCCGGATCGCACTCGTGACCGGAGCCTCTCGCGGCATCGGCTATTTCACCGCGGTCGAACTGGCCAAAGCTGGCGCCCATGTGATTGCCTGCGCGCGCACGGTTGGTGGGCTCGAAGATCTGGACGACGCTATCAAGGCTGTCGGTGGTACGGCCACGCTCGTTCCATTCGATCTCGCAGACATGAAGGCGATCGATGCACTCGGCGCCTCTATCCACGAACGTTGGGGCAAGCTCGACATTCTGGTCGCCAATGCCGGGATGCTTGGCGTCATTTCCCCTGTCGGCCATATAGAGGCCAAGGTGTTTGAAAAGGTGATGAACATCAACGTCACCGCAACCTGGCGTCTCATTCGCTCAGTCGAACCGCTTCTGTTGAAGTCCGATGCCGGGCGCGCGCTGATCCTGTCCTCTGGCGCTGCCCATTCCTGTCGGCCGTTCTGGGGCGTCTATTCTACCTCAAAGGCTGCCGTTGAAGCGCTGGCACGCACTTGGGCGGCGGAGACCGAGCAGACCCATTTGCGCGTCAACAGCATCAATCCGGGCGCGACGCGTACGGCAATGCGCGCCCAGGCGATGCCCGGCGAAGATCCCGACACCCTGCCCCATCCTTCGGAAGTGGCACAGGCTATCGTCCCGCTTGCCTCACCTGACCTCTCCGAGACCGGTAAGATCTATGTCGTCCGCGACCGGAAATTCGTCAGCTATCGCACGCCGGAATGACTTGCGAACCAGCGTGAATCTCAAAGCGATGCTCTTGACCGACAACGGGCGTCGCTTCATAAAGCAAGCCATGAAAATAACGATCTGCCGTTGCTGCTGAGTTGAATTTTGCTGGTCTAACCCCCGGCCAGATCGTTTTCGTCTCCTGAAAGGTCAAAGCAGACAAACGCTCCGGTGGGGTCAATCTCCGATACCCGAAGGAAATACGCATGTCCTTGCGCTTGAAGCTTTACAACACGCTGACCCGCGAAAAAGCCGAATTTCAGCCGATCGATGCGAAGAATGTCCGCATGTATGTTTGCGGCCCGACGGTCTATGATTATGCCCATATCGGCAATGCCCGCCCGGTGATCGTCTTCGACGTGCTCTATCGCCTGCTGCGGCATGTCTATGGCGAGAATGGCGTCACCTATGCGCGCAACATCACCGATGTGGACGACAAGATCAACGCGCGGGCGCTTCGCGATTATCCCAACCTGCCGCTGAACGACGCGATCCATGCGGTGACGGAAAAGACCGCCAATCAGTTTCATCAGGATGTCGCGGCTCTCGGCTGCCTTGAGCCGACAGTGGAACCCCGCGCGACAGATAACATCACCCAGATGATCGAGATCATCGAGAAGCTGATTGCGCGCGGCCACGCCTATGTGGCGTCAGGCGAGGTGCTGTTCGACACCAAATCCATGAGCGACTACGGCCAACTGTCCAAGCGTCCGCTGGACGAGCAACAGGCTGGTGCGCGCATCGCGGTCGACGCGCACAAAAAGAACCCTGGCGACTTCGTGTTGTGGAAGCTTTCAAGCGATAACGAGCCCGGCTGGGAAAGCCCTTGGGGGCGTGGTCGCCCCGGCTGGCATATCGAGTGCTCCGCCATGTCCGGTCGATATCTCGGTGAAGTCTTCGATATTCACGGCGGTGGTCTCGACCTCATCTTCCCGCATCACGAAAACGAAATCGCCCAGTCCCGCTGCGCCCATGGCACCCATGTGATGGCCAATGTCTGGATGCATAATGGCTTCGTGCAGGTCGAAGGCCGCAAGATGTCCAAGTCCGACGGCAACTTCGTGACGATCTACGATCTGCTGCACACCGAAACTTTTGGCGGCCGCAAATGGCCAGGAGAAGTGTTGCGACTGGCGATGCTGATGACGCATTACCGTGAACCGATCGATTTCTCCGTCAAGCGTCTCGAAGAAGCGGAGCGGCTGCTCGCGAAGTGGCCTGCCGCAGAAGCGAGCGATGCCGATGTCGATCAAGGCGTGCTCGATGCGCTTGCTGACGATCTCAATACCGTTGCGGCCGTACAGGCACTGCATGCTCTGGCCCAATCTGCCAATGCCGATCCGGAAAAACTTCCCGTATTTGCGGCGAGCGCGGCACTTCTTGGCGTGCTGCCGAAGAAGGCGGAGGTGGATGAGGCGATTGCCGCCGCAGTGGATTCGCTCGTTGCCATGCGGCTGGAGATGCTGAAGGCGAAGAATTTTGCCGAGGCGGATCGGATTCGCGATGAGCTGTCTACCAAGGGGATTCAGTTGAAAGATGGTAAGGACAAGGAAACGGGTGAACGGGTGACGACTTGGGAGTTGAAGCGGTAGGGTTTGCTGCAAACGCCCGCTTTCTACGTCTAGATTCGTCGCTTACCCCCCTCTGCCCTGCCGGGCATCTCCCCCTCAAGGGGGGAGATCGGCAAGACGGACCCTTGCCATTTCACCTTTGACCTCAATGAGAGGCGAAGCTGGACCGTCATCCGCTTCTGGAACGATGACGTCCTCCAACAGATAGACGATGTCTGCCTACATTTCCTGCGATCAATACCGAGGGAGCAATCATGACCATCCACACCGGCGGATGCCAATGCGGGGCCATACGGTTTCGAGCGGAAGGAGACTTGAACGATAGCTCTATCTGCCATTGCCGCATGTGCCAGAAGGCCTTCGGGGCCTATTATGCGCCACTCGTCTCCGTGCGAGGTGCGAAATTTGAATGGACCCGCGGTGAGCCGAAGCGGTTTCAATCTTCCAACCACGTAAAGCGGGGCTTTTGTGGCGAGTGCGGCACGCCGCTGACCTATGAGGCGCCGGATGGAATGGCCATTGCGGCAGGTGCCTTCGATGATCCTGCCAGCCTGCCCCCCGTTATCCAATGGGGCGTCGAAAACAAGATCGGCTTTGTCGATCATCTTCACGCTCTACCGCAAGAGGAGACGCTGGCCGATGTGACGTCGGCTAGTTTCATCGCCGATCTTGTTTCCTATCAGCATCCGGACCACGATACGGAGACATGGCCAGAGGAGAAGCGTTGATGAGCGAGGCAGGATATTCAGGTGGGTGCCAGTGCGGTGCGGTCCGATTTCACGCTGGCAAGCTTGGCCGGCCGTCGATTTGCCATTGCCGGATGTGCCAGAAGCATTTCGGCAATTTCTTTGGGGCGCTTGTGGGTGCAGATCAGGCCCATCTCACATGGACACGGGGGCAGCCTAGCCTCTTCCGGTCATCCTCCAAGATTCACCGGGGCTTCTGCAACAAGTGCGGAACGCCGCTGACCTATCACTATCCGGGCGGGGTCGAGATCGCCATCGGCGCCTTCGATCATCCGGATCAGATCGAGCCGCAGGTGCAGGTCAACGCACATATGCAGATGCCGTGGATCAAAGCGCTGTTCGACAAGCCGTCTGTTCAGCAAGGTATCGATGAAAGCACGATTATTTCCTATCAGCATCCGGACCACGACACCATGGTCTGGCCGCCCGAAGACGAAGCAAACAAGGCATAGCATCAAGGACTGTTTTCATGACTGAAATACTACGCGGCCTCTATCCAGAGATCGAACCCTACGAGACCGGCTTTCTGGATGTGGGCGATGGCCACACGATCTACTGGGAGCGCGTCGGCACCAAGGGCGGCAAGCCTGCGGTCTTCCTGCACGGGGGCCCAGGTGGTGGCGTCAACCCGACGCAGCGCCGCGTCTTCGATCCCGCTCTCTATGACGTGGTGTTGTTCGACCAGCGCGGCTGCGGACGCTCGACGCCGCATGCAAGCCTCGACGCCAATACAACCTGGCATCTGGTGGCGGATATCGAGAAGCTGCGCCAGATGTTTGGCTATGACAAATGGCAGGTCTTTGGCGGCTCCTGGGGCTCGACGCTGGCGCTCGCCTATGCCGAGACCCATCCTGAACATGTCAGCGAGTTGATCGTGCGCGGCATCTATTTGCTGACCAAGCGGGAACTGGACTGGTACTACCAGTTCGGCGTCTCGGAAATGTATCCCGAGCGCTGGGAAACGTTTATTGCGCCTATTCCCGAGGCGGAGCGCGGGCAGATGATGGCAAGCTATTATCGCTATCTGACCGGTACCGACGAAAAGAAAAAGCTGGAATGCGCCAAGGCCTGGAGCCAATGGGAAGGTGCGACGATTGCGCTCGTTACCGATCCGGCACGCGTGAATGAATTCGGTGAAGATCGCTACGCTATCGCCTTTGCGCGCATCGAAACGCATTTCTTCGTCAATGCCGGCTGGCTCGAAGAAGGACAGTTGTTACGCGACGCCTACAAGCTGAAAGACATTCCAGGCGTCATCGTTCACGGCCGCTATGACATGCCGTGCCCGGCTAAGACAGCGTGGGATTTGTCCAAGGCGTGGCCAAAGGCGGATCTGCACATAATCGAGGCTGCCGGCCACGCAATGACCGAGCCCGGCATTCTTGACCAGTTGATCAGGGCAACGGATCGCTTTGCTGGAAAGTGAAACCAGCTTAGCCATCGCTTGATGTTCAGCCTTGAGCATCAAGCCACGGCAATGGAATTGAGCGAAATCCGGAATCGTTTCAGTTTCTTAGGGCCATCAGCTCGCACACCGATTCATCTCGCATAGGCTTCTTGTTTGAGCAAATGCAGCTTTTCTAACCAAAGCTTCACGGAAATGAATTGGTACATCACACCAAAGGGGAATACTGCGGAGAGATCCCGATCATATTGGCAGTATTCCCATGGCAATGAACCCCACCATTCAGGCTCCCCAATCGGGCGATAGCGTCCGTGGCTTCGCCTACGCGCTGACCGCCTATCTTCTGTGGGGTTTCCTGCCATTCTATATGAAGGCCGTCGCGCATATCTCGCCCTTGGAAGTCATCGTTCACCGCGTGGTGTGGTCGGTACCGATTGCTGCGATCGTGCTGATCGCGCTTGGCCGAACTGCCGAAATCCGCCAAGCGCTGACGACGCCTCGCATGCTTGCCATGGCCTGCCTCACCGCATCGCTGATCAGCGTCAATTGGGGCATCTACATCTGGGCCATCGGCTCGGGTCACGCGCTGGATGCCGCACTCGGCTACTTCATCAATCCACTCTTCAGCATTCTTCTCGGCGCCTTGATCCTGAAGGAAAAGCTTAGCCGCATGCAGATGGCGGCCATTTCGCTGGTGGCGATTGCCGTAGCGCTACTGACATGGAATGCCGGTGGTCTGCCTTGGGTCGCGCTCGCACTAACCGTCTCCTGGGGCTTTTACGCCTTCTTCCGCAAGACGCTGCCGATCGGGCCAACGCAGGGCTTCCTGTTGGAGGTGCTGCTGTTGACGCCGCCTGCTCTTGCCTTCATCGTCTATCTGACCTTCACCGGGCAAGGGCATTTTTTCGCGGGCACGCTGCAGGATAGCTGGCTTCTGGCGGCGAGCGGACTCATCACCGCCGTTCCTCTGATCTTCTATGGCAATGGCGCCAAGCTTTTGAAGCTCTCCACCATCGGCATCATGCAGTATATCGCACCATCGATGATCTTCGTCATCGCGGTTTTCGTCTTCAAGGAACCGTTCGACATGGTGCGAATGATCGCCTTCATGATGATCTGGGCAGCACTTGCGGTCTACACCCTGCCGAGCCTGATGAAGGGCAGAGCTGCCGTTTGACCGGCAGCTTCAGGCTTTAAAGCTGCGCAATGACCGAAGGGTCGCCTTCCGGATTTTCCTGGGCTGCCGCACGCTCGATAATCGCGGGTACGATGTCGTCGATCTTGTCGATGACCAGTGGGTTCAGCAAGTGAGCGCGATGAATGAAGCCCTGGTCGCGCATATGGCGGACCAGTTCCAGCATCGGGTCCCAGAAGCCGTTGATATTGGCAAAGACCATGGGCTTGGCGTGACGGCCGAGCTGCGCCCAAGTCATGATTTCAACGATCTCTTCAACCGTGCCGATACCGCCCGGCAAAGTGACGAAGGCGTCCGAGCGCTGGAACATCATGTGCTTGCGCTCATGCATGTCCTTGGTGATCACAAGTTCGTTCAATTGGCCGAGAGAATGGCGTGTCGCTTCCATATCCACGAGAAACTCGGGTATGATCCCCGTAACTTCGCCGCCGTTTGAAAGAACACCGCTTGCGACCGCGCCCATGATGCCCTTAGTGCCGCCGCCATAGACAAGGCGAATGCCGTTTTCGGCCAGGGATTTTCCAAGGTTGCGGCCAGCTTCCATGTAGGCGGGATCGCGCCCGGGCTGAGAGCCGCAATAGACGCAGATGGATCGAATCGAATGGTTTTCATGTGTCATGGCCTGCACCGAACTACGCAGGGTCAATTCCGTCAAGAAATTTTGGGGGAAGACGCGACAAACGCGGCGCTTGGCGCCCGGGGCCGCTTGTATGAAAAGCGCTAAAACGCTAGCAATCCTCGATAATATTGCGAAGAATGACGTGGAGACACATGATGAAAAATAAAAGAGCCGGATTGTTGGCGCTTGTCGTGCTCGGCATTGCCACGCTGCTCATGGTCTTCTTCGTTCTTCCTCGCATGTCTGGCGATAACAAGCCGATCGGTGACGCCATTAACGAAGCCAGCAACGCCGTCAAGAACAGCGTCGAAATGGGCAGTGAAAAGGCTGGCGATCTTCTCTCGGATGCGGCCAAGGACACCACCAATATTGCCGAGAAGGTTGGCCGCCTGGCGGAATCCGCCAACAAGTCCATCAAGGACATGAGCAACCTGTTTGCCGATAACAAGGTGCCCTCCAATGAGGCGTTTGCAGCCGCCCGCAAGCAGGTCGAAGATTCGCTTCGCGAATTGGAAAACATCGACATTCCGGAATCGCTCGATGAGACAACCTCGCGTCTGATCACCACCGCGCGCACAGCAGCGGAGCGCACGGCAGCCTATCTTCGCGGCTTGCCGACAGATGCCGCCGCGGCCGCAGCACAGGTCCGCCGTTTGGCGGGCGTGTTTGCCGGCACGGATGATGGTGCGCCAAAGCCGGTAGCGCCAGCCACAGCCCCTCAGCCAGCTCCAACGCCTGCACAGCCCACAACGCCTTCCGCACCCGCCGCCACGGGAGACGCCGCTCAGCTTCCGACATTCGACGTTTTGCGCGTCGAGCCGGACGGTTCGGCTGTGATTGCCGGCAAGGCGCAGCCGGGTTCGCAGCTTGAAATCGTCAACAAGGGCCAGGTTATCGCCAAGACCCCGGTTGAAGGCAGCGGCGATTTTGCAGCCGTTCTCGACAATCCCCTTCCGCCCGGCAACCATGAGCTGGTGCTGCGCGCAACCGGCAAGGACGGCAAGGTCTCCGAGTCGAAGGAAGTGGCGACCGTGTCCGTCCCTGCCCAGAAAGGTGGCGATCTGCTTGCCATGGTCACCACACCTGGCAAGGCTAGCCGCGTTCTGACCATGCCGGAAGCAGCTCCGCCTGCTCTTCAGGCACAGGCGACACCGAATGCCGCAACGAATACCCAAGCGCCTGCGGCGGCCGCCTCGACCGGCAATGCAGCGCTAACCAACACCACGTCCGAGACGGCATCCGTGCGCGTTACCGCGGTCGAGTTCGATGGCTCGAAGATTTACATTGCTGGCTCCGCGCCTGCCGGCACGACGATCCGCGCACTCGTAGACGATACGCGCGTCGGCGAAAGCAAGGCGGAAGCCTCCGGCAGCTTCGTCGTTGAAGGCGACATCCAGCTTTCGGTCGGCAGTCACATCATCACGGCGGAAGCGCTTGATGCATCCGGTAAGGTAGCGGTGCGTGTCCGCGTGCCGTTCTCTCGCCCGGAGGCGGATCAGAGCACGGTTGCCATGCAGCCATCCGGCGTAGCTGGGGGGCAGCCGAACGCGACGGTATCGGGACAGGCTCCGGCAGCGGTCACCGATCAGGCTGCGTTCGAAGCGCTGCGCACGGAAGTGTCGAAGGCCTTCGGTATTCTGTCCGGTCTTTTTAAAGACGGCAAGACACCGACGCTGGACGAGGTCGCGGCAGCGAAGTCAGCGACGGTTATCGCGCTTCGTTCACTCTCGGAGTTCCGCACAGCCGCTTCTGCGGAGCCGGCCTTTACCGCGTTCGTTGCCGACATTTCCCACAAAGCGCGATCCCTGCTCTCGCTCGTGGAAGCACTGCCGAACGATGTGGTCGCGGTCGGAAAAGCAATTGCTGGCCTGACGAACCGTTTCGAAGAGTTGAATACAGCGGCTCCCGCAACGTCTGTGCCAACAAATGCAGCGGCTCCGGTAACCGATGCATCCGGTACGAAGACATTCGAACAGGCGCCGCTTGCGCATAGCGAGAGTGCGGTGATCATTCGTCGCGGCGATACGCTGTGGCAGATTTCGCGTCGCGTCTATGGCCAGGGCGTGCGTTACACCACCATCTATCTTGCCAATCAGCAGCAAATCCAGAACCCGGACCTGATCGAGCCAGGCCAGATTTTCGATGTGCCGGAAAAGGCGTTGCCGAATGCGGAAGAAATCCACCGCAACCGGTTGAAGACGCGGTAAGAAGACGGCCCCAAGCATTGCAAATGCCTGGTCGGAATATTATCTAATTTAGACGGCGGCGGCTCATCAGGGCCGCCGTCTTGCTGTCTGCATCCCGGCAGACGCCGGAGCAGAGAATGGCCGACAAGAAGAAGACGATTTCAGCGGATTCCAGCAATCCGATGCAGACCCTTATCAACCTTTGGCCCTATATGTGGCCCGAGGGCAGACCCGATCTCAAGATGCGGGTGGTATGGGCCACCTTCTTCCTGATCGTTGCCAAGCTGGTGCTGATCTCGGTGCCCTATTTCTTCAAATGGGCAACCGATGCACTGAATGGCAAAGTCGATATGGCGGGGCTGCTTCCCGTCTTCCTGCTGGGTGCCGTGGCGCTGGTCATCGCCTATAACATCACGCGCATCATTCAGATCGGCTTCAACCAGCTTCGGGATTCGCTGTTCGCCAGCGTCGGTCAGCACGCGGTGCGCCAACTTGCCTACAAGACCTTTGTTCATATGCACCAACTGTCGCTGCGCTTCCATCTGGAGCGCAAGACCGGTGGCCTGTCGCGCATCATCGAGCGCGGCACGAAGGGCATCGAAACCATCGTCCGTTTCACCATTCTCAACACCGCCCCGACATTCATCGAATTCCTGCTGACGGCGGCGATCTTCTGGGTATCCTACGGTTTCTGGTATGTCTTCGTCACCGTCGTGACCGTTTGGGCCTATATCTGGTTCACCGTCAAAGCCAGCAACTGGCGCATCTCCATTCGCCGGTCGATGAACGATAGCGACACCGACGCCAACACCAAGGCGATCGACTCGCTCCTGAACTTCGAAACGGTGAAATATTTCGGCAATGAAGACATGGAGGCCCGTCGTTTCGATGCCTCCATGGCGCGTTACGAGAAGTCTGCCGTCGCCATCTGGACATCGCTCGGCTGGCTCAACTTCGGCCAGGGTGTCATCTTCGGTCTTGGTTCGCTCGTCATGATGGTGATGTCGGCGCTCGCGGTTCAGCGCGGCGAACAGACCATCGGCGACTTCGTCTTCATCAACGCGCTGCTTCTCCAGCTTTCCGTACCGCTCAACTTCATCGGCTTCGTCTATCGCGAAATCCGCCAGGGGCTGACGGATATCGAGCAGATGTTCGATCTTCTGGAAGTGGAGGCGGAAGTGGTGGATGCACCGGATGCCAAACCGCTCCAAATCGGCGCTGGCGCTGTCAGCTTCCGCGACGTGCAGTTTTCCTATGATCCCGAGCGCCCGATCCTCAAAGGTATCTCCTTCGATGTCCCGGCGGGAAAGACCATTGCCATTGTCGGACCGTCCGGTGCGGGTAAATCAACGATCTCCCGCCTGCTCTATCGTTTCTACGATATCCAAGGCGGTTCGATCACCATCGATGGTCAGGACATTCGCGAGGTGACGCAGAAGAGCCTGCGTGCGGTGGTCGGCATGGTTCCTCAGGACACGGTGCTGTTCAACGATACGCTCGCCTACAACATCCGCTATGGTCGTCCGGACGCGCCGGATGCCGATGTCACGGCTGCCGCCAACGCGGCGCAGATCAGCGGCTTTATCAGTAAGTTGCCGGACGGGTTTCAGACCATGGTCGGCGAGCGAGGCCTAAAACTTTCTGGCGGTGAAAAGCAGCGCGTGGCGATTGCCCGTACCATTCTGAAAGCCCCACCGATCCTCATCCTCGACGAGGCGACATCGGCGCTCGATACGCATACGGAACAGGAAATCCAGAGCGCCTTGGATGTGGTTTCTCAGAACCGCACTACACTGGTGATTGCCCACCGCCTGTCGACCGTCATTGGCGCAGATGAGATCATTGTGCTGAAGGATGGCAACATCGCCGAACGCGGCACCCATTCCTCCCTGATGTTGGCGGGCGGTCTCTACGCTTCGATGTGGAGCCGTCAGCGCGAAGCGATCCAGGCAGAAGAACGGCTGCGCGAAGTTCGTGAGAAGGATGACCTAGGCGTGGTGGATCGTGGTGAACCCGCGCATTGACCTCGGTATAAAGCGGCCCAGCCGCTGCGCACCATTGCCCGTGACGCGGTTTGCCTGTAGTCACCTATGCGTGTTTTGTCGCCTTGAGACGTGAATATTGTCGGGAAACGACTATATGGTGCATGTCTTGCGGAACGAGCCAAGTTTTCGCCTTCGGGCGCGCAGGCAAATCGAGGTCCAAGCGGGAGCGGCCTTCATGGCGCATATCGCAAAGGCCGATAACGAAACTTCGGAGAAGAAAGACCCATGAACCTGTTCGATACCATTCGTAACACCCTCGTTCCGATCCACAAGGAAGGCTACATTTTCATCGCAGCCTCCTTCGTGGCATCGCTGGTGCTCGGCTGGATCGCCGAACCTCTGTTCTGGATCGGGATGGTTCTGACCGCCTGGTGCGCCTACTTCTTCCGCGATCCCGAGCGCGTGACGCCGCAGGATGACGATCTGATCATCAGCCCGGCCGATGGTACCGTTTCCGCTATCCAGACTGTGGTTCCGCCACTGGAACTGGAACTCGGCAAGGAGCCGATGGTACGCGTTTCTGTGTTCATGAACGTGTTCAACTGCCACGTAAACCGCTCGCCGGTGCGTGGACGCGTGGTCAATGTCGCGTACCGCCCAGGCCTCTTCCTCAATGCCGATCTCGACAAGGCATCGGAGGACAATGAGCGCAACGGTCTCGTGATCGAAACTGCGCATGGCCGGGTCGGCGTCGTACAGATTGCCGGCATGGTCGCGCGTCGCATCGTCTGCTGGGTCAAGCCGAACGAACCCGTCGATGCGGGCGAGCGCTTCGGCCTGATCCGCTTCGGTTCTCGCCTCGATATCTTCCTGCCGGAAGGCTTCTCGCCGCGTGTTTCCGTCGGTCAGACGGCCATTGCCGGTGAAACGGTTCTGGCCGAATTCGGCTCGACCAAGGGAGCCGTCATCAGCCGCCGCGGCTGATGACACGTCAGGGAGACGCGTTTCATGGACGAGCAAGCGCCACAGCCAAGCATCAATGGCAAGCACGAGATCAGTCAGGATAGCGGACGAGGCCCAAGGCTTCGGGAAATTCCGCTTCGTCTTGTCATCCCCAATCTCGTGACCGTGCTCGCCATCTGCGCTGGCTTGAGCGGTGTTCGGCTTGCCTTTGAAGGCCGCTTTGAGCTTGCGGTAGCCATGGTGCTGCTGGCAGCCTTCCTCGACGGCATCGACGGACGCCTGGCCCGCATGATGAAGGCGACGTCCAAGTTCGGCGCGCAGATGGATTCGCTCGCCGATATCGTCAATTTCGGTGTCGCCCCTGCCCTCGTCGTGTATGCCTATCTCCTCGATCAGGCCCGCTCGCTTGGGTGGATTGCCGCCCTCATCTACGTGATCGCTGCCGGACTGCGCCTAGCGCGCTTCAATGTGATGATCGAACGTGAGGTGAAAGCGCCCTGGCAGAACGAGTTCTTCGTCGGTGTGCCTGCACCGATGGGTGCGATGCTGGTGCTGCTTCCCGTCTATATCGGTTTTATCGGCGTCGAGCCGAGCAGGACATTCGCCCATATCGCTGCCGCCTACACTGTGTTGATCGGTTATCTGCTGATCAGCCGACTGCCCGTTTGGTCTGGCAAATCGGAAAGCCGTATCCGTCGCGATCTCGTGCTTCCAGCCATTCTGATCGTGGTGCTCTATGTGGCGCTCTTGATGAGCTTCACCTGGGAAGTGCTGATCCTCACCGTGCTCGCCTATCTGACCTTCCTGCCCTTCAGCGCGCGCATCTGGCACAAGCGCTATGGAACGTTGACGATTGAAGAGCATGACCACGGCGATAGCGGCGACGGACTCGACCGCGGCATCTGATTTCTGACAAGACGGGGTCGTCTTTGCCGTAACAACGGCTGGTTTAACTTGCGACTTTTTTCAGGCGATCCCGAACACGAAATGTCGCAGACTGCAATTTTCAATTGATTGAATCCGCCTCGAATTCGTCACGATTGCCCCCGAGAGAGCTAGTCAGAAAGGCCAACGAATCATAGGCCTGATAAGCGATCTGCGGAGGGTGGAATGACAGAAACGAAGAAAATCGAGATGCCGGCAAAACCGGATTTGAAGGCGCATTACCAGCCGCTTGGCCTCAAGGCCGTTGCAGCTGCCGCCATGATGGTGGCGCGCAAGCCAAAGCAGGCTAAGACTGCCTGATCTCTTTTATGTTCAGCAGGCAGTGTGGTGCCTGTCGACGTTGCAAGTGGCGCTTTCGAGCGCCATTTTCATTTTCGACGTGAGGGCACGGCCTGCGGGAAGCGGGTCCGTCGTTTAAAATAACGACAGTTGTCCGCCCTTTTCCTTTATCGGAGCAAGAGGTGCCGCTTCCTCCACCGGTTCGATGAGATCAGGCCCGACATTGGCGACCTTGTTCACCTTGTCCGACACCGGGATCATTTCGAAAAAATCCTCATCCGCTGCCCGCATCAGGCTCGAAACCTCACGTGGCTCCTGCGTCTTGCAATCCAGCCAACGGGCGAAATCCTCTGGTGCGATCACCACCGGCATCCGGTCATGGACACGCGACATGGACCTGTTGGCGGCGGTGGTGAGGATGGCACCGGTATCAACTTCCGATCCATCGGCGGAGGACCATGTTTCCATTAGTCCGGCGAAGGCGACAATGCCGCCGCGCTTTGGTCTGATGTAATAGGCCTGAGGCTTTCCGCCCTCCTCCTTGGAAGGTCTCTTCCACTCGTAAAATCCGCTGGCCGGGATCAGGATGCGGCGATGACGCATGGCAGCGCGGAATGACGCCTTACCAACGGCGGTTTCGGAGCGGGCGTTGATCAAAAGCGGGAACGTCTTGGGATCTTTCACCCAACCCGGCATGAAGCCCCAGCGCACGAGCATGGCTTTACGGTTCGGCAGATTGCTTCCCACCTCCTGCCGTTCACCCTCGACAATGATGAGGATAGGCTGCGTCGGTGCGATATTGAATCGCGGCGGAAAATCCTCCAACCCTATCAGGTCAAGATAGTCGGCAATCTCTTCCGGCGTTGCCTTTAAAAACAAAGCGACCGCACATGGCCTATCCTCTCGGGGCAAACAGAATGAGCGAGGCACCAGCCAGGCAAACCGCACCACCCGCCAGATCCCAACGATCAGGCGCATGACGCTCCACGATCCAAAGCCATAGCAAAGACGCGACGATATAGATCCCGCCATAGGCGGCATAGGCCCGGCCGGCGGCCTCGGTCGGTACAAGCGTCAAAAGCCAGGCGAAGGCCGCAAGCGACATCATCCCAGGTCCCAACCACGCCACCGACTTGCCCATGCGCAGCCACGCCCAGAAGGCGAAGCAGCCGGCAATTTCAGCAAGCGCTGCCACCGCATAGACGAGGGTAAGTTTCATACCTATTTCCTGCACTTGCTTCGAACAACGTGAATGTGGATTGTTCGAATCCGTCGACGCATCATACCGAAAACCACGTCCTTGGTGCACTCTCCTTGGACCTTTACAGCATCCAGCCACAGTTTCGTTTACCTATGGAGAGGTCGTACGACCCTGAAGCTCAATCCGCATCCTCTGGTCTTTCTGCCATAAGGTGCTTGTGGCACTTTATGAGAACGGCACATCTTTTGAGTCGGTTATCGTCGATTTCTCCAATTCTGATTCAAGGGCGGCGTTCTTCGAGACATCGCCAATGGGGACGATTCCGGTGTCGCATGATGCGGAATTCAACGTAACGATGCCCGAAAGCGGCATCATCATCGAGTATATCAATACCCATTATCCCGGTCATTCCGACCTCTGCCACAAAAGGCCAACAGCTCCAGGTGCGGCTCTCGGATCGTTTTTTCGACCTCTCCATCCACCAGCCGATGCAGCGCATTTTCGCGGAATGCTTACGTCCCGAAGGCTCTTTCGACCCGCATGGCGTGTCCGAGGCACATGCGACCATCGACACGGCTTACGGCGTTCTTGAGCACCCCCTTGCAGACTGCCAATGCATTGCGAGCGCGACGTTTTCGATAGTGGATTGAGCGGCCGTCCCGGCGCTCTTCTATGGCGCAATCGTTCACCCGTTTGACGATGACCTTAGAAACATCCGCGACTACTTCGAACGACTGGTCTCACGGCCCTCCGTCAAGCGGGCAATCGAGGAGGCACGCCCCTATTTTCAGTATTTTCCCTACAGGGAAAGAATGCCGCCACGTTTCCTGCAAGGTTGACTGCATAATAAGAGGTAGATTCTCGAAGGAAACCGCATGCCTCTTCCCCAGCCAGCATCTTCCGCTATCGTCCGGCGTGGCGACCGTCTACTGCTGGTGCGTCGTATCAACCCGCCGTCGAAGGACATGTTCGCCTTCCCGGGCGGGCGGGGAGAGCCCGGTGAGACGCCAGCGCAGACAGCGCTTCGCGAATTGCTGGAGGAGACAGGCATCAGGGCAAGTCATCCACAGCTTTTCGCCACCTATGATCTGCCATCCCACGACGCCGAGGGACGGCTGACGAGCCACTTTCTGCTGTCTGTCTTTCTGATGGAGGCAGATGAGCAGGCTGCGGTTCTTGCGGCCGATGATGCCGCAGATGCGGGCTGGTACACGCTGGAGGAAATACATGCCCTTCCCGCGCCTGAAAGCGTCGTGGAATGCGCCGAGCGCCTTCTAGGCCAGTTGCATGAACACTAGAATCACAGCTATCTGGACGAAGATTGTCGAAAGCCGATATTGGGTTGTGCGTAGCGTCATGGGTCGACGAGTTTGTATTCTGTTAGCGGTGTTGGTGAGCATGGGCATGCCCGTTGCTTCGCATGCTGCCAGCCAGAAACCGCCTCAGCCTCTCGCACCGCCGCCTCAGGAAAGCAAGCCAGCCCCTTATGATGACAAGCTGGCACGGTTGTCGGAAATTCTGGGTGCTGTCCAATATCTGCGCACGCTTTGTCCCGCGACGGGGCCGCAGGAATGGCGCAAGGCGATGAGCGATATTCTGGCGGCGGATACCGCGAACGAACCTCAACGCAAGCAGCGGATGACCGCAGCCTTTAACCGCGGTTACCGCACTTTTGCAGCCGTTCACACCAGCTGCACCCCCGCCGCGATCCTGGCGGAACAAAAATACCGTAACGAAGGCGCAACACTCGCACAAGAAATCACGTCCAGGTTCGGAAATTAGAGGATTGTTAACCTCTTTTCGCCGTGGGGCGTGCCGTTTTGATAAAAGACTGTTAGAGTTGTTAACAGGGTGGTAACGACTTGAACGCCCTGTCGAGGATGAAAGATGCAAACGAGCCGTAACGAAATCCACGATATGATCGCGCATGAAAAGATGCAGGTCGCTCTGGAACATCAAAACGAGGCCTGGGCCGATGGTATGGCCGACGGCATCGAGCCGGAGATCATCGCAGATGCCGCTATTGCCTTGGCCATGCGCGAAACCATCCGCATGCATGGCGAAGCCGGCGCAGAGGCCATGCTCGAATCACTGCGTCAGCGCATGCTCGCTGGCGAATTTTCCCCGCAGCGGATCATCCAGTAAGCGGGAGTTTATCAATGCTGTACTTCCGTCATGACGTCACGCGGTCTTCCGCCGCGCTTGCCGCTGTTTTTTCGCTGGTCGTCTCCGCAACCGCGCTGCCACAGGCAGCCTACGCTCTGTCGGCGCTGAAGCCGGGCCCGAGCGGGCAAACCGAACAGGCCCAGGCCTCCGATGCCCCCAAGTCTTCCGAACCGGCGCAGGTCGAAAAAGGTTCTGATGGCATTCCTATGCCTGATCCGCTGGTGAACCGCCAAGGCGGACAAGAGCAGGCAGCGCCGGAGCAGGACGATGCGCCGCATATTTCCGCACAGATCGAGCATGATATCAGCAAAGCGCCGGAGCCGGTCCGTCGTCTGCGTCAGCTGATCATCGACGCCGCCTCCACCGGCGACATCGAGAAGCTGCGACCACTGATCAATGCGGGTCCAAACCAGACGCGCGTCGATGGCGAAGGAAACGATCCGATCGCCGCGTTGAAAAGCTTTTCCGGCGATCCGGAAGGCTTGGAAGTGCTGGCCATTATCCTCGATCTTCTCTCCACGGGCTATGCACGCATAGATGCAGGAACGCCGGATGAGATGTATGTCTTCCCTTATTTTGCCGGGAAGTCGCTCAACACGCTGACCAAGCCGGAAAAAGTGGACCTGCTGCGCATCATCACCGCCGGGGATCTCGCCGACATGCAGGAATACGGCAATTACAGCTTCTACCGCATCGGCATTTCGCCCGATGGCCAGTGGAAGTTCTTCGGTGCGGGCGACTGATCGAGCGCCGGACGATTTCGGGCGCTTGCCCTTACCTTACAAAAATCCTAACTCTAAAGCGCCGTTCGTCCTTTTGGATGCCCGGCGCTTTCAGTTTTGAATCGACGCATCGCGCCTTTCCGAAAATCGGCTAAGATTTTCAGGCCGATGCCCTCAGGTGAATCCAGCCGAACGGTAGTGCCATGTCTTCCGCTTTTTTACCGACCCGTCGTTTTATCCGCATCGGCGGCGAAGCTGCCTCCGATTTCCTGCAAAATCTGATCACGACGGATCTGGAATCACTTGGAGAGAACGAAGCTCGCGCAGGCGCATTGTTGACGCCGCAAGGCAAAATTCTATTCGACTTTCTTGTTTCGCGCGAGGGCACAGCGTATCGCTTGGAGACGAGCGCGGAGCAACAGGAAGCATTGCTACGCCGTCTCACAATGTACAAGCTGCGGGCTGCTGTGGATCTCAAAGCTGAAGATCTCGAAGGCGTCAGCGTCTATTGGAACGAGGCTGCACCGGACGGCGGTGTCACGGACGGTCGCTTCGCCAAGGCTGGCGTAACGCTCTATCGCGTCCCCGGCAAATCCGCCGAGGGCGACGTTTCCGCTTACGATGCCCTGCGCATCGCCAACGGAATTGCCGAGTCGGGCAGCGATTATGCCCTTCAGGATGCATTTCCTCATGATGTTCTGATGGATGTGAATGATGGCGTGTCCTTGAAGAAGGGCTGCTTCGTCGGCCAGGAGGTCGTTTCGCGCATGAAGCACCGCGGCACGGCGCGCCGACGCGTCGTCATCGTCTCCGCGGCAAGCGCTCTGCCGCCTTCCGGCACCGAAATCATGGCAGGCGGCAAATCGATGGGCGCACTTGGCACCGTTATCGGGGACAACGGCCTGGCCATCATCCGCATCGACCGAGCTGCCGAGGCTATGGGATCTGGCAAGGTCATGACTGCAGGAGATGTGGAGGTCAGCGTTGCTCTGCCCGGCTGGAGCGGCATCAGCTTTCCTGCCGTCGATTCGCTTGCGGGCGCCGAGGATTAAGCGGTGGCACCTTCCAAGTCTGCGCGTGCATGGCAACGCATGCTCTCCGGCAGGCGTCTCGACCTTCTCGATCCCTCTCCCCTAGACGTGGAACTGGCCGATATCGCTCATGGTCTGGCGCGCGTGGCGCGGTGGAACGGGCAAACGCGCGGCGACCATGCGTTCTCCGTGGCGCAGCATAGCCTCATCGTCGAAGCGATTTTCTGTCATCTGAACGCCTCCGCTTCGCCGGACGATATGCTGATGGCGCTGCTGCACGATGCGCCGGAATATGTGATCGGCGACATGATCTCTCCTTTCAAATCCGTCGTCGGTGGTGGCTACAAGAGCGTAGAGGCCCGGCTGGAGGCCGCCGTTCACCTGCGTTTTTCGCTTCCACCCCATCCCACGCGAGAGCTGAAAGACCGCATCAAGAAGGCGGACACGGTCGCGGCTTTCTTCGAGGCCACAGAGCTTGCGGGCTTTTCACTTGCGGAGGCTCAGAAATTCTTCGGCCTGCCGCGCGGCATCAGCCGCGACATGATCGCAATCGATCCGGTTCCTGCACTTGAGGCGCAACGCCGTTTCATCGAACGCTTCGAGGCCATCGAAGCACTGCGCAAGGCTCTACCATGACTGCCATCGTCGTCTCGCCCCTCTCCCGCATCGGAGAAATGGCCGTGCGCCACAAGGCGCGCGAAATGATTACCTTGATTGCCAAGGAGCAGACGTTTCATCGCCCGGCCGTGATTGCTGCCGAGCGACATCTGACGCTGCAGATGAACGATATCGCCTTCAAGGGGAACGATACGCTGATCGCGCCGGATGACGCCCATGTTCTGCAGCTGATCGAATTCGCCCGGGAATGGGATCAGTCGGCCCCGCTTCTGATTCATTGCTGGATGGGCGTGTCTCGGTCGCCTGCAGCGGCCGTCGTCGCCGCACTGGCTCTCTACCCGGATCAGGATGAAACGGCGCTCGCACGCCGGCTTAGAACCGTATCGCCCTATTCTACACCCAATGCCCGCATCATCGAAATCGGTGACAGGCTACTCGATCGCAGAGGCCGATTGGTGAAAGCGATCAAGGCGATCGGGCGTGGCGCCGATACCGACGGCAATGTTCCCTTCGTGCTGCCGCTGACCGATATGGAGCGGATATAGCGGGAACCCGAGCCAAGACCCATCGTTACCAATTCTGACACCAAAGATCATCAAGGGACGATTCATGGAACAACAGGCAACGGATATCATCGTGGCATCACAGGCCGCGCTCAGGCAGGCGAGCGCATTGGCGGTGCAATATTCCTTCTCCGTCATTGGCGCGCTTCTTCTTCTCATCATTGGCTGGCTGGCCGCGGCATTTCTTCAGCGTTGGGCGTTCCAAGGCCTTTCCCGCATTCGCGGCTTTGACGCCACCCTTGCCGGGTTCTTTGCCGGTGCCATCCGCTATGTGGTGCTCATTCTGGTCATGGTCATGGTGCTTGGCCAGTTCGGAGTACAGACCGCTTCCATTCTCGCAGCACTCGGTGCCGCGGGTCTAGCCATCGGTCTGGCGCTGCAGGGCACGTTGCAGAATATCGCGGCGGGCATCATGCTGCTCGTCCTTCGTCCTTTTCGCGTCGGTGAATATATCGAAACGAGTGCTGTCTCCGGCACCATCATCGAAATCGGCCTTTTTGCGACTGAGTTGAAGACCAGCGATGGTCTCTACCGCCTGGCGCCGAATTCCACGCTGTGGAACGTGCCGATCACCAATCACAGCCGCTTCCCATCCCGTCGCCATGAACTGAGCGTGACCGTGCCAAAGGGTGAGAGCATTGCAGAGACGCAGGATATGCTGATGCAGATCGCGCGCAATGACAGCCGCGTGCTTCTCGATCCGGCGCCAACCACCTTCGTGGATTCAGCCAGTGCCGATAGCGCCACCGTCAAATTGCGTTATTGGACGCACAGCGCCAACTGGTTTGCGACAACACGCGATATGACGAAGGCCTTGAAGCTCGCTTTCGATGAGCGTGCGGCGAAGGTCGCGGCGGAAGAGCCACCTGCCCCCACGCCCTGATCCTTGACATCAGGCAGACACTCAGAATAAGGTTGCATATTGCAACTAATTTTGGATTTCTGTCATGGTGCCATCCGAACCGATTGTCGAGGAAATCCGTGTCCACTCCCGCAAGTTGGTGCGGGAGCTTGGTTTTACCGGTCGGGGCTTTGCGGGCACCGACCTTTCGCCGTCTTCCGTTCACGCCCTTCTAGAGATCGAAAAGGGTGACGTGGCAGCGCGTGATATTGGCGACGCGCTGCATATGGACAAATCCAGTGTCAGCAGAATGCTTCGCAAGCTGATCGATGCGGGCTGGGTGTCGGAAGAGTTCGGAGATACAGACAATCGGGTCAAGCGCCTCTCGCTGACATCCGCCGGAAAAAGCCAGGTTGGCCAGATCAATCATTTTGCCCGGCAACAGGTGCAAGCGGCGATCAAACGATTGACACCGGAGCAGCTTCACATCGTTTCAAACGGCCTACGCCTTTACGGCGAAGCGCTGGCCCGAACGCCAACGCCTGCCACCATTTCCATTCAGTCGGGCTACAGGCCAGGAATCATGGCGCGGATCACAGAATTGCACGCGCTTTTCTACGCCCGGACAGTGGGCTTCGGGCAGGCATTCGAGTCAGTCGTCGCCAGCGGTCTGGCCGAGTTCGGATATCGTCTGGGCAACCCGAAGAACGCCATCTGGACGGCCATCCGAGACGACCGGATCATCGGTTCTATCGCGATCGATGGTGAAGATATGGGGCCGGGAAAAGCGCATTTGCGCTGGTTCATCGTCGACGATTCAGCGAGAGGAAGCGGCGTTGGAAAACTGCTTCTCGACACCGCTCTCGCCTTCGTGGACGCGGAAAGATTCACAGAGACGCATCTTTGGACTTTTTCCGGTCTCGCGGCTGCCCGCCATCTCTATGAGAGCCGCAGCTTCAATCTTGCCGAGGAGCGCCATGGATCGCAATGGGGCAGCGAGGTTTTGGAGCAGCGTTTCGTTAGACCGGCGAAACCTGACGAGGGTTAAACTCACACCGCCCGCGCACGCCTGTTCTCTTCCTGCTTCATTGCCCCATGGTCGAGCGATGTGCCCATCCGGTCATGCGTTTTTCCACCCAGGCCATGATGGCATACATGACGATGCCTTCTACCGCGAGCATGAGCAGGCCAGCGAACACCAGTGGCACATTGAACTGGCTCTGGGCAGAACTCATCATGTTGCCGAGGCCGTAATTGGATGCCACAGTCTCGGACACGACCGAGCCGACGAAGGCAAGCGTAATGGCAATTTTCAGCGAGCCGAAGAAATAGGGCATGCAGCGCGGAATGCCGACCTTCAGCATGATGTCCATCTTCTTGGCGCCGAGAGCACGCAGCACGTCTTCGGTTTCGGGTTCGATGGTGGCAAGGCCGGTAGCGACGTTGACGACGATCGGAAAGAAGGAGATCAAAAAGGCCGTGAGTACCGCAGGAACCGTACCGATGCCGAACCAGATAACGAGAACGGGGACAAGGGCCACTTTCGGGATGGCGTTGAAGCCGATCATCAATGGATAAAGCCCGGCATAAATCGTTTTAGACCAGCCGATGAAGAGTCCGATGCCAAGGCCCGCAACAACCGCAATCGCAAAGCCGAGCGTTGTCGTATAGAGCGTCTGCAGTGAGTTTTTCCAGATCGGCGACCAGTATTGCAAGACGGCCTGGCCCACCCGGCTCGGCGACGGCAGCACCGTCTGCGGCATCTTCAGCGCATAGACGAGCAACTCCCACGCCGCAAAGAGCGCAAGCGTGTAGAGCCATGGTGCGGCCTTCACCCAGTTGACGCGGGCGATCAAGGGCTTTGGTGGAGTTGCGACGACCTGCCCTTCGACAACCGCGCTCATGCCGCTACCCTCGCCTGGGCGATTTCGCCATGAAGTTCCTGAACCATGTCGTTGAAGCCCTTTTCATACATGATGGACAGTTGTCGTGGCCGCTCAAACGGTACGCGATGTTCCGCCAGCACCCTGCCCGGCCTTGCGCTCATCACGAAAATCTTGTCCGCCAGGAAGACTGCCTCACGCAGATCATGGGTGACGAGAATGATCGTCACGCGCTGGACCGCATGAAGATCGCGGATGACGCACCATAGCTCCTCACGGGTGAAGGCATCGAGCGCGCCGAACGGCTCGTCCAGCATCAAAAGTTCCGGCTCATGGATGAGCGCGCGGCAAAGATTGGCGCGCTGCTGCATGCCCCCGGAAAGCTGCCAAGGGTACTTCGACCCGAAACCTTTCAACCCGACGATCTCCAGCAACCGTTCGGCTTTGGCGACATACTCGGCCTTGTTGGCACGCAGTCGACGACGGTGCTTCTCGACGATCTCAAGCGGCAGGAGAATGTTTTCAAGCGTGGTGCGCCATGGCAGCATGGTGGGGTTCTGGAACGCCATTCCGACAATAGAGACGGGTTCTGTCACCTGCTTGCCGCCGACAATGACATTGCCGCGCTGTGGAATGTGCAACCCGGTTACCAGTTTCATCAGCGTGGACTTACCGCAGCCCGAAGGACCGACAACGGCGGCAAACTCTCCCCGATCTACCTTGAGCTTGAGGTTCGAAACGGCGAGCGTTCCCGAAGCGCCGCCATAGCGCATGTCGACGCCGTCGATTTCAACCAGATGAGACATGTCCCCAGTTCCTATTTTCTTTCAAAATACCCGATGGCCGCCCATCCGAGGGACCGACCTCCATGGGGCGACAGGGTCAATGGATAAATGCTCGGGTGGAGCCCGAGCATCACCAACCGTCGTCGTCTTACTCTATAGCGCGTCGCGATCTTTCAGATTCGCTCCTTGCGCTTTACGTCCTTGCTTTGTCGCATGTCGTCATCGCAAAACCGCTGCGCACTTTTGCGCTGACCATGCTCTATGTCGCCGTTACGGCAGCATCCGCTCTTCCTTGGGCGGCAGGTAGCTTGCATCGAAAACCTGCTCAACCTTGACATTTCCTTTGAGGCCAATGGAAATCTTCAGCGTTTCCATGGATGCAGCAAGGCGTGCCGGATCGACCCCGCCCATACCATTTTCGATCACATAAGGCGTCTTGATGTTCATCGAATTTGCCATATTGAGGCGCTGCAATTCGATATCAGGATTGAGCGTTTCGTTGCGCTTCAGCACGGCAGCAACGCCCTCTTCCGGGTTCTTGACGGCATCGGCGAAGCCCTTGGCAAGCGCCTTGAGGAAGCCTTTCACCGCTTGCGGGTTTTCTTTAGCAAAATCAGTGTTTACCAGTACGGAATTGCCATACAGATTCAAGCCATGCTCTGCCATCAGGATCGTGGCGATATCGTCGTCGGAAATGCCTTGTGCCTTCAGGTTCAGGATTACCGAGAAGGCGAAGCCGAAAACGGCATCGACATCGCCCTTTGCCAGCATCGGCTCGCGCACGGGGAAGCCGATGGACTGAATGGTGATCTTGCTGTCATCGATCTTGGCGACTTCTTTGAACGCCTTCCACTGGGCGAAGGCGCCATCCGGCGGTGGCGCGCCAAGCTTCTTGCCTTCCAGCGACTTCGGGTCTTCCGTGACACCCAAGGACTTTCGACCAACGACGGCAAATGTCGGGCGCTCATAGACCATGTAGACGGCCTTCACCTTCTGCGACGGGTCTTCATCGAGAAACTTCATGACGGAGTTGATATCGCCGAAGCCCATCTGGTAAGCGCCGGTTGCAACCCGTGGAATGGCTTCGACGGAGCCGTTTCCGCTATCGATGGTGACGTCCAGGCCCTCCGCCTTGAAATATCCTTTGTCGAGCGCGAGAAGAAAGCCTGCGGAAGGTCCCTCGAATTTCCAGTCGAGCGTGAATTTGATCGGTGTATCTGCAAGGGCTGAAAGGGGCGCGGCAGAGATACCCGCGAACATGGAAATTGCGGCCAAAGCCGCTGTTTTTGAAAACAGCCTTCGCGTGAACATTCAGATATTTCCCTCTGGAGGTTTTTTATGTTGTTGCCGTCATACAAAACAATTTCGTCCCCTATGGCAAGAACTAATAGCTCATAAATTACGCAAATTTTACTTTGCATTTTTTTTGATCTTTTTCGCAACCCTAGCTAGGCATCGCGCCGATTGAATAGGCGAAACACGAATGTCGCACGTTCAGTGATAGGGATATGAACACAACGTTCTGACGCTCATGGATTGCGAAATCCACCAGGACGATGAAGATGGCAGCATCGACCACAGCTGGAGACACGCATGACATCGGCCCTCGGCATCCACCACATCACCATGATTACGCGGAAGGTTCAGGCGAATGTGGATTTCTATGCGGGTTTCCTTGGACTGCGCCTGGTGAAGCGGACCGCGGGCTTCGAAGACGCCATGCAGCTTCATCTGCTCTACGGCGATTACGCCGCCTCCCCCGGCTCTCTCATGACCTTCCTTGTCTGGGAGGATGGCGGAAAGGGGCGCGTCGGTTACGGCCAGACACTAGAAGTATCTCTGGCAATCGATCCGGCGAGCATTGGCTTCTGGCTGACGCGTGCCTTGCAGGCGGGGGTTCATGCCGAGGGACCGATGGAAGAGTTCGGTGAGCCTGTCATCCGCCTGAAAGATCCGGACGGCATTATCATTAAGCTTGTCGGCACCAGTGTCTTCCCCGAAGCCCAGCCGCATGATGCGCGTGGCATTCCTCTGGAACACGCCATCCGTCGCATCCGCGGCGCTACCGTTCTGAGCGAGGCACCGGAAGAAACTGAAGGCTTCCTTTCCAACTATTTCGGCTATGTTCGCAAGGACAAACAAGGCGCGATCCGGCGCATGTCTTCAAACTCCGGCGACATTATTGATGTCCGCGACGCAACAGGCTTCTGGTCCAGCGCGCCTGGGACGGGCACGGTGGACCATATCGCCTTTCGCGCAAGCGACATGGATGCGTTGGGGGAGACACTCAAGCGGCTGAAGTCTCTGAACTCTTCCACCACCAATGCGCATGACCGGAAATATTTTCACTCGCTCTATGTCCGCGAACCGGGAGGCGTGCTGATCGAGATGGCGACCGACGCGCCGGGCATGACGATCGATGAGCCGTTGGAAAGGCTCGGCGAGGACTTATTCATTCCGCCGCTCTTCATGCGCGATGAGGAAGATGTCCGCGTAGCCCTGCCGCAATTTTCCATGCCCGGAGAGGAGCGCGTCATCTACCGCGACCTGCCCTTCGTCCATCGTGTTCCACACCCCTGCCAAGCCCGATGGCAGCACCATCGTTCTGCTTCACGGTTCCGGCGGCAGCGAGACCAGCCTCATGGCACTGGCCCATCGGGCCAATCCCAACGCCACGCTGCTGGGCGTTCGCGGACGAAGCACTGAGGAGGATGTGGCGCGCTGGTTCCGGCGCTTTGGCGATCTCAACTTCGACCAGAAGGATATCGCTTCTGAAGCGGAAGCCTTTGCCGCCTTCCTGGAAGGCGCGACCCAGTCCTACGGCATCGACCGCGCCACGCTGAGCTTTATCGGCCACTCCAACGGCGCAAACTTCCTTGCCGCCTTCTTTGCCCTCCACCCGGAATGGGCAGCCGATGCCTTGCTGCTTAGACCGATGCAGGTTCTGGAGCATTGGCCTGCCGTCGATTTCGGCTCAAAACGTTTCCTGCTGGCTGCGGGAGAGACTGATCGCCATCGCGACAAGGCCCATGCGCTTGCCGGCATTCTGAAAGGCAGCGGCGCCGAGGTGGAGGTCAGAATTCTGCCGAACAATCACGACCTTGGATTTGAGGATGTCGAACTGGCCAAGGAATGGGTTACGGCTCGCAACGTCCAGTGAGGAGGACCTGAAGAGCGGACGCGCCGGGAGCCGAAAGACGCCAAAACGCTTGCAGATACCGCAATAAAAGGCTTTAAAAAACAGAGCTATACGCGGAGTGCTTATGACGTCTTTCCTGCTGCCTCTTATCGTCGGCTATGTCGTTGCGTTTTTCTACACGCTGAGCGCCAGCATCAAGAACTCCAGGCGCATTGAAGAGCTTGAAAAGGAAGTCTCGGGCCTCAAGGCCCAGATGGCAGGTGCCGTACCCACCTCCCTGTCTGCCGAAGCACAAGACCAGACTGAAGAGGCAGCAAACGCAATTGTTGAAGGCATGACGTCGCCAGCCTTGCAAGCTGACGCTAATGCGGATCAAAGCGTCACCCCGCCACCGCTGCCCCTTCAGTCGAAGACAGAGGATTTAAAGCAGGACGAAACCGTCCCTACCGCAGCTGTAACGACTCAAGCGACCCCAAAAGAAAGCTTCGAAAGCAGGCTTGGTGCGCGTTGGGCCGTTTGGCTGGGCGGCATCACGCTTGGTCTTGGCGGCATATTGCTGGTCAAATACTCCATCGAAAACGGCCTGCTGAGCCCCGCCGTGCGGCTTGCCATGGCCGCCCTCTTCGGCCTTCTGCTTGCTGCCGCAGGCGAAGCCATACGACGCCGTGCCGTGCCCGGCATTGCAGCTGCCTATTCCAACGCCATGATCCCCGGTGTGCTCACAGCCGCCGCCTCATTGACGCTCTTCGGCGTGGTCTTCGCCGCCTATGGCATTTACGACTATATCGGACCGACGACGGCTTTCATCCTGCTTGCACTCGTCGCTTTCGCCACCCTGGCTCTGTCTCTTCTTCACGGCCAGGCGCTTGCCGGACTGGGGCTCTTCGGTTCCATGGTCACGCCTGCTCTTATCGTCACCGAAACGCCGAGCATCTGGGCACTCTTCGGCTTCCTCACCGTCTCCTGGGTAGCGACGGCGCTTGCAGCGCGGTGCCAAAAATGGAAGGTCGTGCCCGCCCTCGCCAATATCGGACTTGGATCGTGGGCTATCGGCTACATCATGGCGTCGAACACGGTTCTTGCAGAGCCTGTCATGTTCGCGCTTCTTGCCATGATCGCAGGCTCCATCTGGATCTGGCCCGGCAAAGCCTTCGACCACGTCGCAGAGGAACATCCGCCTGCAACAGAGGGCGATGCTGCAAAACCAGCGAACCGTCTTCTCGCATTCTTGGGAAGAGCACCACTTGCGATCAACCTCACCGCCTCGCTTGCGGTCGTTCTCACAGCACTTGCCTTACTTGCCACCGGATCCGGCATCAGCATGCACCCGGCTTTTGTGGTGGCCGTGCTGATTATCGGCCTTGCTGCCTTTGGTGCAGGGCGCCTTCATGCGGTATGGCCCGCCATCTTCGCCTCGCTCGCCGCACTCGGCTGCGCCAATATCCTGGCACAGAACAACCTCGAATTCCTATCGACCTTCGGCAGCGTTGCAGCCTCTGCTTCCGTCGCCGTGGATCACAGCCTTCAGGCGTCGATCACCCGCATCATGGGCATCGTCTTCCTGCTATTTGCAGTGGAGGCCATCCGGCGGAGAACATCGAAGGATGAGGCCTTCGGCACGCTCTGGGCATCGATCGGCTCCATCGTTCCCGTCGGTCTCGGCGTGATCAGCTTCGTCGAATACGGCAATCTGACGCGGGACTGGCTGCACGCGGCCTATGGCCTGGCGATCGGTCTTGTTCTCTTCGGCGCGGCCTATCGTTTCGACAGAAACTCGGAGCCCGCCTTCCGGCGTCCGGTCAACATTTTGGTGATCGGCTCATTCCTTGGCTTCCTGCTGACGATCCATGCGCTGACGAACGGACTTGCGACCACCATCCTTATCCCTCTGCTCGGCTTTCTCTACGTTCTTGGAACGAGGCGCCGTGCCTGGCCAGCCCTCGCCTGGGTCATGGCACTTGCACTCGTCATCGTGCTTGGCCGGATTGCATGGGAGCCCACGATTGTCGGTCCGCAGAACCTCAGCACCACGCCCGTCTTCAATGCGCTTCTGGCGGGCTACGGCATTCCTGCCCTGCTTGCCGTCCTGTCGGCCTGGCTGTTGCGCCACTTACCCGATCGTCGCGTCAGAAATTTCCTTCAGGCTCTAGCAAGCCTGATGGTGTTGTTGACGCTGGCGATCCTCGTGCGGCACGCGATGAATGGCGGCGTGTTGAACGATGCGGTGCCGACACTTGGCGAACAATCCATCTACACGCTGCTGACGATCGGCATGTCCGGCGTGTTGATGACGCTCGATATGAAGAGCCCAAGCCCGATCTTCCGCTACGGTTCAATGCTCGCCGGCTGCGTGGCCATGGTCAATGTACTGATTGCGCATTTCTTTGTCCTCAACCCCTATTTCACCGGCGAAAACACCGGACGCTGGCCGTTCTTCAACCTCCTCCTCATCGGCTACCTGCTTCCCGGCGCAGCCTATGCGGGACTGGCCTATTATGCGCGAGACAAACGGCCCAAGCCCTATGTCGCCTTACTCGCGCTTTGGGGAGCAGCCCTCGGCTTTGCCTGGGCGACGCTATCGGTGCGCCGTTTCTGGCAGGGCGAGAACATCGCGGACTGGAAGGGCTTTCTACAGGGAGAAACCTACAGCTATTCCGTCGTCTGGCTTGCCATCGGCGTGCTTCTCCTGGCACTCGGCTCGCGCTTCGATGCCAAGAGCCTGCGCCTCGCCTCCGCCGCTCTGGTTCTGCTTGCCGTCGCCAAGGCCTTCCTGATCGATATGAGCAATCTGGAAGGCGTCTTGCGCGCGCTCTCCTTCATTGGGCTCGGCGTCGTGCTGATCGGCATCGGCCTCTTCTACCAGAAGATCCTGACGTCCAAGCCGAAGGATGCCACAGTGCAGCAATGATTGCGCCGCTGCCTCACCGGCTCTAAAACGCGATCTCACGAAATTGGGGAATCGCGAATGCATGCTGCATCTTTTGCGCCATATGAAGCGCTTGCCAAAAAGCTGATTCCGCACGCCGCGGAGGGCGATGACGGCTCGCATGATCTCGCGCATATTCACCGCGTCTTCCGCAACGCCATGCGTATTCATGCGCAGGAGGGCGGGAACGAGACGGTGCTGGCGGCAAGCGTCCTGCTGCATGATTGCGTGGCGGTGGAGAAGAACTCGCCACTGCGCGCGCAGGCCTCGCGTCTCGCCGCGGAAAAGGCGAGTGGCATTCTGGCTGATCTCGGCTGGGCAACGGCGGATATCGAAGCGGTCGCCCATGCCATTCTCACGCACAGCTTCTCCGCCAACCTGACGCCTGAAACGCGTGAGGCTAAAATCCTGCAGGATGCGGACAGGCTCGATGCCATCGGAATGGTAGGTGCTGCCCGTTGCTTCTACATTGCAGGGCGCTTGGGTTCGGCGCTCTACGATCCGGAGGATCCTCTCGCGAAGAACCGCCCGCTCGACGATCGCCGTTTTGCCATCGACCATTTTGAAAACAAGCTGTTCAAACTGGCGGATGGCTTTCAGACCGAGGCTGGTCGACAGCTTGCAAGAGAACGACATGAGCGCCTTCAACAGGTGCTCGATATGTTTCTGGACGAAATCTGAGGAGAGTGGCGATGCAGATCACGCAGTTGAATGTTTACCCCGTGAAGAGTGCCAGAGGCATTTCGATTTCCGAGACCGCTATCTCCGCTGAAGGCTTGCCAGGTGACCGTCGCGCCATGCTGGTCGATCCCTCCGGCCAATTCATCACGCAGCGCGAACTTCCTGCACTTGCTACCTTGAACGTTGCCCCGGAGGCTGGCGGGTATCGCCTGTCTATCGAGGGCAAGGGGGACGTACTCGCCCTGCCGTCATCCTCGAGGCTCGATGTCACCGTCTGGAAATCCACCGTCGACGCTGCTCTTGCAAGCGATGAAGCCAATCGTACGCTCTCGCAGTGGCTGGGACAGGAGATGAAGCTTGCCTTCTTCGACGATCAATCGAAGCGCCTCGCCAACGCGGAGTGGACTGGCAATGAGACACCCGTCACCTTTGCCGATGGCTACCAGATCCTGGTCGCGACCACCGCCTCGCTTGACGCTCTCAACGCGGACATGACGGCCCACGGCGAAGACAGCGTCGGCATGGAGCGTTTCCGCCCCAACATCGTGCTGGAGACGGATGATGCATGGGCGGAAGATCGTTGGGCGGCAATCGAGATCAACGGCATTCGCTTCGATCTCGTCAAACCCTGCACCCGCTGCATCATGACCACCCAAGACCAGAAGACCGGTTCGCGCGACGTGCCCTCGCCGATGAAGGCCATGGGCCGCATCCGCATGTCCGCCGATCGCCGCGTTCCCGGCGTGCTGTTCGGCTGGAATCTGACACCGCGTGGCGAAGGTACGATCAGGCTCGGTGATGTCGCCAAGGTCGTGGAGTGGCGCGACGAGGCATGGCCGCTGAAGCGGCGGGGATAGAGCTTGTGAATGACGGGCGTGTCGCATCAACCCCGCTGATGCACCTGTCAAGAAAAGTCGCTGGTGTGTCTACGCACGGATGAATAATGTTCTTCCCTTATCCGGAGGAAAATCATGGCTACATTATCCAGCGCGTCCACCAGCCGGCCCATGCCGTGGCTGATCATTCTGGCTGGATCGCTGATCGCCGTGATGACCTTTGGGCCGCGCTCGGCCATGGGCTTCTTCCAGCTGCCGATGCTGGCGGATACGGGTTGGGACCGGTCCACCTTCGGGCTCGCCATGGCACTGCAGAACCTCTTCTGGGGCTTGGGGCAACCCTTCTTTGGCGCACTGGCCGATAAGTTCGGCACGGGACGGGTGCTTATTATCTCAGGCGTCCTCTACGCTTTGGGGCTCCTGTGCATGTCGTTCGGCACCTCGCCCTTCTGGCTGCATTTCGGCGGCGGTGTATTGGTCGGGCTTGGCATTGCAGCGGGCTCCTTCAGCGTCATCCTTTCGGCCTTTGCCAGGCATGTGACGCCGGAACAGCGTTCCATGGCATTTGGCATCGGTACGGCTGCTGGATCTGCTGGAATGTTCATCTTCGCGCCGATCAGCCAGGGATTGATTTCCAATTATGGCTGGTCGGACAGCCTCGTCTTCCTCAGCGTCATGATGCTTTTGGTGCCGCTCCTGGCATGGCCGCTCCGCGGCAATTCATCATCCGGTTCACAATCACAGGCGCAATTTCAACAAACCGTTGGCGCAGCTTTGAAAGAGGCGCTTGGACATAAGAGCTATCTGTTGCTGACCACCGGCTTCTTCGTCTGCGGCTTTCAAGTGGCCTTCATCACGGCGCATTTTCCAGCTTATCTCGGCGATATCGGTATCGAGCCGCGCTATGCGGTTATCGCAATGGCGCTGATCGGCTTCTTCAATATTGGCGGATCGCTTGCGGCCGGCGTTATCGGGCAGCGCTATTCTAAGCCGCATTTTCTCGCCTACATCTATATCGGCCGTTCGATAGCGGTAACCGCCTTTCTGCTGCTGCCGCAAACGCCTGTCTCCGTCGTTATCTTCGCAGGGGTCATGGGGGTCCTGTGGCTCTCCACCGTGCCCCCGACAAACGGGCTCGTCGCCATCATGTTCGGCACGCGCCATCTCGGCATGCTGGGCGGCGTGGTGTTCCTGTCGCACCAAGTCGGCTCGTTTCTCGGTGTGTGGCTCGGCGGTTTCCTCTACGACAAACTCGGCTCTTACGATCTCGTCTGGTGGCTGGGTGTTGCGATGGGCATATTTGCCGCCATCGTGCATTGGCCAATCGAAGAGAGGCCCGTCATCCGCCCTGCCATGGCATGAAGGCGAGAAAACCGAACTGATCAGCCGGTTTCACCGAGTGTCTCTGGGTGAGCGGCTGCTTCGTCCAGTTTCCGGGCCAAGGCCTTCAAAGCCGCCTGAACGAAACCGTCGCGGGCGGCATTTTCTTTAATCCCTCTCGGCTCATAGACGTGTCTGCTCAGAAAATGATTCGTCAGGCGGAAAGCCGCAGACAGGCTCTGGCAATCCGCAGAGGGTGCATGTGCCTCGCCAAGAAATGGAGGCAGCGCTAGCATCCTGTCTGCATAGGGCGCGCCGGCGGCACGGCTGACGGCCCTCCCGGTTTTCGGCGAAACATAGACCAAATCGCTACGAATTCCGGTCGCCGCGCACTCCGTAAGGTCGAGACCGAAGCCAAGATCGTTCAATACCGCCAGTTCGAAGCGCACGAACAATTCGCCCGCATCCGCCGGATCGGACAGATTGTCGAGAATGACATCGAGCGCGCGATAAAGATGCGGGTGCGGATCGCGCTCCGGCAATAGCCGCAGCAGCGCGCCCATGGCCTGGACGCCATAAACAGCCGTCGCCGTCTCCATCAACTGCGCGGCGCGCAATTGAAGCGGCTCGATCCGGTATTCCCCCAAATGATCATCGAGGCGGGCGCGCCACGTGACGTCGACTCGATTGCCGGCCTGAAGCACCGGCTGCATGGATCTGGACCTACCACCCCGCACCATGCCGAGATGGCGCCCTCGAGCACTCGTCATCACCTCGGCAATGACACTCGTCTCGCCATGGCGCTTGACGCCGAGAATGATTGCCTCGTCCTGCCACTGCATGAAGATATCGCCCAGAGCTCCAACGCCACGACAGACAATCGTGGCGTCAATAAAACGTGTCGCGATCTTTCAGACTCGCGCCTTACGCTTTAGATCATTGTTCAATCGCATATCGATATCGCAAAACTGCTCAGCACTTTTGCTTGGACCGTGCTTAAAGCACTATAGCCCGCGCAAGCGGTTCGGGTCCAATGATTACGCCATCAGGCGTGAGACGAATGACTTGAGTTCTGGCTCGGCGAAAGGCTTGTCGAGAAGCGGCGTTTCGGCAAAATCCTCGGGGAACCCGCTGGTATCCCCATATCCGCTGACAAAACCGAACGGAATGGCGTGATCTTTCAACCGTCTCGCCAGTTCATAGCTCATGCCGTCCGAGAGATTAACATCCAGCAGGACGCAGTCCGGACGCGCGCGCTCCAGTGCTTCCTGGGCTTGAGCCAAAGTCGTTACGATTTCGACAGTCCCGACTCCCATCGACTGAAGACACGCTTCGGCGTCCATCGCAACCAGATATTCGTCCTCAATGATGAGAACCCGTTGAGGCACCATATTTATTATATTCTCCCGGCCGGGCCTCAATTGGAAGGCCGATTTCATTCAATAACTTTACGAATTCCTGACATCGCAGATCACTTCCGCTACGTCATTTAAAAAAGACATATCAGGATACCGGGGGAAGCCCTAGAAATCATGATTCAAAATTCAGATGAGGCAGGCTGGTCGCACTGTGAAAGGTCCCCTCGGCTGCACCGCTTCCCCTAAAGCTTAGCGCGATCTTTCACAGTCGCTTATACGCTTTAGGCCCGTGTTTTATCGCAAACCGCTGCACATTTTTGCTTGGACGATGCTCTAAATAAATGGCCGCTTGCTGCGCGAATCGAGATCCCATCCCGCAAGGTTCGCCAGCCCTTCCTCATCCAGCACGAGACAGCCCTTGTCGATCCAGCGAATGAAGTTTCGTTCCGCGAGCTTCTTCAGCGTCTTGTTCGTGTGCACGATGGAAAGTCCAAGCGTATCTGCCACATGTTGCTGTGTGACGGGAATGGGCATGCCTTTTTGCAGCAGCCCGACACGCGTCGCCCTTTGGTGCAGGAATGCCAGAAGATAGGCCGCACGTTCGATGGCCGTTCGTCGGCCGACACTCAACAGATGGCTATCCAGCATGCGCTCTTCGCTTGCCGCGATCCACGTCAGGTCGAAGGCAAGCGAGGGATGATCGGTGAAGAGGCTATGGAGCCGCCCCCGCTCGAAGACGCAAAGCGTGACAGGCGACAAGGCCTCGACAGAGTGCTGCATCTCTCCCATCACAGTGCCTTGGAGGCCGACGAGGTCTCCCGGCATCAGATAGTTCAAGATTTGCCGGCGTCCGTCCTCCAGTGTCTTGTAACGAAAACCCCAACCTTCCAGAACCGTGAAAAGATGGGCGCTGTGCGACCCCTCCATCAGGATCAATGCGCCGCTTTCGACGCTCAGTTCACCCGTCTTGAAGTGCGAAACGAAATCAAGCTCTGGAGGGGTGAAATCACGGAAATGCGGCATGTCGCGAAGCGGGCACTCTTCACATGGCGTGGTGGAAACGCCGCTCGGCTTTTTGGGAGACATGACAATCCGTTGGAGGCAAGAAATGGGGTCGAGGTATCAGATGTATCAGTCGTATCATGAGACCTCTTTCCGCATTCTTGCGACGAGTCTCATGACGGCATGAAATGGTGGCGGGCATTCGCGATTTGATCCATCGCCGACCCACCCTGTTTTATGCATGTCTCATTCGAAAAGCGGTTATCCGCTTCGCGGTCGTTACGCTCAATTGCGCGGGAATTCCAGGCCCATTTCGCGGAAGCGCTCCGGATCGTCGCCCCAGTTCTCTCTCACCTTGACGAAGAGGAAAAGGTGAACCGGCTGTTCGAGGATTTCCGAAAGCTCTTTGCGCGATGCGGATGAGATGGCCTTGATCGCCTCCCCTCCCTTGCCAAGCGCAATCTTCTTCTGGCTGTCGCGCTCGACATAGATCACCTGTTCGATACGGACCGAGCCGTCCTTGCGCTCTTCCCATTTCTCCGTCTCCACATGGGAGGCGTAGGGCAGTTCCTGATGCAGACGCAGGAAAAGCTTTTCACGGGTGATTTCCGCGGCGAGCTGGCGCATCGGCAGATCGGAAATCTGATCTTCCGGATAATACCAAGGCCCCTGCGGCAATTCGCTTGCCAGATAGTTCATCAGGTCGTCACAGCCGGAGCCGTTGGTGGCGGAAATCATGAAGGTGCGATCGAAGGCAACGATGTCGTTTGCGGCAGCCGCAAGCTTCAGCAGGTCTTCGCGCTTCACCTGGTCGATCTTGTTAAGACAGAGGATCTTCTTCTGGCGAACGTCTTTCAGGCCTTCCAGAATGGTTTCTGCGTCACCTTTTAGGCCGCGCTCACTATCGATCAGCAGCAAAATGACGTCCGCATCCTTGGCGCCACCCCAGGCGGAGGTGACCATGGCCCGGTCCAACCTGCGGCGTGGCTTGAAGATGCCGGGCGTATCCATGAAGACGATCTGGGCATTGTCATGAATGGCGATGCCGCGCATCACGGCACGCGTCGTCTGTACCTTGTGGCTGACGATCGACACCTTGGCGCCAACCAACCGGTTGACGAGCGTCGACTTGCCGGCGTTGGTCGGCCCGATCAGCGCTACGAAGCCCGAACGCGTCGGGGCAACTGCCTTGACATTATCATCATTGCCCTCACCGGGCGCTGCGGTGAAATCATTCTCGGTCATGAGTGTCCAATCAGTTTGCGGCAGATGGTTTCTGCCAGACGCCTTCGCGTTCCAATAGTTTTGTCGCAGCGACCTGTTCTGCCGCACGCTTCGAGCGATCGACGCCCGTCTCCGGTGCAACGCCTGGAATTTCCACCGTCACCGTAAAACGCGGATCGTGATCCGGTCCGGAGCGATCGTCAACCCGGTAGTTGGGGGTTGCTGCGAACTTTGCATGCGCCCATTCCTGCAACTCAGTCTTCGCATCGCGACGACCGGCATCGGCGCCGTTGGCGCGGCCTTGCCAGTACTTCAGGATGAAGCTGCGCGCAGCCTCCAATCCGCCGTCCAGATAAATGGTGGCGATCAGGCTTTCCACTACATCGGCACGCACGTTCAGCATGGCCTTACCCGTCAATTTCTTGACGTCGGAGCCCGTACGGATGAAGAGATGCAGTCCCATTTCATCGGCAATCGCCGCACAGGAATCAGCACTAACAAGCTGGTTCAAGCGAACCGAAAGCTCGCCTTCGGTCGCGTTGCGGAAGGTGGAGAACAGCAATTCGGCGACACAGAGCCCGAGAACACGGTCTCCGAGAAACTCCAGACGCTCGTAGTTGCCGGCCTTCGCGGAGCGGGCACTTGCATGTGTCACGGCCCGGTCAAGCCGGGCCTTTTCCTTGAATTCATATCCGATCAACGCTTCCAGACGGGCGATCTCGTCCATCTGGAGCGGCTTGGCCTTACTCATTGAACAACCTTGAAGATGCGATCCCAGCGCATGTTTGCGGGCCATTCCCAGATATGGCTGAACGGTGTGTCGTTGCCGAGTGAGAAGAAGATGACGCTTGCGCGGCCAATCAGGTTTTCAGCGGGCACGTAACCGACGTCGAAACGGCTGTCGAGCGAGTTGTCACGGTTGTCGCCCATCATGAAGTAGTGACCTTCAGGAACGATGAACTCGCGCGTGTTATCGCCACGGCTGTCCGGCGACTGATCAAGCGTATCATAGCTCACGCCATTGGGCAGCGTTTCGCGGAAGACTGGGACATTAGTGCCTGGATCCGCACGGTAATCCGAGGTGAAGAAACCATCTGGCTCCTTCGGAACCGGGTTGCCGTTGATGTAGAGCACACCATTCGTCACCTGGATGCGGTCCCCAGGCAGACCAACGAGGCGCTTGATGTAATCCACCTCAGGATTAGGCGGCAGGCGGAACACGACAACATCACCCCGCTTCGGCTCGCTGAACTCGAGAATGCGGCCCGAGAAGAGGTTCGGCGAGAACGGCAGAGAATATTTGGAATAGCCGTAGGAGAACTTGTTGACGAACAAATAATCCCCTACCAAGAGCGTCGGCATCATCGAGCCCGATGGGATGGTGAAGGGCTGAAACAACACGGTGCGAATAACCATCGCCAGCAGAAGAGCCTGAACGATGACCTTGACGTTTTCCCAGAGGGCGTTCTGCTTCTTTTCTGCTTTTTCGGACACTTAGAGACCTGTCTGCTCGTTCTTCGTCATTGTCATAGACCGCTGCACGATCTTTTGAGATGCTTTAGTGCCTTTCCGGACCAAAGGGAAGCTTTTCTATTGAGATGCAGCCCCAGCGACGTTGCCGCTGTGACATCATCCGGAAACAGGAAGCGCCTCGATAATGACGAAGGCTTGCGCATAGGGAAAGTCATCCGTGATCGTCAGGTGGATCACCGCCTCATGACCGGCAGGCAACATGGCCTTCAGGCGCTCTTCCGCCCCATTGGTGAGACGCATCGTCGGCTTGCCACTTGGCAGGTTGATGACGCCCATGTCCTTCCAGAACACACCTTGCGCCAGACCCGTACCCAACGCCTTCGAGCAGGCTTCCTTGGCCGCGAAGCGTTTCGCATAGGATGCGGCGCGGTTCTTGCGGCGGTCGGATTTCTCTCGCTCGATATCGGTGAAACAGCGATGGGTGAACCTGTCACCGAAACGTTCGATGGAGGACTCGACCCGGCGGATATCTATGAGATCGCTTCCGAGACCAATAATCATTCGACCAAATCCATCGTGGCATTACGATTTGCGGCACGCGCAGAAATTTTTTGATGCTTGCGCTGGCGAAAACCACTGATGATCGCATAGACTACCGCATAGGTGACGACGGCCGAGATCGCGGCCGGAATCAGTGACCCAATCGTCATCGGCTCTAGAACCGGCTTCCATAACTGCAGGAAGTTCATGTGGGCGAATATTTCCACAAAATCCACGCGCCCCGCCACCTCGCCGCCATTACGACCAAGGATGAAATGACCGAGCTCCCAAGTGGACGCCCATATCAGCGGAAATGTCAGTGGGTTCGCAAATGTCGTTCCGAGTGCCGCAGCAACGAGATTTGCGCGCAGAACAAAGCCGATCATCATGGCGATAAGAATATGGACGCCGAGAAACGGTGTCCAGGAAACGGCCACGCCCGTTGCCGCACCGGCGGCCACAGCGTAGGGCGATGCCGAAAGCCGAACCAGCTTCAACTTCATATAGCGAAGCGAACGACGCAGCCCCATACGAGGCCAGAGCGAGGCGATGAGTCTTTCGGAGAGTTTTGCAGGACGGCGGCGGCGAAATGGCATGAGCGGACTTTATGTCATCGCCCGCATTCCGCCAAGTGGCGAAAACAGCTCCGCACCCGAGCGTGCACGATAGCGGGCATCCGCCGTTCACGCTTTCATTCTTTGGTTCATCAAATTCCCGATCCGCAGATCGTTCAGCACTTTTACGGGACATGCTCTTGGCGGAGCCCAACGGCTCCGCGCCAAGCGTGGCGGCATGGCCGCCATGCGCTTTTGTCTTATCTACGGAACATGCCGCGATCAACTTCGCGCTGCCGAAGTTCGAGATCGACATTCGATACCGAGCCGCTGAGGTAATCGAATTCGCGTTCCTGAACCGACTTGCCACGAACAGCGCGGGCAATCTTACGAAGCGGTGCAAACATTTGCATATCCTTTCCAGATTTGAGGCTCTGTCTTCAACGGCAGGAATGCCGGAGGAAACCTCTGTTGCTCTTGATTTCTGGAGTGAAGATAGCTGCGATACCGCCTGATGACTACGGATAAGACAAGGCCGCTGCCATGCAAGAATCGCATAGCAGCGGCCTTAAAGTCACTTTATTGAGCACTTGATGCATCAATCGAAGGCACGTTTGACCGTTGAAACGCAATCAAGGTCTTTCAACTGCGACAGAAGCTGGTTGAGTTGGCGTAGATCCCAGACTTCCACGTCGAGCGACAGCTCCGAAAAGTCCGTGCCGATACGCACCATGTTGAGCGCCCGAATATTCACATCCAGCGTCGCGATGGATTGTGCAACGGAGGCCAGCGTCCCAGGCTCATTCAGCGCGTTGATCAACAGTCGCGCCATAAAGCGGGACTTGTTTGCCTCATCGAGATCCCAGCGCACGTCGATCCAGCGTTCCGGCTCATCGTCAAACCGTTGGAGTGCAGGCGACTGGATCGGGTAGATGGTGATCCCCTTCCCCTTCTCCATGATGCCGACGATACGATCGCCGGGCACGGCCCCGGTAGCGCCGAAATGGACTTCGACATTATCGGAAAGACCGCGGATCGGCATGGGATCCGGGCCATCCAGCACTTCGGTGGCGCCATCATCTTCCAGTGCTGAGCGCGACTTTCCGGGAATCTTGAAGATCATGCCGGAAGCGCTTCGCATATTGAACCAGCCATCGTCGCCGGTCATCTTCACGGTGACGCGCTCATCCTGGTAATCCGGGAAGACTGCGCGCAGGACATCCAGAGAGGACACCTCACCGCGACCGACGGCCGCAATCGCATCCTCCACGTCTTTATGCGCCAAGCGATGCAGGACCGGCTTTAGCGCTTCGCGCGAGAAGGTCTTGCCAGCGCGCTCGAAGGTGCGCTCCAAGATGCGATAGCCCAGACCTGCATATTGCTTGCGGATGGCCATGCGTGTCGCACGACGGATCGCCGAACGCGCTTTACCGGTGACAACGACCTCTTCCCAAGCGGCAGGCGGCACCTGCACGCCGGAGCGAATGATTTCCACCTCATCACCGTTGTTAAGGCGCGTGACGAGCGGCATGATGCGGCCATTGATCTTCGCGCCGACTGTGGTGTCGCCGATATTGGTGTGGACGGCGTAAGCAAAGTCGATGGGGGTCGCGCCGCGCGGGAGCGCGATGAGCTTGCCCTTTGGCGTAAAGCAGAAGACCTGGTCCTGGAACAGTTCGAGCTTGGTGTGCTCGAGGAACTCTTCCGGGTTATCGCCTTCGGCAAGCGATTCGATCGTGTGACGCAGCCAGGAATAGGCGTTGGTTTCGGTCGAAAGCTGTTCCGTGTCGCCCGTTTCGCCATCCTTGTAGAGCGAATGTGCGGCGATACCGAATTCGGCAATCTCGTGCATGCGTCGCGTGCGGATTTGCAGTTCAATACGCTGGCGTGACGGACCGACGATGGTGGTATGGATCGAACGATAATCGTTCTGCTTGGGCGTCGAGATATAGTCCTTGAAGCGGCCAGGCACCACGCGCCAGCGCGTGTGGACAATGCCCAGCGCACGGTAACAGGACGGGATATCCTGCACGAGTATGCGAAAGCCGTAGACATCGGACAATTGCTCGAAGGACAGCGACTTGGACTGCATCTTGCGAAAAACAGAATAGGGCTTCTTCTGTCGCCCCTTGACCATGGCGCCTTCGACGCCATTCGCCAGCAGCAGTTCGCGCAGTTCGTCCTCGATCTTCTTGATCAGGCCCTCATTGCGCTCTTCCAGCTCCTGCAGTCGCTTGGTCACGGTCTCGAAAGCATCGGGATTGAGATAGCGGAACGAGAGGTTCTCAAGCTCGTCGCGCATGTCCTGCATACCCATGCGACCTGCGAGCGGCGCATAGATTTCCATCGTTTCTTCGGAGATGCGGCTGCGCTTGTCGGCCGGCATATGCTCCATGGTGCGCATATTGTGCAGGCGGTCGGCAAGTTTGACCAAGAGCACGCGCACGTCGTCTGAAATGGCCAGCAGCAGCTTGCGCAAGTTCTCGGCCTGTTTGGCCTTTTTACTGACGAGATCGAGCTTCTTGAGCTTCGTCAGGCCTTCGACCAGCCGTCCGATATCTTCTCCGAACATCTCGTCGATTTCAGCGCGCGTCGCGCTCGTATCCTCAATCGTGTCATGCAGGAGAGCAACCGCAATGGTCGACTCATCCAGATGCATTTCAGTGAGAATCGCCGCCACTTCCAGCGGATGGGAGATATAGGGGTCACCATTGGCCCGCTTCTGCTGGCCATGCTTCTGCATCGCGTAAACATAGGCCTTGTTCAGCAAGGCCTCATTCACATCAGGCTTGTATTTCTGAACCCGCTCCACGAGTTCGTATTGTCGCATCATGAATGGGATGCCCCGAAAAAAGAAAGCGCGCCAATTGACGGGGACGGCCCCGCCGGATTGGCGCACGATGATACATAATCCAGGATAAGATTATGACGACAATCATTTACAGAGCGTAACCGGACGAAAACCGGCACAGCGCCCGGTTTTAGTAGTCGTCGTTCTTTTCCGGCGGCACAAGACCTTCGATGCCAGCCAGAAGCTCTTCTTCCGACATCTGGTCGAAGGTGATGGTTTCAGGCGCGTCGTCGTCTTCGCTCTCACTGGTCGCATTGGCTGCAAGCGTCACCGGATCGGGCTCAGGCTCGTCCACTTCCACATGCTTCTGCAGCGAATGAATCAGATCTTCCTTCAGGTCATCGGGCGAAAGCGTCTCATCGGCAATCTCGCGAAGGGCAACGACAGGGTTCTTGTCGTTGTCGCGGTCAACCGTGATCTGAGAGCCCTGCGAAATCTGGCGTGCGCGGTGGCTTGCCAGGAGAACGAGCTCGAAACGGTTGTCTACTTTGTCAATGCAATCTTCTACTGTGACACGGGCCATTGCCTGTCCTTTGCGGGTCGTGATGTCGCTGATTAATGGTCCCGATATAGACATTGTCCGCGAATTTCAAGTTTTTCCTCATTTCACGTGCTTTGTCTCCTACAGGACGCAACCACACGCACCGTTCAGAAGTTAGTGCAAATTGTAGCGGTGGGTCTGGACTGCGAGGCAAACGAGCTTATATGAAAGCTTAATAATGTATCACAGACCAAGATGTTAGCTGGTATTCGATACTCTTATTATATTCGCGGCTGGGAGCCGCTTTGGAGGAACACTTTTTTATGTTCGACCCACGTGAGAAAATTGCGCTCTTTATTGACGGGGCAAACCTCTACGCTGCATCGAAAAGCCTAGGTTTCGATATTGATTACCGAAAGCTACTGAAGGCTTTTCAGAAGCGCGGATATCTCTTACGCGCCTATTATTACACTGCCCTCATCGAAGACCAGGAATATTCCTCCATTCGTCCGCTGATCGATTGGCTGGACTATAACGGCTACAAGGTCGTGACAAAGCCTGCCAAGGAATTTACCGACGCTATGGGTCGCCGCAAGATCAAGGGCAACATGGATATCGAGCTTGCCGTCGATGCCATGGAACAGTCCGAGACCGTGGACCATCTGGTTCTCTTTTCCGGTGATGGCGACTTCACGACGCTGGTGGACGCGCTGCAACGCAAGGGTCGCAAGGTGTCCGTGATCTCTACGATGTCAACGCAGCCGCCGATGATCGCCGACGATCTTCGCCGCCAGGCCGACCATTTCATCGATCTTCTGTCCCTCAAGGCGGAAATTGGTCGTGATCCTAGCGAACGCGCTTCCCGCCCACCGGTCGAGACCGCCGAGACGGTGGAGTGAAGACTTAAGCAGTTCTTTTTCTTGCGACAGGCGCCAAGGCTCGATCCTTAGCGCCTGTTCACCACCTATCAAAGGTTGATTTACTGTTTTAGCAAATATTTAAGCATAGTTGTGTTTTCCTGCCCCGATTGATTTTTTTGCGTGCAGTTGGGGAACGTGCACGAATAGTAGGGGCTGTTTTACTATGACGGGGCTGCACAACAATTCTCAATTGACCGAGCGACTTGATTTCCTCGGTCTGGATTCGGAGCAGAGGCAGGATCTTGCCGCTCTGAAAACAACGATCACCGACACGCTCAGCAGCTCGCTCGACGCTTTCTACAAGAAGGCAAGAGCCGTTCCAGAGACCGCGAAGTTCTTCTCCAGCGAAGCGCACATCCAGCATGCCAAAAGCATGCAGGTCAGCCACTGGACACGTATCGCATCTGGCGTCTTCGACGCGGATTACACCAAGGCGGTGAGTGCTATCGGACGCACCCATGCGCGATTGGGGCTTGAGCCGCGCTGGTACATCGGCGGCTACGCCCTTGTGCTGGAAGGTATCATCAAGGCCATTGTCGAATCGGAACTGAAAGGCTTTCTGGTCGAGAAGAAGGGTAAGAAGGTTGCCAAGGGCATCAGTGCAACGGTCAAGGCCGCGATGCTGGACATGGATTACTCGATTTCCGTTTATCTCGATGTGCTTGCCGACGAGCGTGCGAAGGTTGAGGCAGAACAGAAACGCATGAAGGAAGAGCAGGACCACGTTCTGGCGCTGCTGAACAGTGCGCTGGACCGGATGGCGCAGGGTGATCTCACTTCGCGTATCGACGGCCCCCTGCCCACAGAATTTAACGGCCTCAAGGACAACTTCAATGCGGCCATCAGCCGTTTGTCCAGAGCCTTTTCCGAGATCGTTGAAGAGTCCCACAAGATCGCCAACAATACGCGGGAATTGACATCTGCGACCGACGATATGGCGCGGCGCACCGAGCAGCAGGCTGCCTCGCTCGAAGAAACAGCCGCGGCGATTGATCAGATCACCACGATCTCGAAGCAGTCCGCCTCAAGGACGGAAGAGGCCCAAGCGATCGTCAAAAGCTCGGCCGAAGAAGCGGCGCGCTCCCGTCACATCGTCAGCGAAGCCGTTGAGGCCATGAGCGCGATCGAGAGCTCATCACAGAAGATCACGCAGATCATCAGCGTCATCGACGAGATCTCCTTCCAGACAAACCTTCTGGCGCTGAATGCCGGCGTCGAAGCAGCACGTGCCGGTGAAGCCGGCAAAGGCTTTGCCGTCGTCGCACAGGAAGTTCGCGAATTGGCCCAGCGCTCGGCTTCCGCCGCCAAGGAAATCCGCACGCTGATCGACAAGTCGTCGCAGGACGTCGCCCACGGTGTCTCGCTCGTCAACCGTACCGATGAAGCGCTGAACTCCATCGGCGGCAAGGTCGACGATATTCATGAGCATATCGGCGCGATCACCCAAGCCGTGCGCGAACAGGCCGTCGGAATCCAGGAAATCAATATGGCCATCAACAGCATGGATCAGCTGACGCAGCAGAATGCGGCGATGGTGGAAGAGACCAATGCCTCTACCCACGGCTTGAGCGATATCAGCAGCAACCTTGCGTCGCTGATTTCACGCTTCCACGTCGAAAAATCGATGACCTATCAGCAGCGCCGCGCAGCCTAAAAGCACGTCGCGCAAAAAGTGTGCGGCGGTTTTGCGATAACAACAGTTAAAACGTGGGAGCGAATCTGAAAGGTCGCGCCACGCTTTAGATCGAAAATGAGAAGGCCGAGTGGTCTTCTCATCAGTCCACGTCAGGATCATATTCCCGCGGTCCATCATCCTTGGCAAAGAGGACGCAAGGGCCTCGAGATCCCCGAGGATCATAGGCAAAACCTTTTTCCGCCAGCGCCTGAGTGATGTCGCGAACCCCCGAGAGACCATAGAGATGATCGTGGAGTTCGACGAAAATCCGCTCCACGCCCTTTAGCGTCGCATCGCGCAACAGATCACGCTCCGCCCCTTCAATGTCCATTACCAGTACGTTGATGTCATGACGCTGGATGAAGGCGTCGATGTTCTCCGACCCAATCTCAATACTGCTTTCATAGGGACCCTGCTGCTCATCCATGGATGACATCCACAAATCGCGCCGAACATAAAAGACATGCGTATCAGGATCTCCGGCAGTCAAAAGCCCCTGGGAGAAACGCACATTGCTGGCGTCGTTTGCCGCCAGAATTCGCTCGGCAAGACGCGCAGTAGAGGGGTTGGCCTCGAAAGCGAAGACTGAAACGTCCGGAATGCGTGCAATCACCGACGTGATGACCCCGATGCCTGAGCCAAGCTCCAGGACTCGGTCGCCGGGTCTGACAGCGCGCGCCACGCTCCGGGCTTCCTTCGCTTCGTAGCTGCCATCCTTCAACGCCTGCCATATCACCGGTGAGACCTCGTCTGATGACAGTCGCAAGAGGACACCGTGTATCTCAAACGCTTCCATCATGCGTCCTTTCAAATTCTTATTAGGGGAGCGAAGCCCGTTGGGTTGAGATGGCAGGCGATCAAGAACCTTCACGCATAGATGCCATAAGCGGTAAGTTCGCTTGCGGGAACAGGTTTGCCTATGAGGTAGCCTTGGATCTGGTCGCAGCCAAGCTGACGCATATAAGCGAACTGTTCTTCCGTCTCCACACCTTCAGCGATCATCGTCATGCGCAGCTTGCGACCGAGCCCCACCACAAACTCGACAATGGCTAACGCATCCTGGCTGCTGGTAATATCCGCCAGGAACGACTGGTCGATCTTGAGCTTATCGAATGGAACGCGGCGCAGATTGCCGAGCGATGAGTAACCCGTGCCGAAATCGTCCATCGCCATGTTGATGCCGACCGCCTTTAGGTTCCCGAGAATAGCAAGCGTCTGGTCGCTGTTGCCGAGAAGCACGGATTCGGTGATCTCCATTTCGAGACGCGCGGGATCGAGACTGCTCTTTTCCAGGGCGTCAACTACGTTTTGAATGAGATTGCTACTGTGAAGCTGAACAGGCGAGAGGTTGATGGCGATCTTGATATCCGGCTTCCAAAGCGCGGCCTCCTTGCAGGCCGTCTCCATCACCCATTTTCCAAGCGCGTTTATAAAGCCGGTTCTTTCTGCGACAGGAATGAACTCCGCCGGAGGAACGCGCCCACGGACAGGATGAGTCCAGCGCAAGAGCGCTTCAAAACCACAAATACCGCGGGTCTCCGTTGATACTTGCGGCTGATAGTAGACCTCCATCTCATTGTTCTGGAGAGCAGCCTGCAGATCCGCTTCAAAAGATCGCTTCTCTGCCAATTGGCTCTGCATATAGGGTCTGTAAACACTGAGACTTCCCGCCCCTGCCCGCTTGGCCTCGTAGAGCGCAAGATCCGCGTGTTTCAGCAATTCATCGGCATGCGACTTCCTGTGGGAGATGGCAATGCCGACACAGGTGCCGATCTTAATCTCCATATCACCGATATGATATGGGCTGGCGATCCTTTCGACCAAGGAGCGGGCAAGATCGAGTGCTTTTTCCTCATCGAGATTGTCCGCGACCAGCGCGAACTCATCGCCTCCCAGCCGACAGATCAGCTCGTGATTCTTCCTTATCGGCAGAATGCGCGCAGCCACGGCCTGAAGAAGGCTATCGCCAACATCGTGACCCAGCGTGTCGTTGATCTCCTTGAAACCGTCGAGATCCAAAAGCAGAAGTGCAACCTTATCGATGCCGGTAGGAGGATCGAGCCTGCGTACGAGCTCACGCCGAAAAAAGCGCGCGGTTGGGAAGGTTTGTCAAAGCGTCATGATAGGCATCATACTCGAGCCTTAGATTATTAGACTGCAACTCTAACGTTGCAGTCCGCAATTCTTCAGCCAAAAGTGTAAGCTTTGTCTGGGCGCGGTCGAGCAGCTGGTTGTGCCGCAAGAGGAGAAAGATCAGTGCCATGCCGCACAGGATCAACCCTCCCGCGAGCCCAGTGTAGATAATGTGAAGCTTTCGGACTTCCGCATGGGCGGCGTCGATCATCTCGACGTCATTGGCAACGGATGCAGCAGCAACAGATGTCAATTGTGGAACGAGACCGCTTATCGTCGGAAGCAACGCCCTAGCCTCAGCGGGGCTTAAGCCTTCGAGCCTATTGTCGATATCCTCAAGGACCTGATTGACGTCTCCAATGACCCGGCGCATGTCCGGCTTGGCGTCGATGAAGGCCGCCAGGCTCCCTTCCTTGAGAGAGCTCATTCTGCCAAGCACGATATCGAGGCGAAGGCGCAGCTCGTCCTTATCGATCCCCTCTATTCCGAGAGCATATTCCGCAAGCAGGCTTTCGAAACGGATATATTCGCTCACAGTCTGGCTGACAGCCCATGAGTCATTATAGCGAGCGAATTTTTGAAGCGCGTTCTGCCGCTCAGCTATCACATAAGCGATATAGCCGGTGGCGAGTATGAAGCAGCAAACAACGACTGCCAGCGCCTTTCGCAAATGTCACCTTTATTCAACTATGAGTTTGGCAACTTGCCAAGCGGAGCGCGTGTAGTAGGTCTGCGATTGAAGTTCTGGCATGCTATCATAAGGATATATGATGAAGAGCGGCCCTTTATCCCTCACCTGCATATATTCGCCGTCACGCTTCATAGCAAGAATGACATTGTATTGGGTAAAATCCTTCACAGGAATTGTGCTGACGTAATCGTTCAGCGCCACGGCCCTGACGGTTTCTCCCTTAGCACCGACGAACTCCATCAGCTTGGCCATGGAAACGCCTTCGAAATGAACACGCGTCTCGTACCACGGCGTCTGGGTTTCAATCGTCACGAGCCCCATCTTTTCCAGCATGGCGCGATCGAATTGCGCCGTACCATTGACGTTGGTCTTGGAAATGTTGCCTGAAATGGTGAGGATCGGCTTCCCTGTCGGCGCGGGAAAGCTCTGTGAAAATGACGTTCCTGAAGAAAAACAGAGCAGTAGAAGACAGAGTGTGAAGCGAACGATAGTCATGGGAGCAAGCCCTTCGAGCCAAGATGATACGGAGGCGAGACCGCTCCACAGCCTCCGATTTAAGGTTGTACTAAATTAGAATATATCGAACTAACTTCGCACGGTTTAGATCCATGGAGACAAGGCGAAGATTTAATCGACTCATGATACGCGTCTTCACGTTACTTAAAAACCGGGAAAAGAATCATCTTATGCGAGAAGCCCAGAAGCACTCTCTCCTAAGCGTTTCCTTTTCCAATGGTAAGAATGGATCTGATCATCTGCCCTTGACCCGTCGGCGATGGATAACAGCATATCAATCAATTCGTACTGGGGAAGCGCTGCCGTCATTCGATTGGCGCGGCTTTCACATCAGCCGCACTTTTCTCAACCGCCTGTCTTGAGCAGCCTGGACTTCTGCCGGTTCCAGTCGCGCTCCCTTTCCGTCTCACGCTTATCGTGGAGCTTCTTGCCTTTTGCCAAGGCCAGTTCAAGCTTCGCGCGGCCCTTTTCGTTGAAGTAGATCTTCAACGGCACCAAGGTCATGCCATCACGGTTGATCCCCGCGCGCAAACGATTGATCTCTCGCTTGTTGAGTAGCAATTTACGGCGACGGCGGGGCTCGTGATTGAACCGGTTTGCCTGAAGATACTCTGGGAGATGGGAGTTGATCAGCCAGATTTCATCGCCTTCATCAGACGCGTAGGATTCGGCGATATTGGCCTTTCCTTCACGCAGCGACTTCACCTCAGTGCCTGTCAGTACAAGCCCCGCCTCGTAGGTGTCGAGTATCTCGTAATTGAAGCGCGCCTTGCGGTTTTCCGCGACGACCTTGTTCACGATGCGCTGGCTGCCTTTGGGGGCCATGTCCTGTTCCATTTCTCTGCCCGCACGCCGAATGACGTGCGACTTTCGGCGCTTATGTAATCAAAGCAGCGCTGAAAGTGAAGATGCGCGACTTGCGCGCATCTGTCTTATCCTATCATGCACGCACTTTGCAGCGCTTAGCTCATCAGGCCTGCATGCTTGAGAGCAGCGTCGATTGCCGCCTCTGTCGATGGTTCCAGCGTGTCCATCAGTGGCGAGCGAACTTTGCGGCTTCCATTGCGCGTCCGGGAGATCGCATACTTGGTGCCGCAGACGCCGGGCTCCATGAAGATGGCCTTGTGGAGCGGCATCAGACGATCCTGATAATCGAGCGCCAGCGCATAGTCTCCGGCAGCCATCGCCGCCTGGAACTCGGCACAGAGCCGCGGCGCGACGTTGGCAGTGACCGAGATACAGCCTACGCCGCCATGAGCATTGAAGCCGAGTGCCGTGCCGTCTTCTCCCGACAGTTGCACAAAGTCCTTGCCGCAATGAATGCGCTGCTCGGAAACACGATCGAGCTTGCCGGTGGCGTCCTTAACGCCAACGATATTTTTATGCGCCTTGACGAGTGCACCCATCGTCTCCGGCATCATATCAATCACCGATCGCGGCGGGATGTTATAGATGATGATGGGAAGATCGACCGCTTCCGCTATAGCGGAAAAGTGAGCGAAAAGCCCCTTCTGCGTCGGCTTGTTGTAGTAGGGCGTGACGACGAGAAGCGCATCCGCGCCGACTTCCTGGGCGTGAAGCGCAAGTTCGATCGCCTCACTGGTGTTGTTGGAACCGGCGCCGGCAATCACCGGGACCCGTTTGCCCGCAGCCTCAACGCACAGCTCGATCACCCGCTTATGCTCGTCATGCGACAGGGTCGGTGACTCCCCCGTGGTGCCGACGGGCACGAGGCCGCTGCTGCCTTCGGCGATCTGCCATTCCACATGGGCGGCGAAAGCCGTTTCGTCCACAGCACCTTCAGCTGTAAACGGCGTAATCAGGGCGGGAATAGATCCCTTGAACATGCAAAACTCCTTGCGGTGAGCCAGTTCATGCTTCAGCCGCATTCCGTGGTTAAAACGGTTGTCACATTAGTTGGGAGCCAGTCGGCCCACAAGCTTTTAACCGCGGCTTTCGGCCAGGAAACGTAAATTGTTTCGCGGCCAAGTCCCGTCTCCAGCCTCATCACAAAAGTGACTGGTTTGAAGCGTGTTGTCGGCGCAATGTTACCGAAATTTGATCGAATGGGAGGCATTCGCTTAGGGTTTCGTTAAGGCTACGAGCAGCTAATGGATGCAGGAGCGACGTGCCGTGGACATTCACGCGCAAAGGGTGATGTGAAACGCAGATGTCGCGAAGGCGCAGCCTCTCGTCTCTTTTTAGAGGGAGCTGTCGGTCGTGTTCGGTATTGTCCGCTGGTGAGTAAGGGATGAAGAAAACAGCAGCTTTTGGTTTGATCACCGCGGGTGTCGTCGCAACCGTTTGGAGTGCGTGGGCGGGGCCGGCGTCGGAGAACGTTGTTCCCCTGCCATTCGCGCGCCCCAATGCGCCTGCCGTTCCGGCTTTTTTGCCTGCCTCACCGGAAGTAACAGGCTCGATCATCCGCCCGGCAAACCCGGTTGACGTCACACAACTTAAAGCAGGGCTCGATGCGCTGTCCAATAGGGATGCGAGCGGGGCGATTGCGATTCGCAATAGCCTCCCCTCAACGAGTCTCGACCGTCATATCCTCACCTGGGCAATTGCCATTTCGGGCCAAAAAGACGTTTCCTCCGCGGAAATTGCGGCAGCGCAACGGGAACTGGACGGTTGGCCAGGCCTATCTACGCTAAGAGCCAATTCGGAACGCGCGATGCTGCGGGAAAATCCTTCTGCTGCACAGGTGCTTAGCGCATTCGGCTCCTCCAGATCTGAAACGCCTGAAGGCACGATTGCGCTGGCGCATGCCCTCACCTCATCCGGCAACGCGGCTCGTGCCCAGCAACTGATTCGCCAGTTGTGGGTGAGCGAAGGCATGGACACCGATCTTGAAGATCGCGTCATTGCTGAATTCAGCGGCAGTCTGTCTCCAGCCGATCACAAGGCCCGGATGGACTATCTCATGTATCGCAGCCGTGTCAGCCAGGCCAAGCGGTTCGGAGATCTCGGCAAGGCGCAGTCGCTCTACAAGGCTTGGGCTGCGGTTCTGCAACGCGCCAACAATGCGCCAGCCTTATTGAATGCCGTCGAGACTTACTGGCGAAACGATCCGGTCTACCTCTTCGCTCAGATCGAAAACCTCCGTCATCAGCAAAAATATGAAGACGCCGCAAAACTTCTGGCGCGCGCGCCGAAGGAGAGCGGAAAACTTGTCAATCCTGGGGAGTGGTGGAACGAGCGTCGGATCGTCGCCCGCGGGCTTGCAGATCTCGGGGATTTCCAGGGCGCTTATCGCGTCGTGGCTAACCATTCAGCAACCTCGCCCGTGGACGTGGCCGATGCTGAATTTCATGCGGGCTGGTACGCTCTGCGCGCGCTGCATGAACCGGCGCTTGCCGCGCGGCATTTCAAGGCACTTCTTGCAGCATCAAACCGGCCACTTTCCGCCTCGCGCGCCTATTACTGGCTTGGACGTGCAGCAGAGGCCGGAGGCCCGGGCAACGCGCGCGACTATTTCTCCAAGGCAGCGTCTCATCCCGGCACATTTTACGGCCAGCTTGCCGCCGCGCGCATCGGTGTCACGACCCTCAACGTCACATACCCATCGCCAAGTGCTGCCGATCGTAGCCGATTTGCTGGTCGCGAAGCGGTGCGTGCTATCGAGCGGCTTGAGGCGGCAGGCTACAGCTGGCGGGCAGACGGAATCTACCGGGCGCTCGCCGACCAGATCGACAGCCCCGGTGAATTGGCAATCCTTGCAGCGCGCGCCGAGCGCAACAACAATCATCAGGTCTCGCTCCAGATCGGCAAAACGGCGTTCAGCCGCGGTATCGATGCCGCTGCCCTCGCCTACCCCATTGGCGTCATCCCGGTGAGCGCCAATATCTCCGGTTCGGGCAAGGCACTCGCCTATGCAATTGCCCGGCAGGAAAGCGCTTTCAATCCGGCTGCCGTCTCGCCCGCCAATGCGCGCGGCCTGCTGCAACTTCTGCCTGGAACGGCCAAGGGTGTCGCCAGCCGCCATGGCATGGCTTACACGCAAGCGAAGCTAACAACCGACGCCGGATATAATGCCACTCTCGGCGCTCACTATCTTGGTGAGCAGATCGATAGCTTCGGCGGATCCTACATCCTGACCTTCATCGCGTATAATGCAGGACCAAAGCGCGTGCCAGAATGGATCGCCCGCTACGGGGATCCGCGCGGAAAACCGATCGATGAGGTTGTGGATTGGATCGAGCGTATTCCGTTCCCAGAGACACGCAACTACGTTCAGCGCGTGATGGAAAACTATCAGGTCTACAAAACGCGGCTTGGTCAGCAAGCGGACATCGTCAACGATCTACGAAACGGTCGTGCAGGTTGACGCTTGAGCGACTGTATCGAGTGGTCTTTGGTCGCTCTCGATCATGTTGCGCAAGAACCAAGGCCTGTTGCGAGCCTTCAGATTCGCTCGTTACGCTTTAGATCTTTATCCAGTGCATGTCGCTATCGCAAAACCTGTGACCACTTTCGCGCGGCATGCTTCGAAAGCGAAGAAGGTTTTAGAATCAACTTTCACACTTCAGACCTGTTCTCCGGCGCTCATGCTCGCCGCAAGGTAGCGTGCACTTCTAGCTATAAGCCCTCGCTCGCGCTGCTATCACGGCCCATCAGCCAATCCTCCCAAACAAAAAAGCCCGGCGCGTGGCCGGGCTTTTGTCATTCTTTATAAAGGCGCTTAGAAATCGCGCTGCAAGCGAACGAAGCCCGTCCAGAATTCCGGACGGTTGTCTTCATCATAATAGTTTGCCGTCACCTTGGTCGTGAAGCCTTGCACAACCTTGTAATCGACGGTGAGGCCCGCGGTCCAAGCATCATTGTTTGACCAGCCGGTATTGACGATGTCGAACGCGGCATCCTTAGTCGCCACATTTCCAAGCCACTGAACGCCGGGCGTGATGGTCAGCTTGTCGGTGACCTTATAAGCGTATTCAGCAACGACAGCCCATTCAGACAGCGCGTAATAGGCATTGACACCGGATGCATAGACGCCAGCAAAGCTGAAGGCGCCGGGGCCGACATCGAAGGAGCCGATCAAGCGGACGGCACCGTCTTCACGATCGGTATCGTAACCGCCGATGAGCGACAAGCTACCGCCACCGAACTTGCCAGCCAAGCTTCCAGCAATACCGACGTTGTTGTCGACCGTGGTGTCACCAACGAAGGCAATCCCTTCCAGCTCGTCCACCGAAATCCCGGCAGAAAAAGCACCGGCGTCGTAGGAGTAACGAACGGAGTTAAATAGGGTGTTGGAAGAGAGAAGATCCGTCTCGCCGGAGAGATCGTCATCCCACCAGCTGTAGAACTTACCGACCTTCAGCCCTCCGAGTTCGATGAAAGCTTGGTCTACGAAAAGGCCGGAACCCGTATCACTGGTGTTTGTGGTCGATGCAGCGGCGGAGCCACTATCGGCGTTGCCACGGAAGCCGATGAAGCCGCGCAAGGCGCCAAGTTCGGTATCCGAGCGGACATCCATTTCGAACTGAGCACGTGTGAAGCTATCCCAATCGGACGTGCCGGACTCGTTGCGACCAAAATCTGTTTCAAAACGGATGTAACCGCCGAACTTCAGGCAGGTCTCGGTGCCCGGAATGTAGAAGAAACCGGTGCCGAATGCGTCGCAAACGCGAACATATTCCAGTGGCTCAGGCTCAGCGGCGACGATGGCGTCGGCTGCATGTGCGCTAGGCACGGTTGCAAGTGCTGCAGCGGCACCAAACAAAAAGCTCTTGATGTGCATATCGATCTCCAAGCGAATCAGGAGAAGCAGCGGCCAAATCGCAAACATGCGTTGCTTCTTACATTCGAGTAGATGCAAAGACGCACCGCAACGCAACAAGCATCGAGTTAATTCGGGGACCTTACGATCTTCTTCTTTCAGGACTGTGGCGGAACCACAACAAAATGTGATGGGAAGCCAATTTGATGACCGCGACCATCCCCACCAAAACAAAAACCCGGCTCGAAGGCCGGGTTTCCGTCACTGACTAGTTCAGATCAGATTAGAACGAACGCTGAAGGCGAACGAAACCAGTCCACTGCTTCGGGGTATTGTCGATGTCGAGGTAGTTGACAGCGACCTTCGTCGTCAAACCTTCGACGATCTTGTAGTCAACCGTCAGACCGCCCTTCCAACCGTCGTTGTTGGAGAACGTGTCCTGAGAGACCAAGCCGTAGCCGTTGTAGTACTGAACACCAGGGGTGATGGTCAGCTTGTCAGTCGCCTTGTAAGCGTACTGAGCAGCAACTGCCCATTCGGACACTGCGAAGTAAGCATTTGCGCCGGAAGCCCAAACACCAGCCAAACCAAGTGTACCAGGACCAAGGTCAGCCGTAGCGATGATGCGAGCTGCACCGTTGCTGCGGTCAACGTCGTAGCCACCGATAACTTCAACAGCTGCGCCGCCGAACTTGCCGCCGAGAGCGCCAGAGAAGCCAACGTTGTTCGGCTGGTCGCCGGTAACAGCGTAGGTTACGCCTTCCAGTTCGTCAACAGACAGACCAGCGTAGAAGGAACCAGCGTCATAGGTGTAACGAATGGAGTTGAACAGCGTGTTGGAGGAAAGCTCATCCGTTTCGCCGGAGAGATCGTTATCCCACCAGTTGTAGAACTTACCGACCTTCAGGCCGCCGAGTTCGATGAAAGCCTGCTCAACGAAAACAGCGTCGTTAGGAAGGGTCGAGCCAGCAGCATCAGCGTTGCCCTGCAGACCGATGTAGCCACGCAGAACGCCGAGTTCGGTGTCCGAACGTGCGTCGATGTTGAACTGGCCGCGCGAAACAGCGTCCCAGTCAGACGTGCCAGACTGGTCGCGGCCATAGTTAACCTGGAAACGAACAAAGCCGTCGAACTTCAGGCAGGTTTCGGAACCAGGAATGTAGAAGAAGCCAGCGCCGAAAGCGTCGCAAACGCGAACGTATTCCAGTGGCTCAGGCTCAGCAGCGACGATCGCGTCAGCGGCCTTTGCGCCAGATACTGCTGCAAGAGCTGCAGCGGAGCCAATGAGAAGGCTCTTGATGTTCATGTTGACCTCCAGTCAAGATTGATGAAGCAGCCCGTCGATCCAAAACGTGTAAGTGCTGCTCTGAAAGTGATTAGACCGGAATGGTGAGAGTCGCGCAATCAAAGAGGCTATAAATTTGTCACAATGCTAGGGCCTTCAATCTTTACTGTTGCAATTCAGTTACAAAATTAAGGCGAGCATATAGATTCATTAATAGAGGCTTAAAGTCCATATTTTCATCCAATAAATTACTAATTTAGAATCTTTTTATGTTATCATGTGACGTAGCCCTCCTAGCGATACATTATTAAATAGCCCCACGTTGCGAAAAATTAGATAGCAAAAGAATACATAATATTAGAATTTTATTATTTAGCGCTTCAATTGACCAGCCGACGCTATGTCAAACCATCCACGAAGTCCAAGTCGACCACACAGCACTCCTACTCTGATAGATGGCAACGAACTTGCTACCGGCCTCTCCAGATTTAGATCGCCGTCGAGTATTCAAAACATCTCGCAACAAGCAAGTTCATCCGAATTTCGAAAGACCGGGATCGAGATACAGGTGGGGATAGCTTTCGTCGCTAAGAGTCGAGGATAAGCCCCACACTTCGCTATGCCCGCAGAGTTGAACATCAGGCCAAAAAAAACCCGGCTCGAAAGCCGGGTTTCCGTCACTGATTAGGTCACATCAGATTAGAACGAACGCTGAAGGCGAACGAAACCAGTCCAAGTCTTAGGAGTGTTGTCGATGTCAAGGTAGTTGACAGCAAGCTTTGTGGTGAGGCCATCGGTGATCTTGTAGTCAACCGTCAGACCGCCCTTCCAACCGTCGTTGTTGGAGAACGTGTCCTGAGAGACCAAGCCGTAGCCGCTGTAGTACTGAACGCCGGGGGTGATGGTCAGCTTGTCAGTCGCCTTGTAAGCGTACTGAGCAGCAACTGCCCATTCGGACACTGCGAAGTAAGCATTTGCGCCGGAAGCCCAAGCGGCACCAACGCCGAGCGAGCCAGGACCAAGGTCAGCCGTAGCGATGACGCGAGCTGCACCGTTGCTGCGGTCAACGTCGTAGCCACCAAGAACTTCAACAGCTGCGCCGCCGAACTTGCCGCCGAGAGCGCCAGAGAAGCCAACGTTGTTCGGCTGGTCGCCGGTAACAGCGTAGGTTACGCCTTCCAGTTCGTCGACAGACAGACCAGCGTAGAAGGAGCCAGCGTCGTAGGTGTAACGAATGGAGTTGAACAGCGTGTTGGAAGAGAGGTTGTCGGTTTCGCCGGAGAGACCGTTATCCCACCAGTTGTAGAACTTACCGACCTTCAGGCCGCCGAGTTCGATGAAAGCCTGCTCAACGAAAACAGCGTCCGTAGCAACGGTCGTGCCAGCGGCATCAGCGTTGCCCTGCAGACCGATGTAGCCACGCAGAACGCCGAGTTCGGTGTCCGAACGGGTGTCGATGTTGAACTGGCCGCGCGAAACAGCGTCCCAGTCAGACGTGCCGGACTGGTTACGACCGAAGTTAACCTGGAAACGAACGAAGCCGTCGAACTTCAGGCAGGTTTCGGAACCAGGAATGTAGAAGAAGCCAGCGCCGAAAGCGTCGCAAACGCGAACGTATTCCAGGGGCTCAGGCTCAGCAGCGACGATAGCGTCAGCGGCCTTTGCGCCAGATACTGCTGCAAGAGCTGCAGCGGAGCCAATGAGAAGGCTCTTGATGTTCATGTTGACCTCCAGTCAAGTTTCATAAGGGTCTGGGTTCTTAAGCTGAAGGACAGCATTCCCTGCCCCATTCCCGTTTTTTTTGAAAACGAGCGATCCACCGCCGCGCTTCCGTTGCTGAAAATACAAAAGCTTTCGCCGGGCGCAATCGGCAAAGAGATTTATGACAGGTATGATTAGGTGCTTCACATAACCATGTTGCTGAAAAAACACATTTTAGGATGCGTCGGGATAAGGAGATTTAACAAATAGTTAATAGAAACAATGGGAAAGCTTGAGCATTAGAGACATGAAATTGAGTAAGTCGAATGTTGCATCATCTTCCAACGTTGCGCTAACTGACAACTTAGGAGAGCACCTAACTCTCTTTTGATGCACCGTCAGAGAGAGACGGGAGCCTCACCTAAGTTAGGCGCTCACACGAATCGCAGTTTCCCAAAGCGGGAATCATCTGGATGAAGTGACTCGATTCGTCGAAGGCATGGCCCCTCCGATTATTGCGTAGCTTCATGAAGGGCGAAAAGCCGTCATTAGATAGGTCTTTTTCCACTCTCTCATTAAAAGCGCTTGCATTCGTTTTTCTTCCGCAATAATCAGGCGGCACCGGAGAGGTGGCCGAGTGGTCGAAGGCGCTCCCCTGCTAAGGGAGTATACGTCAAAAGCGTATCGAGGGTTCGAATCCCTTCCTCTCCGCCATTCCAAAATATGTCCATATATAGTTGCACTTCTGGAACACACTCACCGCTACACTGTGATGTGGTGCTTGAAGCTGTACGGACGAATGGTTTTGACGACACGATCCGTCACTGCCTTGAACAGAATCAGCGATTATCCCTGCGGGAAAAAGAATCCATATTGGTTCGTGGCTCGATAGAGTGTTCGGCTCCATAGGCGCCGACGAGCGCTCACAAGTCGTTGAACTCTAGTACCCCTCATTGGCAATGAAGCCACTGGCAAACGCGGTCTTTTATGCAGTCGCCTTTAAGCGCACAGACGGTCGGTATCGACATTTAAGGAGCGCATACGATCAAGCTCCATCGAGAACTCTGAGTTTAAGGCACACAAATCGAACCACTCTGCGTGCTTTAGGCCGTAAAGGATGTCTTTCGAGGGCGCCTAACCTAGCAGTCCCTGCTGGCCACCAACTCAGAACAAACGCTCATTTCACCTCTATCCGTTTTGGAACATTATCGAGTTTGGTCGCGTTATCGACACGGAAACAACATGAGGTGATTTCAAATGGCACAGACCAAATTGAACGTCGTTGAAGATTCTGTCGAAAACCAGATCGCTGAGCTCCGCTCTCAGATCGCATCTCTTTCCAAGTCTGTATCGGCGCGCGCTGGCTCGATCTCGGAAGACGCGTCGGACTTTGTGGACGAAGCAAAAGGCCGCGTTCAGCGCGTGGCGCAGAGTGCAGCCGAGACCGTGAAGGCGCAGAGCCATAACGTGGTAGAAGCAGTGAAGGAAAACCCTGCGACCGCGACGTCTGTTCTGACCGTCGTCGGCGCATTGGGCTTCGCCCTCGGCTATTTCGTGGCAAACGCCTCGACGCAGCACAACAGCAGCAGCCTCTATCGTTGGCGCTAACTGCGTTAACATCAAGGGCAGGAAGGCGACGCCTCCCTGCCCTCTTTTCTTTTGGAATGGAGGAGCGACGTGCAACTCTCTCAGGAAATCGAAACCGCCCTATCCGCTTTCGCGCGTGACAACCGCATGAGTGAAGACGAAGCCATCGCGCGTATTCTCCGAGAAAGGCTTATTGCGGAAGGCCATCTCTCTTCCGGCCAGGAAGGCATACCGCCGGAAAAACTGAACGCGACCAATGACGATTGATCGTCAATAACCAGAGGCCTTCGGCCCTGTCGCGCCGCCCTTGTAGCGAGCTGCGAGCTGCCGGAGCACATTCGAGAACTCGAAGACATCGGCTCCCACCGCCACGAATGAAGCTCCCAATTCAAGATAGCGCTTATTGTATGCCTCATTGAAGGTAAGAATGCCCGCAGCCTTGCCAGCGGCGACGATCTTGCGAATCGCGGCCTCGATGACGCTTTGAACTTCTGGCTCATCAATTTTTCCGAGATATCCCATATCCGCCGCCAAGTCGGCTGGGCCGATGAAAACTCCATCAACGCCTTCGACCTGAAGAATATTATCGAGATCGGCTATCGCGGCACGTGTTTCTGCCTGGATCAAAAGGCAGACATTATCCGACGCCTTTTGATTGTAATCACTGACACTGCCGAAGCCAGACGCGCGGGCAACAACGGCACCCATGCCGCGAATGCCCCGCGGCGGATAATGCATGGCGGATACGAGCGCGCGGGCCTGCTCGGCCGAATCGACCATCGGCACCAGAAGCGTTCGCGCACCGGCATCCAGCATCTGCTTGATAATCCAGGTCTCTCCTGTCGGCACCCGCACAACGGGTTCCGAAGGCGATGTCGAGAGCGCGCGCAACTGTTCGATGATGCTGCGAAGATCGTTCGGGCCATGCTCACCATCGATGACGAGCCAATCGAAACCAGCCGTTCCGGCAATCTCCGCGGCGATCGACTCCCCCATGTCGAGCCAGAGTCCGATCTGCGGTTCACCGCGATGGATGGCGTTCTTGAAGCGATTCTCAGAGGTGGGCATAGTCGTCCTCATGTCAAAAGCAGTTTCAAATCGGCAGCGTGATCAGCAAGCACAGCGCGATTCGGCTGCACGCCGGAGTCGAGCAGCTTCTTGCCGGTGACATAGGCCTTGGCATCGTTGATGGCATCCACGGCGATGAAGCGGCCTCGACTGAAATACCAAATGGAATGGCTGCCCTCTCGCTGGCCTGGACGTAGCACTGTCTCGTCATAGCCTGCGTTGAATCCGGCGATCTGTAATTTCACATCATACTGATCCGACCAAAACCATGGCTTCGGCCTATAAGGCTGTTCTTGGCCTGAAAGCACCAGCGCTGCCGCCTCGGCCTGATCAACGGCGTTCTGCACCGATTCAAGACGAACGGAAGCGCCTTCCATCGGCAGAAGCGTACAATCTCCCATAGCGTGGATGTCCGGATCGGATGTGCGGGTAAATTCATCCACCAGAATGCCGTTGCCGACCTTGAGGCCCGATTCACGGGCAAGCCGATCATTCGGCGTCACCCCTATGCCGGCAATGACGAAATCTACCTCCAGCGTCGAGCCGTCCGAAAGCTCCGCCTTTGCAACGCGCCCATCCTTGCCGTCCAGCCGAACGAGGCCCGTTTTTTCACGAATGGAAACACCCTTCGCAACGTGAATATCGCGCATGATCGTTGCCGTTTCCGCCGAGGCGACACGCTGGAGAATGCGGTCTGCCATTTCGATAAGCGTCACTTCAAGCCCAAGTTGGCGCGCCACGGCTGCGGCCTCAAGACCGATGTAACCGCCACCGATGACCAGCAAGCGACGGCCCGGCTGCATTTCTTCCATCAGACGATCTGCATCGCGCTTATCGCGCACGGTCAGAACGCCTTCGAGGTCCCCCCCGACACCTGCAGGAAGCTCGCGCGGCGCAGCCCCCGTCGTCAGTGCAAGCTTGTCGTAATCCAGCAGGGAGCCGTCCTGCATCCTGACGGTCTTGGCGTTGCGATCAATCTCTTCGACCCAAGTGGAAAGGCGGATATCGACATTGTTCTCGACAAACCATTCGGCAGGACGAAACTCGAGTCGATCGAAGGTCATCTCGCCCATCAAATATTTTTTTGAGAGCGGCGGGCGCTGATAGGGAAGCACGTCTTCCGACCCTATGATGGTTATCGGGCGATCGTCCTTTAGAGCACGAAGCTTGGCAGCAAGGGCGAAGGCTGCCTGCCCAGCGCCAACGATGACCAATCTGCCTGACATATAAGATGCTCCACCCGTACCATCGCCTCAGTTACCAGCGAAGGCGTAACGACAAGTACGCTCCACGTCAAGCATCTGCCCATCGCTTCGCACCACCGGTCAACAAGCTCGGCGCAACCTTATGGAGGCAATAGTGTTTTAGCGATGAACAGGCTTAGCCGGGACTGAGGTCGCAAGCGTCCGAAACGAAACAAACGCATCGACTCTTAGCGATTTCATTCAGGATTAGGCAAGGTAGCAGGCGTATCATTCAAGAACGAGAAGAGGCAATCGGGAGGTTGTCATGACACTCAATATTGATATCAAGTCAAAGGATACCGTTCCGCAAGACGAAATGTACGAGAAGTACGTGATCGACCGTCCTGGAAAGATCACCTTCATCGGCCATCATCTCAGCACCAGCAATACCATGCGGTGCCTTATCCGCAAGATTTCGCTTTTCGGCGCGGATATCGAAGTCAGTCCGTATCTTGATCTTCCCAATAATTTTTACCTTGAGATCATCGGCATTCGAGATGAGATCGGCTGCACCCTGATCCGGCGAGAAGATGAAAATGCCGCTGTTGGCTTCAACATGCTGATCGATCCGGAGTTTCTGCACCATATACGTCGCTTGAGCTTCGAAACATCTCTCTGATAACTGCGGGCTTCGGCCGGCGCGAAAAACTCGCCTAAAACCATCGCATTCATCTCGGCCTGCCTTGCGCAGGCCGATTTTGTTTCTATTGTGAGCCCGTCCGCCTCAAAAACCACGGAACGTACTGAAATGTCCGCCTTTTCGCGCTTTACACCGCTCGCCGCTTCGCTTCCTTCCACCGTTCCGTTCGTTGGCCCGGAGGCCATCGAACGCAACCGCAAACTGGCAGTGAAGGCGCGTATCGGCGCCAATGAGAGCGGTTTCGGTCCCGCCCCGTCCGTCTTGGAGGCGATGCGCGACGCCGCCCGTGAAACCTGGATGTACGCCGACCCGGAAAATTACGAGTTGCGTGAAGCGCTTGCCATCCATCATGGCATTTCCCGCGGCAATATTGCCATTGGCAGCGGCGTGGATGGGCTTCTCGGCGAAATTGTCCGGTTGGTAGTAGAATCGGGCACGCCAGTTGTGACTTCCTTCGGCGGATATCCGACATTCAATTACCACGTGAACGGCTACGGTGGCCGGCTGGTGACGACGCCTTATCTCGACGACCATGAAAATCTCGATGGGTTGCTGGATCTCGTCATCAAGGAAAATGCGCCGCTGGTTTATTTCGCAAATCCTGACAATCCGATGGGAAGCTGGTGGGATGCAAATGAGGTTCTGACATTCGCCAAGGCGCTGCCGGAAACCTGTCTGTTGATTCTGGACGAGGCCTATTGCGAAACGGCACCCGAGAGCGCTGTTCCCAGCGTCCGCGCCATGATCGGCATGCCGAACGTTTTGCGCATGCGCACCTTCTCCAAGGCCTATGGCCTCGCAGGCGCGCGCGTGGGCTACGCGATCGGCACGCTCGGCAATGCCGAAGCCTTCGACAAAATCCGCAATCACTTCGGCATGTCACGGGTTTCGGTCGCTGCCGCCCTCGCAGCCTTGAAAGATCAGGCTTATCTGCGCGACGTGGTCAAGCGCATCGCCAATGCACGTGAGCGCATCTCCACCATCGCCCGCCAGAACGGCCTGTCGCCCCTACCCTCCGCCACGAACTTCGTTACGATCGATTGCCACGAGGACGGCGCCTACGCGAAGTCGATTGTGGATGGCCTGATGGAGCATGGCGTCTTCATCCGCATGCCGGGCGTTGAGCCACTCAACCGTTGCATCCGTGTCAGCGCGGGCCCCGATGACAAGCTCGATCTTTTCGCCGAGGCACTGCCGAAAGTTCTTCAGGCGCTCGGCTGATATCAAGACAAGAAAAAACCGCGCCAGCCTTGTTTCTGCCGGTCACGGTTTTGATCTCTCGTTGCAAGCGTGCGGCTTTGCCGTCTTCGTTTGCGGCCATGATGGGTGTTCCGACCGGGACTGGAGGGACCAGTCGAAACGATTGGCGATCTTTTGATCGCTCCGTCTTTTTGAATCGTCTTGGAATTTAGTGCGTGGTCATCCAATCGCGGGCAGCGCGAAGGGCTGCTGCGAGGTCTGCCTTGGTCATGTTCCGGGCAAGATCGGCGCGCAGCGATGCTGCTCTTTCCGAACCCTTGATGGCTGCAATGTTCAGCCACTTGTGGGCAGCAATGAGGTCCACCGGGCATCCACGGCCTGTCGCGTAGATCAGGCCGAGATTGCAGAAGACATCCGCGCGGCTTTGTCCACCGGCAACTGCCAACTCGATATCGCGCATTTCAAATCTTGCCATTTTTCTAGTCCCTGTTTGCCCGTATTCTTCCTGTTTTTGGTGCTTCTCTGCGGAAGCTTTCAGCTTTGGAGCAGTGCCGTCTTCTGCGGCTTTTTCGTCTCCGGCTGTCGTCAGGTTGTCCCTGCTCTTTGTTGACCTCACTATGCCAAACGGCTTTCAACGGGCGCTTAAAATCCATGATTAACGGGTACCAAACAAAGTCCAAACGATTGGTAAAATTGGATTTTTGTTAAATATGGGAAAGCCTGCAAATTAAGGATTTTCCGCGCAATTTTACGAAAAGTTTACGGATGGATTTAAACGCTCTGCTAACCACGGCAGAAGCTTGCAGTTTTCGAATGCCGCAATCATCGGCTTCGGGGAGCCTGAAAAAATTCGTGGCGAGGCCCCGCCCCATGTTTCCTTTTACGTGAACGTCAACTATAAAGGTCGGCATTCGCATGGGAGTTGCGAAGGCCGATGGTGGCAAGGCACTGTCGTGCCTGGTTTGGATTGGGAGGTCCATATGAAGAAATTGACGATTCTCGCAGGTCTTGCATTTCTGATCAGCAGCAGTGCGTTTGCTGCCGAAGCCATCGAAGGCAACTGGAAGACGGCCAGTGGCGAGACCGCAGCGATTGCCAAATGCGGCTCTGCCTTCTGCGTGACGCTGAAGACCGGGAAACATGCGGGTAGGCAGATCGGCAAGCTATCGGGCAGCGGCAACAGCTACTCGGGAGAAATTACCGACCCCGCCGCTGACAAAACCTATAGCGGCTCCGGCACCGTGTCCGGCGATTCCCTTAGTATGAAGGGTTGCGTGTTGAAGGTGCTGTGCAAGTCACAGACCTGGACCAGACTTTAAAAACATGTGGGGCGGCCAGGCGCGGCCCCTTCTTCACCCAATAAGGTGAGCGGTTTCCCTTTCCCCATTAGGGATGAGGCATGGGAACCAGCCGAAGAGCAAATCCAATCAATAAGCGGCGAAAGCCGTGGATTCTTGCTGCGTTGCAGCGAGATGCGCGCCTGCCCAATGTCGAGTTGGCCGAGGAGGTTGGATTGTCACTTCCCCCTGTCTGCGGCGGGTTCGTGCCCTGGAGAGGGCGGCCGTCATTCGGGGTTATCACGCGAGCCTCGACAGGACTGGCCTCAGTCTTGGCTTAATGGTGTTCGTCAGCGTCAAAATCGAGCGCCACCAGCACGCCTCTGCGGTCGCCTTCAGAGAGACGGTCGCAATGCTGCCGTATGTCATTTCGTGCCATCTGGCCTCCGGGGAGGCTGACTTATTTTTGCAAGTTGTCGTGCCGGACCTCGCGGCTTAGAAAGGTTGCTTGTCGGCCGCGTGCTGAAACTTCCAAGTGTCAGTGACATTCGCAGCAATTTTACCATCCAGACAGTCAAATCTGAAAGCCCTCTCCCGCTCAGTCACCCGCCGGGGACACAAGCGTGAATTGCGCGACCTCCACAACCTGAAGACGTTTCAGCCGGGTCATTCCGTCATATCGGTGTAATAAACCCGCTTTAGTTGCCTTCTCTAGAATTGTTCAAAACGACGAGAATGGAGAGCGCCATGACCAACATCGACACAAGCAAGCTTAGCTGGGACGAGTGGGACGAGCTGCAAAATCCGCCGCCAGCGGTCACCGATTTCGACCGCGTCGTCGAATCCGCTATCTCACGCCGCGGTTTCCTTGGCGGCGTGCTCGCCTTTGGTTCTGCCGCCGCAGCTCTTGGTACGCTCGGCAATCTTGCCACCTTCACCTCCGCTCAGGCGCAGGAAGCAACCTCCCGCTTCCCGTTCAAGCCGGTGCAAGCGGCGACTGATCACACCGTTCATGTGCCGGAGGGTTACAGCTGGAAACCGCTTGCCAAGTGGGGGCAGCCGCTCTTTCCGAACGTGCCGGATATCGACCCCGCAAAGGGCGTCAGCCTGGAGAACTCCGATAAGGTCTTCGGCGAGAATACCGACGGCATGGAGCTCTTCGTGGTCGGTAGCCATCAACTAATTGCCGTGAACCACGAATATGTGAACAACGAGACCAACCTACCCCACCGCGAAAAAGGCATGCCCGCCAATCTGGATGAGGTGAAGATCCTTCAGCACATGCAGGGCGTGACGGTCATGGAAGTGGCGGAAGGCAAGGACGGCTGGGAGATTGTTGTCGACAGCCCGTTCAACCGCCGCATTCACCACAACACGCCGATGAAGCTTTCGGGACCGGCTGCCGGCTCTGATCTCGTCAAGACCGCAGCCGATCCAAAGGGCGTCGACTGTCTTGGTACCTTCAACAATTGCGGCGCCGGTCGCACACCTTGGGGCACCTATCTGACCTGCGAGGAAAACTTCAACGGCTACTTCGGCTCCACCGATGCCAACTTCAAAATGCCGGATGACTATAAGCGCTACGGCATCGCCGCCGAGACACGCTACGGTTACGAGAAGTTCGACGAGCGTTTCGATGTGTCGAAGAACCCGAACGAGCCGCGTCGTGCTGGCTATGTCGTGGAGATCGATCCGTCCAACGCCTCTTCCACGCCGATCAAGCGCACAGCACTTGGCCGCATCAAGCATGAAAATGCTGCCGTGGTCATAGCGCGCGATGGCCGCGTCGTCGTTTATATGGGCGACGATGAGCGTGGCGAGTTCCTCTACAAGTTCGTCTCCAATGGCATCTATGTTCCAGGCGGTGACACTTCGAAACTGCTGGACGAAGGCACGCTTTATGTTGCGAAGTTCACGGATGACGGCAATGGCGAGTGGGTGGCTCTGACGCCGGAATCGACCGGCATGAAGCTGGATGAAATCTCTGTCTTTACGCGCCAGGCGGCCTCGAAGGTCGGCGCCACGACCATGGATCGCCCGGAATGGGTCGCAATCAATCCGGTCGCCATCGAAGCCTATTGCGCGCTGACCAACAACAGCCGCCGCGGCGAAGTAAAGGACGGCAAGATGCGCACCAATGCCGGTGGCGATGTGATGGCCGTCAACGCAGCCAACCCGCGCGAGAAGAACGAATATGGCCAGATCGTTCGCTGGTACCCTGCCAATGACGATCACGCCGATGGCAAGTTCAAGTGGGATCTCTTCTGCATGGCCGGTAATCCGGATGTGCACAAGGATGCCTATGCCGGCTCGTCCAACATCAACGGTGGCAACATGTTTAATTCGCCTGACGGCATGATGTTCGACTCCACCGGCCTTCTCTGGATCCAGACCGATGGCGAGGACAGCAATGAAGGCCAGTTCGCCGGTCAGGGCAACAACCAGATGCTGGCGGGCGACCCGGTCACCGGCCGCATCGAGCGTTTCCTGACCGCGCCAAAGGGCTCGGAAGTCACCGGCCAGACATGGTCGGCAGACAAGCGCACCCACTTCGTTGGCATCCAGCACCCGGATGCACCTTTTCCGGATGGCGAAGGCAAGCTGCCGCGTTCAACCGTTATCGCGATCAAGCGAAACGACAATGCGATGATTGGCTAAGGCTTACGAAGACGACATGAAACGGGGCGCCGTCCATTGCGGCGCCTCTTTGAATTTATTCAGACAACTCAATGTTCATTGCCAATGCGTTTTCTCTCGCGTTCTTGCAGGACGCAAGACCTCCAAGGAGCGTCTTTTAAGATGGTCGACGCCATGTTGCCGCAGGGCTCACGTAAATCAGAATCTTCTAACACATTGAACTCTTGAGGTTCATCTGCCAGTCTCCATCCGGGGGTATTTGAACTGGAGGAGACTGAGTTGCGTTTATTTCTGCCCTATATTCTTGTTGCCACTTGCATCATGAGCGGACCTGCCATGGCAATCGATCCACCTGCGGCACCACCTGCCAGCCGTCCATTGAATGAATTCGTCACCGCAGTCGAACAGGATGGGTCCATCACCTTCCGCCTGTTTGCGCCGTCGGCGAAAACAGTGTCTGTCGTGCTCGGCTCTCGCGCCCCGATGGAATTGACGAAGGCCGAGAACGGTCTGTGGAGCGTGAAGACCGAGGCGCTAAAGCCTAACCTCTATGAGTACTACTTCAACATCGATGGCTTCCGCAGCATCGACACCGGCACGAATATGCCCAAGCCGCAGCGGCAGGTGAACACCAGTCTCGTTCTCGTGCCGGGGAGCATTCTCGATATCCGCGATGTGCCGCATGGCGAGTTGCGGCGGGTGACGATCCCATCGAAGGCATTGAAGTCACAGCGCCAGACCTATGTCTACACCCCGCCCGGCTATAGCGATGCGAGCGAGCCTCTGCCTGTCCTCTATCTCTATCATGGCTTTGGCGACACGGTGGACTCGTGGGTGACACAGGGTCGCGCGCCGCAAATTCTCGACAATCTGCTGGCAGAGAAAAAGATCGAGCCGATGGTCGTCGTCATCCCAGATACCGAGGCCGATATCCCGGAGGCGATCGCGGAAAACTTCCCGGCCGCCGACCGGCGTAAGAGCTTCTACCCCATCAATGCGGATGCCATCGACCGGGAACTGGTGGGAGACCTCATTCCTTATATGAAGGCGCATTACCGCGTGCGAGATGATGCGGACGGGCGCGCCATCGTCGGCCTCTCGCAAGGTGGTTATCAAGCGCTCGTTTCCGGTTTGACCCACCTCGGCACATTTGGCTGGATCGCGGACTTCAGTGGAGTCTCTACCACCACGGTGCCCAACAAGGCAGTTGAAGCTGCGCTCAACACGCCGGAGAAAATCAACGAGAGCCTGCGCAACTTCACCGTCACCGTTGGCACGGAAGATCAGGTGACAGGAAAGGACATAGCCGGGCTGAAAACGATCCTCGACGACAAGAAGATCAAACACGAATATGTGGAATATAAGGGCCTTGGCCACGAGATGGATGTCTGGCGTCCGTCGTTCGAGGCTTTCCTGCAGAAGGTTTTCAAGCAGTAGAGTGGCGTAACATCACCAGCCGTCCCGACGTTTATTTTGCGGGGCGGCTGGGGCAGACATCGCGGCGTGCGAATTGCCATGCAAAAAGGGGTGAGAGACGGTTTCTCGCGCTAATTTCCATTCCGTCCTTGCAAAACCGAAAATTGAGCCTATATTGAACTTATCGACCATTGCTTGTGACGTCGGTCCAGAGCCTAGCTCCCGTCGGATTTCCTCTCAAAACATCGATCTAATCCCGCAAGGTATTTCGGGACAAACAACGATTGCTACGAAAGGAAATCGTTATGAACACTGGTACTGTAAAGTGGTTCAACGCCACCAAGGGCTTCGGCTTCATTCAGCCTGACAACGGCAGCACGGACGTTTTCGTTCACATCTCCGCTGTTGAACGTGCGGGCATGCGCTCGCTCGTCGACGGTCAGAAGATCAGCTTCGACATTGTCCAGGACCGCAAGTCCGGCAAGAACTCCGCTGACAATCTTCAGGCGGCATAAATTGTCTCTCGCTGACGCTGACCACGGATGTACTGGCAGCAGACGCTGAGTGACTGAAGAAAGGTCGGGCCTATCGCTCGGCCTTTTGTCTTTGTGGCTTGGGAGAATCCTGATGCCAAAAATGTCATACAAAACCGGCAATGTTATCGTCTTGAAGTCCAGAACGAACGGCGATCCTACGTCTCAGCAGAGCGCCCGGATTATCGCGGCAATGCCGGAAACAACACAGGGAAGCAGACGCTACCGTATCCGACTCGACGGCGAAAACTTTGATCGCACGGTCAGTCAGGACGATATCGATCTTGCGGCAACGGCCAAGCAAAAGCCGGATACCGCAGCGACCAAAGTCTCCAAACCGGGCGGCTGGATCAACCACGATCTGGTACGAACAAGAAAATAGCGGCGCCACGCCGAGTCAGGAAAAAGCCTTTGCAAGTCCTCGTCAGAGATAACAATGTCGAACAAGCGCTTCGCGTGCTGAAGAAGAAGATGCAGCGCGAAGGCCTGCTACGCGAAATGCGTGCGCGCCAGTCTTACGAGAAGCCTTCGGAAAAACGCGTTCGCGAACAGGCCGAAGCCGTGCGTCGCCACCGCAAGCTTGCGAAGAAGAAGATGCAGCGTGAAGGCCTTCTGCCTGCGCCTAAGAAAGCTGTCCGCACTCGCTGACAGCAACAGCATCGATCCGAAAGTCGATTTCGATTTTCAGAACACCACGATGCGCAGATTGAACAGTTGGAGCGTCTTTTGTGCGTCTAGAGAGACGCACGGCGCTCTACGAAATGAAAGGGTTTCAACATGACCGCTACGAAAGATGAATTCTTCAAACCCGGCAAACTGACCCCTCAGCAAAAAGCCTCCGCAACCAACGATGCTGTTTCTCAAATCCTGGCTGCGGAGACCGCACAACGCCTGAAAAAGACAGAGCGCCTGCGTGAAGCCCGTCTGGCGCGCGAAGCCGAGACCGTGATCGTACCGCCACCTGCGCCGGCGAAGAAGAAAGTCAAAGCTCGGGCGTGAGATCCGAAATGACAGGATCGAGAGACGGCTTACGCCGACACCTGTTCGTCATGCAGTAGGCGCCATCATCTGGCGCCTTTTTTGTCGCCACGAGGAGCTCAGAACTCGGCCCATGGCGACAGCCTTGACGTTGGATTATTGCGTCCTCCCCGCGACACCTTGCATCTGCGTTCCGCTGCTGCCGTTCAGTAAGTGCAAGCCTTGATCTCGTGACATTCAGCCTCGTCCCAAGGCCACCTCAATTAACGCTTGTAACCCCCGAAGCCGTAGCGGGCATGAAATCCATGCGTATGCTGGTTCGGTGAAAGTACGCCCTTGGCAATGGTAGACGTGCCTTGTCCGCCAGTTACAAATGCTCGGCGCGCTGCCCAACTCGTCGTTACAACCAATCCTGTTAACGTCCCTGAACCCCACATGAACCCACCTCTCAGGGTTGGTTCAGTCCAACTGTGGCAGTGTCGTGTCCAGAGTAAGGGACATGGCAACAACACGGGGAATGGACATGGCAATCTTGATACGTCGCTTCAGCATCATCGTTCTTCTGATGGCTATTTTCGCCATGTCGTTTGCCGCTCTGGTGGTCAGCCCCAACCGCAGCTTTCAGCGCATCAGTGTGGGCGCTGCCTACACCTGCCAGCATGGCTTTTCGCCCAGCTGCCACGTTACGTTGTGAGGTTGACAATGAACAGAAACATCTCGAACGCGCTGCTCTCCGGACTCCGAATGTTCATCATGGCATCGGTCTTTCTGGGTCCATTCGCCGGACTCGCCATTTACAAAGCCGATCCAAGGCCAGTTTCCAAAGGCGCTGGCTTCGTGCTCCTGATGAGCTTGCAACGCGGCGCCATCGGTTGAGCGGTTTTTGACGGCTTTTTCAAAACACACATATTTCTGTCGCTTGCTTGTCGAACTAGGCTCCCTATAATGGGCCATGACAATAGCAAAGCACACGATTCCGCCCCTCGCCTTCATAACGCCAGAGCCTTTCGCGCCGCAGACTTTCGATGATCCGAAACAGGCCGTGGAAGCGCTGACAGCGCTCTATGAGCGCAACACCGACTTTCTTATCAAATCCTTTACTGATCTCGCCAAGGGCGCACCCATCGAGGGTCGCTACCGGGCGTGCTATCCGCAGGTCAGCATCGAGACGTCAACATTCGGACATGTCGATTCCCGCCTCTCCTATGGCCATGTGACTTCGCCCGGCGTCTACACGACCACGATTACCCGGCCACAGCTTTTCCGCCATTACCTGAAGGAACAACTTGGACTTCTGATCAAGAATCATGGCGTTCACGTCACTGTCTCCGAATCGGCAACGCCCATTCCGTTGCATTTCGCCTTCGGTGAGGGCGCCTATGTGGAAGCGTCCGCGGCCTCTTCGCTTTCAGATGTGCCGCTTCGCGACCTCTTCGATACGCCGGATCTGAACAACACCGACGATCTGATCGCCAATGGCGAATACGATCAGGTACCGGGTGAGCCAGCGCCGCTTGCGCCCTTCACTGCCCAGCGCATCGATTACTCGCTGGCGCGGTTAAGCCACTATACGGCGACAAGCCCCAACCACTTCCAGAACTTCGTGCTCTTCACCAACTACCAGTTCTACATCGATGAGTTTGCCGCATGGGCGCGCAAGCTGATGGCAGACGGCGGCGATGGCTACACCGCCTTCGTGGAGCCCGGCAATATCATCACCCATGCAGGATCGGATCGGCCTGAGACGGATACGACGCTTGGACGTCTGCCGCAGATGCCCGCTTACCATCTGAAGAAGAAGGGGCATGCGGGTATCACGCTCGTCAACATCGGCGTTGGTCCTTCCAACGCCAAGACGATCACCGATCACATCGCCGTGCTGCGTCCGCATGCGTGGCTGATGGTCGGCCATTGTGCGGGTCTTCGAAACAGCCAGCGTCTCGGCGACTATGTCCTGGCCCATGCTTATGTACGCGAAGACCATGTTCTCGATGACGATCTGCCAGTGTGGGTGCCGATCCCCGCGCTCGCCGAAGTGCAGCTTGCACTGGAAGGCGCGGTGGCGGAAGTCACCGGCTATGAAGGCTTCGAGCTGAAGCGCATTATGCGCACCGGCACGGTCGCGACCATCGACAATCGAAACTGGGAACTGCGCGACCAGGCGGGCCCGGTGAAGCGTCTGTCCCAATCGCGCGCCATCGCGCTCGATATGGAATCGGCGACCATCGCCGCGAACGGCTTCCGCTTCCGTGTGCCCTACGGCACTCTCCTCTGCGTCTCCGACAAGCCTTTGCATGGCGAGTTGAAGCTTCCGGGCATGGCGACGGAATTCTATCGCACCCAGGTGGCGCAGCATCTTCAGATCGGCATTCGCGCTGTCCAGAAACTCGCAGCCATGCCCACTGAGACACTGCATTCGCGCAAGCTCAGAAGCTTCTACGAGACCGCGTTCCAGTAAGTCTCTCTTCTGGCGCTACTTTTGTGTCGGCACGAAAAGCGCCAGAGCCGTCCCAATCAGTGATGACAGGATGACCAGCAGGTGAAGGTTGACGGCTGCCTGGCCGAGCGCCGATAGCGCCTGCTCTTCCGCCGACGCGCCGAAGCCGACCGCCCCTGCCATAATGCCTGCCGGATAGGTGCCAACGCCGCCTGGTGCGTGAACCGGGAGCACGGATGAGAGTTCACCACCGAGCGCTCCACCGAAGCCTGCTGGAAGACTGATTCTTCCCATCAGCGTTAATATCCAGGCCAGCACGGCGATCTTGACGAACCAGTTGATCAGAGTTGCGCCCCAGGCTCGCATAAAAGCGTTGCCGTCTACCGGGAGACCTGCCCTCACCTCCTCGAGTATTCCAGCGAGTTTGGTGGACGAGCGTCGGCTCACGAGCCCGAAGACCAAGTCGCGCGCTACAAACCCCAAGGCTGGCAGAAGCAGAAACATGAGCCACCCGACCCAGACCCATAGGCTCTCTTCTTCCAACGCCAAACCCACCCCGGCTGCCGCCAGAAGTGCGTGCAAATCGAAGAGTCGCATGACAAGAAGAGCCGAGGTACCGCGGAGAAGATTGACGCCGAATTCTCGTTTCATCAGAAGCGGAAAGCTGGTCTCCCCACTTCGAAACGGCAGCATGATGTTGAGAATGTTATGCAGTTGGACCACGCGAAAAAGCGTGGCGAAGCGGCCTGTCGTTTCTCGCGGGAAGTAGTCGCAAATGCGCCAGGTGCGCAGTACGTAGGTGGCGACGAGAAGCGACAGCGCAAGGACAATCGTTCCCCAGCCGGCATGGGACCAAAGGTTGATGACCGTGCCCCAACCCCAGACCCATTGGATGAAGGCGGCGTAGGCGATGGCGACAACCACCATGCCGAGCGTCAATGCGTTGCTTGCAAGCAACGCCCCCGGTTTCATCCTGTGTGAATTGTCTTTCAAGTGATAGCCTAACTGGACAATTGGCGGAACGACGCCTATCCCGCAAAAGAGCATATTAAGAATGTCTTAACCGGGGAAGCCTTCGTGCCCACAACGACAGCCCTTCGAAGCGAGATCCCGACAAACACTGCGCCGGAACTATCGCTTGTCGTGCCGATTTTCAATGAACAAGAAAGCGTCTGTCCTCTGATAGAGCGCGTTATCGACGCGATGACAAGCTTTCCTGGCACTTGGGAATTGATTCTGGTGGATGACGGAAGCACGGATGCGACGATCGTCAATGCCAGATCCTATCTCGGTCGCGATGGACTCGATCTCAAGATTGTCGCGCTTCAACGCAATTTCGGCCAGACGGCAGCGATGCAAGCGGGTATCGACACGGCCAGGGGGCGCTTGATCGCCACCCTCGACGGCGATCTGCAGAACGATCCCAAAGACATTCCGATGCTGGTGGCAGAACTCGAGCGACGCGAGCTCGATCTTCTTGTCGGATGGCGCAAGAACCGCCAGGACGGTTTGATGCTGCGCAAAATTCCCTCGTGGATTGCCAATCGGCTCATCGGTCGCATCACCGGTGTCCGTCTGCATGATTATGGCTGCAGCCTGAAAATCTATCGCACCTCGGTCATCAAACAGGTCAAGCTGATGGGCGAGATGCATCGCTTCATCCCGGCCTGGGTGGCAGGCGTGGTCCCGAGCAGCCGGATTGGTGAGATGGAGGTGACGCATCATGCGCGCCAGTTCGGCACGTCCAAATACGGCATCTCGCGCACTTTCCGCGTAATCCTCGATCTGCTGTCGGTCATGTTCTTCATGCGCTACAAAGCGCGGCCCGGGCATTTCTTCGGGTCCCTCGGCCTTGGGCTCGGTGCGCTCGCCACCGTCATCATGGCCTATCTCTTCGTCGATAAGTTCATCCTTGGGAATGATATCGGCACACGCCCGATGCTGATGGTAGCGGTGGTTCTGTCGCTCTCTTCCTTGCAGTTCATCACCACGGGGATCCTGGCAGAGATGATCGCCCGTCTCTATTACCGAGACGACCGGACGCCGAACTACATCGTCAGCAAAACCTTCACCTCCGACGAGACATGACACGATGCGCAAGGGTTTCTCCCGCAATCTCGATTTGACGCTGATCCTGATTGCAGGATATTTCCTTCTCGCATTCGTCGTTCGCATTGTCCGCTCGTCAGCGCTCGAAATCGATGAAACCCAACAGGCCCTTCTGTCTCAGCATCTGTTGCTCGGATACGGCTCCCAACCCTTCCTTTACACATGGCTGCAGCATGGCGTGAATGTGCTCGTCGGTCCATCGATCGCCTCGCTGAGCCTGCTCAAGAATGGACTGCTTTTCCTCTGTTGTCTTTTTGTCTGGCTCACGGCCAGGCTGATGCTTCGCGACAGAACGCTCGCCAATATTGCGACGCTCGGCGTACTGACGATGCCGACCGTTTTCGTTATGGCACAGCGGGATTTGACCCACACGGTTCTGGCGCTGTCTTCCGTCGCCTTGTTTGCCTACGCGCTTTTCGTAACGCTTAAGACGCCCAGCGTTGCCGGATATTTACTCACGGGGATCGCCATCGGCATCGGCGCAATTGCCAAATACAACTTTGTTCTCGTTCCCCTGGCTGCTGTCTTTGCTATTGCTCTGGACAAGGATCTGCGTCAGCGTCTCATCGACTGGCGCATGCTTTTAACCATCGGCGCAGCCATTGCTCTTGCCCTACCGCACTGTCTCTGGGTGGTGAATCATTTCGATCTCGCCACCACACAGACAACACGGGAAATGCGGGACGTGACTGATAGCACGACGCTTTATGCTCTCGATGGATCGCTCGATCTCCTGGTTGCATTCCTGAAGGCCATCGCTTTGCCGACGGCGATCTGTTCCGCTCTCTATTTCCGCGACATCAAGGCCATCATGCGGGCGAGCGACCAGTCTACACGCCTCGTCGGGCGCATCATTCTTTTCTCAATGGTCTTTGTGCTACTGCTCGTCTTCGCAATGGGCATCACCCATATGCGGCAGAAATGGCTTGCTGTTTACGTGCTGCTCTGGCCGCTTTATCTCTGTCTGAAGGTGCAGGCTGCAGGCTTGTCGGGCGAACGGAAGCTCAAGCCGATGCTGACCTCCACCTTCACGCTCGCCATCGGCTTCCTGGGGGTTCTCCTTACACGCGGGCTGATCTCGCCCCATTTCGAGCGATACTCGCTCGTCCACATTCCCTATAAGGGCTTTGCTGAGACACTTCGTCATAATGGCCCGTTCAAACCGGACTACGTCATTGCTTTTGGTGGGCTTGCGGGTGGAAACCTGAAAATCCAGTTTCCCGATGCGATGGTCGTGACGACGGACACCGATATCGAGACGATCCCGGCACTTTGGCCGGCCGGCGCGGTTATCCTACTGGTGGATACAAAGGACGACGGGGAGTCGCCTGAGGATTTTCAGGACGCGATCGCCTCGCTTGCTCAGCGCGTCTCACTTCCCGCACCGACGGATGTCCATCACGTCAACGTACCCTATGGCGCCTCAGGTCGTAGCCATAGATTTTATTATTCACTCGCGACTGCCCAGGCGAATTAAAGCGTTTTGATCGTTGGCTCCACCCGGATCGGGAAATTCACCGAGTTGGCGATGAAACATTTTTCATGTGCGTCGCCGTGGAGTTCTCGTGCGGTCTGCGGATCTCCCTTTGCGAGGGTGATCAAAGGCTTCAGGATAACCTCGGTGAAATGACCCGCACCGTCCCGCTTCAGAACCATGGTGCCTTCCGGCTCATCCACATAGTCGCTGACCACCACACCTGAGACCGCACAGAAATGCAGGTACCAGAGCTTGTGACATGCAGAGATGGAGGCAAGCAGCAACTCCTCCGGATTCCAGCGTGCCGGATCGCCGCGGAAGGCCGGATCGGAAGAGCCGGCAATATCCGGCTTGCCATCTGCCGAGATGACATGATCGCGGTCATATTCCCTATAACCGGATGTGCCGGTGCCGCGATTGCCCGTCCATGTGACCTTGAGTGTGTATTGATGCTCGTGATCGGCCATCGTCAAACTTTCATGGTGTCGCGCAGGTGGTCCAACCCCTTGCGCAGTGTTTCAATAATCTGATCCACCTCGCCGTGGGTGATGGTTAGAGCGGGAGACGCCAGCATGCGATCGCCCGTGGCGCGCATCACCAGTCCATTTTCCAGGCAATGATTGCGGACGATGACACCAACGTCGTCCGGCTTGTCGACACGTTTGCGCGTTGCCTTGTTCGCTGTCAGTTGCAAGCCGCCCATCAGGCCGACATTGGCCGCCTCGCCTACCACTTCGTGGTCCAGGAGGCTCTGCCAACCTTCCGTGAAATATGGGCCTATATCATCCCGCACCCGTTCGACCAGTCCTTCCGCCTCGATAATGCGGAGATTTTCGAGAGCCGCCGCAGCGCAGACCGGATGACCGGAATAGGTGAAGCCATGGTTGAAATCGCCAACCTCAGTCAGCATCACCTCGGCCACGCGGTCCGATACCAGCACGCCGCCAATCGGCAGATAGCCGGATGACAGGCCCTTGGCTATCGGTGCCAGATCAGGCTCGTAACCGAAATGCTGGTAGCCGAACCAGGAGCCCAGTCGCCCGAAGCCGCAGATCACCTCATCGGAGACCAGCAGAATATTGCGTGCCTTACAGATGCGGGCGATTTCCGGCCAATAGGTTTCCGGTGGGACGATAACGCCACCTGCGCCCTGTATGGGCTCGGCAACGAAGGCAGCCACATTCTCCTCGCCCAGTTCGTCGATCTTGGCGTCCAGCTCACGCGCAACCTTGAGGCCGAATTCTGCAGGTGAGAGATCGCCACCTTCTGCGTACCAATAGGGCTGGCCGATATGGGCGACGCCTTCGATCGGCAGATTGCCCTGTTCGTGCATCCACGTCATGCCGCCAAGTGAAGCACCTGCTACGGTAGAGCCATGATAGCCGTTGCGCCGCGCAATCACCTTGGTCTTTGTTGTGTGGCCGAGCGCCTTCCAATAGACCCGCGCCATCCGAAACCACGTGTCTGTGGCTTCTGAACCGGAATTGGTGAAGAACACATGGTTCATCCTCGGCCCGGCATGGGAGGCGATCTTTTGCGCCAGGAGAGCCGCGGGCGGCGTGGTGGTACCGAAAAAGGCATTGTAATAGGGCAGCTCGTTCATCTGCTGCGCCACAGCTTCGGCGATCTCCCTGCGACCGTATCCGATGTTGACGCACCAGAGGCCAGCAAAGGCATCAAGATATTTCTTGCCGGTGCTGTCATAGATGAAGACACCCTCCGCACGCTCGATGATGCGCGTGCCGGTCGCATTCAACTTTCCCATGTCTGAAAAGGGATGAAGATGATGTGCAGCGTCGATGGCGGCGAGGTTGGAGACTGGTCTCGATAAATCGTTCACGCCTTGTATGCTCCTTGATCTGCTGACAGGAAGCATGGCCGCTGGCTGTTAAATTTGCAAGCGATGGCTACAGTATCGGTCCGAAAATCAAAATCGATTTTCAGACAAAGATTTTTAGATTCAATGATTTAGAATATGCCGCGCAAAAGTGTTAAGCGGTTTTGCGCGACATGCGGCAAGCCAAAGAACCAAAGATTACAGAGCGATTCTGAAAGATCGCGACACATTTTAGAGTGTCCTTTATGCACCCTAAAGTCTGGATCATACGTTGGTAGAATCCTTGGCGACGATAACCTTCAGTTCCCCGGCGTGGATTTTGAGCTCCACATCGCGCTTCATCGGCAACAGTTCGCCGTCGATGACGCAGCGGACATCATGACGCCTCCTGGGAAAATGCAGTTCGACATTTTCGACTGCCATCGACGTGACCGCTGCGTTTTCCTTCAGCCTGCCGCGCAGAATATCGACCGCGAGCCGCGCCACCCCGGAAGGGCTCAAGGCGTCTGCCACATAGAACCCCAGGCGGCCGCGGGTAACATCATCCGCGACTAGCAGAGGGTTGGGGCCAAACTCATTATTGGAGGCGGAGATGGCGCAAACCCGACGGTGCTGGGTCTCACCTGCAACGGTGAATTCCACGTCGAACACAGGCGGATTGAGCACGACGCTGAGTGCTGCGCGAATGTTGGCCCGCATTTTACCAAGCCTCGACGCATATTGCATACGGTCACGATAGCGCACCATGCGGGCATGGAGACCGGCTGAGAACTGGTGCACGAAGGGATGACCGTTGGCGCTGGCAATATCGACATTCTGGACTTGACCCTGGGCCAAGGTATCGACTGCCTGCCAGATATCGAGCGGAAGTTTCAGCGATCGCGCAAACAGATTCATGGTCCCTGCCGGCACAACGCCGAGCGCAATGCCGTGCTTCCAGGCGATGCCTGCCGCAGCAGAAATCGTACCGTCACCCCCGCCTGCAATCAGGCCATCCAGTCCTGCATCATCGGCGGTGCGCTCCATTTCCTTGACGATATCCTTGCCGGAAACCAAGCGGCATTCAATCTCGTGGCCGGCCTGTGAAAATACCGTCCTGGCATGGTCGCAATAAGCGTCCAGATCGGTGGTCCTGAACGTTCCGCCATCGCGGTTGAAGATCGCAACCAGCCTCATCTATCCATCCAGCTATTGTGCACGAAGCGCGACCTAAATCGTCTAGTGTCGAAAGGGTTCCATCGGCAGCTGGGACGATCCGGAATTCATCGAATCGACACTACCGCGACGCGTATAAACATGATACAAACAACATAAGGTCATTTTGGTGGCCAACATCTCCAGTCAGGGCAGATCGACAATGTCGATCTTGCCCTTTTTTCTTCGTGAACGTCCCTTTTCCATAGGAAGCGTTCCGTCGCAGCCGGGAACCCCATGAGCCAAAGCTGTCCACGCGAAAACCGTGCCGAAGCGGAAGACGTTGCCATCGCGCCCTCCGCACAGACAGGTCTCTCGCCCATCTCTATCGCGCTCATCGAACTGGCGCTTGCCGCCGGCGGCTTCGGCATCGGCACTGGTGAATTCGCGATCATGGGCCTCTTGCCGGAGGTGGCAACGACCTATGGAGTTAGCGTCCCTGTCGCTGGCCACGTCATTACGGCCTATGCGCTCGGCGTTGTCATCGGCGCGCCGATCATCGCGGTTCTTGCCGCGCGTCTGACACGCCGTGTGCTTCTCCTTTCGCTGATGGGCCTGTTTGCTGCCGGCAATATCTTAAGCGCCCTTGCACCGGACTTTTGGACATTCACCGCTCTGCGCTTCATCTCCGGATTGCCGCACGGCGCCTATTTTGGCGTTGCCGCCCTCGTCGCAGCGTCCATGGCGCCGATCCACAAGCGTACTCGTGCCGTCGGTCGCGTCATGCTGGGTCTGACCATCGCAACGCTTCTTGGCACGCCGCTCGCCACCTTCTTCGGCCAGTTGTTCTCCTGGCGGGCAGCCTTCTTGATGGTGGGCGGTATCGCACTGCTGACTGTAGCACTTCTGTGGATGTTCCAGCCCCGTGACAAGGTGCAGGAAGGTGCCAGCGTCCGGCGAGAACTCGGCGCCTTCCGCCGCCTTCAGGTCTGGTTGTCGCTGGCTATCGCTGCGGTGGGCTTTGGTGGGATGTTCGCAGTCTTCAGCTACATCGCCAAGACCACGACGGATGTGGCCATGATGCCGGTCTCCACCGTGCCGATCGTACTGGCGCTTTTCGGCATCGGGATGAACGTCGGCAATGTCGTCGGCTCACGCCTTGCAGACCTCTCATTGAACGGCACCATTGGCGGCATGCTGGCCTTCAATGTCGTCCTCATGACGATCTTCGGGCTGACGGCGCATAATCCCTATATGCTGTGCCTGTGCGTTTTCCTAATTGGTTGCGGTTTCGCGGCCTGCCCCGCCGTCCAGACCCGCCTGATGGATGTGGCAGCCGATGCGCAGACACTCGCTGCTGCCTCCAACCACTCCGCCTTCAACATTGCCAATGCACTTGGGGCCTGGCTCGGCGGTTTGGTCATCGCTCTCGGTTACGGCTACGCATCGACCGGATATGTCGGCGCGATCCTCTCCTTTGCGGGATTACTGGTCTTCATCGTTGCGATCGTTTTGGAGCGACAGGAAAAAGTGCGAAGCATCTAGGAATCGAGTTTCCTAGAGCATGCCGCGATCTTTCAGGTTAGCTCCCTACGCTCTGAGCCCTTGTTTCGCCGGATGTCGTGATCGCAAAACCGCTGCATACTTTTGCGCGACATGCTTTAGAAATTGACCGTAAGGTTGGCGAGCGCAGCGTTCGAGCTGAAGCCCTCCGCAAAGTCGCCGCTGTAGCTCACCATCAAACGCGCCGATTTCGACAGATGGACGGTAACACCGGCTTTCACCACCATCGTATCCTGCGGGGCTGCGATCCCTTCCAGCATGAAGGGACTGCCACCCTCGAACCGCGCCACCGCGAAAGATGCCGTCTCACCAAAATTGTGGCGCCAACCGATCATGCCAGACAGAAGTATCGGGACTTCGCCCATTTCCAGATCGGTCGAAAAGCGCAGGCCCAAAGTGGAGATGGTCGTATCGAAAGACCTGTCCTCGATGGCGAGGGCTGCCGCTCCCCCATCTTCCCTGATCGCGCCACCGTCAACGGCCGTATACGCCAGACCCGCAAAGGGCTGCAAACGAAGGTTATCCAGCTCGAACCTCCAGCCCAAATCAGCAAACACCTGAGACGTGGCGCGGGTATAATCCGCCGTCAGCACATCGGAAAATGTACCAAAGGCGACGTTTCTGCGCGTGGTGATCTCGTTTCGAGTATAGATGGCGCCGCTGGTGAAACTGAACGGCTCCAGCTCAGCATGCGTGTATAGTCCAAAGTGGTAGGCCTGGACCTCTGCCCCGGCGGCGGCGTCAAGCGTGCTGTAGCCAAGAACACCGCCAAGGCGCCAGTCGTCTACAATCGGCAGGTCTCCACCAACCAGCGTTCCGGCTCTGCTTATCTCGAGGCCACCCGCCATGGCATTGCCAGCGAAAGTCTCTTTAGAGACAAGGCCCGTCGCCCATATGCTGCCTTCCGCCACCTCGCCTTCGCTTGTGGCGCGGTTGGTCTTGTCGAGGATCGCCTCGCGAAGCAATGTATTGTCCGAGATGAGAGCAGATTTGAGCGAAGGGTGGATCTCACCGTTGAGCTGGGCAAAGGCACTCTGCGCAGTCTGGATATCCAGGGGCAGGACGGCCTGAAACAGTGTGTTCGATGACCCCGCAGCTTCAATGGCGCCCGCTGCCGCGCGGTCGTTGGACGTGCGCGCAACATCCGCAAAGCGAACCGCGTTGCGGTCGAGTTGAAGATCGACGGATGTCGTTCCATAAATGAGCGTCGGCGATAAAAACGCGAAGTCGCTGGTGACACTATCAAACGTGCCGTCGACCACGCCAGCGGTCAGAATTTCGTAGCGTGTTGAAAGACCGTAAGTACCGCTTGCTGCGCGCAAATCGACCACGCCGCCTTCAAGGCGTGCCGTGCCGGAGACATCGAGACGATCAGACCGTCCGGTGGAATCGATATCGACGTCATAGACTGCCCCTCTCCGAAAGGTCGCATCTCCGCTAATCGTCATCGTCGCGATGCCGGGTCCTGGGGCCAGCACGCCGCCTGCACCCACCACAAGACCGCCCGATACGCCGACACCGCTCAAGAGGCCTCCGTCGAAGATATCGACGGTGCCGGTGATCGTACCATCGTTTCTGACTTCACCACCTGTGATGGCAGCTTCGCCAGTGATCGTCCCCGTGTTGGTAAAGCGCCCCGACGTGTTGGTCAGAGACGCGACGGTGCCGTCATTCGTCGCCGTTCCTTCGTTTACGACAGCATCCGTCGTCGCGCCGAGATTGTTGATGAAGCTACCACCAACCCGGTTCTGCACATTGCCGAGCGTGTCATTATTGACCACGGTACCGCCGCTTACCGTCGTCGTCCCAGTAACCACTCCACCGGTATTGTTGGTGAAAAGCCCGGCCTGATTGTCGATTGAGGCGACTGTGCCGTTATTGGTGGTCGCGCCGCGGTTAATTATGGCGGAGGCAGAGGCCCCGGTGTTGTTAACGAAGGCGGCTGCGGCAGCGACGTCCACATCCGTCACCACAAAATTGTTGGTGACCGTCCCGCCTGCAACCGTGGTCCTGCCTGTGACCCTGCCGCCGGCGTTGTTGGTGGTCGTTCCTGCATCGTTTCGAAGCGAGGAGATCGTTCCGGCATTGGTAAAATTGCCGGAGTTGCGAACATTGTCAGCCGTTGCACCCGTATTGTTGGCAAAGGCCGCCGCCGCGGCGACATCGACATCCGTGACCACGAAGTTATTGGTGACAGTTCCGCCAGAGATCGTCGTTCTGCCGGTGATCCTGCCGTCGACATCGTTGGTAAAGCTGCCAGCGTCGTTCTGAAGCGAGGCCACCGTTCCGGCGTTGACGACCGTTCCGGAGTTGCGGACATTGCCAGCAGTTGCACCATTGTTGTTGGTGAAAGCCGTGGCGGCTGCGACGTCCACATCCGTCACCACGAAATTGTTGGTAACGCTGCCGCCCGACACTGTCGTCTTGCCAAGAACTTCACCACCGGCATTGTTGGTAAAATTGCCGTCCGTATTTTGCAGCGTTCCGATACGACCCGCATTCGATGCAGTACCGGCATTGTCCAAGGTAGAAAGTGTCGCGCCGCCATTGTTGGTGAAGGTCCCGCCTGATTCTACTGAAGCGCCTGTCATCGTACCGTTGTTGGAAAGCGAGGTTCCGCTTTCAATGACGGCATCCCGAAGTGTACCATTCACAGTCACGCTGCCATTTTGCAGCGAAAGCCTGCCATCAAGCGTACCATCGATAGCAAGGCTGCCGCCGGTCAGATCGACATCCGATGTCAAAAGGCCGCCGGAATTGATGGTGATGCTCCCCGACGTCATCGTCGTTCCGTTGGTGACGGTCAAGTCGCCGGTGTCGGTGACCGTGACGTTGCCCCCGCCAACGTCCAACCGATCGATCCTCTCGCCGGTCGACACTTGCGGCGAACCGGTATCGACGGTGGCACTATCGGTTGCGGCAGGCGCGCGCGGCGTCCAGTTTGCGTCATTCTCGAACGCATTATCCCCCGCACCAGTCCAGACCGATTGCGCAGCCGATACCGTCGCCACCAGAGCGATGGGCGCAGTTGCGGCAAGCAAAGCTAAAAATCTGTGTGCTGTGAAGAGCGGGCGGCGAACCATAAACATACCGACAATCGTCACGGGGCATCATGCCAACGTTGTCGACCACCCTATCGCCGTTATGGTTAACCAACGCTTAAACCGGACGGGAGCGGAGCCGTATCTCGCTGTCGAAACAACATATATTAGCCGCCGCTTTCTATGTTGATTGAGGCACGATAAGCCAAGCAAGACGTCGCGATATCTGGCGTGATTTCCGATCGAAAAATGGCAGCCATCGGCGTCTTTCGTTGGAAGCGTAGGCTCCTGATGTCAGGAGAAAATCTGTTCTGCTTTGCGCGTCAATCAACCTTGCCAAAATTTCATCTTCGGACCGCTTGACTATGACGCAGTTCAGGCGCACCACACACGCCACGTGCAGGGGTTCAACGACCTTTTGGCACGGATATCCACGGAGCATCGTTTGATGTCTAGCGACAGTAGTAGTCGATTGCCTTTGCCGAGACCGGCGAGACGTGCTCTGATCTGACTCCTGTCGGCTCACCACGGACCGCCGCGATCGGCGGATCGACTCGAAGGTGAGCAATCATGAACTTTCACACCCTCTCCCAGAGAGCCAGCAAGGCCGCACGTCTTTTCCGCAGCGGTGATGCAGGTCTTTCCACCATTGCAGAACGTGTCGAGCAGCTGAACGCACTCGACGTCAACGAGGCCGTCGACGCTCTGCTGAAAATGCCGCAGCCAAAGGCCGTTGCCATTCTGGACCGTCCGGAGTTGCACCACGCTGCCGATATCATTGCCGCCATTCCTCTGGAACAGGCCACTCGCTTCGTCAATCTCATGTCAGACGACCGCGTGGCGGACGTCATGGCCGAAATGGATGAGGCCCATCGCAACAAGCTCTTTTCGCGCCTGGACCGGGCAACGGCCGCTGCCATCCAGCATCTGATGACCTATCCGCCGCGCACCGCTGGCTCCATCATGACGACAGAGTTCGTCAGCGTGCCGGACAGCTGGACGGTGGAACAGACCCTTTCGCACATTCGCGTCGTCGAGCGTTCGCGTGAAACGGTCTATGCCATCTATGTGCTGGCCGAGGATGGCACCTTGAGCAAGGTCGTTACGTTGCGCCGCCTCGTGACCGCGGATCCGCAAGCATCGATCCTGTCCGCCGCATCGCAAGAAAGCGTCGTTTACGCCGATCCTCAAATGTCGCAGGAAGACGTCGCTCGTCTCATCCGCAAGCACGATCTGCTGGCCATTCCAGTCGTGGATGAGCATGCCCGCATTCTGGGCATCGTCACCGTCGATGACGTGATCGACACGATGATTGCCGATACCACCGAAGATGCACACAAGTTCGGCGGCATGGAAGCGCTCGGCAAGCCCTACATGTCCATGGGCTTCTTGGACATGATCCGCAAACGCGCCGGCTGGCTTTCCGCCCTCTTTCTCGGCGAAATGCTGACGGCGAGCGCCATGCAGCACTTCGAAGGAGAATTGGAAAAGGCCGTCGTCCTGACGCTTTTCATTCCACTGATCATGTCATCGGGCGGCAATTCGGGCTCACAGGCCACGTCCCTGATCATTCGTGCTCTGGCGCTCGGCGAGTTGAAGCTCTCCGACTGGTGGCGGGTGCTGCTGCGTGAACTGCCAAGCGGCCTGGCCCTTGGCGCGATCCTTGGTGCCATCGGCTTCCTGCGGCTGACCGTCTGGCAGCAGGCAGGCTTCTATGACTACGGCGAACACTGGCTGCTGGTCGGCTTCACCGTCTTTGCAGCGCTGGTCGGCATCGTCACTTTCGGCTCTATCTGTGGCTCGATGCTGCCTTTCCTGCTGCAGCGGCTGCGTTTGGACCCGGCTAGCGCTTCGGCTCCGTTTGTCGCGACGCTGGTGGATGTCAGCGGTCTGGTGATTTACTTCTCCGTCGCGCTCGTCATCCTTGGGGGAACATTGCTGTAAGCGCGCTATCAGCCCGGCCGTCTTATGTCGGCCGGGCTAAATCATTGTACTGGCTTTTCAAGTGCTTGTAGACTGGCTCTCGGTTTCTGATTCAGGAAGATGAGACGTCACATGCAGATATCCAACCTTCGGCACCGGCAATGCTTTGCCGATACGATCGCCCATCGCGGCTGGAACGCCTGGTGGACGGAAAGCGGCGTGCCGCTCGAAGATTATCGGGCACACCTTGATCCGATGTTGGGACAGGATATCATCCCTTTTGCGCTCGTGGCGCATGAAGGCGAGACCTACATCGGCTCCGTGCTCGTCATCGACAACGATCTCGAGGCACGGCCGCACTATAGCCCATGGATTGCAGCGCTCTGGGTCGACCCCGATTATCGCAATCAGGGCGTCGCTGCTGCCTTAATCAAAGAGGCCCGCCAACACATTGCGACACTTGGCCATGGCACCTGCTATCTCTGCGCCACAGCCGACAAGCGGCCGTACTATCTGAAACAGGGCTTTACCCTGCTTGAAGAGGATGTCACCGGTCTCGACGTGTTTTCGATCGAGACACGGTAGACACCACCGCAGTTTATCGTGCGCGGAGAGCCCCAGCGACGGTGTGAATATGGGCCGCGCCTATGCCGCAGCATCCGCCGATCAGTGTCGCGCCAGCATCCGCCCATGTGCAGGCAAAGCGCGAGTAGACATCGTCGGTCAGATCGTCGCGCGTGCCATGCAGACCCTCATTGGCCGCTGAGTCACCCTGCTCGCCTTCGAAGGCATTTGCATAGACGCCGATCTCCAGCGCCACACCCTTTTCCTGGAATGTGTTGGCAGCCGTCTCGACGGCGGCTTTCATCACCTCTGGCTTGCTGCAGTTGAACAGCAAGGCCGCAGCACCCGAACCGGCTGCCCATTCGGCAGCGGCACGCACGGTTTCGCCAGAGCACAGCTTCGGCTCCGCGCCGTTCACTTGTGCCGGGTCGTCATCTAGCGTGAAGGAAATCCAGAAGGGCTTACCGGTCTCTGCGATCGCCTGACGGACAGCCTCGCCCTCGGCGATCAGGCTCAGTGTTTCACCAAGCCAGACGTCAACGAAGGGTTCGAGATTTTCGACGAGCACACCAAGATAATCCTGGACGCGCGACCCATCGAAATTCTGTGGCTCGTAAGAGCCAAAAATCGGCGGCAGCGATCCGGCCACCGTGACCTTGCGGCCAGACGCATCTGCTGCTTCACGCGCCAGACGTCCGGAAAGTGTGATCAGCGACGCGCCCTCTTTGCGAAAACGCTCTTCGCCGATGTGGAAGGGCACAAGGGCGTAGGAGTTGGTGGTGACGACATCGGCACCGGCCTCGATGAATTCGGCATGGACCTGACGGACGATGTCCGGCGCGTCGATCAGGGCAAGTGCGGACCATTCCGGTTGTTTCAGTTCGGCACCCAGCCGTTGCAATTCGCGGCTCATGCCGCCGTCGAGAATGCGAATATCGCCCATGAAGAAACTCCTTTTATTCACCACACCGAACAGGCGTTGCCCGCTCAGCGTCGTACTGGCACCTGCGCTTCGATGATGCCGAAGCAGCGGGCAATGATGGCTGTGAGAATAAGATAGAAAACGGTCACGACCAGAAGCGGCTCATAGACCAGAAGCGTGTCCTGACGGACCTTATAGGCCACTGCATAGAGGTCCATCACCGTAACCGTGAAGGCCAGCGGCGTGGCTTTCAGCTGCATCACCACTTCGCCGGCAATCGTCGGGAGCGCATTGCGAATGGCGCGCGGCAGCCAGATACGGCGGGCAAGTTTGAACGGGCTCATGCCAAAAGCCCGCGCCGCCTCAAGCTCGCCTTTGGGCACTCCGAGCAGCGCGCCGCGCAGAACTTCCGCCTCGTAAGCGGCGTAGTTCAGCGTGAAGCTGACGGCGGCAAAGAAGAAGCCTTCTCTGAGGATCGGCCAGAGAAAGCTCTGCCGCAGGCCGGGGATCATCGGCAAGAAGGAGCCGACGCCGTAATAGAGAAGCCAGAGCTGGATCAGCAGGGGCGTCCCACGAAAGAAGGTGCAGTAGCCTCTCGCCAGAAGCCTTGTGATCCTTCCACCGCTGACTTGGGCAAAGGCAAGACCAATGGCCAGAATGAAGCCGAGGCTGACGGAAATGACCAGCAGGGCGATGGTCTGCCATGCTCCACTGAGGAGAAGCGGCCAGTATTTTTCGATCCAGGAAAAAGTCATGGCTCCACCTCACGCAAGCGACGGCTGACCACGGCGCACGTGCCGTTCGATCAGCCGGAAGAGAAAGTTGGAGACAAGCGTGATCGCCAGATAGATCAGCGCGGCGGCCATGAAGAACAGGAAGTAATGCTTGGTGCTGGCCCCGGCGAGACGGGTGGCAAGCGCCAGTTCCTGATAGCCGACGACAGCCACCAAGGCGCTGTCCTTCGTCACGGATAGCCAGAGGTTGGATAGGCCGGGCAAAGCGTTGGGCAGGAGAGCGGGAAGGACAACACGGCGAAAGCGCAAGAACGGCGACATGCCGAAGGCTTTCGCGGCTTCGATCTGCCCATTCGGGATCGACAGGATCGCGCCACGCAGCACTTCCGTCATGTAGGCGCCCTGCACGAAGCCGAGTACCGCGACTGCGGCGACGAAGCCATTGACTTCCAGCGGCGGCAGGCCCGCCATCTGCAACAGTCGGTTCAGGCCGTCCGTCCCGGCGTAATAGAGGCCGACGATGAGGATGAGTTCCGGCACGGAACGGATCAACGTCGTGTAAAGATTGAGGATGACGCCGAGCGCCCGATTGTCAGAAAGCTTGCCGAGTGCCCCCGCCATGCCGATCACGATACCGATCAGATAGGCGCCGGCAGAAATGGCAAGTGTCGCGGCCGCCCCGGACAGCAACGTGCCGCCCCATCCCGGAGGATAGGGAGACAAGAGCTGGATGATGCTGTCTGGAGCTGCCATCTGCGAGGAGAGCCAGACTTACTTCGCGCCGTAGATATCGAAGCTGAAGTATTTCTTGGTGATCTCGTCATATTTGCCGCTGGCGCGGACGGCAGCGAGCGCAGCATTCAGCTTCTGCTTCAGTTCCTGATCGTCCTTGCGCACACCTCCCGAGACGCCGAGACCGAGGATTTCGGGATCATCGGCAACATTGCCAGCGTCGGCGCAGCAATCTTTACCGGTTTCCGTCTTCAGGAAGTCGTCAAGCACCAGCGAGTCGCCGAAGACGTAGTCGATGCGGCCAGCGGCCAGATCCTGAAAGGCTTCGTCCAGTGTCTGATAGGTCTTCTCGTCGGCGACATCCTTGAAGTACTTGGCATAGTAAGCGGACTGGATGGTGGAAACCTGAATACCGATCGTCTTGCCCTTCACGTCATCTGCCGTGGCGCCGGGCTTGCCGTCTTTCGCGCCGATCAGCTTGCTTGGCGTATTGTAGTACTTGTTGGTGAAATCGATGACCTTCTGACGTTCCGCCGTGTTGGACATGGACGACCAGATGACGTCGAACTTCTTGCTTTCAAGCGCCGGAATCAAACCATCCCAGGACAGAGCGACGACGGAGCATTTCTCCTTCATTTCCGAGCAGACGGCATCCATGAGATCGATTTCCCAGCCCTGCCACTTGCCGCTGGCATCCTGGGCGAAAAAGGGTGGGTAGCTCTCATTCATCACACCGAAGCGAACTTCAGCGCTGGCAGTGAAAGCCGACAATGCGAAGGCCGTACCGGCCAGCAGAGATGCAACAAACTTCATATCAAACTCCTATGAGACTGTTCAGTTGGCGAGCGCGCCGGTAAATTCCCGGGTCCGTGCGCTGCTGGGATTGTTGAAGACCTGCTGCGGAGAGCCCTCCTCCTCCACACGGCCTTGATGCAGGAACATGACGTGGCTCGACACATCGCGGGCAAAGCGCATTTCGTGGGTCACGAGCAGCATGGTGCGCCCCTCTTCCGCCAGATCACGGATCACCTTCAGGACCTCGCCGACCAGTTCCGGATCGAGCGCCGAAGTCGGCTCGTCGAACAACATCACGGCAGGCTCGACGCAGAGCGCACGAGCAATGGCGGCACGCTGCTGCTGCCCGCCGGAGAGGAACGCCGGATAGGCATCCTTCTTCTCATAGAGGCCGACTTTGTGCAGCAGGGCCTCTGCCTTTTCGACTGCTTCCGCGCGCCTGACGCCCATGACATGCACGGGCGCTTCGATGACATTTTCCAGAACCGTGCGATGAGCCCAGAGATTGAAGCTTTGGAACACCATGCCAAGCCCGGTGCGCAGGCGCTCTACCTGACGCCAGCTTTGCGGGACGGACTTGCCGTCGCGCCCGCGCTTGACCGCCACCTCTTCACCATTGACGCTTACCCGGCCGCTGTCCGGTATTTCCAGGAAGTTGATGCATCTCAGAAAGGTGCTCTTTCCCGAGCCGGAAGAACCGATAATGGAGATGACATCGCCCTTCTTCGCCGTCAGCGAAATGCCCTTCAGAACCTCGTGATCGCCGAAGCTCTTATGGATGTCCTCCACAGCAAGGGCGCAAGGAACGTCTGCGGTCATTCATTCTTCCTGACAGTCTAGAAAGGCGTCACACCATCCTGAGCGGAGGTGATGTTGCCGCGGAGATAAACGCTCTCGCACTTTATCGAAAGGAAAATCATTCTACGCCAGACGAAAGACATAAAATTAACCCGGCACGGAAGGCCGCACCGGGTAAGACTAGGGGCTGATATCTCGCCGGAGGCGTCAGATCGGATTGATGACACCGCTGAAGAGCAAGCCAAGCAGCACAACACCAATAACGATGCGATACCAGACGAACGGCATGTAGCTCTTCGTCGAGACCAGCTTGAGGAAGACGACGATGACGGCATATCCGACAATGAAGGATATCAGCGTCGCCAAAGCCGTCTGGCCCCAGCCGACCGGGTTTTCCTGTCCGATGCTCTTGAAGAGTTGATAGAAGCCCGAACCAAAGACGGCTGGTACCGCCAGAAGGAAGGAGTAACGGGCAGCGGCTTCACGCGTGTAACCCAGCAGCAAGCCAGCGGTGATCGTGCCGCCGGAGCGGGACACGCCGGGGATCAGCGCCATTGCCTGGGCAAAGCCGAAGATAATGGCGTCACGCCAGATCAGCTTCTTGATCGGATACTTCTTTTTGCCGATGCGATCCGCAAAGCCCAGAATGATACCGAAAACAATCAGCATGACCGCGGTGATGTAAAGGTTGCGCAGCGAATGCTCGATAGCGTCCTTGAACAGAAGGCCGAGCAGCACGATGGGCACCGAACCGACGATGATCATCCAGCCGAGGCGAACATCGGCCGGGTCATATTGCCCGCCAAGCCGCAAATGATGACGAAGCCAGGCAAAGGCGATCCGCATGATATCGGACCAGAAATAGACGAGCACGGCCAGTTCCGTGCCAATCTGGATGATGGCGGTAAACGCCGCACCCGGGTCTTCACCGGTACCCAAAAACTCGCCCGCGATTCTCAAATGTGCGCTGGAAGAAATTGGCAAAAATTCCGTAAGCCCTTGAATAAAGCCGAGGATCGCGGCTTCTATCCAACCAATACCCATGCTGGTCCGTCCCTGAACTGACAATCACTGCGCGCGAAATTATGAACCAATCCGGGCAGTTCGATGTTGCGGTGCAAAAAAATGTGAATGATGAAGAGCCGGCGAATGCCGCGGCAAATCCTTCCTCCCAATTTGCCGGAAAATCAAGAGCACGATCATCTCCAAAACAGGGCTAAGCAGGTGCAGCTAGGCCAGGGCTTAGTTCGCGAACCCTAAAATAATAGGTTCGACAAAACACAATATCCTACCCAACACTTCAAACTAGGTTGTATTCATCAAGTATTTTATTCATTAGACATTTAATACTTGCCTCCCTATATCTTCCTACTATTGCCGTTGTCGAAGACACATGGCTTTCTTTTTGTGGTGGACTGGTGCGTTGATCAATACAGTGTCGGTAACGTCGGACCTCCTTACTGCAGAACGAGACATTCTGGCACGTGTGGCGGTAGGCGGCCCGCTGAAACAGGTGTTGCGTGATATCGTGCTTCTGGTGGAAAAGCCTGCAGGCGGCGAGTTGCTGGCATCCGTTCTGCTCACCACGGAAGATGGCAAGCGTCTGACCCAGGGGGCGGCGCCGAGCCTGCCCTGCGATTACAACGACGCAATCGAGGGCATTTCCGTTGGCCCTGGTATCGGGTCTTGCGGCACTTCGGCCCATACCGGCACCCCGGTCATCGTCAGCGATATCGCCGCCGATCCGCTTTGGGCGAATTTCCGCAAATTGGCCCTCGCCCACGATCTCCGCGCCTGCTGGTCGATGCCCATACGAGCTGCCGATGGGCGCATTCTTGGCACCTTCGCCAATTACTACCGTGAGCCCCGCAAGCCTTCGGAGCGAGATTTAGAGGTCATCGGCATGATCTCACGGACGGTGGCTATTGCCATCGAGCGTTCGCAAAACGAGGAGGCACGCGATCGGGCAGAGGAGCAGCGTATGCTTCTTCTGCGAGAGTTGAACCACCGGGTGAAAAACGTCTTCGCGCTGGCCGACTCGATGCTGGCAATGACGGCGCGAACGGCAACGAGCGCCGAGGAGCTTTCCTCCACGGTTCGAGGCCGCCTGCGCGCCCTGGGACGGGCGCATGACCTCGTGCAGCCGACGTTTTCGGCCGAACATGTGGCCTATGCACCGGACGTGCCCTTGCGTCAGATCATCGGCGATATTCTGGCACCCTACACCGACGCAGCAACCGACCGGGTTGTCTTCGTCGGTATTGACGACGTGCGTATTCGGGCTGATCACATTACGAGTGTCGCGCTGGTCTTGCATGAACTCGCCACCAACGCGGCGAAATATGGATCGCTTTGCTCCGAAGACGGTCGGCTCGTGGTTGCCTGCACCACAGGCGAGACGCTGCAGATCATGTGGAGCGAGCGGGGCGGGCCAGTTTCGGGCCCTCCGACCAGCAAGGGCTTCGGCTCAACGCTCATCCAGCGCACGGTCAGCAGCATGCGCGGAGAGATTTCCTATCACTGGTCGCCGGATGGGCTGGACATCAGCATCTGCCTGCCCATTAACACGATTTCCGCCTGCGCCTGAACGCACGTCCTTATCGTAACAGGTAATCAAGCCCGGCCTTGACCATCCGACCGAAGGGCGGACGTAGAAGGCTTGGCACGCTGAAACGTCCTCTTGAAAACACGCCCTTGGCATGGCTCATGCGGCGGAAGCCTTCCATGCCGTGATAGGCCCCGGTGCCGCTCGGCCCTATCCCGCCAAACGGAAGGTCATCCTGCGCCACATGCAGCACCGTGTTATTGATGCCGACATTGCCGGACGTGGTGCGTGACAGGATCGTCTTACAGTCATCACCATGCGCATCTGCGAAGACATAGAGCGCCAACGGCCTTGGCTTTTCATTGATGTAGGCGACCACCTGCGAAACATCGCGGTAGGTCAGTACGGGCAAGATCGGCCCGAAGATCTCTTCCTGCATCACTGCCATGTCGTCGCTCGGATTGATGACGAGCGTCGGCGGCAGGACACGGATACGCGTTCCAGCCCCCGCCTCTCCTCCGACCGGTCGCACAATCGCACCCTTGCTGGCCGCATCTTCAAGCAAGCCATTCAACCGAGAGAAATGCCTGTCGCTGATGATCGACGCGTAATCGCGGCTCACCACGCCCTCCGGGTAGGATCTCGCCACCGCTTTATCGAAAGCATCGATGAAGGCTTCGACCTCGGTTTCGTGGACGAAGACGTAATCCGGGGCAACGCAGGTTTGCCCGGCATTGGTGAGCTTGCCAAAGACAATAGACGCAACGGTTCCGGCGTTGACGTGACCCGGCAGTATGATCGTCGGGCTCTTGCCGCCGAGTTCCAGCGTGACCGGCACGAGGTGTTCACTCGCAGCCTTCATCACCAGACGCCCGACCTGCGTGCTGCCGGTGAAGAACAGATGGTCGAACGGCAAGCCACTGAATTCGGCGCCTACGCCTGCGTCGCCAAGCACCACGGCGACCTTATCTTCCGGAAAGGCCTCGGCGAGCATTGCCTTCATCAAGGCGCTCGTTTCCGGCGCAAGTTCCGAGGGCTTCAACATCGCCCGATTCCCGGCGGCAAGTGCAGTGGCAAGCGGCACCATGGCCAGCAGAAATGGATAGTTCCAGGGCGAGAGAATGCCGATGACGCCGAGCGGCTGATACTCCACCCAGGCGCGTCCGCATTGCGACAGTGCGCCTACATGGCGCGGTTCGGGCTTCATGAAGCGCTTCAGATTCCGGTCCAGGTAATCGATCGCTTGGATCACCCCAACGATGTCCAGAAGGGCGGTCTCATTCGGTGATCGTCCGCCGAAATCGGTATCAACCGCCTGTTCGATTTTGCTTCGATAGGAGGTCACAACCTTCCGCAAAGCCTTGAGATCGGCTCGGCGTTGCTCCAGTGACGGAGGTCCATCGTGGAGAAAGGCGTGACGCTGCCTTCCCAAAAAATCAGCCGCGGTACTCATTCGGCAGCAGCGAGCGGCGTTACGACGTCCTCGGGCGCGGCAAGCGTCTTGACGCCGTCCTTGCAGACCACATGGGTTTCGCCCCAGGATTTCAGCGCTGAGATGACCGGCGCCATGCTGTTGCCAAGCGGAGTCAGGCTGTAATCGACCCTTGGCGGCACGACGGGAAAGACTGTGCGGGAGATCAGGCCCGCATCTTCCAGTTCGCGAAGCTGCTTCGTCAACATGCGCTGGGTGACGCTTGGAATGTGGCGGCGCAGTGCATTGAAACGCAGAGTTCCTTCGGTCAGCAAATGATAAAGAATCACGCCCTTCCACTTGCCATCGAGATAACACAGCGTCGATTCCACCGGGCAGCCGGGAAAATTATCTTTCAGTTTGGCGCGAGGGCGGGACATGAAAAGCTCCGTTTTTCAGGTTCGGCGGGTGGCCACAGTATCCTTTTTGTCAGTATAGACACAAAATGTGCATTCTTGCAGACATTGCTCATAGCTATCAAATAGACGCCGAAGCAACAAGCGAAGGAGAAAGAACATGCGCGCTGTCGGCTACAAGACCTGCAAGCCCGTAACGGAAGCAGACGCTTTGGTGGATTTCGAACTGCCTGCCCCGGAGGCCAACGGCCACGATCTTCTGGTGGAAGTGAAGGCAGTTTCGGTCAATCCGGTCGATACCAAGGTTCGCCGAAACCAAGCGCCCGAGGCAGGCCAGGCCCGCATCCTCGGCTTCGATGCTGCGGGTGTCGTCAAGGCTGTTGGCGACAAGGTCAGCCTGTTCAAGCCAGGCGATGAAGTGTACTATGCAGGCGCTATCAACCGCCCCGGGACCAATAGCGAGTTTCAGCTCGTGGATGAACGCATCGTTGGTAAGAAGCCGAGAAGCTTGAGTTTCGAGGAAGCTGCGGCCCTACCGTTGACGGCGATCACCGCCTATGAAGCCCTGATCGATCGCCTCAAGGTGAAGGATCCTGTTGCGGGTGGCGCCAATGCCATCGTCATCATCGGTGGTGCCGGCGGCGTCGGTTCGATCGCAATCCAACTTGCGCGGCATCTGACGGACCTGACAGTCATCGCCACGGCGTCGCGGCCGGAAACGAAGGAATGGGTCGCGCAGTTTGGTGCACATCATGTGCTTGACCATAGCAAGCCGCTTGCACCACAGGTAGAGGCGCTTGGTTTAGGTGCCCCGAGTTTCGTCTTTTCCACCACCCATAGCGAGCTCCACCGCGCCGACAGCATAGAGTTGATTGCGCCGCAGGGGCGCTACTGCCTGATCGACGATCCAGAGAATGGTTTCGATATCATGCCATTCAAGCGCAAAGCCATTTCCGTTCATTGGGAGATGATGTTTGCCCGGCCGGTCTTCGAAACAGCCGATATCTTGGAGCAGCACAATCTGTTGAACCATGTGTCGGAGCTGGTTGACCAGGGCAAGATCAAAACCACGATGACGGAAACGTTCGGCACGATCAACGCCGCAAACCTTATCAAGGCGCATGCACTGGTCGAAAGCGGCAAGGCCAAGGGCAAGATCGTGTTGTCTGGCTTCTGAGAACACGTGTAGCCACATGGTGACAGACTAGCCGGATCACAGCGTGGTCTGGCTAGCCTTCACCATCAATCGTCTTCCGGATCGGCGGGGCAAGGCCAAGTGGCTGGTTTGGTCAGTCCTTGCGGAAGCTTGGTTTTGTCGTCGCCGCAGGCAATATCGATCTGCTTTTGGTCGAGCCCGGTCGCGGCGGAAAGGTCCAGCCCTTCGATGCGGGCCAGCAGCAGGAACGAGTCGGAGAAATCGATCGGCCCGGTAAACTTGGCGCCGGTGAAGCTGGCGCGTGAGAGGTTGGCCTTGGTGAATTTGGTGCCCGTCAACACCGCGCCATTGAAATCCGCCCGCCCGAGTTCCGCCTTGGAAAAATCGGCATTGACGAGCTTGGCATTCTCGAAGTTGGCGCGCTGCATTTCAGCGCTGTTGAACCTGGCATTTTCGGCATTCGCATCGCTGAAATCGCTGCGATAGGCCTCGATCTTGATCAGATTGGCGCCCTCAAGCTGGGAGGAGGCCAGCGAGGTACGGATCAACTTGGCCTTCTCCATATTCGCCTTGTTGAAGGAGGAGCCGCGCAGATCGGTGTAGGTGAAGTCCGTTCCGTGCAGGTCGGCACCGTCGAGAACGCTGCCGCCCAGCATCAAGAGCCGCTTGTTGCATTCGCTCCAGTCGATGCCAGTGGATGCGTCGGCTCGGCAGCTCGCCGCCATGGCGGGTTGACCGCTTATCGATATCGCCCCGATCACCGCTGCGACCGCAGCCAGCAAATGATTGCTAGGCAAAGCCGAGACCATTCTGGCAAGTTTCCTCATTGCTCACTCCCAACCCCTTTTAGGGGATATTGACCCTCTTAAGCTATGAGGGACCCTCTTCACATATAGGGGCTCTGTCACATCTAAATGATCCAGCCCGCAACTGTAAACGCCTCCCTGATCACTATCCTCGATACCCTAACCCTTCAGGTTGCAGGTTGTTCAGAAATAATAGCTGAGCGAGTAGCGAGAATAGGATTACAGTTTCTTCAGCATCGCCACGCGACGCTTTGGATCAAGACCAGAGTCGATCTGAGCCCTCAGCCTTTCCGCGAGAAAGACTGACATTTCCTCCGCCTCAAGGATGCGAAAGCCGAGCTTCGTATAAAAGGGCGCATTGAAAGGCGCGTAACGATCCGTAGTAAGAACCGCGTCAGCAAGTCCTTTCTCACGTCCGACATCCAGCAGGGCAAGCATCAGCGAGGTGCCGATGCCCCTGCCCTGTGCGGCGCGCTCTACGTCGAGCTCGACGACATAGAGATTGCTTTCCTCGTTCAACCCAAGCGTAAAGCCGACGACACGTCCCGCCTCTTCGGCCACCAGAAGAAGTCCCTCGTCAAGGCTCCGCTCAAGCAGAAAGACCGGCGCGGAGACAGGCTGCTGCGATACCCCGCAGACTTCTGCCCACACAACAAAGGCATCCAGTTCGATTTCCGCCAAACGTGGAAAGTCGTCCTGCCGTCCGGCACGGATCGTCGCCATATCGCGTCATCCCCTCATGCAGGCGCACCGTCTTACTCGCAGATGAAGCGATAAGCCGAGCGGGCCACGTCAATATTACATATTGGCGTAAACTGGCCCTTCGCCGAACATCTTTGCTGACGGCGGTCCGAGCGGGCCACGCCAATATTACATATTGGCGTAAACTGGCCCTTCGCCGCCTTGTGGCGGTACCCAATTGATATTCTGGTTCGGGTCCTTGATGTCGCAGGTCTTGCAGTGGACGCAGTTCTGCGCGTTGATGACGAAGGTCGGTTCGCCTTCCTTCTCCACCCACTCATAGACGCCGGCGGGACAGTAGCGCGTCGAGGGTCCGGCATAGACATCATGCTCGGAGCGCTTCTGAAGCTCCATGTCCTTCACCTGGAGATGAACCGGCTGGTCCTCCTCATGATTGGTGGAGGAGAGATAGACCGAGGACAAACGGTCGAAAGTCAGCACGCCATCCGGCTTGGGATAGGCAATCGGCTTGTGGTTTGCTGCGGGCTCCAGGCTTTCCGCGTCGGTCTTGCCGTGCTTCAGTGTACCGAAGATGGAGAAGCCGAAGAGCTGGTTGGTCCACATATCGAGACCGCCGAGACCGACGCCAATCGCCGTGCCGAACTTCGACCAGAGCGGCTTGACGTTGCGCACCCGCTTCAGGTCCTTGCCGATATCGGTGCCACGCCATTCATTCTCGATCTCGATCACTTCGTCATTGGCGCGACCAGACGCGAGAGCTGCTGCAATTTTGTCCGCCGCCAGCATGCCGGAGAGAACCGCATTGTGGCTGCCCTTGATGCGCGGGACGTTGACCAAGCCTGCCGAACAGCCGATCAGCGCGCCGCCTGGGAACGTCAGCTTCGGCACCGACTGGTAGCCGCCTTCGGTGATGGCGCGCGCACCGTAGGAGACGCGCTTTCCGCCTTCGAAAGTCGGTGCGATTGCCGGGTGCGTCTTGAAGCGCTGGAACTCTTCGAACGGATAGAGATAGGGGTTCTTGTAGTTCAGATGAACCACGAAGCCGACGGCAACGAGGTTGTCTTCCAGATGATAAAGGAACGAACCGCCGCCCGTCTTCATGCCCAGCGGCCAGCCGAAGGAGTGCTGCACGAGGCCCTGCTTATGGTTCTCAGGCTTGACCTGCCATAGCTCCTTGATGCCGATACCGAACTTCTGGACGTCGCTGTTCTTCGACAGATCGAACTTCTTGATGAGCTGCTTGGCAAGCGAGCCGCGCACGCCCTCACCGATCAGCACATATTTGCCATGCAATTCCATGCCGCGGGTGAAGGCGGGGCCGGGCTCGCCATTCTTCTCGATGCCCATGTCACCGGTGGCAACACCGATGACGGCGCCTTCGTCGTTATAGAGAACTTCGGTTGCGGCAAAACCCGGATAGATTTCAACGCCAAGCGCTTCCGCCTTTTCCGCAAGCCAGCGACAGACGAGACCGAGCGAGACGATGTAGTTGCCGTGATTGTTCATCAGCGGCGGCATCAGGAAGTTGGGCAGACGGATCGAGCCGGCAGGTCCGAGGAACAGGAACTGGTCGTCCTTGACTTCGGTCTTGAAGGGATGCCCCTCCTCTTCGCGCCAGCCGGGCAACAGACGGTCGATACCGATCGGATCAACCACTGCGCCGGAGAGAATATGCGCGCCGACTTCAGCGCCCTTTTCCAGTACCACGACGGAGAGGTCCGGATTGACCTGTTTCAACCGGATGGCGGCAGAAAGGCCCGCAGGTCCGGCGCCGACGATCACGACATCGAACTCCATCGATTCACGTTCCGGCAATTCCATTTCTTCCGTCATAAGATCCTCGTCGGTTTACCGGTCCCGTCCGGCTTTTCGTTGTTCCTGCCCTACACCAAACCGCAGCCGAAGACGTGTGGAAAAACGTCGTCGCAACAAGCAGTTCGCGTCATCGTTCTTGGCAAAGCAAAAGCGCTTTGTCGAGATGAATAGCAACGATGCTTACATGGCGCCACCAAATTGTCCGACAACCTGATGACTATCAATTACTTTTACGTACACGTAATATCAAGAATAGGAATGATGGTGTGCGTCGTCAAGGGAGTGGGACGAGCTGGGTCCCCGTCAAATCGCCCACTCCTCGTCCGTCGTGAACATGATGGTGAGCCAGCGGTCATGTCCTTCTCCACCCAGCGCCTCGCCGATTTGGTCGCGAATGGCGTCCCATTCTTCCAGGCGACGGGCGGGTGCGTTTTTCGGCACAATGAAGAAGAGTTCAATCTGTCGACCGCGCCCCACGCGTGCGACATAGGAATAATGCGAGGAAAAGCCAAATTTCTCAACGACTTCCTTCGCGACCTTATCCACATGCAGTTTGAACTCGGTCGGCGTGACCAGCAGGATGTCGGCCAGCGCCTGCTTCACATTGGCGAAAGGCATCGGGATGATGACGAGGCAGACGAGCGCCAGCACGGCCGGGTCGGTGTAGGATGCTAGCCAAGCATGGGAAGAGTGAGACAAGGCATAACCGCCCATAAAGGCGACGAAAAGTGCTGCACTCAACATGGCGCTCATCAGCCAGCTTTTGGCGTCGAGCGCGACGAAGGCGGATTTCAGCGTCCGGTTTTTCCGCCGAATGAACCATGCCATTCCAAGCGAGACGGCAAAGGTGAAGAAGGTGACGATGATCGCATAATCGAACGCGATCACACGGCCGCCATCCATCAGGCTGTCGATCGCATTGATGAGCGCATAGACTGCGGCCCCTATCAAGAGCGTGCCATTCAAACCAAGGACCATCGGCTCCAAATGCCAGAAACCCATGGTGAAGCGTTCCGCCAGCTTGCCGCCTGGATTGGGCAGCGCCGAGGCGGCGATCAAACGCGCCACCATCAGCGCCAGCATGGTCATGAAGGCATCGGTCAGCGAGTAGATGCCATCGAAGACGACGGCGAAGGAGCCGGAATAAAGACCAGCCGCAATCCCGCACGACGCTAGGATCACGGTGACGGCGATCGAAAGCTTGAGCAGTGATTGTTCGGTCATGAAAAAGATCACCCTTCAAATCTCGGTCCGTATTGTCGTTTTTGCCTCTTCAGAGCCTGTCGAATACGGACCCCGCCCCCGGTGAAAACAGTCGCTCATAGGTTCTGACGAGATAGCCGTCCGTCATACCCGCAACGAAGTCGCAGATGATGCGCAGATCGCCGCCGGATTTTTCGTAAAGCGGGAAGACATCTTCCGGTAGCAGGCGCTCAGGATCGGACTGCAGCGCTTCGAAGACAGCGACGACCATGCCCTGCCCCTTAAACTCCATATGCTGGACACGCGGGCTTTTGATCACATGTTTGCGCACCACATCCTGAAAGGCCTTCAGCAGTCGAACACGATCACCTCCGAGCTTCACACGGTGACGCAAGAGTGGCGTTTCGAACCGCTCGTCGTCGGCAAAGCGTGCATCTGTGATGAAATAGCCGACCAGCATGCTGATAAACATTTTGCGGTCGCCGCTATTACCGAAGAGCCCATCCACGATTTCGCGATAGACGTCATTGCCGCGCTTATCCTTATGGTTCTTATTGAGCATCGCCATGAAGCTCTCGCAGTCATCCGCCGTCACCTCCTTCTCGAAGGCATCGCGGCTGATGAGCTGCATGGCGATCGCGTCCTCAAGATCGTGGACCCCGTAGGAGATATCGTCTGCCACATCCATGATGGTGCAATCGAGTGATTTGTGCAGCGACTTGGCGTGTTTTCCGTCATCCTGCGTCACCGTCTGGAAAAGATCACGGTCGGCCTGCGGCAGAGGATCGAGCACCCAGTCCACCACTTCCGTTTCGCAATCCATGTAACATTTCGGTGGCTTCGAGGCCTGCGTGTCGATGATGCGCAGCGTCGAAGGACCGTCATGCAGTTTTGGCAGGCGCGCGGGATGGGCCGCTTTCGAATAGGCGACGGGGTACTTCAGAATACCCAGCAGAGTGCGCCGCGTGAGGTTGGCGCCATTGGCTTTTGAAAATGTCTCAAGGCGGCTGAGAATGCGTAAAGTCTGGCCGTTTCCTTCGAAGCCCGCTTTGGCGATGTCGGTAATGACGCCATTGCCGTTGCGCCCTGCTTCGTCCGGATTTGCCGCCACGCGCATGCAGTAATTCAGCGCGACCTCGCCGCCATGACCGAAGGGCGGGTGGCCAAGGTCGTGGGCGCTACCGATCGCCTGGATGAGGCTATGCTCCGGCAGTTCCGCCGTCACCGGATGATGAGGAAAGGCCTTGCGCAGATGCTTGACCAGACCAGCCGCGATTTGCGCCACTTCCAGAGAATGCGTCAGGCGCGTGCGATAGAAGTCACTATCGCCGAGGTTTAGGATCTGCGTCTTGCTTTGCAGTCGTCGAAATGAGGTGGAGTGGATGATCCGCCCATAATCGATGTCGCTTTCGCTGCGGGCGTCGTCACTCTTGCGGTTTTCGACTTTCTGGCGCTCGTTCCACACGTTCAAGCCCGTCCTCTGCCAACACAAAATTCACGGGGCTGTCTTACCGAGGCGCAAGAGGCGGCGCAAGCAACCGCGCTCAAGGCCAAGCCGATCAACACTTTTCAGGGCTGGACGCAGGCGCTACAAGCGTGGGCAATCATCATGAGCATGAAAGGACACCGTCATGGATTTGGGTATTTCCGGCAAGCGCGCATTGGTTCTGGCCTCGTCTCGCGGCCTCGGTCTCGGCATCGCGACGGCGCTGGCAAAAGAAGGCGTCAACGTGCTCATGGTCGGACGCAGCGGCGAAAAGCTGGACGCCAACGCCAAGGCGATTAACGCGCTCGGCAAGGGCAAGGCGGATTGGGTCTGGGGCGATCTCGGCGAAGAAAACTTCGTGCCATCCATGATCGAAGCGGTGAAGACGAAGCTTGGCGGCATCGACATTCTCGTCAACAACACAGGCGGCCCGACACCGGGTCTGGCGCAGGACATCACCCCCGAAAAGCTGGATACGTTCTTTCAATCCATGGTGTTACGGGTCATCACCCTGACCAACGCACTCGTGCCAAAGATGAAGGAGCAAGGCTGGGGCCGCATTCTGACCGTAGCCTCGTCCGGCGTGTTCGAGCCCATTCCAAATCTCGCGCTCTCCAACACGCTGCGCGGCGCGCTTGTCGGCTTCAATAAGACACTGTCCAGTGAAGTCGCGGGTTTCGGCATCACCGCCAACATGCTGCTGCCCGGACGCATCCACACCGATCGCATTGATGAACTGGACGGCGCAAACGCTAAACGCCTTGGTAAGAGCATGGACGAGGTTCGCGAGGCCTCGGTCAAGAGCATACCCGCGGGTAGGCTTGGTACGGTGGAAGAATTCGCTGCCGCAGGCGCGTTCCTGTGCTCTCAGCCGGCCAGCTATATTACCGGCACCATGCTGCATGTGGATGGTGGAGCGGCAAAGTCGATCTGATCTTGCAGATCGGCTTGATGTAACGCTTTGAACAGGGAGCCTTTCCGGATACCATTCGGGAAGGCTTTGATTTTGGGAGAAGACCATGCAGGCACTTCGCACGATTTTAAGCATACTCGGCGTTCTAATCGTGCTGATCGGTCTGATCTGGATTGGCCAGGGCAGCGGCTATTTCCCCTATCCCGCCTCCAGTTTCATGATCAATCAAAGCCCGTGGATGCTGCGCGGCGCGCTGGTAGCACTCGGTGGCATCATCCTGATCGTCGTCGCACGCCGAGCGCTTCGCTGATCGTTATTTGACGAGCTTCGGCAGGTCGGCGATCAGCGCATCGCGAGTCGCGAAACTGATAGGCTCTTGGCTTTTCCAATCCTCGATTTTGAGGCTGGCGAACACGACCTTGCGTTCTCCCTTCTGCGCCCAACCGACGAACCAGCCGAGCCACCAGTCGCCATCATAGGTGTTGGCCTTGGTGCGCATGCGCCCCGATCCCGTCTTGCCGTGAACCTGCCATCCGTCTGCCGCTGAAAATAGCGGGATGACGGCTTCCGTTTTCGCAATCGCCTCCTTGGAGACGGGCAGTTTTCCGGTGACGAAGCGACGCACGAAGTCTACCTGTTGATCGCCAGAAATCTTCAGCGATGACATCAGCCAGGATTCCGTGAGGCCATCCGTCTGTCCAGCAACCCCGCGGACGTCGGCATTGCCATAAGAGAAGCGCTGAACATAGTCAGCAAACTTGGCCTTGCCCAATCGACGGGTGATTTCCTGCGAATACCAGACGATGGAATCCCGCTCCCAGATCGTCGGATCGACAGATTTCTGTTCGCGCTTCGGTCTTTTCCATTCCGTCTTGTAGTTCCACCGCGGATTGGTCGCATCCTTGAGAATTCCCGCATCATAACCCATGACAGCGAGCGGGATTTTGAAACTGGATTGCGGAGCGAAAGCCTTGTCGCACGTGCCGTCGCGGTGCAGAACAGTCCCGCTTTCGGCGTCCAGAACGACGGTGCAATGCAGCTTTTCAGCCGCTTTGGCTTCCATCGAAGAAAATCCCATGACCAACAGCGATGCGATGAAAGCCGCTGTTCGTTTCTTCGTTTTCACCATCGAAAGATGCATGGCTATCTCCTCTATGCGTCAATTCTAAAGTTTCGATGGAAGAGAATTACGGTGGTTTGCCTCAGCGGGACAAATGATGATATCTGGCTCCAGCCATGAATTAAACTTGGCCTTCCCGCTACTCTGGACACGATCCTATGGTTCGCCCTCACCTTCCGCTCAACGCGCTGCGCGCCTTTGAAGCCGCGGCCCGACACCTGAGTTTCACCCGTGCGGCCATCGAGCTTTGCGTGACGCAGACCGCGATCAGCCATCAGGTCAAATTACTGGAGGACCGCCTTGGTGCGGCGCTCTTCAAACGTCTGCCGCGGGGTTTGATGATCACCGATGAGGGGTTGGCGCTTTTGCCGACGCTTCGCGATTCCTTCGACCGCATGGCCGATATCCTGCAGCGTTTTGAGGATGGGCATCTTCAGGAAGTGCTCAGCGTCGGTGCGGTCGGGACGTTTGCCGTCGGCTGGCTGCTCCCTCGCCTCACTGAGTTCCAGGACCTTTATCCCTTCATCGATATCCGCCTCTCCACCAACAACAACCGCGTCGATATCGCTGCAGAAGGCCTCGACTTCGCGATCCGCTTCGGCAACGGCGCCTGGCACGACACCGAGGCGGAAGAGTTGTTTTCCGCACCACTCTCTGCGCTCTGCATCCCGTCAATCGCCACGCGCCTCAAAACCCCTCACGACGTCACGCAGCAGACGTTGCTGCGCTCCTACCGTGCCGACGAATGGCCGGACTGGTTTTCCGAGGCCGGCGTTCCCGCGCCTCGACTGAAGGGTATCGTCTTCGACTCCTCAGTGCCCATGGTCGAAGCGGCCCTTCAGGGGGCTGGCATCGCGCTTGCTCCACCCCTGATGTTTCAACGTCATCTCTCCTCGGGCGATCTTGTCCAACCGTTTCCGGTCTATGTGTCAAAGGGCTGTTACTGGCTGACGAGGCTGAAGTCGCGCGCCGTCACCAATGCCATGGCCACCTTTGCCGCATGGCTGAAAGACAAGGCTGCGGGAATGAAGGAGCACGCGTGAAAAAACTACCGGGGGCGCTTGCCATTCATAATTCGCTGTGCCATCACGCGCCCTCTTCAAAATAGGCGGGCGCGGTTGCGCGCCTTTTATCGCCCGGATGCTCGCATTCATCCCGGGACTGCTTTCTCTTTGGCTCATAAGGATATTCGTCATGACACGGACACTCGGGCTTGATTTTGGCACGACCAACACAGTTATGGCGCTGTCCGAAACTGGCAGCAGCAGCCACTCGATGCGCTTCACTTCCAGTGCCGGAACGACAGACAGCATGCGTACCGCCCTCTCCTTCATGAAGGACAAGGGGCTGGGTGCAGCAGCGCTTCATGTCGAGGCAGGCCAGGCTGCCATCCAGCAATTCATCGAGAACGCTGGCGAGTGCCGCTTCCTGCAATCGATCAAGACATTCGCCGCCTCTTCGCTGTTCCAAGGCACGCTGATCTATGCCAAGCGCCAGAGCTTCGAAGATCTGATGGAGGTGTTTCTGCGCAAGTTGAAGACCTATGCAGGCGATGAATGGAAGGACGATGTATCGACTGTGATCGCCGGTCGCCCCGTGCGTTTCGCCGGCTCCAATCCCGATGAAGCACTGGCGCTTGCCCGCTACAATGAAGCACTTACGCGCTCGGGCTTTCCTGAAATCCATTATGTCTATGAGCCGGTGGCAGCGGCCTATTACTTCGCGCAGAGCTTGAAGACGGATGCCAATGTCCTGGTGGCGGATTTCGGCGGCGGCACCACCGACTACTCGCTGATCCGCTTCGAAACGCATGGCGGCAAGCTTTCCGCAACGCCCATCGGCCATTCGGGCGTTGGCGTTGCGGGCGATCATTTCGACTTCCGCATGATCGACAATCTGGTTTCGCCGGAAATCGGCAAGGGCAGCAAGTTCAAGAGCTTCGACAAGGTTCTGGATGTACCATCCGGCTACTACGTCAATTTCGGTCGCTGGAATCAGCTGTCGATCTTCAAGACTTCCAGAGAGTTTTCCGATCTGAAGTCGCTGCTGCGCTCGGCGCTTGAACCGGAAAAGCTAGAGCTCTTCGTTGAACTGGTCGAGCATGATGAGGGATACCCCCTCTACCAGGCAATCTCTGCCACCAAGATGGCGCTTTCGTCCCAGAAAGAGGCAGAGTTCAACTTCTCGCCGCTTGGCGCGGCAGGTAAGAAGATGGTCAAGCGGTCCGACTTCGATCAATGGATTGCCGACGATCTCGCCAAGATCGAAGAGGCACTGGACGAGGTTCTGACAAAGACAAACACGGCTCCTCAAGCCATCGACAAGGTCTTCCTGACGGGCGGCACCTCGTTCGTTCCTGCCGTGCGGCAGCTCTTCACTCGCCGTTTCGATGCCGACAAGATCGAAAGCGGCGGCGAACTTCTTTCCATCGCCCATGGTCTGGCGATGATTGGCGAAAGCGGCGACATTGCGCGCTGGACGGCGTAAGGACCGTTTAGCGAGAGCAGGTTTTCGCCAGACCAAAGGCGGTGGGCGAAGGGCATATCCAACGAGACGGTAGAGCCCGCCCCCGTGGTCCTGCCGGGACAATCTCCCGGTAGAACCGCTTCCATTTCACAAGGAAACGCTCTAGTTTGCGGCCCATGATCTCGGCACAGGACCTTTCCCCGGCAGAACTGGCTGCACTTCTGCATTTCCATGCAGATGCTGGCGTCGACTGGTTGCTGGAAGACGAGCCACTGGACCGCTTTGCCGAGTTTGCAGCAAGCCGTCAGGCGCGTGCGCCACAAAGAAGCAGCGAACCGCAACAGCCTGAGGCGCGAAGCGCGCCGCAGCAGGCTTCACCCTCTGCGCGGCAATCTACTCGCGCACCCGCGCCTGCTCCTGCGGCGGCGGTCAACGTTGCACTGCCTGACGATCAGGCGATCGCTTCGGCACGTTTCGCGGCCGAAAGCGCGCGGTCTCTTGCCGAATTGAAGACTGCGCTGGAAAGTTTCAACGGCTGCAATCTGAAAAACAGTGCCCGCAACACGGTGTTTGCCGAAGGCAACCCCTCCTCCGGCATCATGGTCATCGGCCCGATGCCGGATGCCGATGACGATCGGGAAGGCACTCCGTTTACCGGAAAGACCGGACTCCTTCTCGACCGCATGCTGGCGGCGATCGGGCTTGATCGCACCAAGCTGATGCTGACCAATGTCGTCCCTTGGCGTCCGCCGGGCAACCGCTCGCCGTCGGGTCCGGAGATGGAAATCTGCCGTCCTTTCATCGAGCGACAGATCGCTCTGGCCGAGCCGAAAGCACTGTTGCTTCTCGGCAACTTTACAGCGCGTTTTTTCTTTGGCGGCTCTGGAACGATCCATACGCTCCGGGGGCAGTGGCGTGATGTCGCAGTTGGCGCAGAGAAAGCCCCTGCTATTGCAACGCTGCACCCGCAAGAGCTTTTAAATGCCCCGGCAAGTAAGTCGTTGGCTTGGAACGATTTATTGGCTTTTAAGGCGTGTTTGCGCGATTTATGAATGCTTCCTTTTTGATCATTGTAAACGGATTATGAAAAAAGCCATGCAAATGGCGCATAACAGCGACGCATTAGGCCGGGTTGCCGAATCTATGCCGCACTGCGATAAGAACCATGTCTTGGGAGGAAAAGGTTTAAGGAACCAAGGCAATGACCACTCGCTACCGTCCGGTTCATTCCGGCTTTGAAACGCTTCGACTTGCTGGCCTCGGCCCACGCTCCAGTCAGGGCTATCACCGTTTCGGTGTAACAAACGAACAGTTGACTGCACGCGCTTCGACACAGCAGGTACGCGCGACCCGTCCTTCGGCGGTTTTTGCAGATTTTCGCGAACGCTGAGACGACACTGGTGCGGCCTTGTCCGCACATGCTGCATGAATTGCCATGCTGATGAGGCGCCTTTCATCTGGAAGGCGCTTTTTGCATTTTCAGACGAGAGCTTCGCAAAACAGCCTGGCCGGTGGGACATTAAGTCTGCGCGTCGGGTGGACGTTGACTCGTGGTCCCTTGTCGGCGACCGCCGTTCTGCGAGCCTTAATCCTCTACCTAGCCACGTTCAGCTGGCCCCGAAGCAATGATTTCGCTTCAAGGAACGCGTCTTCCACGTGCTTGAGCTTCCTCGCTTGCCAGCCGCAATACTCGCAAAGAAAGTCGCGGGACAGCCACATGGCGCTGCGTGGCGTATCGTCCATCCACCCAACGCTGCCTTGTTCAGCAGCTTTGTTCAAAAGCCGTTGCAGATGCGTGCGCGACATCATGAAGGTGGCCGCCAGCGCTCGGACATCGACATAGCCGATATCGATCCGCTCATTCTCCGTATCCCGAACACGGGTAACGATCTCGTCCATGACCAGACCGCCAGCTTCCACCCATTGAAAAAGCCCGACGCGCTCCGGCGGCTCAGTCCAATGTTGATCCGCAAGACAGGCGCGCGCTGCCGCAGGTTGGGCATGTTCAACGATCTGAGGATAGGCCATCAGCGTGGCAGCGCGGTTTCCGTTATCCATTCCGTCAATGGCAGAGAGGTTTGCCAAGTACCAGTTGAAAATTCCCTGCTCGCTGATCTGCGTGGCGCGATAGCGCTTGGGTCTCGTCGCGGCAGAACGGTTCGCCTTCTCGATGTAGCGATAGATCTCAAGCTGATCGAGATAATTCTGTACCGTGTTGCGGCTGGCAACGCCGGTAGAGATCACCATCTCACGCAATTGGGCGACGGTGAAACCTTGGGCACGCTGCTCGGCGCTGAGCGCCATCGCCATCTGTGTGAGAAGCCATTTCTGGTGCGCAGACAGCAGGCGCGCAAGGCGGGGGTTCTCATCGAAACGCCCACGCAATACCCGCGCCAAATGTTGAATGGCGCCCAAAAGACCGGGATGAGCAACGAGTTCATCGTAAGTAAAGCTCATCGGCGGGGCTCCGCCATCAATAATTCTGCGGCACGTCTCTCAAAAAGAAAAAGAGGACGCCTGACATTTCTCTCGCCGCGCTGCCCAATTTTTTCTGGCTTGAAATCCCAACGCAAGATGCATCACCCAATACCCACAACCTATAAGGTACATAACACATTTCTGCGTCAGACCATGAAGTTTTCTTAAAATTCACAGGTGTTTATTCACAGGTAGACGAAATCAACCGGATGGTGTTGAGGCCTTGCGCGCTGCTTTACGCTGAAGCCCCAACTGGTGCTCGCGGAAGATGATGAAGATACCTGCTGAAATGACGATGCTGGTTCCGAGCAGCATCGTGAAGGTCGGCACATCGCCGAAAAGAATATAGGAAACACCAATGCCAAGCAGGATCGAACTATATTCGAAGGGTGCGATCGTCGATACTTCCGCGTGACGGTAGCTTTCTGTCAGCAGAATTTGGGCTATACCGCCAGCGATGCCTGCGGAAACCAAAAGAACGGCCTGCTGCATACTCAACCATTCCCAACCGAACGGCATACTCAAGGCTGAAATCAGCGTGCCCGTCAGCGAGAAATACAGCACGATCGTCGGCGTGCGTTCTGTCACGACCAATTGGCGCACTTGGACCATCGCCAATCCACCGAGCACTGCACCAAACAGGACTGCCAGAGCGCCAATGCTTTCGCCTGCCTCGAGCCCGCCATTCTGCAACAGCGTCATCTTCGGCCACAGGATGATGACAACCCCCATCATGCCGACAACGACCGCTGACCAGCGGTAGATACGCACCGTTTCGTTCAGCATCAGGGCGGCAAAGACCACGGACATCAACGGTGAGGCATACCCGATTGCGATGAATTCCGGCAGCGGCAGCAAGGTCAGGCCATAGAAGCCGCACATCATCGACAGAATGCCCAGAAAGCCGCGCTTGAAGTGGCCGAACAGATTGCTCGTGTGGAAAGCACGTGTGAGGCTGCGAAGCCAGGCCAGATAGAGAATGATCGGAAGGATGGCAAAAGCCGAGCGGAAGAAGGTGATCTGTCCCGCAGGAACATCCGGTCCGGCGGCTTTGATGCAGGTCTGCATGACGAGAAAGAATGCGACGGATGTGAGTTTGAGGAGAATGCCCCTCACGGGACTGTATGTGTCTGCACTCATGGGAACTTGCGATCGGGATTTGCAGACGCGGTGCCCGCAGATTGGAGTTTGACCCGAGCGCACCGCACAGCAGATCGACTTTGACGCCATTAGATCACGCAGGCCAACGGAGGTAAACCGATTCGGCGGGGTTGGCCGGTCGGTCCTGTCGATTGAGAGTGACGATGGATCCCAAAGCGCGATTGATTTTCGAGATATTCTCTTTCTGCGTGTTGGCAACTTCAGTAATCGTTCAACATTTCATGAAATCATACGCTGATGGGAAGTGCGCAGATGCGGATTAAAGCTTCTTTCTGGCAGTACTTCAGGGACTCATGTCCCCCGCCTCTCCATGATGGTGACGCGTATCGACAAGTTTACTTTCACCCATCATGTCCGCATGATGGTTAGGCAGCGGCAAAAGCAAGGTTCATTCGGGAATAGTTATGCGAACAGATACGGGTCAGATTGTTCAGTTGGCGGATTATCGCCCAACGGATTTCGTGCTTGAACGGGTTGACCTCACATTCGAACTGGACCCACAAAATACCAAGGTAGAAGCGCGGCTGATCTTTCACCGCCGCGAGGGCGCGGACAAGGCTTCGCCGCTTATCCTCGATGGCGACGAGCTGACGCTTTCGAGCCTGCTTCTCGACCAGATCGAGATACCTAAGACGCAATATGACGTCACGCCAGAACGACTGACCATTCGCGATCTGCCGGAAGAGGCCCCCTTCGAGATCTGCGTGACCAATTATATCAATCCGGAAAGCAACACCCAGTTGATGGGTCTTTACCGCACCAACGGCGTCTACTGCACGCAGTGCGAGGCCGAAGGTTTCCGCCGCATTACCTATTTTCCAGACCGTCCCGACGTGCTGGCACCCTACACGATCACCATCATCGCGGCCAAGGAAGGCAATCCGCTCCTCCTGTCGAACGGCAATTTCCTTGGCGGCGGCAATTACGACGAAGGCCGCCATTTCGCTGCCTGGTTCGATCCGCATCCGAAGCCGAGCTATCTCTTCGCGCTCGTTGCCGGTGACCTTGGTGTTGTCGAGGACAGCTTCACCACGATGTCCGGTCGCGAGGTGGCGCTGAAGATTTATGTCGAGCATGGCAAGGAGCCGCGCGCGACCTACGCGATGGACGCGCTGAAACGCTCCATGAAGTGGGACGAAGAACGCTTTGGCCGGGAATACGATCTCGACATCTTCATGATCGTCGCCGTGTCCGACTTCAACATGGGCGCGATGGAGAACAAGGGCCTCAACGTCTTCAACGACAAATATGTTCTGGCCGATCCGGAAACTGCCACCGACGCCGACTATGCCAATATAGAGCGCATTATCGCGCACGAGTATTTCCACAACTGGACGGGCAACCGCATTACCTGCCGCGACTGGTTTCAGCTCTGCCTCAAGGAAGGCCTGACCGTCTACCGCGACCAGGAATTTTCCTCCGACATGCGTTCGCGGGCGGTCAAGCGTATCGCCGATGTCCGCCACTTGAAGTCTGAGCAGTTTCCCGAAGATGGCGGTCCGCTGGCCCATCCTCCCCGTCCCGACAAATATCGCGAAATCAACAACTTCTATACGACCACGGTCTATGAGAAGGGTGCCGAAATCACCGGCATGATCGCAACAATCCTGGGAGAAGACGGCTTCCGCAAGGGAACCGACCTCTATTTCGAGCGTCATGACGGCGATGCGGCGACGGTTGAAGATTTCGTCAAGTGCTTCGAAGACGCGACTGGACGCGATCTGACCCAGTTCTTCCGCTGGTATATCCAGGCCGGAACGCCGCTCGTCAGCGCCTCCACCTCTTATGATGCAGCAAAGGCGACCTTCACGCTGTCGCTGGAACAGACGGTTGCACCGACGCCCGGCCAGAGCCGCAAGCAGCCGCTGCACATTCCGCTTTCGACCGCACTCATTCTGGATAACGGCCAGCTCGCCACGCCGAGCAAGGTTGAAGGCGGCGAGTTCAAGGACGGTGTCCTGCATCTGACGGAACGCAGCCAGAGCTTCACCTTCTCCGGCATTTCGTCGCGCCCGGTTCTATCGATCAACCGCGGTTTCTCTGCCCCAATCAATCTGCATCTGGAGCAATCGTCAGACGACCTGATCCAGATCGCCCGTCACGAGACCGACCTCTTCTCGCGCTGGCAGGCCCTGACAGCCCTTGCCCTGCCCAACCTGATTGCGGCAACGCAGGCCGTCCGGTCCGGCAACGAGGTCAGCGTCGATCCGGCCTTCATCTCGACGCTGATCGAGATCGCCGGCAATGATGAGTTCGAACCAGCCTTCCGTGCCCAGGCGCTGGCGCTGCCGAGCGAAGCGGATGTGGCCCGCGAGATGGGCAAGGATAATGATCCCGACGCCATTCACAAAGCGCGCAACGCTGTTATGGGTGCGGTCGCGAAAGCCGGCATCGAAACCTTCAAGCGCCTCTTCTCAAGCTTCGAAGAAAAACGCGATTATTCGCCGGATGCCGCAAGTGCCGGAGGCCGTTCTCTGCGCAATATCGCAATGAGCTATCTGTCCTATGCGGAAGAGACGCCCGACCGCGCCGCGCAGACCTTTGCCAATGCTTCGAACATGACTGACCTCGCGCATTCTCTGAGCGTCTTGACCCAGCGGTTCCCGGACTCCGCCGAAGCGTCCGAGGCGCTGGCGGCGTTCGAAACGCGCTTTGCCGATAATGCTCTGGTGATGGACAAGTGGTTTGCGCTTCAGGCCGCTATTCCGGGAGACGGCGCCCTAGCACGCATCACGTCCCTGATGGCGTCCAAGCACTTCATCGCCACCAATCCAAACCGCGTCCGCTCGCTGATCGGCACCTTCGCCTTCGGCAACCCAACGGGCTTCAATCGTGCGGATGGCAAGGCTTACGACTTCCTGGCCGAGCAGATCATATCCATCGACAAGCGCAATCCGCAACTCGCAGCACGCATTTTGACCTCCATGCGCTCTTGGCGATCGCTCGAGGCGGTTCGCGCCGATCATGCGCGTGCTGCCCTCGGCACGATCGAGCGTAGCGCGGGGCTCTCAACCGACGTGCGCGACATTGTCGAACGTATGCTGAAGGGCTGACAGGGCCCGCTACTCTATGAGAAAAGGCCGGGCTTCCGGCCTTTTCTTGTTTTAGATCAAGAACAGGTTCCCGCTCTTCTCGTAAATTTGCCCGATCGATCGGCACAGAGAAGACGCGACATGACAATCAGCCCGGCATTCCAGAGCTTCAGCAAGGAAGCACCAAGCCACTACACAGCATGGCTTGAAGGAGTTGCAGGACTTGGCAAGGCTTCAGCGCTCGATGCCAGAACCCAGAGCCTCGTCTATATCGGCATTCTCGCAGCCGCGCGGCTGGAGAGCGGTCTTGCCTTTCATGTTCAGGAAGCCAAGGCCCATGGCGCATCGCGGGACGAGATCGTCAGCGCCGTTCTTGCAGGTCTGCCTGCGGTCGGAAACTGCGTGGTGCAGGCCCTGCCGATCGCGCTTGAGGCCTTTGACCACAACTGACGTAACGGCAGCCAAAACAGCATTGTCGGGCGCTCGAAAAAAAAGCGCGAGTCGGTTCAAAGGGTTAAAAATCTTTTAACTTTCATCTCTGGACAAGGCGAATCGGCTTTGATTCATTAGGCGCAGATTCGAGCGGCGGCGCTTCGAATTTACACGAGGGACATCAAGGCGGGACAATGACGAACGTGCGGCGGGCGACTGCGGGCGATGAGCGACCCTATGCCAGATTTGCTGAAATGACGGCGTTGGCTTACAGGGCGGCGGAGAGCTTCTCCTCAGCCGGAAACCTGCTCGCCATGCTGTTGCAGGCCCGCAGGCTTGAGACGCTGCTCAAGCGTCTTATCCCCATTCTCATTCTCGCTTTCCTGGTCGTCATCGCAGCATCGCGCATGTTCGGTATCACCGCGGAATATGAGCGCATGGAAAATGCGGCACGGCAGACGACAGCGCTTTCCGCATTGACGGCACGCGCAGCACTTTCCGGCGTCGAGGCTCTGGCTGCCACGCAGGACCGCGCTGCCGTCGAACGTCGCCTTAATCAATCTTTCCCGGCTGGCAGCATGGATGACGATACCGTCGTGCTGGTGGCGGGAATGAATGGCCGCATCTTTGGCGGCGTCGGCCTTCACGCGGCATCCTATGTGGGGACATCGCTGACCACCCTGCTTCCAGAGATCGCGATTGTTCGCCGCTTCCCCGGTGCGCCCGGAACGATCGAAACGGATATCGATAATACGCCGCATTACGCCACGATGCTGCCGCTTGGATCCGATGGCGGCATGATCATCACTGCCCGTTCCTTGCAGCCCATGCGCGCCTTCTGGCGCAGCGAAGTGGCGATGAACGTCACCCTCTTCGCTGGCATTTCCTCCATCCTGCTGGTTATTCTCTATGCCTATTACATGCAGGTAAAGCGGGCGCGTACCGCTGACGAAGTGTTTGTCGAATCCAACCTTCGCGTCGAGACGGCCCTGTCTCGTGGCCGCTGTGGCCTGTGGGACTTCGATCTGTCGACACGGCGCATGTTCTGGTCCACGTCGCTTTATGAAATTCTCGGCCTGCCGCCGCGCACCGAGCCGCTCTCCTTCAGCGATGCGGCACGCATGATGCATTCCGAAGATGGAAATCTCTACGAACTCGCACGCTCGGTGGGCTGCGGCGAGTTGCGCCAGATCGATCAGATTTTCCGCATGCGCCATACCCATGGGCATTACGTCTGGCTGCGCGCCCGTGCACAGGTGATCCACACGGGGAACGGCCCGCGTGTCATCGGCATCGCCATGGATGTGACGGAGCAGCACCGCTTGGCACAACGTTATGCGGAGGCCGATCAACGCCTCGCAGAAGCCATCGAATGCACATCGGAAGCTTTCGTCCTGTGGGACAAGAACGATCGCCTTGTGATGTGCAACACGCATTTCCAGCAGGCCTATGGTCTGCCCGACAGCGCACTGGTGCCCGGCACGGAACGTTCGGTCGTTTACAGCGCCGCCGCACGTCCGATCGTCGAGCGCCGTGTGGCAGACTCCGATCAGTCGGGACTATCGCGCACCACGGAAGTGCAGCTTGCCGATGAGCGCTGGCTGCAGATCACCGAACGCCGTACCCGCGATGGCGGTCTTGTCTCCGTCGGTACGGACATTACGCTTCTGAAGCGCCACCAGGACCGACTGCGCGAATCCGAGCGCCGCCTGATGGCAACGATTGGCGATCTTTCCGCCTCCCGCCACAAGCTCGAGCGGCAGAAGACCGAGCTTTCGGACGCGAATGCCCTCTATCAGGCGGAAAAGGAGCGCGCCGAAGCGGCCAACAAGGCGAAGTCCGAATTCCTCGCCAATATGAGCCATGAGTTGCGCACGCCACTCAACGCCATTCTCGGCTTTTCCGAAATTCTGGTGGCTGAAATGTTCGGCCCGGTCGGCTCGCCTAAATACAGCGAGTATGCCCGCGACATCCATGATAGCGGCCAACACCTGCTCAACGTCATCAACGACATTCTCGACATGTCGAAGATCGAAGCAGGCCATATGCGCATCAACCGCGAGAGGGTCGATCTTGCGCCGTTGGTGGAAGAAACCTTGCGCCTGACGGCCATCCAGGCCGCGCAAAAGAACATCACTATTCAGCAGCGCCTGTGCAGAAATATGCATATGAACGGCGACCGCCGCGCCATGAAGCAAATCATGCTCAACCTGCTGTCCAACGCAGTCAAGTTCACCGACGACGGCGGCCGCGTCGAGCTTCGCACCCATGTGCACGAGAACGGCTTGATGCTGACGATTGCCGATACCGGCATCGGTATCCCGACTGCCGCCATCAACAAGATCGGCCAGCCGTTTGAGCAGGTACAGAGCCAATATGCCAAGAGCAAAGGTGGCTCTGGCCTCGGTCTTGCCATCTCCCGCTCGCTGGTCAGGCTCCATGGCGGCAAAATGAAAATCCGCTCCTGCGAGGGCAAGGGAACGGTGGTCACTATCCTCATTCCGCACGCCCATGTCGCCAAGGATATGCCGTATCTCGCTTATCAGGCGAGGAACAAGCTGGAGCTCCTGCGCTCTCACAAGCTGAATTGAAGACCCTCGCTCACCGCCTTTGGGATCGCAAAACCATCGCACAGTTTAGCGCAGCATGCTTTAGCGCGATAACAAAGTGATCCGGGTCAGCTCGGAGGGAATGCCGAGTCGCAGCGCAAAGCCTGGCCAGAGCGCCGTCCCGTTGTTGACGTAAAGCTTCATGCCGCCGACATCGTAGAAACCGGATACGAAGCCGTTATTAGGGCCTGCGACCACGCGGTCGAGCCCAACGACCATACCGCCATGCGTGTGGCCGGAAAGCTGAACTGCTACACCCAGTGCGGCATTGTCTGCCGCTTGACGGGGCTGGTGATCGAGCAGGATGACAGGCGCACCGGCGGGGGCGCCTCTGAGGGCCGCCGCCGTGTCATGTGCGGGAAACGCCGTTCTCGTCGATGAGAGGTCGGTGACGCCAGCGATCACGAGCTTCGCGTTGCCGCGCTTGATGACAGCGTTGCTGTTGGCAAGCGTCGTCATGTTGAGGCGCTGGTAATAGGCCATCCACTCGTCATAGCCGAAGAAATATTCGTGGTTTCCGGGAATAGTGTAAACGCCATCGCGAGCCTTAAGCTCTGCCAATGGCGCAATGTCGCTGCTTCTGGCTTCAACCTTGCCGTCGATGAGATCGCCGGTAATGACGATCAGGTCGGCATTGAGCGCATTGGTTTTCTCGACCACTGCACGCGTCCAGAAGGCAGGAAAGAGGCGGCTGATATGCAGGTCGGTGAGTTGCACGATCTGATAGCCATCGAAAGCTGGATCAAGCCCTGGGACAGCAATCTCGATGTCCTTCAGTGGCGGAACACGGACCGCCTGGCTGACGGCGAAGGCGGAGAGAGCCAGAGCAACAGCCGCCATCCCGTAACGGACACCGGAAGGCACCAGCGGGAAGTGCCCCTTGAACAGCATCAGGATCACCGACACCACATCCAGAGCAATCTGGAAGACGGCGAGCAGCAGCATGAAGCCGAAGAGCAGGTTGAAGCAGATGATCAGTGGTCTTGGAAACTCAGGCGAGAAGACCGAGCCGGACGAGAGGCGACTGAAGAGGTGATATTGCGAAGCGGCAAGAAACAACAGCGTAAGGGCAAGCTTCAAAGGCCAAACCCAGGGCAGTGGCTGGATGAAGCGGACAGCGACCACCAGCCATGGAATTCCGAAAATAACGTGAAACATCAAGACGCTCTCGTTTTAGCTTTCGCCTCAGAGCGCCGCGCGTCTTTTCGGACGCACTAAGGACGCTCTATCTCTTTAAATCTACGCATCGTACGTTTCCGAAAATCGATTTCGATTTTCGGGCCGATGCTGTAGGTGGGGATGCCGCCTCGATCAATCCAGCCCGGGAAGATCCTTTCTATTGCCGCGAGGACGACCCGTGCGCTTGGTCGCACGATGGATGCGTAATCCTCCTCGCGCTAATGATGATGTGTCGAATGTCAGGAATCGCTTTTGGGGGAGACCAGTGCTGAAAAGGTCTTACGGACCGCTTTCGACAGCCGCTTCACCTCGCCTTCCAGCGTCGCAACATCCGGGCAGTCACCTGCCCTGCAGACGAGATCAATCAAGCCCGCAGGCGCCTGTTTCGGATCGAAATCCGTATCGATGCAGAGCCTTATGATCTGCGACAGTTCGGTGAAGAGCCGCATGGCTTCGATACAATCATCATGCGCCTGCGGTTCCATCGCTTCGGAGGCCATGCGCTTGAGTGCATCGGACGTGCTCTCTCCCGGCTCATGCGAAGGCAGATCTTTTGCTGGCGCAACCAGTGCCAGATACTGGGCGATGAATTCCAGATCGACCAATCCGCCGGGAATAAGCTTGAAATCCCACAGACTTTCGGCAGGTTTCTCCTTGTCGATAAGCTGGCGCATCTCCCGCACGTCAGCAGCGACCTTGGCCACGTCTCGCTTTTGCGACAGGACCGAGGCAATGATCCGATCCGCATCGGCCATCAAGGTTGCGTCACCGCAGATCAGTCGGGCTCTGGAGAGCGCCAGATGCTCCCAGGTCCAAGCTTCTTCGCGCTGATATTTCTCGAATGTGGAGATGCGCGTCGCCACCGGACCTTTGTTGCCAGAGGGTCTGAGGCGCATATCGACCTCATAGAGCACGCCCTCGGCCGTCGGCGCGGAGAGTGCTGCGATCAATCGCTGGGTCACGCGGGTGAAGTAGCGCACCGCGTCGAGCGGCTTGGTGCCATCGGATTCGCCAGCCTCGTCGTCATAATCATAAAGCAGAATGAGATCGACATCGGAGCCGGCAGTCAGTTCAAAGGAGCCGAGCTTCCCCATGCCGATGACGGCGACGCGTCCGCCCGGATAGGATCCATGTGCCGTCGCCATTTCGGCCAGCATGGCATTCAAGGCTGCTTCGATCACGAGATCGGCAAGGTGGGTGAAAGCGCGGCCCGCCACCTCGCCAATGATTGCACCAGTCAATAAACGGACACCGATCAGGAAGCGTTGTTCGGCAGCGAAAATCCGAAGCCGGTCGAGAATGTCCTCGTAATGGCGCGCAGGCGAGAGAAAACCCTTCATGCGCTGGGAGAGATAATCGCGCGTCGGGATCTCGGTCATCAGCGCCGGGTCAAGCATGCCGTCGAAGACATGCGGTCGTGCCGCGATGATTTCTGCCAGTCGTGGGGCTGACGACATGATCGTAACCAACAGAGACAGGAGCGCTGGATTATTACCCAGAAGTGAGAACAGTTGGATGCCAGCTGGCAGCCCGGACAGGAAGTTGTCGAAGCGGAGCAGTGCCTCGTCGGCCCGCTTGCTCTCGCCAAAGGCTTTCAGCAGGTCCGGCGTCAACTCTGTCAGTCTCTCGCGCGCCTCGACAGATTGCGTCGCGCGGTAGCGGCCATTGTGCCAGGTGCGGATCACCCGCGACATGTCTTCAGGACGCTCGAAACCAAGTCTTTCCAATGTCTTCAGTGTATCAGGGTCATCCTTCTGACCGGTAAAGACAAGGTTGCCGCTCTCGCCGGAGAGCCGCGTTTCCTGTTCGAAGAGAGCGGAATATTTGCGCTCCACCAGCCGCAGAACGTCTTCCAGCTTTTCGGAGAAGGCTTTGGTGTCAGCAAAGCCGAGCATGAAGGCGATGCGCTTTAGTTCGGCTTCGGTATCCGGCAGGATATGCGTCTGCTCGTCGCGCACCATCTGGATGCGGTGCTCGACCTCGCGCAGGAACCAATAGGCTTCCGTCAGGCTGTCACGGGTTTCCGCATCGATCCATTTGGCATCCGTCAGCGCCGCAAGCGCTTCCTCAGTCGAGCGGACACGCAAGGGCGCCATGCGCCCGCCTGCGATCAATTGCTGCGTCTGGGCGAAGAATTCGATCTCGCGAATGCCGCCGCGTCCGAGCTTGACGTTATGCCCCTTCACCGCGATCGCGCCATGGCCCTTATGTGCATGAATTTGTCGCTTGATTGAATGGATATCGGCAATCGCGGCGTAATCGAGATATTTGCGGAAGACAAAGGGCGTCAGCTCGCGCAGGAAGCCTTCACCTGCCTTGATATCGCCGGCAACAGGCCGCGCCTTGATATAGGCTGCCCGCTCCCAGTTCTGCCCCCTGCCCTCATAGTAGAGGAGCGCGGCGTCAACCGGTATGGCAAGCGGCGTCGAGCCGGGATCGGGACGAAGGCGAAGGTCGGTTCGAAACACATAGCCGTCGGCGGTACGCTCCTGCAGGATGCGGATCAGCCGCCGCATCATGCGGCCAAAGGTTTCCAGCGCATCCAAGAGATCTGGCACGATCCCAGCTGTAGGCTCGAAGAACACGACGGCGTCGATATCGGAGGAATAATTGAGCTCACGCGCGCCGAGCTTGCCCATACCCAGCACGATGAGCCCCGAACCTTCGCTTGGAACTAGCGGGTTCTTGAGGTTGAGCTTGCCGCTATTATGGTTGGCGAGGAGCAGATGATCGATCGCCGCCGACAGCGCGGCGTCGGCGAGGTCGCTTAGCCATCGTGTCGTATCACGGGCGGTAAAGATGCGGCCGAGATCGGCCAATGCGGCGATGAAGGCCAGGCGGCGTTTGGCGACGCGCAGCCTCGTCATCACCTCTGCCTCGGTGGGAATACGCCCATCCTCATCCGGTCGCCAGCAATCGCGTGCATCACGCACCAGGGTCTCGAGGATCGTCTCGACCGGCGCGGAAATCGCCAGCGTCAACAGACCCTCATCGGACACTGCCGCATCGCGCAGGTATGGAGATAATGTGAAGGCGTGCGCAATAAATCCTTTGAGCGTACCCTCACTCGCCAGCAGATCGGCCACTGCCGGCTCGTTACACGCAATATCCTTCAAGGTGGACAGAACCGATTTCAGCTCGGTTTGCGTATAGGGACGTATCGTGTCCGGCTGAACCTCACTCAGTCGCATTCCTGCCTCCTCGTCCTCATTCCCATGTCCCGTCTACAGCATCGGCCCTAAAAATCGGAGTCGATTTTCGGAATGCATGGCGCGTCGGTTCGGAGAGGAGGATCCCTTGTGCACTTGGAGAAAACCACCGCAGACAGGGCATTGGGTCTGGGCATCGCGTCTCACCGGTCGAGATCATAGTTAGTGAAGTGTCGCGTTTGCGGGTGCAGTCTCTGCCGCCTCGCCACCGACCTGCTTGTCCACGCCTAGAATACGAAGGCTGGCCAACATTTCCAGATAGCGCGCCCGGTTGCGTCGATAATCCTTCCGCGTCGTCGTCAATGTGATTTCGACGCCGTATGTGCCTGCCACAAAGCAGGCGACGACGCAGGACCTCACTTTCCGGTCGGCCACCGACATACCGACACACTCCCGACCAATGCCTCCGTTCTGAAGCAGAAACTCCCGACCGCGCTGCTTGTAGACTCCTATTGCGCCGACCCCGTCAAAACGCGTATCGGCAAAGGGGCGCATTGCGACGAGCCTTTCGAATTGCCAGGCGGCACCGGCTAGAACAGGTCCATCCCCGTCAACGCCGACGAAGAAGAACTCTCCCTCGCTCTTATTCTGCCAATCAGCTGGGACCAGAATGGAAAAAGACCTGCCGGGCCCATAAATTTCCCGAATGACCACATCCCGCCTTCGCCTCGCGCGAAACGGCAACAGAAAAAGAAACCGAAGCGTAAAGGCAACCAGGCAGATGACGCCCAGAGCTTGCAGCCCCATGACAGCGACAACGAGATAGTCGAAAATCGAAGGTCTCCTGCCTGTTCTTCTCGGACCAACGGGACTTATCGCGAATATCGGCGCAAATCCAGCGGTGAACTCAGGGGTTTTGAGTGACGGGAAAGACCATGGAAACGGTTAGGCCCGGCGCATTTTCGTTGCCCGGATCCGTATCGGAAAGACGAAGTTCACCGCTGTGAAGCTCCATCACCGCCTCCACCAGCGAGAGACCGAGGCCCGTTCCGGGCTTGGAGCGACTTTCATCCAGTCGCACAAAGCGTTTGGTCACTTCGCCGCGCTTTTCAGCTGGAACGCCGGGGCCGGTATCGGCAACCGAGAGGATGATGCCTTCCTCGCTTCGGCCAAGCTTTACAAAGAGCCGCTTCTCACCGTCATGCCCACCCGCATATTTGATGGCATTGTCGATCAGGTTGGTCAGGGCCTGGCCGATCAGCTCGCGATTTCCCTGTATCACAAGCCCCGGTTCGATGGCCGTCGTCAGCGTCAAGCCCTCCTCTTCCGCCACGGGCTCGTAAAGCTCGGCGCTGTCCTCCGCAATAGCCGAAATATCCACATCGGTCATTTCCGCGGCGATCGAGCCGGCCTCGACACGCGAGATCATCAAAAGCGCGTTGAAGGTGCGGATCAACTGATCCGATTCGGCAATGATGCCCTCGAGCGCCGCCCGGCGCTTGTTCTCATCGCGGTCCTCCAGCGCATCGGCAGCCTTGTTGCGCAGGCGCGTCAGCGGCGTCTTCAGGTCGTGTGCAATATTATCGGAGACTTGGCGCAGGCCCTCATTCAGCTTTTCGATGCGCCCCAACATGGCATTGAGCGAGCCCGAAAGACGATCGAACTCGTCGCCTGAACGGCCTTGCGGCAGTCTCTGGGACAGATCGCCCGCCATAATCTTCTTCGTCGCAGCCGACATCCGGTCGAGCCGCCTCAGCGCGTTTTGTCCAATCGCAAACCAGATGATCAAGGCGCCGCCGCCCATGATGGCAAGGCGCCACCATCAGCGCGTTGCGCACAAGGAGCCGGAACTTCGTCGGTTCACCCAGATCGCGGCCTATGAGGATACGAAGGCCATTGTCGAGAACGAAGATATTTGCGGTCGCAAGATGTTTTACGCTGTCGCCACTTTCCGAGTATCGCTCATAGGTGAATGGAAACTCCGTCCAGCCTTCGCTGTCGAAAACGCCAGGCTGCACCGAGGCGACGTTGCCGGCAAGGATTTCGCCATTGGGGCCTGCGATGACATAGAGGCTTGCACCCGGCTGGCGGGCGCGCCGTTCCATCATCCGCAAAAGCGGATTGATGCCACCGCGTTCGTAGATGCGCTGCACGTCGTTGACTTCCTGCAACACGGCATCGCGCGTCTGCTGGTTCAAGAGGCGCTCGGACAGCGCAGTCACATAGAAGACGAGGAAGGCGGCGCAGAGTGCGAAGAGCAGAATATAGAGTGCGGAGAGACGGACAGCGGTGGAACTGAAGAGCAGGCGCAGGCGTGAAGGCATGGCTAGCCTTCATCCTTCATCATATAACCAGCACCGCGGATGGTCTTCAGCAACGGCTTGTCGAAATCCTTCTCGATCTTGGAGCGCAGGCGCGACACGTGAACGTCGATGACGTTGGTCTGGGGGTCGAAGTGATAATCCCAGACATTTTCCAATAGCATGGTGCGGGTCACCACCTGACCGGCATTCTTCATCAGATATTCCAGCAGGCGAAATTCGCGCGGCTGCAAAAGGATTTCCTTGCCATTGCGGCGCACGTCATGAGAAAGCCGGTCGAGTTCGAGATCGCCCACACGATAGATCATATCCTGCTCGGGCTTGCCCTTGCGGCGGCCAAGCACTTCGATGCGGGCAAGGAGCTCGTTGAACGCATAGGGCTTGGGCAGATAATCGTCACCACCGGCGCGAAGACCGGTCACCCGGTCATCTACCTGGCCAAGAGCGGAGAGAATGAGCACCGGGGTCTCAATGCCCTTTCTGCGCAATTCGGAAATAACCGAGAGCCCGTCGCGTCGCGGCAGCATGCGGTCGATGACCATGACGTCATAAACATTTTCGCAACCCATAAACAAGCCGCTTTCGCCATCACTGGCGTGGTCGACAACAATACCAGCTTCTCGGAACGCCTTCGTCATATAGGCGGCAGCTTCCAAATCATCTTCAATAACAAGTATCTTCATGTGGGGAACATTAACGTCCATATCATCCAGCGCACAACTGGAAAGAGGTTCGCCCGGAGCATTATGCAGATGACTTTCCATGGATTGGCTCATGAGTTCTGCCATGACGATGTCTCCTGTCTGCCTGGCCTGCCACCATTATCAGGAGCGGTGTGCCGCTCAAAGTGACCTCGGCCCAGGATGGCCGAAACCGGCCATCGGATCGCTGATCGTAAAACGCGAAGACGCCGCATGTTCGGGCAGCCTTCTCACTGTACTAAGACTAAAAACGAGAGGGGCAAAACGCCCCTCTCGCATGGTTGCTGGATCAACCCTGATCGATATCGAGGGCGATGAAGCGGCTGCCCTGCTCGGTTTCGATCTGGAACAGAGCCTTGGTGCGGCCGTCCTTCTTCGCCTGCGAGATCACCTTCTCGACATCGGCAGCGGATGCGACCTGCTGGTTGTTGACCGAGGTGATCTTTTCGCCCGTCTTCAGGCCGCGCGTTGCGGCATCGGAGTCCGGATCGACATCGGTGATGGCAAGACCTTTGCCATCTTCAGCAGGAGCCACTGTCAGGCCGAGGCTTGAGAGAGCCTTTTCGCTGGAGGACTGGCCACCACGACCGCTGTCATTCTGGCCCTGGGCACTTGCAGACGCGTCATCGCTTGCCAAATCACCCAGTGTGACGCTGACCGACTGCGACTTGCCATTGCGCCAGAGCGACAGCTCGACCTTGGTATTGGGTGCCAGCGCGCCGATGCGGCGGGACAGTTCGCGTGCATCCTTGATCGGATCGCCGTTGACCGCGGTGATAATGTCACCCTGCTTGACGCCAGCCTTGTCACCGGGAGAACCCGGCTGCGGAGCAACAACCAAGGCACCCTTGGCTTCGGAGAGGCCGAGCGATTCGGCAATGTCCTTGCTGACAGGCTGGATCTGGACGCCAAGCCAGCCGCGTTCGACCTTACCGTCCTTCATCAGATCCTGAACGACATCCTTGGCAACGGATGCGGGGATTGCAAAGGCGATACCGACATTGCCGCCGGAGGGCGAGAAGATGGCGGTATTGATGCCGACCACTTCACCATTCAGATTAAAGGCAGGGCCACCGGAGTTACCCCGGTTTACGGCCGCATCGATCTGCAGATAATCATCATAAGGGCCGGAGCCGATGTCACGGCCACGGGCAGACACGATGCCGGAGGTCACGGTACCGCCAAGACCAAACGGGTTACCGACAGCCACGACCCAGTCACCGACGCGGATTTTGCTGTCATCGGCAAACTGCACATAGGTGAACTTGCGATTGACATCGACCTTCAGGACGGCAAGGTCGGTGCGCCGATCACGGCCGATAAGCTTGGCGTCATATTCGGTGCCATCGTTGAGCACCACCGTATAGGCGGAGCCGTCATCGACGACGTGATTGTTGGTGACGATGTAACCATCTTCGGAGATGAAGAAGCCGGAGCCTTGCGCAACCGGGCGAAGCGGACCTTTGCCTTCGCGGTGGCGGTTCGGCCCACGCTTGTCTTCATTGGCACCTGGACCACCGAATTCCTTGAAGAAGCGCTTCAGCGGATGGTCGTCAGGAAGCTGGTCAAGACCGCGTCCGCCGAAGGAAAAACCGTTGCCGTCGTCGGAAACCGGCTCCACATTGGACTTGACGCGCACGGAGACTACAGCGGGAGAAACGGCGTCAACAACATTCGCAAAGCTCGGCACCTGGGGCGCATTAACCTCGACAGGTGCTGCAAAGGAACGGGCGATAGGCCCAGCGACGCCGGTGGTAAGCATCAGTGCGGCAAGACCACCTACGGCCGAAGACTTCAGAATCGTCTTCAGCGAGGAGCGTCCGTTTTGCGATTGAGACATGTGAGTACCTTTTCTCTTCATCTGACTGGAACCTCCGGAGTAAACCGGAGTAGCGGTGGATGACGAAAGATATAGGGACTCTCACCTTACAGCGAAGTGTCTATGAAATGAAAAAATAGTAAGGTTGTTTCGAGTGTGAAGGATTGAGTTATCCACGACCAGCGAAGAGGATAAGCGGTGCGCTCAGTCTGCCCTCCTCACTCTGCCTTGCTGATCAACCTCTTGTATGGAAATGCTTCAAGAAGGAGCGTGTCGCCTCCTCTCTCGGACTATCGACGACATCACGGGCAGGTCCCTCCTCGACAATCACACCATCGCGCATGAACACAATCGTATCGGCGACTTCGCGTGCGAAGGCGATCTCATGGGTGACGATGATCATGGTCATGCCTTCAGCCGCCAGATCTTTCATCACATTCAAGACTTCGGAAACCAGTTCGGGGTCAAGTGCTGATGTAGCCTCATCGAACAGCATGACCTCCGGCTCCATGGCTAGCGCACGGGCGATCGCCACGCGCTGCTTCTGGCCACCGGATAAACGCTGCGGATAAACATCCGCCTTGTCGGCCAGGCCCACCTTGGCGAGCAGGTCGCGGGCCAGCTTGGCGGCCTCCGCCTTGGGCATGTTTTTGGCCGAAACCGGTCCCTCCATGACGTTGCGAAGTACGGTCATATGGGGAAACAGGTTGAAATGCTGAAAGACCATGCCGGTACCGGACCGGAAACGCGCCTGCTCTCTGGCGGATGGCAAGCTCGTTCCTTTGCCGAAGGTAAAGCTATCCTGCCCGACCCTCACCCGACCGTCATCCGGTGTGACGAGGAGGTTGATGCAGCGCAGCAGAGTCGACTTCCCAGAACCCGACGGACCGATCAACGCGACAACGGCGCCCGGTAAGATTTTAAGGTTGATGTCACGCAACACAACCAGATCACCATACTGCTTCTTGAGTGCGCTGATTTCAATTTTGTATTGTTCCGTGGTCATGGCGCCCTCAATCACTCATCCGCAGGGATTTCTCGCTTTTCTTGACTATGGCCGTCAGCGGCACGAGCACGACAAAGTAGATGACCGCGATGATGGTGTAGACTTCCAGCGGGCGATAGGTTTCGGTCGCCGCCGATTGACCCTGGTACAGCAGGTCAGGCACCGCCAGGACGGACACCAGCGAGGTGTTCTTGAACTGGATGATGGATTGGTTCATCAGCGGCGGGATCATCTGCTTTATGGCTTGAGGAAGCACGATGCGACGCATGACCTTGCCCGGAGTCAGCCCCAGGGCAAGGCCGGCTTCCCACTGGCCCGAGTCGATTGACTGTATCCCGCCGCGAATGACCTCGGCATAGAAAGATCCCCCGTAAAGCGACAGAGTGAGGATCGATGCGGTTATGGCGCTGATTTCGATGCCTGTCAGAATGGGCAACGCATAATAGAACCATAGCAGTTGAACGAGAAGCGGCGTGCAGCGAAACAGCTCGATGTAGCCCCAGGACGCCCATCTCAGCATCTCTGAGCGAGACAGTTGAGCGAGCCCCGCAATGAGCCCCACCAGCAAACCTAGAACGACGACGGCGGCCGTGAGCCCAATCGTTACGAGCGTTCCCTGGAGCAGGAGCCAACGATAGCCCCAAAGGATGTTGAAATCCCATTGATACATCACGATCCGCTTTCATTCGAAGCAGCACCGGTATCAACCGAGCGCTGCTCATCCAATTAGAAGGTTACGCCTTTGGGAAGATCGTCCAGTGAAATGTTAACCTGCACCAGGCTGTCCAGCACCGCTTGGCGAATGATCCCGAGGCCTTGTGCATAAACAATCCAGGTATTGAGGAAATCGCGCATGGTTTTATCTGCCTCACGACGAACGGCAGCGTTCGAGGTGGAACCGAACAGCGGTGTCGGGGCGATACATGTTCCAAGGCGAGGATTAGCCTTAACGGCCTTGACGCCACCTTGCCAGAAGATCGACTGAGCATCTGCCCGGCCTGTTGCCAACGCCATCGTCGCCTCGTCGAGGGATTTCATGCGCATGATCGTCGCATTTGGGCAGAGGCGCGAAGCAACCTGATCATGTGCAGAACCCATATCGACTGCGATCTTGACCTCGGGCTTGTTAAGATCCGCCCAGGTCTTGGGCTCGAAGCCCGGCTTGGCGATCACGGTCAGAGCGCTGTTGTAAACCGGCACCGTAAAATCAACTGCCAATGCACGCTTCGGCGTCGGGTTCATGCCAAACATCACGTCGAGCTTGTTGGCCTGCAGGTCCAGGATGGCATTTCCCCAGGTCGTCTCCACCATTTCCAGCTCGACTTCCATATCGGTCGCAAGAGCCTTGCCGATGTCATAGAACTGGCCGCCCCACTGGCCGGTCGTCTTGTCTCTCACCGTCCAAGGCGCGCCGGTGGGAACGCCACCGATACGCAGCTTCTTGGCGCTGATGACCTGCTGAAACGTGTTTCCCACAGCGGCCTGTGCCTCGGCCGAACGCGTAGTTGCGCCCACGACCGCCGCAGCCAGTGCCCCACCGCCGAGAAGTCCTGCAAATTCTCTTCTTGAAACCATGCTCATTCCCCTTCTTTGCTTTTGATTGCGGACCGACGATGGCCTCTGTCCTACAATGCCAAGGCACCATGCCCGGACACCTTACCTCCCAAGCAGGACACCCGGATTCAGTCTGTTTTCCGGATCGAAAACCTGCTTGACCTGCTGCATCAGCTGATAACGAAGAGGATCAACGAGACGCATGAGTTCTTCAGGAAGCTTTCTCCCGATGCCATGCTCGGCGCTGAACGTGCCGTTAAAGCTCGCCCCTACATCGTGAATGGCTTGCTCAACCTGAAGGGCGAATGCGTCCTTGTCGGCGATCTCGGCCCAGTCATCATGCGAGAACATCAGGATGTAGTGAACATTGCCGTCCCCCAGGTGGCAGACGACCTGGGTTTTTGCCCGCGGAAACCGCTCGGCGGACACTTTATCGGCCGCGTCAATGAAAGCGGGAACAAGGGACGTACGCACCGCGACATCGTGAACAATGCCGATGCCTTCCTTTTTGTTGGCTTCGGACACGGAATGCCGGACGTGCCATATCTCTTCTGCCTGCTGCTGGGAGCTTGCGATTACGGCATCCTGGATGAGGCCACCCTCAAGGCCCGCTTCAAGTACCTCACCCATCATAGCATCGAGGTCGGTATGTGTGTCTGATGTACTCAGCTCAACCATCAACGACCACAGCGGCACCTGAGAAAATGGAATGCGCACCCGATCGATATGACGTTGCACAAGTTCAAACTGCGAAGCGGAGACGAGTTCGAAGGCCTCGATGAATTGACCAGCTGTAGCCTTAAACAGAGACAGGAGCTTGACGGCATCGTCCGGCGAGGCGACATCGATCCATGCATGGGCGCTGTTGGATTGTTTGGGGAACAGCTTCAAAGCAGCACCCGTGATAATCCCAAGCGTCCCTTCCGCCCCGATAAATAGCTGCCGTAGCATGTAACCGGTATTGTCTTTACGCAGTGCAGCCAGATCCCTGATGATGCGCCCGTCTGCCAGAACTACCTCGAGACCCGCAACCAGATCCCGCATCGGACCATAGCGGACGACAGCGGTGCCTCCTGCGTTCGTCGAGATCAGCCCACCAATCTGCGCGCTCCCATCGCTGCCGAGGTGCATCGGGAACTGGCGCCCGACATCGTCAGCTACCGCATGCACATCGGCCAGAATAGCGCCGGCATCAACGGTGACAATGTCCGAGACGACATCAACATCGCGAATTTGGTTCATCCTGCGCAGTGACAGAACGATACCGGGCTTTTCCGGGTTTCCACTTTCAGGCACGGCCCCGTAGCAAAGTCCGGTGTTGCCGCCCAAGGGGAACACAGGCTGCCGCATGTGCGCCGCAACCTTCATCACCTCAGACACCTCCTCGGTCGACGCAGGAAGAACGACGCAGACTGCCTTGCCTTGCTTGCGTTCGCGCCAGTCGGTGACATAGGGAAGCATGTCCGTCGCGTCGGTTATGAGACCTTTCGGACCAACGATCTGCAGCAGCCGATCTATCATCGCAAACCCCTCAGGCTAGGTTGACGAGTTTCGCTTGTTTGACGACAGCCTGCAGCTTGGCGAGGGTCGCTTGTGTCGGGTCCTGCAATGGCAATCTCACGCTGCCGACAGGCATGCCCGCGAGTTCCATATATTTTTTAAGCGGACCAGGGTTGGTTTCGAGGAAGATCGTTTTCACCACGTCATTGACAGGCGCCTGAAGGGCGAGAGCTTCCGTCAGCTTACCCTTGCTTGCCATCTCGAAAACATCCACCCAAACCCTCGGATAGATCGTGGCCGACGCGAGAACACCGCCCCGGGCGCCTAGGGCGACATGTGTTGCAAACAGGGACTCTTCTCCGCTCAAGATCGCGATCTCGCTGCCTGCAGCTTTCACGGTTTTGATAAATTCCGGCACATCGTAAGATGAATACTTCATCCCAATGATCGAATTGTCCTCTGCCATGCCGGCAATCGTCTCTGCGGTAACAGAAACATTGGTGCGATAAGGGATCTGGTAAAGGAGAACCGGGAGATCGACGTCCTGCCGGTATTGCTTGAAATAGGATCTGATCGCGTCCTGGGTTCCGGTTGCGTAATAGGGCGTGACCGTCATGACCGCTGAAGCGCCAGCTGCCGCAAAGTCCTTGCCTGCCTCGACGGCGTCCTGATAGCCCGGCGAAACGACGCCTGGGATAACCGGACGACCTTCGGCAGCTTCCACGCAGACTTCGACGACGGTTTTGCGTTCCGATCTTGACAAAGCGGCATACTCGCCGGTTCCACCGATCGGCACGATCCCGGACGCCCCATTATCCAATTGGAACCGCACGAGCTTCCTGAGAGAAGCGATGTCGACCGACTTGTCCTCCTTCAGCGGTGTAACGATGGCCGTATAGAGGCCGCGGATGCTTTCTGCGGATAACGTCATTTATTCAAATGTCCCTGCAAAAGGACAGGCGCGAAGACGCAAGGATATCTTGTGTGATCGCGGCCGTTCCCCGGTTTTCTCGTTGTGTTGATCGCTTCACTATTGCAATGATTTACGACGAAACATTACATGTCAATCCTTTTGGATAAAAAATTCACTATAGGAAAAATTTGTAGCTTCAGATAAAAATCGGATTTCATCGCGCTCCGACCTTTGTCTGGTTACAGATGTGGAAAGGATCATTCATGACGGAGAAGATCATGCCGAGCCAAGCCGCGCGGGGACAAGGTCTTGTAATTCAAGATGTTGTGCGTCTGCATACTGACGAAAGCGTCCGTATACGGGAGACCAGTCCGGCCGACGTAGACATTGGGGCACGTCTTTACGACATCCGCAAAGGCAGAAAGCTTACCCTACAGGACATCAGCAGGGCCACAGGAGTATCTGCGTCCGCTTTCTCAAAAATTGAGCGCAACGAGCTTTCGCCTACTATCGGAACCTTGCAGCGCATCGCTCAGGGTCTTGGCGTCGATATGATGGAGCTCTTGAGCGATCAGAGCAGCAACCAGCAAACCTACGGACGGCGTAGCATCACCCGCGCTGGCGATGGGAAGCAGCACGATTCGAACACGTGCGCTAACACTCTTCTGTGTTCCGACCTGCGAAACAAGAAGATGACGCCGATTTTGACTTATGTGTCCGCCCGCTCACCGGATGATTACAAGGCCTGGGCAAAATCGGAAGCAGAAATATTCCTGACCGTGCTTGAAGGAACCTTGGTTGTGCACAGCAGAATTTATGAGCCACTCGTGCTCAGCACCGGCGACTCCTATTACTATGACGCCAATGTGGAGCATGCTTGGACTTCTGCGAGTGAAAACGATGCAAAGGTTCTTTGGGTACTGGCCGTTTCTTAACGTCCTGGCCCGAATCATCTCGGACCGTCCCGGACGAGCGCAAACGGCCTGAAATCTAGCGCTCCAACAGTTCGCGAATGCGCGCCTCTTCATCCGCCGTCAGTTTCTGGCCTTCCGAGAGCGCGGCGCGGCGACGGGAGAAGATGAAGACCGCCGCACCGCCGATCAGGAGAAGACCGACCGGGGCGCCCCATAGAGCCAGCGTCCTTGCGCTGAAGCGCGGCTTCAGCAGCACAAACTCGCCATAGCGCGAGACGACATAGTTGATGACAGCGTCGTCGCTGTCACCTTTCACCAACCGATCGCGGACGAGAAGACGCAGATCGCGGGCAAGCTCCGCATTGCTGTCATCGATCGACTGATTTTGGCACACCATGCACCGCAACTGTGCGGTTAGATTGCGCGCCCGTGCTTCGAGCGCAGGGTCGGAAAGGACTTCGTCCGGGTTGAAGGCAAAGGCGGGAACGGCGCTGAGCGCCAGAACGATGAGCAGAGATAATCTTGCCAGCATCGCTCTCATTCCGCCGGCTCCAGGCTTGCAGCTTTCGCAGGTTTGGCCTTGCGGCTCGGCGCGCCCACACGCAGGCGTCGGTCGGAGAGCGAGATGAAACCACCCAGCATCATGAACAGCGTACCGCCCCAGATGCAGAGGATGAAGGGCTTCCACCAGATACGCACGACGATACCACCATCCTGCATGGGGTCGCCGAGAGAGACGTAGAGTTGTGAGAGACCGAAGGTCATGATGCCGGCCTCCGTCGTCGGCATACGGCGCGCCGTATAGAGGCGCTTGGAGGACCAGACATCGCCCGCTTCTACGCCCGCCTTGCGGGCGGTGAAGTGGCCGCGATCTTCGGTGTAATTCGGGCCGACGTGATGGCGGATGCCGTCGAAAGTCAGGCTGTAGCCACCTGCCTCCACCACCATGCCCTGCTTCATCTCGACGACTGTTTCCGTCTCAAAGGTCGTCACAGTGACGATGCCAAGGACCGTAACACCCAGGCCGATATGTGCCAGCGCCGTGCCGAAAGCCGAACGCGGCAGGCCCTTGAGGCGGCGCAACGCCACGCCGAGCGCCAGCTTGCCGAAGTTGGCGCGATACCAGAGATCGGCAAGCGCACCGAAGATCAGCCAAAAGCCTGCCGCAATACCGAGTGCTGCCAGTACCGGCCCGCCATGCTCGATGTACCAGAGCGCCAGTCCCGCGAGCGCCGCCAAAGCCGCAACCACATAAAGCCGCTGGAAGGCGCCCAAAAGATCGCCGCGCTTCCAGGCAAGCATCGGCCCGAAGGGGGTCACGATCAGAATCGGGATCATCAACAACCCGAAGGTAATGTTGAAGAAGGGCGCGCCGACAGAGATCTTCTCGCCGGTCAGGGTTTCGAGAACCAACGGATAAAGCGTGCCGATCAACACCGTGGCGGTGGAGACCGTCAGGATCAGATTATTCAGAACCAGCGCGCCCTCGCGCGAAATCGGCGCAAACAGCCCACCTGCCTTCAACGTGGGAGCGCGCCAGGCAAAGAGCGAAAAGGCGCCGCCGATGAAGATCATCAGAATGCAGAGAATGAAAATACCCCGGCTCGGATCGGTGGCGAAGGCGTGCACCGACGTCAGCACGCCGGAGCGGACGAGGAAGGTGCCGAGCAGGGACAGCGAGAAGGTCATGATCGCCAGAAGCACGGTCCAGATCTTCAGCGCCTCGCGCTTTTCCATGACAAGCGCCGAATGCAGAAGCGCTGTTCCCGCAAGCCAGGGCATGAAGGAGGCATTTTCAACCGGGTCCCAAAACCACCAGCCTCCCCAGCCGAGTTCATAATAGGCCCAGTAGGAGCCCATGGAGATACCGGCGGTCAGGAAGGTCCAGGCAGCCAGCGTCCATGGCCGCACCCAGCGGGCCCAGGCCGCATCGATGCGGCCTTCCATGAGGGCCGCAACAGCAAAGGAAAAGCAGACGGAGAAGCCAACATAGCCGAGGTAAAGCAGCGGCGGATGGATGGCGAGACCGAAGTCCTGGAGGATTGGATTGAGATCCTGTCCCTCAGCCGGCACAGGATCAAGACGCAGGAATGGATTGGAGGTCAACAGAATAAACAGGAGGAAGGCCGTGCTGATCCAGGCCTGCACCGAGAGCACATTGGCTTTCAACGTATCGGGCAGATTGCGGCCATAGACGGAAACCAGCGCGCTAAAAAACACCAGGATCAGAAGCCAGAGCAGCATGGAGCCTTCATGGTTGCCCCATACGCCGGTCAACTTGTAGATCATCGGCATCAAAGAGTGCGAATTCTCGAAGACGTTTTTCAACGAGAAGTCGGAAACCGCATAGGCATGCGTCAGCGCACCGAAGCCGAGACCCACCAGAAGAAACATCAGAAGCGAGCCCGTGGACGCGACATCCATCAGCGCCCGATCGTGACGGCGAACGCCGATGACCGGCAGGATGGAGACGACGACGGAAACCGCGAGCGCGAGGATCAGACAGTAGTGACCGATTTCACTGATCATTTGGTCGCCCCGGTCTTGTTGCCATCTTGCGTCTGCTGCCAAAGACCCTTGTCTTTCAACCGGTCGGCGACTTCTTTCGGCATGTAGTTCTCGTCATGCTTGGCAAGCACGCTATCTGCCATGAAGGCATGAGTCGCAGCATCGAACACGCCTTCCGTCACCACGCCTTGGCCCTCGCGAAAAAGATCCGGCAGGATGCCGGTGTAGCTGACTGGAACGCTTCCAGACCCGTCCCTCACGGTGAAGCTCACGGTGCGGCCTTCGCCACGCTTAACCGATCCTTCCGCCACCAGGCCGCCGAGGCGGATGCGCGTACCCGGCGCGACGGAGATCTTTTCGAGATCAGCTGGCATGTAGAAGTAGGCGATGGACTGGCCGAAGGCGAACATCACCAGAAATACGGCAAGCATGATGAAGCTCACGCCACCGCCGATGATCGCCAATCGCTTCTGTTTGCGCGTCATTGCGTCACTCCCTCGGCCGGAATGCCAAGTTGTTGCGCCAAGGCCAGCAGTCTCTTGCCCTGCTCTCCTGCGGGTGGAAAGGCTTTCAGCCCATTCTGCAATGCTTCCTTCGCCTTGCTTTCATTGTTCAGCATGGCATAGGAGCGCAATAGCCGCATCCACCCTTCAAAATTGTCGGGTTGCTCACGAAGTTTGCCGTCGAGACTTTCCACCATTCCGGCAATCATCGCCTTGCGATCCTCTGGAGCCATGGCGTTGGCAGCCTCAATATCCTCAGCGGTTGGATTACCCGGTGTTTCGGGCATTGGCGCGGCAGCAACCGCCGCATCGCCGCCGGTTGCCTCCAGATGCGCCTTGACGAGCGGTATCCAGGGCGCTCCGGCTGGAGAGGCCTTCAAGATCGCCGCGAAGGCGTCGCGCGCTTCATCCTTCTTGCCAGCCTGCTCCAGCGCAAGCGCCAGATAGAACTGCGCGCGCGGATTGCCGGGCCGCAACTTTTCCGCATCAGCAAAGGCCGATTGAGCTTCCTGCGTGACGATGCCCTGGTTGGCTGTAACCAGCGTTTCGGCCAGTCCCGTCAGCCGCTCGGGGCTATCGCCGAGCAAGCGTATGGCGTTTCGGTAGGCCATTTCGGCGTCGCCAAGGCGCATCGTCTTGAAGTAGATCGGCGCCAGCACGTCCCATCCATTGCCGTCCTGAGGGTTCTGCGCCAGATGCCGCTCCGCCTTGGCGATCAAAAGGTTCATGTCATTGCCGGGATTTTCCAGACGTGCTTCCAGCGGCATGTCCGGATGATTGGGGCTTCCCATGAACAAGTAAAGACAGAGCCCCGTGACCGGTAAAGCCGCCGTCACAAGGCTTGCGATCACACTATGTCGGCGAGCGGTCAAGGCAGTGTCCTGCTCACTCTTTCCCGACGCCGCAGCCAGAAGGCGTCGCCCGATCTCGGCGCGCGCATATTCCGCCTCCGTTTCCCCGATCAGGCCGGATGCGCGTTCGCGCTCAAGCTCTGCCAGCTGATCGCGATAGACGGCAACCTCTCCTTCTCGATCAACAACGGCTCGATCGACAACGACGTCCTGCCTGCTGCGCATCAGAGGATGGGTGAGAATAATAGCGACAGCCGCGGTCAATATGGCAACGAGGATCCAGAACATTCCCAATCAACTACTCGAATGCGCGCTGCTTTGGAACAAGCCGCAACGGGATGACACGAATTTGAGGCCATCGGCCGCGCGACGTTCTCTCACAGGAAGAGGTACGACTTCCTTGACACAAGTCAAATGGAAGCATTCGCTTCTGCCGGAACGATCACGCAGCAACCTATCGCAAGCGCGAACCCGCGGGCGAAAACCGCGCTCACTCGCCAGGAGGGATGGTCAGACCGAGGACGTTAGGTCAGGGGTGTCCAGGTTCCGTCCGTATTGCGGCAGGCCGCACCGCGCACCTTCGCCTCGCGGCCATTGTCATTGATCGTATGGGAATACTGACGGCAGTTCTGGTTGCCCACCTGGTAGGGCGCGTTGGCGATAACCTCACCACTGGCGCTGCCGCTCCAGGTCACGGCCTGTCCACCGGGCGCGGTTTCGAGCGCACGATACTCCGCTTCCAGAGCCTTATTGTAATCGCCGCGGCTAAGCTGGACGCCACTGCGCGACACGATACCGCCCTGCAGGTTGGCTATATAGGACACGGAAGACGATCCGCGGCTTCCAAACAGGCCTCCACCACTTGCCGTACCACGGGTGTTTGAGGTGGTGCAGGAACTAAGAACAGAAACGACGATCAGGGACAGCACAACCGGTCGGGCTAAGCGAGACCTTGTTGCTCTCACATCTGCACTGCACATCGCTTCCATCAAAACACCACTCCTTGCCAACGCTGAACTGCTGCTAAGGCCTGCCTAGCAACGGCATCGCGCCGCAAGTCATCAGGCATATCCTCATCAGTCTTCCGGCTTGAATTAATTGCCTTTTCGCGTGTCTTAAGCAAGCTCTTTCGATAGGCCCGGCAAAAGCAGCGTGGCCTTCAATCCGCCGAGTTCGCTACGCGACAGGGTGAACCTGCCATGGTACTCGGAAACCACTTCGCTGACGATCGACAGACCAAGACCAGTGCCCGGCCTGCTTTCGTCGAGCCGTCGACCGCGCTTCAGCGCCTCGGTGATCTGGTCGGGTTCGAGACCCGGTCCATCGTCCTCGACAGTCAACTCGATCCAAGCGCGGCGCGTAATGTCCGGATCGGAGGATGGATGGCTGCCATTGGTCATGCGCACAACAATATGTTTGTCAGCGAAGCGGGCAGCATTTTCGAGAAGATTGCCGACAACCTCTTCCAGATCCTGCTGCTCCATGGCGAGAAGGGTGCCGGGTTGGTGGAGATCGAGTTCGAAGGCCTTGTCGGGATTGAGACGCCGCATCACCCGGATCAGGCGTTCCAGCGCGGGTTCGGCCTCCGCTCGTGCGAGGATCGAGCCGCGCTGGGCAGCGATACGAGCACGCGACAGATAGGATTGGACCTGTGCCTGCATGGCGTCCGCCTGGGCTCGGACCAAGTCTCCGTGCTGGCTGTCCAGCGTGCGCGCCTCATTCAACAGCACTGCGATCGGCGTTTTCAAGGAGTGGGCCAGGTTACCCACCTGCATCCGGGCGCGTTCGACGATGCGCCGGTTGCTCTCGATCAGCGCATTGACCTCATGCGCCAGCGGCTGGATTTCACGCGGAAATTCACCTTCCAGCCGCTCGGCCTCACCACCGCGAATCTTCCCGAGTGCCACACGAGCACGGTCGAGTGGACGAAGACTATAGAGAATCGCAAGACCGTTGACGACGAGGCTGCCGACACCGAAGACGGCAAGCGCCAAATAAAGGCTGTTGGAAAAATCACGCACGTCGTCCTCAACGACGTTGAGGTTGCCGGTCACACGAAACCGTGCGGCCCTGCCCTCTCCATCCAGCACGACTTCGGTCTCAGCCACCTGAATGCGGTTTCCGGCCTGATCGGTCAGCGTGTAATAACGCTCGTAGCGATTGTCGAAGGGAACATCGAGAATGCTCGGAACGGCAAGCTTGGAAACACCGAGCGAAGAGGAGACCAAAGGGGCCGTCTGGAAGTTGCCGAGCGGTTCCACCACCCAGTACCAGCCCGTATCCGGCTGGGAAAAGCGCAGGTCTCCGAGCTGTGGGCTACCGGCCAAGGTGTTCTCGTTGGAGATCGTCACCGAATTGATGACGTTGTAAAGCTGTGCGCGCAGCAGATCGGTAAAGCTGCGCTCGACGCCCTGGCGATAGAGCGTCGAAATCACCACTGCAATCACCACCAGTGCCAGCACGGACCATGCCGAGGCCAGCAAAAGAACGCGGGCGGTGAGTGAATTACTTCGCATCTTGCGGTGCTTGCATCCGGTAACCGAGACCGCGAATGGTCTCGATCAGATCGACACCGAGCTTCTTGCGCAGGCGCCCGACGAAAACTTCGATCGTGTTGGAATCGCGGTCGAAATCCTGGTCGTACATGTGCTCGACCAGCTCGGTGCGCGAGACGACCTCGCCCATGTGATGCATAAGGTAGGAAAGAAGACGGAACTCGTGCGAGGTCAGCTTCAAGGTCACACCGTTCACGGTTGCCTTGGATGACTTCGTGTCGAGCCTTACCGGGCCGCAGATGATCTCGGAAGACGCGTGGCCTGCCGCACGGCGAATCAGCGCACGCACGCGGGCCAGCACTTCTTCCACATGGAAAGGCTTGGTTACGTAATCATCGGCGCCAGCATCGATGCCGGCCACCTTATCGCTCCAGCGATCGCGCGCGGTCAGGATCAAAACCGGCATGGACTTGCCAGCAGAGCGCCATTTCTCGACAACGGTGATGCCATCCATCTGCGGCAAACCGATATCGAGCACAATCGCGTCATAGGGCTCGGTATCGCCGAGGTAGTGGCCTTCCTCGCCATCGAACGCCTGATCGACCACATAGCCCGCTTCTTTCAGCGCGTCGGTCAGTTGCCGGTTGAGGTTGGTATCGTCCTCGACCACGAGAATGCGCATCGTCTGCCCCTTTTCAGTCCAACCGGCAGCAGAGCCGGCACTCGAAATGTGTCTATAGCAGATGTATGGAGATTTCGATCGGGGTTCAACTACATCGGCACGCGCATCGTGACCTTGCGGGGGCGCTCGCCATTGCCCTGCACAAGAACCGTCACCACGCAGGATTGACCGTCACCGGACGGATAGACCGACAAAAGCTGCCCGCCGGTTTCCCGAACGACGCGGGAGACGGCTCCGGTGCAGTCGCTCGCAACGCGAACAATCGGCGCTTCGACGGCTCCGGCCCGCCAATCAGCCTGCGGCGCAGGGAAGCCGGACATTCCGGCTGCAAGCGTCGCGATGATTAGAGGTGATGCCATTTGCAAAAACTTCCACAAAAAGTCGGATGCACGTCGAAATAGTTTGTTGAGGCAATATTTAGCCCAAAGCGTCTGAATGGCAAATGAATGTGGGCTTTTGCTTCCGTTCAAGCTGGGGATAGCAACCCGACCGAAGCGGGACCGACGTCATCCTTTCAGAAAGGTGTAACCATTGCCGTGTAGACTACTGCAAGCTTGTATCGCGGCAACAAAGAACCCGCCCTCAGCTACGACCGCGGTTTTTTCCGAGTCTTCTGAATCACTTGCGAACAAGACTTCAGAAACAGAGTCCACCCATTCAGAAAGTGGTTGAGCAGGCAGTAAACAGCACGCCTTGTCGTCCCAAATACCTGAGGTATCAACCGCTTATCGACTGGTATGATACTATTCCCGGTGACTGACCCATCATCAATGCCGAGCTTACTTGATCGGGGACGTCACCGCCTTATAGGCATCGAAGTCCGCGGCGATCCGCGTATCGCGAAGTGGTTTCACGGTTCTGGTCGAAAGATCATAGGCCGGGTCGGCTTTATAGGCGGCGAGCGCCTCTTCACTCTCGAATTCGCCATAGACGATGAAGTCCACCGAGTTGCCCCACTGGTCCTTCTTGACGTTCTCGCCGATCTCCAGCTTCGAGGCGTGAGGGATGGCCGTCAGGCCCGAAAGCCCCTTGCGCACGGCGTCTCGATTGGCTTCCGGAACGGTGAAGAAAACGATGTGGCGGATCATGGGCATGCACCTGTCTATTGAAACGTCGCGGCAGAAGACTGAAGCAATCGCCTATCATCCCGCCGCAACTGGTTCAATCCAGCTTACAGGGCGGGGGCGCACGGCATTCTACTGAAACCACCTGTCATAGACAGGGAGAAGAGCAGTGAAGGCGCGTCGTTGTGGAACGGTTTTCAATGATGGCGCAGCTGCTCGCGGGTAGCGGGAATCACGGTCACTGGATGGTTTCGGCGCGTCTATGAAAAGAGACGCCCAATAAGGTGCAGATTTTCCACATCCTGAGAGCGCCACTTAAATCGATTTGAAAATTTCTTAATCGATTTTAATAGGTGCGAACCGATTTAAGAGAAAATTATTGCTTGAATCCGGGAACCTCTCGCCCTCTTACTTGGTTTCAGAGCCCGCTAATGGAGCTGCATCAACCCAGTCAGGAGGAATGCCATGACAGCGACAATTCCCCAGAACATTTACGACCGCCTCGAGAGCGAGTGGCGGCAGATGCGTGAAGGTGGCAGCCAGCCAAAGCCTTCGCAGTCTCCAAAGAAGTGATTGCCGCATGCACGCCATGATGGCGTGTTCCGGCAGATGACATAGCCCGCGATATGACGAAAGTCGGTCGCGGGCTTTTTGTTGTGTGTCAATTTCTTTCCACGGTCGCAAAGCTTGTCTTAAAGCGTGTCGCGATCTTTCAGATTCGCTCATACGCTTTAGGTCTTTGTTATCGCATGTCGTTATCGCAAAACCGCTACACACTTTTGCGCGACATGCTTTAGATTGGTGCGTGGACCGCACATAACGCGGTTGTCTGGGGTGCGTTTTCCCCAGTGATCAAAGCAGGTGGAGGTATAAAACATTGTGGTGGATCAGGCGTTTTCTTGGACCGCTGTCCAGCACCGGCATCGTCTTTGGGACACTGCTGTTTTGTGCTTCGCTGACACCCTCCCTTCTCCCGCGCACCTTCGTCATGCAAGGTGTGCTCTGCGGCTTCTCCTTCGCGATCGGATACCTCATCGGTGCCGTGTTGAAGGAGGTCTATCTCTATCTGGAACTGCCGCAGCTCTCCCGGCATGATAGGCGGGGTGTCCGCTTCGTCCTGTCGCTTGCCGCCGCCGTCGCGGCCATCGGCTTTCTCTGGCAGGCTGCGACCTGGCAGAACTCCATCCGTATCTTGATGGAGATGAGCCCACTCGACAGCAGCCACCCGATAAGGACAGGAGCGATTGCAATCGCAGTCGCAGCGATCCTGATTGGTTCCGGGCGCCTTTTCCAACTCGTTCGTCGTTTGCTGGCCCTGCGCAGTCGCCGCTTCCTGCCTCATCGGCTGGCGAATGTCGTAAGTGTCGTTGCGGCGATCGCGCTTGCTTGGATGGTACTGAACGGTCTGATCTTCGACATCGGCCTGCGCTTTGCTGACAGTTCGCTGAAACAGGTGGATAGTCTGATCGAGTCGGATGTGCCACAACCGACGGACCAACTGAAGACCGGCAGCAAAACCTCCCTGATGACATGGCAATCGCTCGGGCGGCGTGGACGGGAGTTCGTGGCGACTGGCCCTACGGGGCAAGAGATTTCCAGCTTCACGGGGAAAGCAGCACTTGAGCCGATCCGCGTCTATGCAGGGCTCAATTCCGCAGACACGCCAGCGGCGCGGGCGAAACTTGCGCTGGAAGAATTGAAACGCACGGGAGGCTTCGAACGCCACGCCCTCCTCGTGGTGGTGCCGACCGGGACCGGCTGGATCGATCCTGAGGCGCTGGATACGGTTGAGTATCTGCATCATGGCGATATCGCCAGCGTGGCGGTGCAGTATTCCTATCTCTCCAGTTGGATCGCCCTCCTCACCGAGCCGGATTACGGCGTGGAAACGGCGCGCGCCTTGTTTGAGGAAATCTACGGCTATTGGGCGACGCTGCCGAAAGAAACGCGCCCCAAGCTTTATCTTCATGGGCTGAGCCTCGGTGCGCTGAACAGCCAGAAGTCGTCAGACCTTTACGATGTCCTGGCCGATCCGTTTCAAGGCGCATTGTGGAGCGGCCCACCCTTTGCCAGCCCTACATGGCGGATGGCGACGAATGGGAGGGTGCCCGGCACACCACAGTGGCTGCCGAAATTTCGCGACTCATCCGTCATCCGTTTTGCCGACCAGTATCAGACCGCGACGATGCCGAACGTCCCCTGGGGGCCGATGCGGATCGTCTATTTGCAGTATGCGAGCGACCCGATCACCTTTTTCGAAACCTCATCCGTCTACCGACGGCCGGAATGGATGAACCGGCCTCGCGGCCGCGACGTTTCCTCCTCGTTCCGCTGGTTCCCACTTGTCACCTTTCTGCAATTGACACTGGACGTGACCGCCGCGACCACTGCGCCCATGGGCTATGGCCATGTCTATGCTCCCGAACACTACATCGAGGCATGGATGGAGGTCACAGCGCCGGAAGGTTGGAGCACGGAAAATCTTCAGCGACTGAAGATGTTCTTCAAGGCGCGCCGGGGAAGTCTGGATGAAGCCTAGAGGGCTTTTGGAGAAAAACGACCTGAGAGCGGCTGCACGAGATAGCGCCTCAGCGCGAGATTCGCGTCGACAGGATGATCGATGACAGCGTGCGCTCCACTCCGTCCAACGCGCCGATTGTGTCGATCAGCCCATCGAGCTCAGAGATGGATGGGGCTGCCAGGATTGCGATCAGGTCGAAACTGCCGCTGACGGAATGCAGCGTCGTGACTTCCTTTATGGCGGCCAATGCGACCGTGACGGTTGCCAAAGCCTTTGGGCCGATGGTGATGAGCACATGGGCGCGCACCAGCCCGGACAGGTAATTTTCCGACAACCTAAGACTATAGCCAGCGATGACGCCTTCCGCCTCAAGCCGCTCGATCCGGGCCTGAACCGTTGTACGCGACAGGCCGAGCTTGCGCGCCAGTTCCGCAACCGGCATGCGGGCATTGCTACCCAGAAGAGACAGCAGTGCACGATCCTTGTCGGTGATGGTCATTCTGCATATTTCCTTCGGCGTTTTGCATAGTTTTATACATCTATATGAACAAAGTGAAGCTACGAATCGTGATGAAGCGGCGGCATTCTATTACCTCAACAATAGTCTTTGAGGGGACAGATCATGAAACACATCGTTGTCGTTGGTGCTGGCAATATCGGCTCGGCTATTTCCTGGATGCTTGCCGTGACGGGCGATTACCGCATTACCGTTGCCGATCGCGCGGTCGATCAACTGGCGAATGTTCCATCCCATGAGCGGATTGATACCGAAGTGGTGGACATTACCGACAGGCTCAGCCTTCAGGCTTTGTTAAAGGACAAATTTGCCGTTCTTTCGGCAGCGCCTTTCCATCTGACAGCTGGGATAGCCGAAGCGGCAGTCGCGGTCGGCACCCACTATCTCGATCTGACTGAAGACGTCGAATCCACTCGCAAGGTCAAGAAACTGGCCGAAACGTCGGAAGTGGCGTTGATCCCCCAGTGCGGCTTGGCGCCCGGCTTTATCTCTATCGTCGCCGCCGATCTGGCGTCGCGTTTCGACAAGCTGGACAGTGTGCGCATGCGTGTCGGCGCTTTGCCGCAATACCCGTCCAACGCCTTGAACTATAATCTCACCTGGAGCACGGACGGCCTGATCAATGAATATATCGAGCCGTGCGAGGCGATCGTCGAAGGGCGCTTGACCGCCGTTCCGGCGCTGGAAGAGCGAGAAGAGTTTTCCCTGGACGGCATGACCTATGAAGCCTTCAACACATCCGGCGGGCTTGGGACACTCGCCGCGACTTTAGAAGGCAAGGTGCGGACGATGAACTACCGCACCATCCGTTATCCTGGCCATGTGTCGATCATGAAGGCGCTTCTCAACGATCTCAACTTGCGCAATCGCCGCGACGTGCTGAAGGATCTCTTCGAAAACGCCCTTCCCGCCACCATGCAGGATGTGGTCATCGTGTTCGTCACCGTCTGCGGAACGAAGAATGGCCGCTTCATGCAGGAAACCTACGCGAACAAGGTATATGCTGGCCCCGTCTCCGGTCGCATGATGAGCGCGATCCAGATCACCACAGCGTCCGGCATCTGCACGGTTCTCGATCTTCTCGCCAACGAAAGACTGCCCATGCGCGGTTTCGTCAAGCAGGAAGATGTGGCGCTCGACGACTTCCTCGCCAACCGCTTCGGCCAGTACTACGTGCCGCGCGAGGGGCTGGCAAAAGTCGGCTGAGAGGCACCCTCGTTTCTCTTCGGGGACTCATCATAGCGTTTCCTTGTTAAAGGAAATGCTCCGGAACAAGCCGCTTAGAGCGTTTCCTTGTTAAATAGAAACAGTTCTGTTGGTTCAAACGGGATCGACTGATTGTCCGGAGGGCGCGTGCCGTAGCCAAAGCATACGGCCAAGCCGTCCGGGCAAGCAGGTGGCCCGTTTCAACCAACCCTCCCGCAGATTTGCTGGCAAATCTGCAAGAGCTTCAATCGCCCGGCGCGCTAATCGCTTCGCACGGCGAAGCGGCGCGACGGGAGGGCCGGGCATCTTTCCGCCAGGCTCAAAGGCGATCGGCTCGACCGTACCTTTGGGTATGCCCTTCGCCAATCGCCTTTGCCCTGACGAAAACCTGCTCCGGCAGAACGTTTCTATTTAACAAGGAAACGCTCTAAGGCTGGCGCGATCATGATATCGCTCCAGCCTCTTTATTGGTTGCGGCGGCACCGCTGGCAGTTCACCGATGAAACGCAAAAAGCCGACCCAAATAGGCCGGCTTTCGTGTCTTTGCGAATGCTGCTGCGAAGAGATCAGCGACCGGATTTGCGACGCTGGCCGAGACCCATTTCCTTTGCCAGGCGCGAACGCGCTTCTGCATAGGCTGGAGCCACCATCGGGTAATCCACCGGAAGATCCCACTTTTCGCGGTATTCTTCCGGCGTAATATTGTGATGTGTCGTCAAATGACGCTTGAGCGACTTGAAAGATCCGCCACATTCCAAACAGATGATCTGATCATCCTGAACCGACTTACGCACAGAAACCGCAGGCTTCTGCTTTTCGACGCTAACCGAAGCCACAGCCGGGGCAGAGGTGCCATTCAGCGCGTTGTGGACGTCGGAAATCAGGCTTGGAAGTTCCGCAACCGGAACGACATGGTGGCTAACATATGCGGCAACGATATCCGCAGTCAGCTCGACGAGCAGATTCTGCGCTCCGCCATATGTAGTTTCCGTCATTGAAATATCTCCTGTTCATGTCACGCGTAGCGACGGGCAAAGCCACATTCGCCAATATTGCAAAGTACGGCCAGCGAAACTGCACCTGTGTGTATGACACGAAGCCAACCCTGAGCCTCATGCAGAAAAGGTGGAATATACCGGCGCGATTTGCGTCATTCGTGACTGTATTTCCGGCAAGTCACCCGCCAAGACTTTTCAGTCCTATGTAGGCAGCGACGGAACGCCAATAACGAAAAGCAAATCAACATCAGCAACTTTGCGTACCGTGGATAGCACCTAACCAAAAAAAGTCCAGATATTATTTTGGAACAACTCAGACAAGATTTACAGAAATTGATATGTAAAAAATAACGGGTAACAAAATTTTTCAGTAGAAGAAAAGCATACAAGTTTAGGGCGAAGATGTTTTTTTATTTGAACTTTCGATCTGCTTTCAGGTCGTCTTTGACAGTCTGGGAAGAGGATTTATATCCAGCCTGATGCGCAGATTTAGCAAGCAAATGCGCCGATATTGGAGCGGTCAAAACCACAAATAAAAAGCCGACGAGCGCGCACCCCAATACCGCAAGCTGTTGGGAATAAAGGCCAACTGCCAAAAGAAGAAGGGCGGAGCCCACGGTGCCTGCCTTCGAGGCAGCATGCATTCGCGTATAGAAATCCGGGAGGCGGTTAACACCGATGGCGGCGGTGAGCGAAAATAGAGCTCCGCCGATACACAGCACGGCTACAACCAATGCGATTACCCAACTCATTCCGCCCTGTCTTTCGCCTTTTTTCCACGACCTTTGGCAGCGCTTTTCCGCACTTTACCTGTTACATTTCGCAGTGTCTGAGACGGCGAAACAACGTCTGAAGCGTCAGGAATTTGTATTTTATCGATCCTATTTTCCGGTTGGCGCGACAGAATGAAGCGGGCAAAGGCCACCGTTGCCAGGAAACCCACCAAACAGAGAGCAATGGCGATATCGATATAGAGGTTGAAGCCGGTGCGAATCGCGATGACTGCGATAAAACCGATGGCGATTCCCACGAGCATATCGAGAGCGACAACTCGATCCGGCAGGGTCGGTCCGACGACGGCCCTGTAAACGGTAAGCAAAAAAGCGACGCACAATATGAGGAGAGCCGCAAAAGAGGCGTAAGACACAAGGAGTTCCGGCGTCATCTCGTAAAGGCCTCCATGATCTTGCGCTCGAACCCGGCGGCAATCGACTTTCTGGTCGCCTCAACATCGCTGCAGTCCAGCGCGTGGACATAGAGCGTTTTGCGGTCGTCGGTCACATCGACCGAAAGCGTGCCGGGCGTCAGGGTAATCAGATTGGCGAGGAGAGCGATTTCGAAGTCGCCCTGAACGGTGAGCGGATAGGCAAAGATGCCCGGCCTCAACTCTATCTTCGGCCGAACCACCAGCCTTGCGACTGTCCAAGCGGACAGCGCCAATTCCTTGATGAACAGCACCACCAGCGACAGGAGCGGAATGACATGGACCCGCCTGCTATCGCTCCTAACGATCTGGTGGCGGATCAGACCGAGCGACAATGCCGCGATGACGATGCCAAGAAGAAGGTTAGCAAGCGTGTAGCTGGCTGAAATTGCAAGCCAGATAATGACGAAAAGAGAGCCGATGAGGAAAAGAGTCATCGAAGCGCTCCTTCCGGAAAGACAGAGCGGATATAGGAGGATGGATCGCCAAGTGTAGAAGCGGCATCCTGGCTGAATTTCATCAGGGATTCAGGGAAAAGCCCGACCGCAATGATCAGCGCTGTTAGTACTGCGACAGGCGTTATGGACGGCGCTTTCACATCCGAAGCGGTACGCGGCGCGCCATCCGTAGACGGTCTCCAGAAGCAGAGAAGAAACGCTCTTGCCAAGGCGATGGTGGAGATGAAGCCCGAAACCAAAATGGCGGCAGCAAGCCACCATGCACCGATATCGATAGCGGATTTCGTCAGCATGGCTTTTGGCCAGAAACCGGAAAAGGGTGGCAAGCCCGCTCCGGCGAAGAAGAGTGCCAGCACCATCGCCGAGAACCATGGCGCTCTCGCGTATAGGCCGCCCAGCCCGGACAGCGTCCAGGCACCGCCGAGACGCGCTGCGTGTCCGACAGCGAGATAGAGGGCGGTCATCAGCACCATGGAGTTCAGCGCGTAGAACACCACGCCGCCAAGTGCTGCCTGGGTACCGATCGCAATGCCTGCCATCATGTAGCCGATGCCAGAAATGACGATATAGCCAAGCATGCGGCGCAGATCGTTTTGGGCAAGGGCGCCCATGGCGCCTAGGATCATCGTGACCTCTGCCGAAACTGCGATGATAAAGCTCAATTCCTCCCGCTGAACCGGAAACAGCATGACCATGACACGCAGCAGAGCATAGACACCGACCTTGGTGAGCAGGCCGCCGAAGAGTGCGGAAACCACGATTTTCGGCGTGTGGTAGGATGCAGGCAGCCAAAAATTGACCGGAAAGGCAGCGGCCTTCATGGCAAAGGCGAGCGTGAACAAAGATGCCAGCGTGATCAACGGCGCGGTCTCGCCCACGGTCGTCGCCTTCCGGGCGATATCGGCCATGTTGAGCGTGCCGAAGATGGCATAGAGATAACCGACGGCAATCAGGAACAGCGTCGTTCCGATCAGATTGAGGATGCCATATTTCAGCGCGCCATCGATCTGCTCCCGCGTCGAGCCGAGGACGATGAGGCCGAAGGAGGAGACGAGCAAGACCTCAAACCAGACATAGAGGTTGAAGATATCGCCGGTAAGAAAGGCGCCGGTAACGCCCGCCATCAACAGCATCAGGAATGGGTAGAAGCCGTACCGCCTCCCCGTTTCATCGATATCGCGTGCCGCATGGATGGCGCAAACCAGCGCCACGATAGCTCCGGTCAACGCAAACAACGCTCCCGTCAGATCCGCGGTAAAGGCGATGCCAAAGGGCGGAAGCCAGCGCCCCATCACCATGGTGAAGGATCCATCAAAAGCGACACGCCAGACAAGTGCGGCATCAAGCCCGACGAGGATGGCAAATCCTGCAATTGCGATTGGGGCGTGGAGGCGGGTCTGGTGGCGGATCATCATCAGCACCGCACCGAGACCGATGCAGAGCGCTACGGGCAGCACGATCAACCAATCGGCAAGGGTGGTGGGCTGCATGACGAGTGCAGCGGAGAGATCGGCAGCAGATATCGGGCCGGATGCGGCGAGGAGGAACTGCGCGGGCATCAATACCCCACCGGCGGAAGCGGTTCGGTTTGCGGTTCGGCCGCGCGCATTTCGTCCGTGTCGTCCGTCTTCAACTCCTGGAAGGCCCGCCAGACCAGGACCAGCAGGAAACAGAAGAAGCAGAAGGAAATGACGATCGCGGTCAGGATGAGGGCCTGAGGCAGCGGATTGGCGGTATCGGCCGGCAGTGCGTCGAGACCGGCGGGAATGATGGGCGGCACCTCACGATGCAGGCGCCCGGCAGTGAAAAGCAGAAGATTGACGGCATTGCCGAGGATCGCGATGCCAAGCAGAAGCCGCACGCTGTGACGCGACAGCATGAGATAGATCGCCGTCGAGAAGAAGATGCCCACGAGGATAGAGAAGATCGCTTCCATCAGTCGCGATCCCTTTCTTCCAGCGCAAGCGCGATGGAGGTGAAGCCGCCGACCACGACGAGATAGACGCCGATGTCGAAGGAGATGACGGTCGCAAGCGGCACTTCGACGCCGAAGAGGGTTGGGTAAATCCACAGCCCGGTCATGAACGGCACGTCGACAACGAGCGATGTCACGCCAGAGAGTGTTGCGAGCAGCAGGCCGAAACCGGCAATCGACAGCGGATGGAATATGATGGCACGCCGCACGGTTTCGACGCCGAAGGCAATGCCATAGATCGCCAGGGCCGAGACGGCGATCAATCCGCCGATAAAGCCACCGCCCGGGGCGTTATGGCCGCGCAGAAGAACGAAGATGGAAAACAGCGTCATCAGGCTGGTGATGATGGGTGCCGCAGTTCTGAAGATCAGCGTATTCATGCCCTGCCCTTCCCCGCGCTTTCATAATCGTCATCCGGATTGTTATCCCGAGGGCGTAAGGTCGTTCCCGGTCGAATACGGATGAGCGCCAAAACGGCGAGCGCCGTGATCATCACCACCGCGATTTCGCCAAGCGTGTCGGTACCGCGGAAGTCAACGATGATGACATTCACGACGTTGTTTCCATGGGCAATGATCTTGGAATAGGCATTGAAAAAGGCCGTCAGGCTGTTGTCGAAAGGTTGTTCGGTGGATTTCAGCAGCATCAGGGCAAAGCCGCTCCCGCAGGCTATTGCGATTGTCCCATCGAGGAGCTTCCGGCCGAGGCGGCGATGATCCGAGGGCGACAGGCGCAGCCGCGTCATGACCAGGGTCAGGATCACCACCGAAAGTGTCTCCACCATGAACTGCGTGAAGGACAAATCCGGCGCGCCAAACAGCAGGAAAAGAACGGCAACCGCAAAGCCCTGAATGCCAAGCGCGATAATCGCCGTTAAACGGCTTGCCGCCATCAGCACCGCAACGAGGCCAATCACCGCAATGGCTATGAAGGTGACTTCATGGATTTGCGCGTGGCGTGGCCAGACCGGCATTGCGGGCAGTTCGCCGTACGAGAAAAGCGGGACCAGAAGTGCGGCAGCAATGATGGCGAAGGTCGCAGTCACGTAAAACTCCAGTCGGCCGGGCTGGAGCACGCGGGTCACGACGTAGGAGGCGCGCACCAGCGCGGACATGAAGGCGTCGAAGCCTTTGTCCGGCCCGGGGCCGATGGCCTGCAGCGTACGATCCATCAGGTCGCGGGCCGTGCCCAGAATCGTGAAGACCATGATCCCGAGGCCGATGGTAAAGAGCGACAGCGCCAGCGGGACACCGATATGGGGTACGAGCGATATGTCCACCACACGTGGCTCATCGGCGATCGCCGTTGCCATCGGTGTGGAGATTGCAGAATGAAACGGACTGGAAAACAGCGCCGCGAGAAGTCCTGAAGCGGCCAAGACCGCGGGTCCAAGCCACAGAAGGATCGGCGCCTCATGGGCTATCTTCGGCATTCGCGGCGCGATGCCGACAAAGGGTTTTAGGCCGACGGCAAGAGCGATAGCCAACATCAGCGCATTGCCGACGATAGCGACGCCGGTGAAGAGAATCGCCCTAGGATTGGCATGGGCCAAGGCATAGTAGATTTCTTCCTTCGCCAGGAAGCCGAAGAAGGGCGGAAGCCCGGCCATGGAGAGAGCGGCGGCAAAAGCCGCGACAAAGGTGATCGGCATCGCTTTTCGCAGCCCGCCCAATTGGCGCACATCCCGGGTTCCCGTCTCGTGATCGATGATGCCGGCCACCATGAAGAGCGCACCCTTGAACAATGAATGCGCTACCAGATAAAGCACCGCCGCTTCGAGCGCCTGCTCCGATCCGAAACCGATCAGCATCACTAGGAGACCCAGCGAAGAAACGGTCGTATAGGCGAGCATCAGCTTGAGGTCGGTCTGGCGGATGGCCATCAGCGCGCCGGTCAGCATCGTCAGCCCGCCAAAGAATGGCAGCAGGATTTGCCAGGCTGCCGTGTCGCCGAGAACTGGATTGAGCCGCATCAAAAGATAAACGCCCGCCTTCACCATGGTGGCGGAATGCAGATAGGCCGACACCGGTGTCGGCGCTTCCATGGCGTTGGGCAACCAGAAGTGAAAGGGAAACTGCGCGGATTTGGTGAAGGCGCCGCCGAGGACGAGTAGCAGTGCTGCAAAGTAGAACGGGCTTTGGCGCAGAACATCGCCGCCATGAACCAGCAGCGAAAGCTGGGTCGTGCCGCTCATGTTCCAGATGAAGATGAGGCCCGCCAGAAGCGCCAGACCGCCTCCACCGGTGACGACGAGCGCCTGAAGTGCTGCCCGGCGCGACGCTTCCCTTTCGTGATCGAAACCGATCAGCAGAAATGAGGTGATAGATGTCAGCTCCCAATAGACGAACAGCATCATCAGGCTGTCGGAGATGACGACCCCAAGCATTGCGCCCATGAAGAGAAAGAGAAAGGCGAGGAAGCGACCCTGCTGCGGATGACCGGCCATATAAGCGCCGGCGTAGAGCACGATCAAAGTGCCGATGCCGGTAATGAGCAGCGCAAAGGTCAAGGACAGACCGTCGATGAACCAGGAAAAGCTGAGATTGAAGCTCGGCACCCAGATGTAACCGCCGGTCACCACCTCGCCTGCCGCGATCTCGGTAAGGAAGCCTAAGAAATGGACGAAGGCAAATGCGGGAATGAGCGCCAGCAGCCAGGCAGCCTTGGAGCCCAGCTTCCCAACCAGCGCGGGCGCGAGCAGTGCCGCCAGGAATGGCGAAAAAAGCGCGATGAATGTCAGCGACGTGACACCGAATGCCATCTGGCCTCCCCTTGCGAGCCACTTGCTGACTCTCCATAAGAACAGACTGAATTATGGGAAAGGCCGAGACCTCTCAACCCTTTGAGCAGCGAAAACGACATACTACACGCCGATTTGTCCCTCTTTTAATAGCAAAGCAGCATCCCTATATCTGCGACAATAGAAAGGGGCCTCTGATGAGCGATCTCAAATCTCCCAAAATCACCAAGACCGATGCCGAATGGCGTGAACAGCTCACGCCGGAACAGTATCGAATCCTTCGCGAACACGGCACCGAGCGTGCCTTTACCGGCCCCTATTGGAACAGCACTGAAAAGGGCCTGTACCGTTGCGCCGCCTGTGACGAGCCGCTCTTCATCTCCGACACCAAGTTCGACGCCGGTTGCGGGTGGCCGAGCTATTTCGAGCCGGTCAAACCGGATGCCGTCACCGAGCATCGCGATGTAAGCTATGGCATGGTGCGCACGGAGATCCGCTGCGCCAATTGTGGCGGTCATCTTGGCCACGTCTTCCCCGACGGCCCACCCCCGACTGGCCTTCGTTACTGCATCAACGGCCACTCCATGGTGTTTGAACCGCAAGCGTAAGAATGACATTCAAAGCCGGCGTGCGAGCGCCGGCTTTTTACTTTGTGTCCGGAATGTCCAAGCCTCCGGAACACAGAAACGTCTTCAAAAGGGCACGCTCCTGTTGCCCATGCCGCTCCGGCGCACCGTCGTCTTCATCAAAACAATTTGGACGACGTCTCCCACCGCATATTGCAGAGCTCTCGCGCTCACTCCGCTAGACGCATTTTCGTCGGCAACCTGCATTTCCCTTTTTAAGCCCCCACCTGCCTTGTCCGCCATGCTGCCGGATGGGACCTTCTGTCTCGATTCAAACCTATAGACCTCATCAGGATCGATATTTTTATAGATAATATTGCATTTTTTGGCTTTTCTTTCCGCCTTGACTCTTTCGAGACTCCCAGTAAGCTAAATTCCATCGTTAAATTATCTATAATTTTAGGGCGCCATGCAAAACATTCAGATATCCTCCACGCTTCGTTCAACACGCAGTCTGCCTCGTCAGGCTCTTACGGTCATCGCTGGCGTGGCACTAATGACGCTGGCAGCGAAGACGCAGGTTACCTTTTGGCCGGTACCGATGACGCTCCATACGTTGGCGGTGATGGGCTTTGCCGTCGCGCTTGGGCCGCGCATGGCCTGCGCCATCTTCATTGCCTATCTGTCAGCGGGTGCTGCTGGACTGCCTGTTTTCTCGGGCTCCCCCGAGCGCGGCGTCGGGCTGGCCTACATGATGGGGCCTACCGGCGGATATCTTGCCGGCTTCCTTGTGGCCTCCGGGCTCACGGGATGGCTTGCTCAAAACGGGACGTTGTTGCGACGTGTTTTCGCCATGCTGGTCGGACTTGTCGTGGTCTATGCCTTCGGTATGGCATGGCTGCTGGCCTTCCTTCCCGCAGCAAAGGTGCTTTCCGTCGGCGTTGCACCTTTCATCCTTGGCGATCTGCTGAAGATCGGCGTCGTCGCTGCTGCTTCGATGCTTCTGCCTCACGTCAAGGCCACGGAGAAAGCTGCCAATGACTAACGCTTCGAAAGAGGATGGCGCGATCCGGCATGACTGGAGCGTCGACGAAATTGCCGCGCTCTATCGGCTTCCGCTGCTCGAACTCGTGGGCCGCGCCGATGCGGTCCACCGGCAGTATCACGACCCGAACCGTGTGCAGAAAGCGAGCCTCCTGTCGATCAAGACGGGCGGCTGTCCGGAAAATTGCGCCTACTGCCCGCAATCGGCTCATCATCGCGAGGTCGACCTCACCCGCGACCTGCTAATGAACCCTCAAAAGGTGCTGGCGATGGCAACGACGGCGAAAGCCGCTGGTGCGGAGCGCTTCTGTATGGGCGCTGCCTGGCGGCAGGTGCGTGACGGCAAGGAGTTCGATGCGGTCATCGAAATGGTGGAAGGCGTGCGCCGCCTCGACATGGAAGCCTGCGTCACGCTCGGCATGCTGAAACCGCACCAGGCCGAGCGCCTGGCCAAAGCGGGCTTGACCGCCTACAACCATAATCTCGATACCAGCCCGGAATTCTATAGCCGCATCATCACCACCCGCACTTACCAGGACCGGTTGGAGACGCTGTCCACCGTTCGCGCCGCAGGCATCGAACTGTGCAGCGGCGGCATTATCGGCATGGGCGAAAGCATTCGCGATCGCGCTGCGATGCTGCAGGTGCTGGCGAGCTTCGCGCCCCACCCGGAAAGCGTGCCGATCAACGCGCTGGTCCCCGTCGAAGGCACGCCGCTTGCCAAGCGGGAGCGGATTGATCCGCTGGAACTGGTCCGCGTGGTGGCGACAGCACGCCTCGTTATGCCGCAATCCACCGTGCGCTTGTCAGCCGGTCGATCAAGCCTGAGCCGAGAGGCACAAATCCTCTGCCTCATGGCAGGTGCCAACTCGATCTTCTATGGCGATACGCTGCTGACCACACCCAATGCCGGGATCGGCGAGGACGCTGAATTGCTCGCCACCATCGGGCCGATCGATGAAGCCCAGGAAAGAGCGTCGGCGGCGTAGAGCAACAGAAATGAGGGCAGCGTTACATGCGGCCCTCATTCATTAACCTGTCGCGAAGGCAAAGCCTTCATCCGCCCAACCGGCCAGGCCGCCGATCATGATCTTCACCTTTCGCCCGAGTCGGGCAAGGTTCAGAGCCGCCCTATCCGCCCCATTGCAATGCGGACCGGCGCAATAGACGACAAAGACCGTATCGTTCGGCCATGCCCGCATGCGCTCTTCCGTCATATCTGCATGGCGAAGATGGATGGCGCCCGGCACGTGGCGCTTTGCAAATACCTCCGGCGAACCGACGACATGCAAAAGCACGAAGTCCTGCTCGCCCTTTTCCATGGATGCAAACACATCCCAACAATCGGTCTCCACCGAAAGGCGTTTGGAGAAATGGTCGATAATGATCTCTGCCGGGGCCGTAGGTATTTCAGTGACATAGCTCATGGTTTGTCTCCTCTTCGTAAAGCGTCCCCAGTTTAAATCGTGCTTTTCCTCCTTTGCAGATGGCGGGATTGCCATATATCGTAAAGATCATGACAAACCGTTCGCAACCGAGCAGCAGTCCAAACCGCCTCGTCGTGGCGCTCGCCTATGACGGGCTCTGCACCTTCGAATTTGGCGTTGCCGTGGAAGTCTTCGGTCTTGCTCGTCCTGAAATGGGAGAGGACTGGTATCGCTTCGCGGTAGCGGCCGTGGATGACGGCGAAATGCGCGCAACCGGTGGCGTCCGTTTCGTGACCGATGGCGGCCTGGAGCTTGTGGAGCAGGCGGGCACCATCATCGTGCCCGGCTGGCGCGGAATAGATGCCCCCGTTCCAGACGCGCTTTGCGCGGCATTGCGGAAGGCGCATGGGAATGGTGCAAGGCTGCTTACCATCTGTTCCGGCGTGTTCGTTCTGGCAGCAAGCGGGCTGCTCGACGGCAGACGCGCCACCACCCATTGGCGTTACACCAAGGCTCTGGAAGAGCGTTATCCGGCCATCACCGTTTTGCCGGATGTGCTCTATGTCGATGAAGGCACTGTCCTGACCTCCGCCGGCAGCGCGGCGGGCATCGATCTCTGTCTGCATTTGATCCGTCGCGACTTCGACACCAAGGCGGCCAATATGGTGGCGCGCCGGTTGGTCGTACCGCCGCATCGCGACGGCGGACAGGCGCAGTTCATCGACAAGGCCGTGCCGGAGCCGCATGAAAAGGCAAGGCTCGGGCCGCTGCTTGATACGATGCAGGCCGATCTCACCAAGACTTTCACGGTTGCGCAACTGGCGGCTATGGCAGGGATGAGTGCTCGGACACTGCTGCGCCGCTTCGAGGCGGCAACGGGCACCACGCCGGCGAAGTGGCTTTTGCTGCAGCGACTTTCAAAGGCCAAGGACTTGCTGGAGACATCGACGGTGACGATTGAGGAAATAGCCGAAAGCTCAGGGCTCGGCTCCGCCGCCAATCTGCGCCACCATTTCCGCCAGCAATTCTCCACCACGCCTGCTGCCTATCGCAGCCGCTTCAGCTCTACAGCATCGGCCCGAAAATCGGACTCGATTTTCGGAAAGCACGATGCGTAGATTCAAAAAAATAGAGCGTCCTTTGTGCGTCCAATAGGACGCACGGCGCTTTAGCCGCTTATGAAGGAACCCTGAGCTCCATCGTGGTGAGATCCAGCCATCTGCCGAATTTCTTGCCGACTTCCGAATATTGGCCTGCGACCCGGAAACCGAGCTTTTCATGAAGGCGAATGGAAGCGACGTTTTCGGACTCGATGGCGCCGATCATCACATGCACCCCGGCTGCGTTGGCATGTTCGATCAAGGACAGCATCAACAACCTGCCAATGCCGTGGCCGCGCGCATCCTTGTGCACATAGACCGAATGTTCACGCGTGTGGCGATAACCGTCAAATGGGCGCCAGTCGCCAAACGAGGCGTAGCCAACGACTGCACCGTCCTTGATCGCCACGATCACCGGAAAGCCGCGCTCTTTGCGCAGCTTGAACCATTCCTTGCGGTTATCGAGATCCACCAGGATTTCGTTCCAGATGGCGGTCGTGTTCTCCACGGCATCATTGTAGATTTCCATGATACCGGTCAGGTCTTCGACGGTGGCGTCGCGCAGTTGAATGCTCATTCTCAATATCCGCTTCAATGTCTGTACTGACCATAGGGATCAAGGCAGAGCGTGTGAAGCGATTTTCAGCAGGCTTTGTGCAAATGGCAGGATCAGGAGACGATCGCCGGCGTAAGGCTGAAGCTCGTCATGACGGCCGAATAATGGACCGCAGCAGCAACCACGACGAAGCCGTGCCAGATGGCATTCTGGAACCGCAGCCGCTCCCATACGTGGAAGATCACGCCCATCGAATAGATCATGCCGCCGATGACGATCAGCCACATGGTGATCGGCGCCAGATGGTTCGACAAAGGCTCTGCCACCATCACGCCACTCCAGCCCATGCCAAGATAAAGCAGGATGGCCAGCCGGTCATATCGTCCGGGATAAAAGCATTTGAGGAAAATGCCGCCCAGCGCCGCCATCCAGATTCCGGCCAGCGTCAGCGCGATCAGAGGATCCTCAATCCCGCGCTGGAGAAAGGGCGTGTAAGTGGCGGCAATCAGAATGAAAATTGCCGAATGGTCGAGCCGGCGGAGCAGCCACTTCGCCCGGGAATGCGGCCAGATATTGTAGGTGAAGGAAATGGAGAGACAGAGAATAAGGCCGAGCGCGTAAATCCAAGCCGCTGCGATCGCGCTGAGGCTGCCCCAAAGGGTAACGTAGAAGATGAGCGCGGTTGCCCCCACAAGCGCAAAGGCTATGCCGACGCCATGGACGATGCCATCGGCCACTATCTCATGAAGGTCATACCGGCGGCCAAATGGCCAAAGCTCGCTCATTTCGTCTTCCCGTCTGTGGTCGCCTTATCATGACGCCAATATGAGACGGGAACAAGACGACGGAGCCGGTCAGACTTCACTTTCCGTTCCCGCCTGTTGCAAAACCGGAGACGGTTTAACGGTCTACCAGCACCGAGCACTTGGCATGGCGCACCACGCGATCTGCGGTGGAGCCGATAAAGTAATTGGTGAAATCCGGCGTATGCGAGGAGATGATGATGAGGTCCACGCCGATCTCTTCAGCCAGCGCCAGAATTTCACGCGCGGGAGCGCCGCTTCGAATTTCCGTGGACGCGATATGCGGCGACTTTTCTTTCAGGACGGCGAGCTGGCTCTTGGCATCCTTCACCGCATTTTCGATGATGTCCATCGGCACATCGATTGCCAGATAGCCCGGTAGATCTTCCACCACATTCATCAGCACGATCTGGCCGCCTTGATCGAGAAGCTTCTCGGCCTTTTTCACCGCGCGCTCTGCCTTGCTGGCGTTGCTGAGATCGACAGGTACCAGAATTTTTCCGTACATTGCATGCTCCCTTGGTTTGGAAGCAATTCTGCTGCTTCCTGCCCACGATCATAGCTACTCCCAACAAAGCGCGCCATAACGGACGTCAATTCTGGGTGCGTTACCGTCAACGATTATTAGACAGTTTATCGCCGAATGGTGAGCTTCTCCGAGAGATCGACTACCTCCATATTGACGTCAACAGGTTCGCAAATGAGCGGACAAAATGGAGACATTTCCAATGAACACGGAAAAGCAGTTCGCCTTCACGCGTCCCGGCTATGTGGGACAGGCGCATCTGGTGGTGAAGGACCTCAGTCGGGTCTCGCGCTTCTATCAGACTATCATCGGCCTTTCGGTGATTGAAAAGAGTGCCAGCGGTGAGGTTCTTGGCGTCAACGGTCTGCCGCTCTTGACGTTGACAACGTCAAGCGATGCCGAAAAGGCACCAGCCACCGCAGCTGGTCTTTTCCACACTGCCTTCCTCCTGCCGAACCGCAACGCTCTCGCCGACTGGCTTGCCCATGTGGCGCATAACAATATCCAGCTTGAGGGCGCTTCCGATCACCTCGTCAGCGAGGCGATCTATCTGTCCGATCCGGAAGGAAACGGCATCGAGGTCTATCGTGACCGGCAGCCGGATGAGTGGAACTACCAGGCGGATGGAACGGTGGAGATGGCAACGAAGCGGCTCGATCTGCAGGCACTCTATGACAGCGCCAGCCAAACGCCGTTCCGGCAGGCCGCAGAGGGCACCGCAATCGGACATATCCATCTCCAAGTCGGCGCGCTACCGCAGGCGGATGCTTTCTATCAGGATGTTCTCGGCCTGAAGATCATGGCGCGCTATCCGGGCGCCAGCTTCTTCGGCTATGGCGCCTATCACCACCATGTTGCAGCCAATATCTGGAACAGCAGGGGCGCCGTAACGCGCGAGGAAAACATGACTGGCCTTTCGGGCTACTCGCTGAAATTCAACGAGAAAGACACCCTAGACAGGGCGCTTGTCGCGTTGGATCGGCTGGAAATTCCAACTGAGCGCCAGAGTGACGGGATCGCCGTGAAAGACCCGTGGGGCATCGGCCTGAAGCTGTCGGCCTAACTCTTTGAAGGGGAGCCATCAGGGCTCCTTTTCTTATTTGAGTGCTTCTGGAACTGCGATCCCCACGGCGAGTTATAGCTCTCCATGAGGTGTCGGGAAAAAGATGAACAATCACGTTTTCAGCCGGAAGAAAAAGAAGAAAGCCGAAGCGCTTCCCATCGAACAAACGCGCGATCCGGTCATTAAAAGCGCACTCGCAACGGCACAGGACGATGCGCGCAGCCAGCAACCTTTGGGGCGCGAGGCGCTTGATGTCGCCGTAGCCTGGTCAGTCGTCGGCCTCTTCGTCATCGTCTTCATGAGTGTGATCCACGCTCTGTCCCTCGTCCTCATCCCCATCGTCATGGCGATCGTCGTCGGCATGATCCTCGGCGTCGCGGCGGAGAAGCTTGGCTCCTACGGTGTTCCAGGTTTCGCGGTCGCACTCATTCTGTCGTCGGCGGTGGCCCTTGTTCTCTTTCTCGTGGTCAATTCGCTGGTCGAGCCTCTGTCGGCGCTTGCAAGCGAAGGCCCGGCGCTGCTTGAACGCACGCTCGACCGCTTCTTGCCCTATCTCCAGGGTTGGCGATGGCTCAACATCTCGACCGCCACATTCAGTCTCGGCAATATTTCGATGGAATCGCTGATTTCACGCAGTGGTGAAATCATATCGGTGGTGGGTGCCAACCTGACGCCGGCTATCGTTCAGGGACTGATGTTCTTCGCCGCGTTGTTGCTTTTTCTCTATAGCCGCCTACGGCTGCGCAAAGCCGTGATCATGGCGTTTCCGCAACGCCATCAACGGCTTAGAACAATCCGCACCATCGCCTCCATCGAGACCGTTCTCAGCTCCTACTTCGCCACCGCCTCGCTGCTCTACGCAGCGCTTGGCGTTTCCATGGTCGTGATCGCTTTTCTTGGCGGGCTTGCGATGCCGTTTCTCTGGGGGTTGTTTGCGTTTCTCTCCAGCTTCGTCCCGTTTCTCGGCATTACGGCCATGACGCTGGCGCTTGCAGTCGCAGGCATCATCATACATGACAATCTGTTTCTTGCGCTGCTTCCCTCGATCGTATTCTTCACTATCCACCTACTGATGGAAAATCTGGTCTTCCCGGCGGTCGTCGGCAAGAACATGGAGATCAACCCGTTCCTGGTTTTCGTCGCCATCATCTTCTGGACATGGATGTGGGGTGCGGCAGGCGCGATGCTGGCCCTGCCGCTATCGCTCATCGGCATGACGATTGCGCGCGAACTCTTCCCATCGCGTCGTGTGGTGCCAAACCTCCCGGCGTGATGAGCGGGTTAGCTCTGATCAATTCGACGGCGGATTGAAGGCGGGGTCGTCCAATCGCACGAAGGTTACGCCGCGCGCTTTCAATGCCAGAAGACCTTTCACCACGCCCTCGCCCGCCTCATGGGTCGGCTGATTGATGTGGGAAATCACGACATCCCCATCCCTGGCGGCAGCAATATGCTTGGCCGTCATCGCGCTTCCCAGAAGAGATCCGCCATCGCCATTGATGGAATAGCCGGCCACGCGCTCGCCAAGCTGGTTGATCGTGGTCATGGATGTGTTGGTATATTTTGCCGTGGCGCCGCGAAACCATTGCGGTTGCCTGCCGGTGGCAGCGAGGATTGCCTGTCGGCCGCCCTCAACCTCCTGAACGACGGCAGCCTCAGAACCGGCGGCCGCTATACCGTAGATCGAGACCGGCTTATCCACTGCCGGGATATGATTTTCCCCGTGGTTCTCGAGTTCGAAGAGATCGGGATGGGCCATCAGGATTGCGAGGGCCTCGCTATTGTGTTTCAGCCAGCGCGCCGTAACGAAGATGGTCGCCGGAATCTTTTCCTGCACCAGCGTGTTGAGAATGCGAAAATCGGTCTTGCCCATGCAGGCATCCAGCGTGATGGCAACACGCACCGGTGCGCCCTTCGATTGCGACTTCGAAACAGGCATTTTGAGGCTCGGCTCCAGAAGCCCCGTTCCAGCAAAAGCCGGCATGGCGAGGGTCGCGAACAGGGCTGCGAGGGCAACAGGCTTCAACATAGCAAACAGGCTTTCGACTAAAATTTCACTCGGGAATACCGCTCTCAAAACGCCGGAATTATGGCGTCGCTGCCGGCAGCGCGTCCAGTTCGGCAAGCTTCGCCAGCGCTTCCTCCACGCGTTGCGTATCGCTGACACCGAGCGCCATGATCGGAAGCGGCGGCTGGCGGTGGGTGAGCGAGAGGAGATTGGCAGCCGTATAGATGACGCGGTAGCTGCCGAAGGTCTTGAAGAGCAGCCAGAGCGGCTCGAAAAACGCTTGCAGGCGCTGGACCTCCGCTTTGTTGCCCGCCTTGGCAGCGGTGAACAGACGCCGCGCAGGAACGGGTAGAAGCCCGGCGATCACGCTGTACCAACTATCCGCACCCTGAAGCAGGGCATCGGCACAGCCCCAGTCTCCGCTATAGCCAATGGCAAAATCGTCGCCGAGGCGCGGACGTAGCCGTTCCAGTTCCGCCTTGAACTGCATGTCCGACGGCAGTGGCATTTTCACCGACAGGATATGCGGAATATAGGCCAGCCGAACCAGCAGTTCCTCACCGAAGGTGAAATGGGTGGTCGACGGGTTGTTATAGATGCAGAGCGGCAGTGCAGTGGACCCGGCCACGGCGGCGAAGTGATGATAGGCTTCTTCCTGCGTCAGAGGCGTGTAGGAGACCGGCGCCAGCAAAAGCGCATCAGCTCCCGCCTCTTCTGCGTCCTTTGCAAGAGCGAGTGCCTCATCCGTGCGAAGTGCCCCTGCCCCGACGATCAGGGTTCGTTTTCCCTTCAGGCATTCGACCGCTGCCTGGATGGCGCGTAAGCGCTCCTCGCGGCTGAGATACGCGTAGCTACCGGTGCTGCCGAGAAGCCCGATCGAATCGACGCCTGCCGCATCCAGCCTCTCGATCAGGCGAGACAGCGCTTCTACATCGACACGGCCATTCTCATCCGCTGGCGTCAGCGGAAATGCCGAAAGGCCATGAAACCTGTTGCTCATGCGATGTCACCCCAAAATCCCTCTTGGCTCAGGATTACGGGTCAAACGATGGGACGACAATAACGACATGAAATCATTGAGATAGGGTTGCATATAAGCAACTACTCTTTCCCACCCAGCCTCACGTTCCGCAGAAGGTTCTAAAGACCCTCTCATGGTTCATCGGCGCCTGCATGTAGACGGAGAATTCCGGCAGTTCTTCGAAAGGACGGGCGGTCGCCTTCAGCATCTCGTGGAACGGCTTAAAATCATTGTCCTCGACCGCCGCGGCAATCACCTCCTCGATCCTGTGGTTGCGCGGAATGATGGCTGGGTTGATGGCGCGCATGGCGTCTGCCCGCTCCTTGCCAGAACTCCTCTCCTGCGCAGCGCGGGCGTTCCAACGCTCCAGCCATTCGTCTGCGGCAGCGAGGTCGATGAACAGACCACGGAACGGTTCAGCATTGCCTTGTGCCGCATCGTAGAGCCTGCGGAAGGTCAGGGTGTAATCCACCTCAGACCGCTGCATGAGCGCCAGAAGGTCCTGCACCAACTGCTCGTCACCCTCTGCTTCAGTCTGAAGGCCTAATTTGGCACGCATGCCGGAAATCCATCGTTTCGGAAACGCTTTGGCGAAATCGGCCAATACGCCGTTGGCGAAATCTACTGCCTTGTCCTGATCCTCATCGAGAAGCGGGATCAGGCATTCCGCAAGCCTTGCAATGTTCCACTGGGCGATGCCGGGCTGGTTGTTATAGGCATAGCGGCCCTGCGCATCGATGGAAGAAAACACCTTGTTTGGATGGTACTCATCCATGAAGGCGCAGGGGCCAAAGTCGATGGTCTCACCGGATACAGCCATATTATCGGTGTTCATCACGCCATGGATGAAGCCCACCATCAGCCAGTGGCAGATCAGATCGCATTGTCTTTCTGCAATGGCCTGAAGCATGGCGAGGTAGGGCTTTTCGGCTTGGCGGGCCTCGGGATAATGCCGATCGATAACGTAATCGGATAGTGACTTCAACGCGTCTGTATCTTCCCGCGCAGCGAAGAACTGGAACGTGCCGACGCGAATGTGGCTTGCTGCAACGCGGGTAAAGACACCGCCCGGCAAGCCGATTTCGCGCTGAACACGCTCGCCCGTGGTGACCGCCGCAAGGGCACGGGTTGCGGGAATGCCAAGCGCGTACATCGCCTCTGAAACGATATATTCGCGTAAAACCGGTCCGAGCGCGGCACGTCCGTCTCCCCTGCGGGAGAAGCGCGTCGGGCCCGAACCCTTCAACTGAATATCCCGCCGCCTACCCTGAGCGTCGATCACTTCGCCCAAAAGAATGGCGCGGCCGTCACCAAGCTGCGGCACGAAATTGCCGAACTGGTGTCCGGCATAGGCCATGGCCAAAGGCTCCGCACCTTGGGGTACGGCGTTGCCCGAGAAGATCGCGGCCAACCGCTCGTCGTCTATCCCGTCCACGTCAAGGCCAAGCTCTTCCGCCAGGGGACGGTTGAAGGCGATAAGCTGCGGCGCTTTCACCGGCGTGGGCAAAACAGCAGCACTGAAGCGCTCGGGCAGGCGGGCGTAGGAATTATCAAAACGGATCACGGGCTTGCTCCCTTTTGCCACTATATTGGGTTTCGAGCCCAACTTTGCCAGTGTTGAAGCTGATACAAAGCCCCGCCGCTGAGAGCCAGCGGCTTATGTCTCTCCATGCGGCACCTCAGTCCTGACATGGCTACTGGGCTCGGGCCGGTTCTGGTCATCATCAACGTCGGAACATCAGGCCAGCCTTTTTGCCGGTGAACTTTAACCTGCCATTTTCATTCCTATTCTGAGCCTGGTTTGCAAAGAAAGGATAGTGGAATGAATGACATCGCTGCGCCGACAGAAGCTGAAAGCGCCATCCGGACCATTCACACCGACCTTCCCGTCAATGCAACGTTCCATGTATGGCTGAAGGCGAAGAAGCCGGATGTTGCAGGCGCGGCGTCATTTTCAAACGCCAATGGCAAGTTCGGCGAAGTCTCTACGTCCAATCTCGAAGAGTACAGTTTTCGCATCTATCACGTCTTCGGCGGCGGACGCGTGGACATCACCTATGACACGATGACGACGGCCGTTTCAGTGATCTACTGGTTCATCGCATCCGACGTGCTGGAGACCGGCATTACCGTCGTCCACACCAAGCCGGACAACGCCCCACCGGATTTGCCCGACAGCTACCACTTCCGCCCGCCCTTCGGCTGGATGAACGACCCGAACGGATTTGGACGGTTCGAAGGCCATCCGCATCTCTTCTACCAGCATTACTCTCACGGACTTCGGTGGAACACGATGCATTGGGGCCATGCCATCTCGTCGGATTATCTGCGCTGGCGACATCTGCCTATCTTCCTCTTCCCATCGGAAGATTTGACGACCCGGCCGGACAAGCGCGGTGGCGCCTATTCCGGGTCTACGATCCCGCTTGTGGAAGGAACCGGCATCCGCGTGTTCTTTACCGAACAGGTGCAGGACCGCGTGCCCGAGCAACAGATCCAGCTCACCGCCACCTCCTCCGATTTGATCATGGCAGGACAGGCGCAAGTCATTCTCGGCCACCGGCCCGATGGGCAAGGGCTGACACCTGATTTTCGCGACCCTTATGTGGTGCGCGGCCCCGATGGCCTCTGGAAGATGCTGCTCGGTAGTCAGAGCGACAGTGGCGGCGTCATCCTGCTCTATGAAACGCAGGATCCGACGGCGGCCTCTGGCTGGACCTATGTCGGCAAGCTGTGGGTGGAGACCCGCTACAAAACCACCGCAATCGAATGCCCATGCCTGCTTCCGCTGGACGGGCCGGCCAATGCCCGCTCCACCCGCTGGGTGCTGACTTACGGCCTGATGCATTCGGAAGATCCCGTGACCGGGCGCAAGAACCTCACCATGGCGGATGTGGGCTGGTTCGACGGTAAGAACTTCGTCAAGGAATTCGGCCAGGAGCTTGATTTCGGGACCGACAATTATGCGTTCCAGGCGTTTCTCGATGGTGACAGCATCGTCGGGATCGGCTGGCTGGCAAACTGGGCGGATGCAACGCCAGAGATCGATTTTCCGACATCCATGACCCTGCCGCGGCGGCTGCATTTTTCCAATGGCGCGCTGCTCACCCCACCGATTGGCGCAGCTGAGAGCCTGCGGCATCGCATTCTGGACCGCACACGCCTAGCCGCAGGTGACCGTGTCGATCTATCGACAGGGGCCGTCGAATTGCTGTTCGAACTCAGCAAACCCGGCATGCCCTTCGAGCTTGAACTTGATCATCCTGACGTGCGGCTCGGCGTCGTGTGCGACGAAACGGGCCTCTGGATCCGCCATGAAGACGGCAAGGATGGTCCCTCGCCACGGTATCTCTCCGAAGGTGCGCGCCCCTATCGCCTGCGCATCTTTGTCGATTACGGGTCGATCGAGGTTTTCGCCGACCGGGGACGCTATGTGGGCACCAAGCGCATTGCCAGCTTCAAGCCGGTACGCGCTGCGCATCTGAAAGCTCTTACAGGGACAGTCGCACATGCGACAATCTGGAGTCTCAAACAGTAAAGATAGGAACCTTTGCGGCTTTGGCGCCTTTCCTGAATGACGAGATTCTAAAAAGGGCGATCAGATGACACAGATTAAGGAAACAGATCCCGTACATTTCCCGACGCAGGCGAATGAGAACAAAGGCGAAAAACGCAAGGCCGGCAAAGGCATTGTGTTGGTGATCGCGGGCATCGGTATCTTGGCATTCGTCATCTACATGGTGGCGATCTTGGTCGCATCCACCCAATCCTAAACCAACCCGAATCATTGAGGAGGAAAACCGATGGACCCGCGCGAACCGCTTCTGGAAAGTGAAGATGCACTCGATCAGGCGATCACCGGCCTGGACGTTGAAGAACTCCCGGCGAAGGGCGAAATCCCGCAGGAGCTGGAGCACGAGATCGAGGAAGACGAGCTCGAAACGGAAGACGACCCTTACCAGGAGAGCGACGAGGCTCTTCCGGACGATGAAGAAGAGCGCGTCATTAACCGCAACCCCTCCCGCGAAGGTGGCGCTTTCGACGAGGTTTGAATGAGCCCGCGACAGCTACGATCTTGCGTTGGCGAGCCGGCTATCCGGCTCGCTCAGGCGTGTAACCCACCTCCTGCATGGCCGCCATCGCCGTATCGGCATCGCCATCCACCACGACCTTATGCGATGAAAGATCGATACTCACCTCAGCCCCTGGCAGCGCTTCGTTAAGCGCATTGCGGATGGTCTTCTCGCAGTGGCCGCAGGTCATATCCGGCACTGTGAATGTGGTCTCAGCCATGGTCTTTCCTTCCTGTTATCCGTTTTGATGGTTCGGCTCCGGCCAGATCGTCGAGGATTGGGCAGTCCGGTCGGTGGTCACCGCCACAGCAATGGGCGAGGTGCGATAGCGTTTTCACCATGCTCCTCATATCCTCGATCTTGCGCTCAAGATCCGCAATATGTGTAAGAGCAATTGCTTTCACGGCGGCGCTTTCCCGCGCCTTGTCCTGCCAGAGTTTCAGCAGCGCTTCAGTTTCTTCCAACGAAAAACCAAGCGTGCGGGCACGCTTGATGAACCGCAGATTATGCACCTCCTGATCGCCATAGAGCCGGTAATTATTGTCGGCCCGGGTTGCGGGGGAGATAAGTCCAATCTGCTCGTAATAACGGATCATTTTGGCCGAAACGCCGGAGGCCTGTGATGCTTCGCCGATATTCATGACTTCACCGCTCCACTCGTCACACTTGTGGTCTTGAGACGCAGGGCATTGGCCACCACAAAAACCGAGGAAAGCGCCATGGCACCTGCTCCGATCATTGGTGAGAGCGTCATGCCAAAGGCGGGATAGAGCGCGCCTGCGGCAAGCGGGATCAGCGCGACGTTATAGCCGAAGGCCCAGAACAGGTTCTGGCGGATGTTGCGCATCGTCGCACGGCTCATTTCGATCGCGTGGACGGCGCCCATCAGATCGCCGCCCACCAGCACGACGTCGGCACTTTCAATGGCGACATCCGTGCCGGTCCCGATGGCGATGCCGATATCGGCCTCGGCAAGCGCCGGCGCGTCGTTGATGCCATCGCCGATGAAGGCAAGGATCTTGCCACCCTGGCGCAAATCGTGGATAGCCTGCACCTTGCCTTCCGGCAGGACGCCGGCAATAACCTTGTCGATGCCGACCTGATCTGCAATCGCACGCGCCGTCGCCTCGTTATCGCCAGTCACCATCACCACTTCGATGCCCATGCCGCGAAGCGTTTTGATCGCCTCGACGCTCGAGGTTTTCAACGGATCGGCAACTGCGATGACGGCGGCAAGCACACCATCGATGGCGGCGTAAATCGGAGTCTTGCCTTGACGACCCAAGCGCGTGGCCGCATCGGCGAAAGGTGCGACCGACAGGCCGAGCTTCTCCATATATCGATCCGCACCGACATCAACCGTACGGCCATCAACGACTGCCCGGATGCCGTAGCCGGTGATGCTTTCAAAGTTCTGCGCGTTGGTTGGCTCCAATCCTGCAGGGGTCACCGCTTTCTCGCGCGCCGCACGGGTGATGGCTTCGGCAATCGGATGCTCCGAACGGGCTTCGACTGCGGCAACGAGGCGCAGAACGTCGTTCTGTTCAAAGCCCTCCGCCACGATCAGGTCCGTCAGTTCCGGCCGACCCTTGGTCACCGTACCGGTCTTATCGACCACTACGATCTCGGCACTGCGCAGCTGCTGCAATGCTTCACCCTTGCGGAAGAGCACACCGAGTTCTGCCGCGCGACCCGTGCCGACCATGATCGAGGTCGGCGTCGCGAGGCCCATGGCGCAGGGGCAGGCAATGATAAGGACGGCAACGGCGTTGATCAGCGCGAATGTATAAGCGGGATCCGGACCGAAGATGGCCCAGACGATGAAGGTCAGTAGCGCGACGCCGATCACGACCGGAACGAACAGCGCGGTGACCCTATCGACCACCAGCTGAATAGGAAGCTTAGAGCCTTGCGCCTGCTCCACCAGCCTGATGATCTGCGACAGCATCATATCCCCGCCGACCTTCGTCGCGCGGTATTTAAATGCGCCGGTCTTATTGATCGTGCCGCCCACAACGCCAGCACCCACAGCCTTTTCCACCGGAACAGGCTCTCCCGAGATCATCGATTCATCGACATAGGAATGACCTTCGACCACTTCTCCATCGACAGGCAGCCGCTCACCGGGGCGAATGACGACAATGTCTCCTGCCCTCACCTCTTCCACTGCTATGTCATTGATTTCACCGTCACGCTCGACACGCGCGGTCTTGGCCTGGAGGCTCGCAAGCTTGCGGATCGCATCACCTGTTTTGCCGCTGGCGCGCGCCTCGAGCAGCCGACCGATGAGAATGAGCGTGACGATGACGGTGGCCGCCTCGTAGTAGACATGGCGGGCATTTTCCGGCAGGACGCCCGGCGCAAAGGTCGTGACCAGGGAATAGAGATAGGCCGCGCTGACACCGAGCGCCACGAGCGAATTCATCTCCGGCGCCCCATGGAAAAGGGCGGGGAAGCCACTCTTCAGGAAGCGCCGTCCCGGTCCAAAAATCACCGCCGTCGCCAACAGGAAATAGACGTAGTAAAGGTTCTGGGTATCGATCACGCTCATCAGCCAGTGGTGCATCGGTGCGTAAACATGCCCACCCATCTCCAAAACGAAGAGCGGCGCGGTCAGGACTGCTGCGATGATCACATCGCGCTTCAGTGTCGCTTCATCGCCCATGTGGTGGCTGTGATCATGAGCGCTGTCATGCTGATGGGCAGCGTGATCATGATGCCTGGGCTTTGCCGCAGCAACAGGAAAGCCAGCGGCTTTCGCCGTTTCGATCAACATCTCACGCTGGCGCAAGCCGCCCAAGCCTTCGACCGCAACCTTGCCCTGAGCACCGACGTCTGCGTTGACGACAGTTGCAACGGCCTCGAGCACGCCCTTCAACCGTAAGGCGTCGGCCTCATCTTTCACCCCATCGACGAAAAACTCTGTTCGAACCGGCTCGATCTCATAGCCGATCTTTTTGACCGCCGCCGCCAGGGTCTTGGCGGAGAAGCCTTCCACCGGTTCCACCGTGAGTTTCTTCGTCGCGAAGTTGACGGAACTGGACGCCACGCCTGGAACCTTCGCCGCCGCTGTCTCCACCCGCCGAACGCAAGACGCGCAAGTCATGCCTTCCACAGGAACGGACAGTGGCTCCTGCAATTGGTTTGGTCTCACGGTCTCGTTCATCGCTATCCCCTTTCGAGGTACATGATTGCCCTGTCTGTTTCCGGTGAAACGTCTGATGTTTCCGCCGGGCACGACATCAATGTAGGGCTTCCCATCATGGGAAGGTCAAGAGAAGATGTAGTGTTTTATCGAGAGCCCGCCAAGAAGAGCGACCGCGATCCAGATCGGAATAAAAATGCTGCGGCAGCATCGCCGACAGGGGGAACGGATCACGGGCAGCAAAATAAAGCGCATGGACGTAACGCTTCTCGCCGGAAAGGCGAACTGCGGCTACGCCTTGCCAAATAGATCGTCGCCCCGCCACAGCTCTGATCCTCGATCTCATGTGCGATGATCTCAAAACCACCGTCAGCGAGGATCAACCGATACTCCTCAAATGCTAGACTGGCGTGATAAAGCGTCTGGCCACAGAAACGTCCGAACGTTTCCTGACGGTCAGGGCCTGCCGTGAACAACATAACGGCGTCTTCCGTTGCACGGCGCATGCTCCTTTCGAGGACAATTTGCTGGTCGTCCGGCGTCAGGTGAAAGAGGCTATGCCAGGCGATCAAACCATCAAAGCGCCTGTCCAAGCTCAGATCGCGCATGTCCCCGACAAGCCATCGATGGCCAGGAAATCGCTCACGGCACAGCGAAATCAGGGAGATGGAGGCATCGATGCCGGTCAGCTGATGGCCGCGTTCGATACAGTAGCGCGCTATCGGCTCCCCGGCCCCACAGCCCATATCCAGTATCGACACCTTGGGCGGCAAATGCGCGAGAAACCTGTCCAGCCAGGGTTTCTCCATGAGTTCGCGGCTGCGCGATCGATCAAAATCGGCAGCATATGCCTGATACAGCGCGATCACATTGCTTGCCGCGTCATCAGACATGACCGCTTCTACCGATGGGTGGCATAGCGCTGAATATCGCGCAGAAACTCACCTCGCACCACCTCGCCCATCGGCTGCGCCGAGGGCTTGTCACCGACGCGCAGGCGAACGAAAACGATGTGCTGACCTTCACGCTCTGCCCAGCCGACGAACCATCCGAAGGGCCGATTGGGATCTGGCTTGCCATCCGGCCCTTTCATGGTGCCGGTACCCGTCGTGCCATGAGCACTCCAGGCTTCGGCGCCGTCAAACACCGGAACGATGGCCTTGGTCTTGTTCTGCGCGTCACGAGAAAACGGCAGGTTGTTAGCCAGCAGTCGCCGCATGAACCCCACCTGCTCGACGGGCGAGATCTCCAGCGACGTGTTGACCCAGGAATCGGTCAGCCCATTGTCCTTGCCCGGATCTCCCGCCACGTCACCATTGCCGAAACCGAGGCGCCTTACATAGGAGGCGAATTTTTCCTTGCCGAGACGGCTGGTGATTTCACGCGAGTACCAGCGGATCGACTCTTTCTGCCAAGTCGTGGGATCCACCGTCTTGCGCTCCTGCGGTGCGGCATCCACACCCTTCTGCCAGTCCCAGGCCGGATTGAACTCGTCCTGAAGGATTCCGGCGTCATAGCCGATCAGCGCCAGTGGCACCTTGAAGGTGGAGCTGGGCGAGACGCGCCTGTCGCAAGCGCCCTGCTGATTGATAACCGCACCGGTTTCCACCGATGTGACCAGCGTGCATTCGAAGGGCTGCACGGCCTGAGCGCGCGCTGGCGTGGAAGCCGCTGCGAGGAGGCACATCGGTAAAAGAAGCGTGAAAGCGTGCCGCGATCTTTCAGATACGCTCTTCACGCTTGTGCTCCTGTTTTTGTGGCATATCGTCAGCGCAAAACCGCGTAACGCTTTTGCGCTGACCATGCTTTTGACTTTGGCGCATGCAGGGTCCTTGATCATCCGGCAAAGCATCATAGCCGGGAACGGGCACAAGAAAAGTAAGGTATTGGGATAGAGACTTGATGCGGCAGGAATAGGACGGGCTTCGCGACAGTTTGCATTCGGCACAGACCACCCCTGCTCAACGCGGCTTTTGCGCCTCTGGTCGCCATCCCACCGTCAAAGGCCAGTCCACCACATAGTCCTCGAAATCATCCACAGGGACGTCCTTCTCGTTGACCGTGCGTCCACGTGCGGAAATGCCCGCGATATGAACCGTTTCGGGATCGCCCGAGACCAGATGATGCCACCAGTAGAGATCCTTCCCGTCCCGGACCAACGCGTAGGCACAGGTCGGCGGCAACCAGCCGATCTCATCGACCAGCTTCAGATCGAGCTGGATACAATCGGGCACGGTGGCGCGCCGGTTTTCGTAATCGGAGCAGCGACAGCTCGTGCCGTCCAGCAGCTGGCAGGCGACGGAGGTGAACACCACCTCGCCCGTATCCCAGTCTTCCAGCTTGTTGAGACAACAGAGGCCACAGCCATCGCACAAGCTCTCCCATTCGCTGTTACTCATTTGCGCCAGCGATTTGGTTTTCCAGAACGGCGCGTCACTCATCGTTAAGATTTCCGTTTCATTTTGCATCTTCGGGCATCAAATAGAAAAGCCCGCTTTGTCGTATCGCCACGGGCTGGATTATAAGATAATTCTTAAATCCGGCGGAGTGGTGGTGAGGAATGACCCGCGCAAGGTAACCGCGTCAAGCGTTCACTCACCACATCGAACAGGAATACGTTTCAGGTGCAGGAAGACAACAACAAGAAACCGGCGCGCCGTAAACGCCATATTCTGCTTCGCATCGATTCCTGGATCGATTCAAGCCTGTGGACAGCCGCATCCCGTGCATTCGATTTCTGGGAAGAGGTGACGATCGCCTCTCGCAAACTGCATGTGCGCGGCTGGAAGAAATTTCTTGTCAACATGACCTGCAATGCGCTGACCGTCGGTGCAGCCGGCTCCGTCGTCATGCTGGCACTCGCACTTCCCGCCTTCGAGGAAACCAAGAAAGACTGGCGCTACCGCGGCGATTTTGCGGTGACCTTCCTCGATCGCTACGGCAACACGATCGGCCATCGCGGCATCATTCACGAGGATTCCGTTCCGATCGACCAGATGCCGGATCACTTCATCAAGGCGGTTCTGGCAACCGAAGACCGGCGCTTCTTCGATCATTTCGGCATCGATTTCATCGGCCTTGCCCGCGCCATGAGCGAGAACGCGCGGGCTGGTGGCGTCGTACAGGGTGGCTCGACGCTGACGCAGCAGCTTGCCAAGAACCTGTTTCTCACCAATGAGCGCTCGTTGGAGCGCAAGATCAAGGAAGCCTTCCTGGCATTGTGGCTGGAAGCCAATATGTCGAAGAAGGAAATCCTCGCGCTCTATCTCGACCGCGCCTATATGGGCGGCGGCACCTTTGGCGCGGCAGCAGCTGCCCAGTTTTACTTCGGCAAGAACCTGACCGACGTGACGCTGGCGGAATCCGCCATCCTTGCCGGTCTGTTTAAAGCTCCGGCGAAATACGCGCCGCATGTGAACCTGCCGGCGGCACGTGCGCGTGCCAACACGGTTCTCTCCAACCTCGTCCAGGGTGGATTGATGACCGAAGGCCAGGTTGTGGGTGCGCGTCGCAACCCGGCAACCGTTATCGACCGCGAAGAGGTGCAGGCACCCGATTACTTCCTTGATTGGGCCTTTGACGAAGTCCAGCGCTTGGCCAGGGAAGGCAAGATCAAAGACCACACCGTAGTGGTGCGCACCACCATCGATACCGGCCTGCAGCAGGCTGCCGAGCAGGCCATGGAAGGCAGCCTTCGCGAATTTGGCGAAGGTTACAAGGTCAAGCAGGGCGCGATGGTGATGATCGAAAATGGCGGCGGCATCCGCGCCATGGTCGGTGGTCGTGACTATGGCGAAAGCCAGTTCAACCGCGCAACGGCGGCGCTTCGCCAGCCCGGTTCTTCGTTCAAGGTCTACACCTACTCTGCCGCCATGGAAAAGGGCTACAAGCCGGAAACGCTGATTTCCGACGCGCCAGTCACCTGGCGTGGCTGGTCGCCACAGAATTACGGCCGCTCCTATGCCGGCAAGGTGACACTGCAGACTGCACTGGCCAAATCCTACAACACCGTTCCGGTGCGTCTCGCCAAGGACGTGCTCGGCACGCAGATCATCGTCGACACGGCAAAAGCGATGGGCGTTGCCACGCCGCTTCGCAGCGACAAGACCATTCCGCTCGGCACCTCAGAACTGACCGTGCTGGATCAGGCGACGGGCTACGCCGTCTTTCCCGCCAATGGCATGCAATCTCGTCGCCACGGCATTGAGCAGGTTCTCGATTACGAAGGCAAGGTTCTCTACGACTTCGACCGCGATGAACCGCCCGCCCATCGTGTGCTTTCGGAAGAAGCGACCTCGAAGATGAACCGTATGCTGGTGACGATTCCGGTGGAGGGAACCGCGCGGCGCGGCGCACTGGACAATGGCATCGTCTCCGGCGGCAAGACCGGAACGTCGCAGGCCTATCGTGACGCCTGGTATGTCGGCTTTACCGGTAACTACACGACTGCCGTGTGGTTCGGTAACGACGACTTCACCTCGATGAACAACATGACCGGCGGCGCGCTTCCCGCCATGACCTTCAAGCGGCTGATGGACTATGCCCATCAAGGCATGGAACTGCGTCCCATTCCCGGCATCCAGAACCCGCTGCCAACGGGCTCGCGCCCACAACCTGCCGCCAATGCCGCGCAGGTTGCCTCAGCCGACGCCAATGCACTCCCTGCACTCACCCGCCCCCGCTCTCTTTCCGCCGAAGCCACCCGGATTCTTCGCGCCGTCGGCCAGCAGTTGAAAGAGGCTTCAGCGCCGACCTTGTCGCCGCAGAAGGTGGCTGATGTTGGTGATGGGGTTAAACGTTGAGAGACTGACGCTCTCAGGCAACCAACCCGCGTTGGCGGTTCTTGAAATGGCCGAGCGTCAGCAATGAGCACAGCGCCGCTCCGCTGCACGCCACCATCAGCAAGAGCATGGCGGAGGGGCCAGCAAAGGCCATGAGGCCGGACAGAAGCGGCGGTGCCGTGGCATTCACCAAATTCATAGGCAAGCCGATCATCGACATTGCAGCGGCATAGTCCGATTTCTCATAGAACTCCAAAGGCATTGTAGCCCGTGCCACTGCAAAAGCGCCGCTGCCAATGCCGAAAATGACTATATAGGCAAAGATGGCACCGCTACTGGGGCCGAACACCACAGGTATCAGCATAGCCGCAGGGATCATGGCTCCTGATAAGATTCCAGTCCAAATCGCGTTCCATGTCTGGCCTCCTATCACGTCTATCAGCCGCCCGCCAACTTTGAGAACACCCATGAAGGAGGCCAGGCCCACTGCCAAAGTCAGATCAGCACCCAGCGCCTTAAACAACTCTATGCCAACCGATTCCATTCCCAGGGTAACAAAACTGTTCAACGAGATGGCGGCGACGAGGAACCAGAGAATATGACCTCTACGGTTCTTCGTTCTGCCGGAAACTGGAGATGCAGAAGTGCTTCTGACATCTGGAAGGCTCAAAGCGAGCAAGGGGAGGACAAGCAGAAGCACGCCGCCCCCATAGATTTGCGTTACGCCGCGCCAACCCAAGAGATGATCAAGCCAAGCCGTCAGCGGCCAGAAGACGCTGCCCGCAAGGCCGGTTACCAACATCAATGACCCGATCATGCCTCGCGCTCTGTTGCCTGCGAACTCCGCGAGATAGGCATAGGCGGACGTTGTTAGAAACATAGCGCCACCAACGCCGATGGCGCACCAGCATGCCAGGTAGGCCGCGAGCGAGTTGACGCTCGCCATTGCAGCGAGGGCCATACCGATCAAGCCTGCCCCGCATAGCATGACGTGTTTCACACCCAACCTAGCGAAGGCTTTTCCCACAAGAGGAGCGGACAGGCCCATCACCACATACATCGCTGTCACACCGAGAAACGCTGTCGCTAGGTCGACTTGAAGATCTTTGGCAATGGAGGATGCCAACACCGGCAGGATGCCGATGACACCCCATCCGGCGATCTGCGTGATGGCGAGAGTGGTAAAAACAATGACGCGCGATTTCATTGCAGCATGCTAATGCGGTCGCGTGTCAGTCATGTAACAGCGATGCCACATCCTCGCCCGGACAATCTCTATGCCAGTGGAATTAGGCGACGGAGGTGGCACATCCGCAACCAAGTGAGCCATCTGACCTAACAGCAAGCCGGTACATCAAAAGAACTGCAACCAAACACCTTCTCCAACCGTTTGCCAGGGCATAATAGCGCCCGAAGCCAATGGCGGTCGGGCGCTCCCCTCAATGCCGGTTGGAGCCAAGACATGAGTGATGCATCCCACGGGGAAGCTTCCGCCTATCCTTTTCAGCTGCTGTTCGTGCCTTTTCCCTTCGTCTGTTTTTCGCTGACGCTTGCGACGGACATTGCCTATTGGCGCACTGCCAACCTGATGTGGTCGAATTTTTCGGCTTGGCTTCTTTTTGCGGGGCTGGTCGCTGGCGGTCTGGCAATTCTTGCCGGTCTCATCGATCTGCTGCGCCGGCGCACACGACCGATGCGTCCGTCCTTTGTCTCCATCTTCCTGTTCATCGTGATGCTGCTCCTCGCCTTCATCAACAGTCTCGTTCACGCCGGTGACGGTTGGACGGCTGTGGTGCCCTACGGGCTACTGCTTTCGGCCATCACCTTCGTGGTGTCGTTGATGGCGGTCTCCGCCTCCTCCCGCAAATATGCCCGTCTGGCCTGGAGAGTATGATCATGGTTTCCCGCATTCTCGCCCCCGCCCTGCTGCTTGCAGGCGTTGCGCTCATCCTGCCGGCCTGCAGCGAGCAGAACGATAATTTCGATATTTCCCAGCAGATAGGCCCAGACCCTGTTCTTCCCGAGCCCTCCATGAGCTTGATCCCCGACCTCAAGGTCGCAGAGGTGGTGGGCTGGAAGGACGGCGAAATGCCGACGGTGCCGGAAGGCCTGAAGATCTCCGTCTATCAGAAGGACCTCGTCAATCCGCGCACCGTGCATACGCTACCGAATGGCGACGTTCTGGTGGTGCAGTCGCGTGCACCGCAAGGCGGCCAATCATCGTCGCGTCCCAAGGACATCATTCGCGGCTTCATCATGTCGATCGCCCATGGTGAAACCGGTGGACCGCCGAAGGAAAGCAACATCATCACGCTGCTCAGAGACACGAACCGAGATGGCGTTGTGGATGAGCGCCACGATCTTCTGAAAAAGCTCGACTCGCCCTTTGGCGTCGCCTTTGCCGACAATACGCTTTATGTCGCAACCTCCAATGAAATTCTCGCCTACCCCTATCAACTGGGTCAGAACGAAATCACCGCCGAACCGCGTGTGCTGACACAACTTCCCGGTGGTCCGATCAACCACCACTGGACAAAGGATCTGGCGCTGAGCCCCGATGGCAAGTTCCTTTATGCCTCCGTCGGTTCGAACTCGAACATCACCGAAAACGGATTGGAGGCCGAAAAGAACCGCGCTGCCATTTTGCAGGTCGACCGCCAGACAGGCGCGTGGAAGCTGTTCGCATCTGGCTTGCGCAATCCGAACGGTCTTGCCTTCAACCCCGAAAGCAAGGAACTCTGGGCCGTCATCAACGAGCGCGATGAGCTCGGGCCGAATCTTGTGCCGGACTACATGACCTCGGTGAAGGAAGGCGGCTTCTACGGCTGGCCTTGGAGCTATTACGGCAATCATGTGGATGACCGCGTGCATCCTCTCCGGCCGGATATGGTGGAAAAGGCGATCAAGCCGGATTACGCGCTGTCCAGCCATGTCGCGGCGCTTGGCCTGACCTTCTCGCTGAACTCGGCGCTGCCCGCCCCCTATCAGAACGGTGCCTTCATCGGCGAACATGGGAGCTGGAACAGGACGGCCTTCAACGGTTATCGGGTGACCTTCGTGCCCTTCGAAAACGGCAAACCCGTGGGCAAGACGCAGGACGTGGTAACGGGCTTCCTTCAAGGCGACAAGGCCAGAGGCCGTCCCGTCGGCGTCGGCATCGATGGCACCGGCGCCCTGCTGGTGGCAGATGATGCGGGCAATACGGTGTGGCGTGTCGCAGCCGCAGATGGCGCTGTCACACCGGCACCGATTGCGACCGACGATGTCTCCGGCGCATCGTCCGGCGGCACTGCCCAAGCGGGACAACCAGCAGCACCCGCAGTTCCTGCCCAGCCTGCGGCACCTGCGCAGCCCGCAGCTCCCGCATCACCCGCCCCTACGAATTGAGAAATATCGACGATGAAGAATGGCCGGCGACCTGATCGGTTGACCGGCCCTTTTTATGGCGTCCGGAACTCTGCCCGACACTCTCTTTTGCGCCGGGGCGGATGCAGGTCTGGCGCGTCTGCCACCGCCCATGAGGGCGGCGCTTCGATAACCTGTCGCCGGTGTCCCTTACGTAACGCATATTCAAGAAGCGGAATATTTCGGTAAAGGCCGGTTCATCCCTCATGCAAGGCATTTCCCCGAGTCGGAATCAATGCTAACCGTGACGCTGCTCCAAATCGGGAAAGCAGCGTGTTTCGAGTTCCGTTTCTTGTCGCCATCTCCCTCGTCATTGCCTTTGGCGGTGGTATTGTTTCCACCCTTGTGGCGCTCGAGGCCACATCCGGTTTCGGGTCGATCAAGATCGGCGCATGGGATGCGTTTCCCGAATCACAGACGATCGAGGCAGACCCCTATGCCAAGGCCCACCGGGCTGATGCGGGCAAGCTTCTCTACGGAACGGCCGAAGGTTTGGCCTTTACCGCGGCGAATGACAGCAGCGGTCAACGCCTCACCGGCCAGTGCCGCTACACTCTCACCGGCAAACTGCCGCCTGCCCGCTTCTGGACCGTCTATGTTGCCGATCAGCAGGGCAATCTCCTGGATGACGGCTCCGGACGGCCTGTCGCGCTTAACTCGCGCAATCTCCTGCATGGCCCCGAAGGCGGGGTTTCCATTACGCTTGCGTCGACCGCAACGCCCTTCAACTGGCTTGCCGTGCCGGCAACCGGCAATTTCAAGCTGGTACTGACCCTGCTCGATACCCCGATTGCTGGAAGTGCCGGCCTGATCGACATCACCATGCCAACCATTGACAAGACGGATTGCGGCAATGCTTAGGGTCATTCTCGCCGTCTTCACGGGCTTGGTTGGTGCCGCTGTTCTCCACCTCCTCATCCTCTTCTCGATCCCGCACTTCTCCAACCGCGACGCTTACACGCGCGCGGTGTTCCAGGCTGTGCCCAATCGTTTTCATCTGGTCGACAAGGATGGCCATCAAAAGGGTGGCCTCGGCAGTGAGGATCCGTTCATGCGGGTTGCCGTCTGCACCTATAATGTCGAAGAAAAGCCGGTCAGGCTTTCGGCTTTCGGTGCGGTGCCGTTCTGGTCGATCGCGATCTTCGACAGTGCGTCGAATGAGATCTTCAGCATGAACGACCGCACATCGGCGGGCGGTGAACTGGATATTTTGATCTCCAGCCCGGAGCAGAGCGGTGCTATTCGCAAGGCGCAAGTCCAGGCGCTATCGAAATCGATTTTGGTGGAAGCAGGTCGCAACGAAGGCTACGCCGTTTTACGAACGATGGTACCGCAGGCGAGCTTCCTGGAAGAAGCGGAGCGGTTCCTGGGAGAGGCTACATGCGAGCCTGCGTCTTTGAAGTAGGCGCACTCCAGACGGCCTTAATAGAGATATCGATCAGGAGGTGAGAGCCGCTTCAGAAGAAGCCGTCCCGCTGACCTTGCGCTTACGCGTCTTTGTCTTATCGGCGAACTCGCAACGCTCGTAGCGCACGCCGGTGAAAAACAGTAGCTGGGCTGGGCCTGCTGCAATCGCGTCGGCCTCGGTCCTTTTTTGAGGACGGCGTATCGCCGTCGAAATCGAAATAATGTCTGCCATTGCCATCTCCTTTCACAGGCACGACGGATGTTGTTGACCGGATCGCTATGTATGACGTTGCATGCGACGATCCAGCATGAGGAAGCGCCATATCGAGCTTTTCAGCAAAATCTCTTTTTGATCTGCGTGCCGAAATCTTCAGGACCGCGGCATCAAGCCAATATGGAATGCCAGTACCACTACATCGGGCATCACCAGTCCACGGACTGGGCATTAAACCAGGGTTTGGACGCGCGGTCCGCCCCTCAAGGCTTGTTCATGTCGGAACTCTAGCACCGAATCTCGGACTTGCCCACGACATTAGAATCATCGGGAAGTTAAGCAAAGGTTAATACTAATATGCCGCTCTCAGCCCTTCCCCCAATTTGAAGCCATTGCGCCTTAATGGCGGCGTATGAGTGATAAACGCGAATGAGTGCTTGCGGTTCCCATCGAGACTGGAAATCCTTTCGTTGACAAAACAGCTGTGAATAAGCCTAAAAATCTCCTTGCCGGCGCCTGTGGTTAACAGCGCGTCAAGGTCTATTGTTTGGTCACAATACCTATGTTACGACGACCCATCTTATTTGATGGGGTTTCGTTCCGATGGCTACCCGTATGAGCGAACCTATCATCTACGGCAAGCCCGAACCGCTCGCTGCTCTTGATCACGGCGTTGTAAAATACTCGGAAGAACTTCACGGCCATACCGAAGAGAATATTCTTTGCAGGGACGGTCGCATTCACTACGGCACAGGCGCGTTCTGGGAATGGTTCGATGGGACGGCTAGCGACGACAATGTATGGTGCGGGTACTTTGATAATCGGTTCAATAAAGGTCCGGTGCATCCAAACGACTGGTATTGGGCCGAGAACGAACGGCGCTTCATCGAAATGGCAACGCTATCGGACGAGGATTTCTTAGCAGTAGCAATGTCCAATTCGGTCAGGATAACAATTCACGAACAAGCCTGCTAAACGGGGCTTTTTCCTTATCCAGAACCATCCGCCTTGCCTGCCGCATTAGGTTGAACTAGTGAACGTTCATCGTCCCTAAGTTTATCCGAGATGGCGTTATGATCCTCTATTACTACACTTCGCTAGTTCACGGCCTGACGTCAATACGGGACAAGCGCATCAAGATTTCGTCCTTCGATACCCTCAATGATCCATTCGACATTCTCAACATCGCGGCGAAAACGGAAGAGCAGCGCAATGACTTGAAGAAGATCCGTGACAGGCTCACTAGCAAGGGCGGTATGATTTGCGCCAGTGAGAACTGGAACGAACCGCTTATGTGGAGCCATTACGCCGATAAACACGCAGGGGTTTGCGTAGCATTACGCGTTGACCCGACCGAATGGCGAAAGGTTCAATACGCTAACAAGCGCTTGGGTATCGAAGCATACAACGTCAAAAGTATCGAAGATTTAAGCCGCGACCAACTCGAAGAAATTTCAACCATCAAGTCGGACTTCTGGACATATGAGCAGGAGTGGCGAAGGTTCTATATTTATGAAGAGAAGGACTATGTCACGAATCTAGATTTCGGTTACTTTGATCGCGCGATGATGCCAATCGGTCTGATATTTGGTCACAGGGCTAAGGTTGGGAAGGAACGCATAGCCAGTATCTTGAGTTCTAACCCGTCACTGAAGATCGGCATTACAAGGCCTGCGTACACCTCATTCAAGGTCCTGCTTGACCAGACAATGATCAGAAAGCAGGTAGACGATAAGGCGCGTCTAAAATACGACTTCAAAGACAAGAGCCTATTTTGGCAAAGCGAAAACCTTCTGACTCATTTTCAGCGGACGAAGAACTCCCGCTTAAGTACGAATAACAGTGGCCGATGCAGGCCTCCCCTTTCGGCCATTCTCAGGTCGAGGCAACATAGTAGTTTTGGGAAGGTGGCCGTGCCTCCCCACCCTGCAAATAGGTCGTCAGATAAATCACCAACAAAGGAAAGATTACTGCGACCACAAACTGCTTAATCAGCCAACGCAGACCGGCGACAATCACACGGTTACGAGACGACGATTTTGATTTTTCACTCATATCCACTTCCTTTGTATACCGCATATTTTTGAAGTGAAGACGCACGTCTTCCTTGGCGCAGTTGATAAACGGCGCATCAAGTTGCACTTCGATGATAATGAACTCAGATTGCAGCAATCCAAATTGCTACAGGTATTAAACGCTGACGATCTACAGGCGATGTAGGCTCAATCTTGCTAGCCTTTCCTAGCGAGATCAATGAACTATTCTTCTATTGACATTAGGCACTGGTGCTCACACCACCCTGTTCGTACCCTAATAACACTCATCGGGGGCGATGGTTCGCGGTTATAAGTTGATGCAGTCCACCCTTAATTTTCAAGTCTTCACTTTTGCTAGATCTCGTTTCGACAGTGAAACGATGGAGTGTCCAGTGCCGATAGTCAAATCTTCAGCAGGACGCTAACACTTCTTTTCCATTCAATGGCATCAATTGTTTGCGGTTAGTAACCAGAGGCTAGAGTCAAGACTTTCTGTGGGTAGAGCCTATCGGTCATTGCAACTTTAGCGCAGTAGGGATTCAATTCCTTCAGACGAGGTTCGGTAGGTGCTATGGAAACAAATGCTTGGAAAGATGATTTGCTTGACCGCGAGTGGGACGGAGAGTTCCTTTACCGTTTAGCAAAGGGTCGTAATGATGAAAATGTTCGTACCCAAAAAGGGTCTTTCGTTCTCAACATCGATGCGCCTTGGGGTCAGGGCAAAACTTTCTTTCTAAACGCATTGCGCAATCAGGTAGTTGAGGCAGGACACCCGGCCATCTTTATAAATGCCTGGCAGTACGATTTTGTTGACGACCCCTTTTCGATAGTCGTTGCCGCATTGGATCGGTACTTCAAAAGTATCGAGGATCAAAAAGAAATTACCAAAACTGAAAAGTTCCAAAATGGCCTGCGGGTCGTGCGGTCTGAATTCCTCAATATAACGTGGGCGCTTAGCAAAGCCGTACTGAAAAAGGCAATCAATAAAGTTGCCGAAAACGGCGTCGAGGAAGTCACGAGCGTTTTCGACAACACGACGAAAAGCGACGACAAACCGTCTGAAAGAGGCTTTGCGGAAGAGATGGCCGAGACGGTCAACAATACAATCGACTCATTCACTGACGCGGCAATCGACAAGTTCGCTCAAACTCGAATTGATATGATCAACCAAACCAAGGACAGTCTCGACAGATTCCAAGGGGGCTTGAAATTGATCATCGAGGCGTTGAAGGATGCCAAGAAGCATCCTTTGCCTCTGTTCATCTTCATTGACGAATTAGATAGATGCAGGCCAACCTACGCCATTTCGATGCTTGAGAGAATCAAGCATCTCTTCGACATTCCAAACGTCGTATTTCTAATTGCAACAGATACGACCTCGCTCAGTCATTCCGTAAAAGCAGTCTACGGGAACGAGTTTAAAAGCAGAGAGTACCTTGGGCGGTTTTTCAACAGGACGTACAAACTTCCAGAGGCTTCCAATGAAAAGATCATTTTGAACATTCTGAAGGACCGCGGAACCGACATTGCGAAATGGACTTTGCCCATACCGGACGCAGGTCTACACGACTTCGCTATATTCCTGAACGATACAGCCGAGCGTTTTGAAATGAACATCCGGCCTGTCAAGCAAGCGCTTGACATATTGATGGATATCACGTCCGCTTGGGACGAGCCGTATCCTCTTGAACTTACCTATTTGTTTGCGCTGATCTGCGAATTCGTATGCACTGGTGAGATAGATGACGTTAGTTTACGTGATCGAATGCAGCGTTTGCAGAACCAATGGAAGTACGACCATCACGGTGACGTGTTGTCCTACGTTGATGTATTTCATAACATCGGAAAGATGGCACGGATGAAAATTAGTGATGCGCTGCACGATAGTCAGAATCATATGAGAAACACCGGTGACAATCGTCTCCCCGGTTATCTTTACAGAAGCATTCTCGGCGAAGCAAAAGCGCACCACAACAAGGCTGCGATCACGAAGGCCTCTTTCTCTCAGTATCGAGATATGATTCTGCATTCACGACTTTTCCAACAGTGAAAACGTCGATAAGGAGTTCTGCGCGTGATCGGGTGATCCGCGCATACTTCTCTAAATTTCTTCAAATTTCACGATTTTTTCACGATCTGCGATCCAGCCTCTGGCCTCACAGTCAATTCATAAGTGACTGATTTAACTCATTTATATTGGGTATAACAACTTGCAACGCCCGTTGCTAGGAGTTACAAACGGCCATTAGAGGGAGACTTGAATCCTATGGCCGAACGCTTCGTTGTTTACTACCGCGTTTCCACCCAAAAGCAGGGTGTCTCCGGTCTCGGTATCGATGCTCAAAAAGCGTCCGTTAAAGCCTTCGCTTCAAGCGACGATATCCTTGCCGAGTTCATCGAAGTGGAAAGCGGCACGAGGGCTTCAAGGCCTGAACTAGCCAAGGCGCTTGCTTACGCTAAGAAGGCCAAGGCAACGCTTCTGGTAGCGAAGATCGACCGCTTGGCCCGTAATGTTGCGTTCATTGCCAACCTGCTTGAGGCAGGCGTTGAAATCCGCGCCGTTGATATGCCTTCGGCCAATCGAATGATGATGCAAATTATGGCGGTTATGGCCGAAGAAGAAGCCCGCGCTATATCGGCTAGAACCAAGGCGGCATTGGCACAGGCCAAAGAACGTGGGATCAAGTTGGGTGGATCCCGTTCGAACTCCAAGGATATTCATAAGACGCAGATTGCTATCTGCATCGATAACGCTGCCAAGGCAATGAAGGATATCCAATCAATCCCCGGCTGGAACACCCTATCGTTCAACGCTCTTGCAAAGCGCTTGAATGACAATGGCTTCAAGACAACCAGAGGCTCCACCTACAGCGCAATGCAGGTCAAAAGGGTCTTGAATAGACACGCCGCACAGAACGCCGTGTGAACGCAACAAGGTTGGTGGCTATAGGTGGGCCAGGATCGCCCTGATCGAAGCGTGTGGCCGCGTGTGCGCGTTTGTGTAGGGGGTGGGCTGCAGGGGGTATCCCCCCCTTTTTCGTTCTGGTTTTTATTTATATGGTCATTCGGTAATTTTTCTAATTTTTCACCAAACCACCCGCCTGCCGTCCAGTATCAATTCACCGTTTGGCCTCCGTCGTATCCATCGGTTTTCAGCGAGATGCCGTTTACGGTTTTCATCGGTATCGAGCCTAACGCGAAAGGCTGCGCCTGCTGGCTTGGTGAATGAGTAGTGGAAGCCTTCGTCAAAGGCCAAAAGCGCCGCTAATTGTTTTTGGCTAATAGTACACCTAGAACCGAACAACGCTCCTCGGAAGCGCATAAAATCATCGAATTCTTGATAGTGGATATCGTCGGCAAAGTCGTAATCGTCAAGAAAAACTAATCGCCTGACTTCTTCCTCATATTCCCAACCGTCATATTTTGTATGCGCGATATCTAGCAATTGGGATTTCGAAAGATCCCTAAATCTGTTGACACCAAACCGTCTGACTTTCGGTCTGTGTTCCACATAGTCGATGTCGCGCCATTGATTGTCTTCTGGTACCTCAAATACCAAGCACATTCCTCTATGATTATCGGCGTAGTGGCCCCATAGAAGTGGCTGCTCGTACGTGCGGGACATACATATCACGCCCTCTTGATCAAGAACCTGTTGTTTGATCCGACGATGCTCCTCAACGTCGTCTGCCTCTCTAACGAAAATATTAACGTGGTCATAAGCGTCATTCAGCGTATCGAATCTGGAGACCTTCAACCTTCGCTCCCGGATAGCGGAGAGGCCGTGGCGCAAGGATGTATAATAAAACAATATCATTCGTGATCCGCTGCCCTGATGGTATAAGACAATTGCCATATAGATCAGTGGTTGTGAACTACCTCCGCTCGTCCGAAATCGTGTCCGTATTGGTGCGCGTCGGCTCGCTCGGTAATTTCACCGTCCGTTCACCGAAAGCGGAATGAGCCTTCTGAAAAATGTTAGGTAGCCGCTCATTTATGATATAATCGAACATATCTGCAAAACCAGTTTCCAGAGCGTGGTGAAACTCCATACTTTCAGGAACAGGCAACGATAGAGTCCTGCGCTCTTTCGGAACGTTGGTGCAGGTTTTATTTTGATCAATTACGACATCGAAACTGGTGAACGCCGGTCGCGTGAAGGCGACTCTGGCTTCGGGATTGTCAGCCAGAATTTGAGTGACTTGGGCCGTGGAAACGCTGGCCTTCAAACCGAACAAAACCGTTTTCAACTGAATGGATTCATTGAATGGTAGATAGTAATTATTATCAACGTAGTCTGGCTCGCCTAAAGCAACGACACGTCTCCACTCGCGCTCATACTCCCAACGGTCAAACTTCCTGCGCGAAATTTCGACTTTGTCTTCTTCGGTCAGTTGCGAAACCTTGGTTCTACCGAAGTCCTCAAGTCTTGAACGTTCTTTACGATAAAGGATGCGCTGTAGGCCCCCGCCTCTACCTCAAAACCAAGGCAGATGCCCCGATGAGAGTCCGCATAGTGACCCCACATCAGCGGTTCTTTCCAAGTCTCACTCAAGCAGACGATGCCAAAAGACGCGCTGAGTTCTTTCTTGATTTTTGAGAGTCTACGTCGTTCTGAACGATAATCGATTGCCAGTCCTAAGAAATCGAACGGGTCGTTGAGGCTATCATAGAGGGAAATCTTGATACGCTTGTCACGGATTGCGGCGAGGCCGTACTGAAGTTTCGTATAGTAATATAAGCGCATTCCGAACCCCTGCCCTGACGATAATCGACAATTGCCACATAGATCAGGGGTTGTGAAGCAGCCAGATAAATACGTTCAGGAAACAACAGTCTTGAATCGACTTTATCAATAATGAAAACCCTCTCCGATCTCTTCCAGGCTCACTCGTTCGATTACGAACTAGTGGAGGATGATGTTTTAGGCACCATCGGCATCTTTTATCCTCACGACGCCACGCCGAACGTCCTGTCGGACGATCCACCTGCCCGCGATGTTCTGCGAAGATCAGGCGCGGTGTGGTTCTATTTCTGCCTTTACGTTCCACGCCTGACTGAGGAGGAAGTTCTGGCTCTCTTTTTCACAGGGAACCAAGTTCCCAATCGCGGTGAGGTGCCTGCGACGCTGCCGTCCAGCGTCTTCACTAAGTTCTTCAAACTTGAGAATTCAGAAGAATTTGGCCTGATTTCTGCGACCTTCAGCGATGTCGCCTAAGCCTTCAATCCTTAACGGAGTGGGTTATCCACAAGGCTAAATTTCTCTTACCATCCGGCCTAACTCAATCAAATTTTAATCTCTCTTTACCATTATGGTCGGTGGTTCAAGGTACGGCGAATGTGTTGTGACCAAACAGTCAGGCAACGCATTCATTATAGTTTGAACGCTCCTGTAGTTTTGCGTCTGGTTGGGTATTGCGTTGACAGACCGTTTTCGAGAACTGGAACGGCCAAGGGCCGAGAGGAAGAAGGACGTGGTATTGATGGCGACCGTCTCGAGTTTCGAAGGCTTGCCTCACCCGTCAAAATCAGAGTTGCGACAGTTCGCAGAGCTGTTCCTGCCGCTGTTTTCAGCCTCCACGGCTGAAGCGAAGAGAGAGGCGATTGCAGCGCTTTCACAGAATCCCAACGTGCCTTCCGCCGTCGCGTTCTTCATTGCAAGCCAGCCGCTGTCGCTGTCTGCACCGTTTCTCGTTTCCTCGAAGGCGCTGGATGACGAGACACTGATTGCGATCGCGCGAACGCAAGGCGCCGCCCATGCTCGGACAATCGTGCGGCGCGAAGATCTCTCCCCCACTGTCGTCGATGCTCTGGTGGGCTTACGCCACTCGCGGCACGCGACAGGCTCCACGCACGAAAGTCTTCATACGTCTGCATTTCAAGCGGAACAGACCGAAAGCGAGGCGCGGGCCGAGCGAGAAGAGAAGCTGCGCAGACAACTGCGGACCATGGCGCGCCAAATGCACCGTCCTGCGGGCGACACGCTTGGCGTTCGCCGCCTGACGGACGTACAGGAGGCACTCTTGGTACGCTTTGCCCGTGAACGCGATGCAAGCCGTTTCGCCGCCACGCTCGCGGACTCGCTTTCTGCGAGCCATTGGCTGTCGGAGCGTATCCTTCTCGATATTTCCGGCCGGCAACTGGCGACAACCCTTGTCGGGATCGGCATGGACACCGACGAGGCCATCTTTATCCTCGAATGTTTCTATCCGCATATGCGCCAGCTTGTCGGCGACATCAGCCGAGCGGAATCCATGCTGGAGTCGTTGGAGACAGCAGAGTGCGAGGAGCGCATCGAAAGCTGGCGACGGGCAGATCGCTACACGATCAATTCGGGCGCTGACGCTACAGAGCGTCGTGAGGAACCAATTCAGGCCCACAAGCTTGTGGTGCGCCGTTAAGCTCGGTCACCGGTTGCTGTAGAAGGAAAGTCCCTTTCACCCCACGATGGTGAAGAGGTCGCCGACATTGTCGGTTTCAAGTTCGATCACATAGAGATCGGCGTCGAAGCGACGCTCCTTTTCCAAAAGCGCATCCACCTCCTGCGCTTGCGCTCCAGTGAGGCGCCGTTCGAAACGGCGCTCGGCGCGAACCTCCTCGTCTTCCGCAAAGCTCTGGGGCGCTGGACCATAAAGATTTTCGCGCCCATCCCGCAGGCGTTGGCGGATGAAGATCGCCCCAGCCTCTTCGGCCCCCTTGCGTTCGACAGCGGCAAAATCACCTGCACCGAACACACGGCGCATGAGGGCGGAAACGAAGATTTCGGATTTGAGACGCATGGAAGACCTATAAGACCACAGGGACAATGGGGCCATGCTTTTGTGAACAGCAAGACTGGTCCTTGTCGCCACGCCCCAAACCGTGGAGGCAAGGGACAAAGTGCCAATGAATTGAATATTCTGGCGTCAAGCGTTCGTAGTTTGAATCGCCAAAGGACCGTAAACCGCCAAAAGCCTCAGTTACAGATTCAAGCGCGGATCACAGAGCCCCGATAGACTTCAGCTTTTTCAGCACCGCCTCGCTCGGCTCGCCTGTTTCCGGCAAGCGATAATGCTTCTCGAAATTGCGAATGGCCTGACGGGTCTGCTCGCCGGCAACGCCATCCACCTTGACATCGGCATAGGCGATGTTGACGAGGCCCTGCTGGATTTTCGAAACCAAATCCTTGCCAACCGGCTTAGCACTGCTGTCGGACGTAAGAGACGCATTCTGCGCTTTTGGAGGATGGACCTCCGCATTGCGGATGGCGGCCGCGACCGGGTCGATTGCCACACCGCCACCATTGGCGGCCGCAGGCCGGTCCTTCGGCAAGGCTTTGGGAATGGCCGCGACGGTCGTCGCGCTATCGATCTTCAAGGCAGAAAGGATGCGGCTTGTCGGTTCTCCCGTCTGCTCCATGCCCACGGTTTCTTCGAAGAAGAGGATCGCGGCCGTCGTGCGCGGTCCCGTCAAGCCATCGGCCGGTCCATCATAAAGGCCGCGCCGCGCAAGCTCCCGCTGGATTTCTGCGACGAGCTCGGATGGCGTATGGCTGCCCTGCTGCTGCGCCTGAGCGGTGGGGACCGCTGCTGCACCCTGCCCTGCTGAAGGCTGAGCCTCACTCTGCTGCGTGGGATCTGGAACATCCGTCTGGCGCTCTATGCGGAAGGTCGTAACATTGCCATGCTGGCCAAGCGTCGACGTCATGCGATAGCCGGCAATGCCGTTCGGATCGTCCTCGTCACGGGTTCGCAGAAACGGAGAGGGATGGTGGCCGGGCTGGTACCAAAGAGCATTGGCCGCGACGAAGCCGAAAACGATAAGGAATGCGGTCGAGCCGCCGACCAGTTTGGGATGGCTGAGAATTTGCTCGCCGAGGGCGCGCGCGGCCACGGACAGCAAACCCGGCTCTTTCCGGACCGTCTTTTTCCTAGGCGATTTTCGCTTTGGCGCGGCCATCCGCAGTGTCCTTCCTTTTCATCATGTCGGCACCACCCGCTATCTCTTTCAGGCGCGGAGGAAACTCCACTGGCGCATCGGCATCTTCACAGCTGCTCAGCGGCTGGCCGGAGCCATCAGCGGGCAACAGGATGGTGACGACTGTTCCCTCGCCCGGTTTGCTGGTGATGACAAGGCTTCCGCCGTGCAATTCCACAAGTCCCTTGACGAGCGACAGTCCAAGCCCCGTGCCCTCATAGCGGCGGGTGTAGTCATTCTGAACCTGCATGAATGGCCGGCCCAGAAGGTCTATCTTGTCGGCAGGAATACCGATGCCGGTATCGCTGACGGTCAGCTTGAGCATCTCGCCCTGCCGTGCCGCATCAATGACCACCACACCACCGGAATCGGTAAACTTGATGGCATTGCTTGCGAGATTGATCAGAACCTGTTGAACGGCCCGCTGGTCTGCGACGACTTCGGTGAGATCGCGCTGGATGCGGCTCGTCAGCGTCAAGCCCTTCTGCTTCGCCTGAAGGCCAAGCATGCCTTCACAAGATGCAATGACATCGCCAATCCGGAAAGGCTCCATCATCAACTCGTAGCGACCAGCCTCAAGCTTGCTCATGTCCAGCATGGTGTTGACGACCGACAGCAGGTGACCACCAGACTGGCGGATCAGTTTGACATATTCGCGCTGGCGATCGTTCTCCAGCTTGCCGAAGTATTCGCCGGCGAGAATATCGGAGAAGCCCAGAATGGCATTAAGAGGCGTGCGCAATTCGTGGCTGACGGCGGCGAGGAACCGCGACTTTGCTTCCGTTGCCGTTTCGGCCTCGGTCGTCCTGCGTGCCGCTTCCCGGCGCAAGGCTTCCATTTCGCTGACATCGATCAGCTGACCGATGACGCGCACCAAGCGGCCGAGCTGGTCTCGCTCCGCGGTCATATCCATGCGGGCATAGACGAACTGGATCTGCCGATGGACAGAGCCTGTCTCGAATCGGAGATCGGCCGTGGCGTGATCCTCGCCCTGGCGCAACGTGTCGAAGGCTTGCATCAGAGCGATGCGATCGGAAACGTGCACCATCTCGGCAAGGATGTGGCCGACGCAGTTTTGCAGATGAAGCGGAAACTGTCGCTGGTCGCGACCCGACACCGCGTGAACGACACCCTGCTCGTTGAAGAATAGCAGCAATCCTGGAACCTGCGATGCGGCAAGCTGCTCGCGGTGGATCACGGCGTCCGCGGCCTCGCGCATCGGCTTATAGACTGTCAGGAGTACCGCGCACGATGCCAAAAACAACGCGACGACAAGAGCCACACCGAGCGGCAGTGCGACGGATGCGGGCAGGACAAAGCAGATGATGGCAGGAACGATGAAGAGGGCCACGAGAGAGAAAGCAACAAGGCGACGTAGGACGGCGATAACGGCGAAGCGTTCGCTGGCATCGTCTTCCATACGCGATAGCCACATGCCCGCGACATGATCGACCAACGCAATCGCTTTTTCCGCTATGTTACGCAATACCAGTACACCGCACTCTAAAAGCAGCAGGCTCAAACCTGCCTTAAGACATGCCCGACAATAGGGCTCCGCGGCTTAAGGAATGGATAAAAGCAAGCGCATCAAAGCCGCTCCAATCCCTATCAAGTGCCATTTCGGGGCAAATGAGCAGCACTTTGTCGGTTATGGTTAACGACGGGTAAGCAGAGGATTTCCTTGTATTTTTTCGATACTGTTAAGATTTGTGGCGGGCATTATCGCCGCCAAGCCCTGCAATTGCTTAGGCCCGCCCCAATTATGCTTAACATCGCTCGCTAAAATCGGAGCGAAATCGCAATTGTCATCGGCAACGGGAACAAGTCGCTAAAATTTGAATTAATTCACGCGGATTTTTGCAAAGGGGTGTTGGTCTCTTGGCTCTAGGGTGTTTGCAAGCCCGGACAACAGGGCAATAGCGGATGATCCGAAAAGGGCGCCGGTCAAACAGGGTAGTCTTGCAATGTGGTTTCTGATCAAAGGAACAATCTGGTTTTCGCTGGTGCTGGTCGCATTGTCCTATTTGGGCAGCAACAACACCGATAGCCAGAACGCGCAAATGAATGTCGCCGGCGCGGTTTCCGCTGCCAGTGAGGCCTACCGTTATGTCAGCGCCATCTGCGTCGAAAAGCCGGATGTCTGCGTCAAAGGTGCGGAAACCTTTCACGCTCTGGGTGAGCGTGCTCGCGAAGGCGCCAAGGTTGCCTATGAGTTGATCGACTCCCATCTCAACGCCGCCGACGAACCCAAGGTCGCCGCCGCGAACACCCCCGCCGCCAAGGTCGAAGCTGTGACGGTCAGCGACGACATCAAGACCGGAACCATCAAGGTCGAGAACACCATTCCCCTTCCGCAGAAGCGCCCTGCCCTCTGAGCGGAAAGATCAGTCGAGCCCGCCTCACCTGAAGCTAAACGAATTCGAGAGATCCTCTCACCCTCCTTGCGACTCATCCCGCTATAGATGAGCCGCCTGACTGCCCGACTCCTGATGCCCTGCCCGAAGCCCATGCTTCGCCGCAGGGCTTTTTTCTTGGGGCAGCGGTTCAATTCCACCCGCCATTGTCCTATATCGGGGCAGTAACATGGATGGCAGGCAAATGGCTTCTCTCGACAAGATCATGGACGACTTCTCTTTCCTCGACGATTGGGAGGATCGCTACCGCTATGTGATCGAACTCGGGAAGGAACTGCCGGATCTGGCGGACGAGAAAAAGACGGCGGAGAACAAGGTTCAAGGCTGTGCCAGCCAGGTCTGGCTCGTGAGCCACAGCGATGGCGGGCCTGACCCTGTATTGACCTTCGAAGGCGATTCGGACGCGCACATCGTGCGCGGGCTCGTGGCCATTGTGCTTGCCACCTATTCCGGCAAACGAGCATCCGAGATTGCCACTCTCGATGCCATCGAAGTGTTCGGCAAGATTGGCCTGGTAGAGCATCTCTCTTCCCAGCGTGCCAATGGCTTGCGTTCCATGGTCAACCGCATTCGCGAGGAGGCGCGCCTGCTGGCGGCGTGATCGGGGCGATCTCCACCGCCATAAGCCCTTAATTGATGCTCTGAAACTCTATTAGCAGCGTTTCAAAGTGCAAAACGAGCAAAATCTTGGCTGGGCATGCGCTTCGTTTCACACGCCATTCATAATGTTGCACATGCCTTTGCGGACAACATTCTTATCGGTGACCTGGCCCGCCTGAATGTTGAAGACCACATCGACGCGAACCGCCGGACCTTTTTGCCTGGCAACGACCCGAAGCGTCTGAATTCTGCCTGTCCCAGTCGTTTCCTGATGCGCGTCAATGGAAGAGAGTGACTTGTTGACCTTCACTCCAGAAAACCCCTCCGCGGCGACAGCCTGCGCCAATTTTTGCAGGACGGCCGGCGCTTTCGCCTTCGGTATCTCTTGCCATGACTTGTAGGAGACGGCGGTCACCATCGGTACACCGGAAACGGTAAAGTTCTGCTCGCAGGATGCGGCGAGCGCTGGCGTTGCTAGAGCGGCGAGACAAAAAGCTGCGAAAACAGATTTCATCATGGTAATCCTGTGGTTAGTCGGCAATTGCTACTGAGCGTCCAAGTGCCGCCAGTCTTCCCCTTCAGGTGGTGGCGAGCATGGATAATCTTATTACGCGAGCACTCTGATAACATAGCGGTTTCGCGGTCTATCCCGATTCCACAGGGGTAATTTTCTGGTTGACGGTGGGAGCCTGTCGGCTGAAAGCGTTCTTGAATCTTCCGTCCAAAGCATGGCGCGCAAAAGTGTGCAGCGGTTTTGCGATAACGACATGCGATAAAACAAGGACCTAACGCGTCTAAGCGAATCTGAAAGATCGCGACACGCTTTAGTCGTAAAGATAGTGCTTCGCCCACTGTGATTCCGGCACCTTGTCACCCACCTTATAGTCGAAGTTGCGGATGCCGAGCGTCGTCGGTGCCACCTGGCACTTATATTTGAGACGGTACCATTCGCCGCCACTGCGGAAGACGGCACCGGAAGCCTTTATCGAATCTTTCGCGACATCGGGATCACCGAATGCGTAGGCAATCACCTTGTCCGGCTTCATGCCTTTCTGCTCCTTGGCAATCCGCTCCATGGCTTCGATATCGCAGCGCTGTTCCAGACGTTCCTCGGGCGCGAGTTGGTTCAACTGTCTTATGACATTTGCGTCGATGGCGTAGGACGGAACGGAGAAAGAGAGGACGGAAAAGGCGGTCAGAAGGGCGATCGATAATGGTTTTTGCATCGGATTCTATAAGGCTCTCTCAAGTCTTCTTGGCATTCTTCGGCGGGGAAACGCCTGCCGCATCTCCTCGAAGCAGCAGACAGTGGCGTCGTCTACCGTCAGAATGTGATCGAAACCCGACCAAAATGTGCCCTGCTGATATTCCGTCGGGGACAATCAAACTTGATAGCGCCGCAGGGGCACTTTACATCATGAAAACGCAGAGTGATTTTCTTATGAAAGCGAGTTTGTCTTGACCATTTTCAAGAACCTGCCCACCCCGCCCCATGCGCAGAAGAAGCCGGTGAGCGATACGCATCACGGCATCACACGCACGGATGATTATGCCTGGTTGCGGGCGGATAACTGGCAGGCGATGTTCAAGGACCCTTCCCTCCTGGACCCCGCGATCCGCACCCATCTGGAAGCGGAAAACGCCTATATGGAAGCGGCGATGGCGGATACGAAGGCGCTTCAGGAAACGCTCTTCGAGGAAATGAAGGGACGTATCAAGCAGGACGATTCCTCCGTGCCGGTAAATGATGGACCTTACGCCTATGGCACGCTTTTCGTCACCGGCGGCGAGCAGCCGCATTATTTCCGCACCCCGCGCGATGGTGGCGAGAAGCATGTTCTTCTCAACGGCGACAAGGAAGCGGAAGGCAAGGACTATTTCCGTCTCGGCGGACTCGATCAATCGTCCGATCACAGCCGCGGCATCTGGAGCTATGACGACAAGGGCTCTGAATTTTACACGCTACGCATTCGCGATCTTGCGACCGGCGTCGATCTCGATGACGTCGTAGAAAACACCGGCGGCGGTGGCGCCTGGGCGCCGGACGGCAAAAGCTTCTTCTATACGCTTCAGGACGAGAACCACCGTCCGTCCAAGGTCTTTCACCATATTGTCGGTCAGCCGCAGTCGTCCGACCGGCTTGTCTATGAGGAGAAAGACCCCGGCTTCTTCATGGGTGTCGGCGCCTCGGTTCTCGATGACTTCATCTTCATCGATATCCATGATCACGAGACCAGCGAATACCGCATTCTCTCCACCAAGGATCTGCTGGCGGAGCCGCAGATCGTGGCTGAGCGCGAGGAAGGCATCGAATATTCGATGACGGAAGGCGGCGATGTCTTCTTCATCCTCACCAATGATGGCGATGCCAAGGATTTCCGCATTGTCGAAGCCCCGGTCGAAGCGCCCGGCAAGGATAACTGGACAGAGGTTGTGCCGCATGAGCCGGGCCGTCTCATTCTCTCGGTCGATGCCTATGCCCGCCATCTGATCTGGCTGGAACGCCGCGACGGTCTGCCACGCATCGTCATCCGCGATCGCTCCTCCGGTGAAGAACATGCGATCGCCTTTGAGGAAGAAGCCTATTCGCTCGGCCTGCATGGTGCTGCAGAATATGACACCGACGTCATCCGCTTCAGCTACTCGTCCATGACGACGCCAAGCCAGTTGTTCGACTACAATATGGTGACGCGCGAGCGCACGCTTCTCAAAACCCAGGAAGTGCCATCCGGCCACAGCCCGGACGACTATGTGACGCGGCGCGTCATGGCGCCTTCGCATGATGGCGCGCTGGTGCCCGTATCGCTCCTTTACCGCAAGGATACGCCACTCGATGGTTCTGCGCCCTGCCTGCTCTACGGTTACGGCGCCTATGGCATCACCATTCCCGCGTCGTTCAGCACCAACAACCTCTCGCTCGCCGATCGAGGCTTCATCTATGCGGTCGCGCACATTCGCGGCGGCAAGGATAAGGGGTTCGAATGGTATGAAAACGGCAAGATGGAGCACAAGCAGAACACCTTCAAAGACTTCATTGCCGCCGCCGACCATCTGGTGAAAGAGGGCTTTACCTCCTATCGCGGCATCATCGCCGAAGGCGGATCTGCCGGCGGCATGCTGATGGGAGCCGTCGCCAATATGGCGCCGGAGAAATTCGCCGGCATCATCGCCGCCGTCCCCTTCGTCGACGTGCTGACCACTATGCTGGACGACACATTGCCGCTGACGCCACCGGAATGGCCGGAATGGGGAAATCCGCTTGAGTCCGAAGAGGAGTATCAGTGGATCGCCGCCTACTCGCCCTATGACAATGTCGGCGCCAAGCCCTATCCGCCTCTTCTTGCGATTTCCGGCCTGACCGACCCGCGCGTGACCTATTGGGAGCCGACAAAATGGGTCGCAAAGCTGCGTGAAAAGACCACCGGCGATGCGCCGATCCTGCTCAAGACCAATATGGCCGCAGGCCATGGCGGCAAGTCTGGCCGCTTCCAAAGGCTGGAGGAGATCGCCTTCGAATACGCCTTTGCGCTGAAAGTTGCCGGCAAGGATCAGGTATAAGGCAATTCAAGCCTTCCTAGGTGACTTGGCGGTGCGCTTTGGCGCATCGCTGATTCTACCCACCTTCAACGTGATTCCCCCGCTTGTGCAGGTTCAGATGCCCCTCGGCAGTCAAAGAATCGGCGTTTGCGGGGTTTTTGTTATTTTGCAAGCCCCTAAAATGCAAAAACGAAGCAGGGGTTTGACACCTGTCAAGCGCCGTCAACGCGTCCGAACGACGTGCGGCAAGCTTCGCGCAAGCTTCAGCGGTTAAAAAACCGTTAACAGCTTGGTGAGGCTAACGATGAACATCGACAACAACATTGGCGGAGCGCCCTATCAAAGTCGCTCACAACCTATTGAGAAAGTGCAAACGGACGCGGCTGTCTCAGAGGTTTCTTTGCCTGCCTTTTCCGGCAGCACGATTTCCTTCGTCAACGCCCTGCAAGCAGGCTCGCTGGCAAGCGTACTCTGGACTGTCAACCGCGACGCGGTGAAAGAGGCTGCGGCAGCAGCATCCACCGTTTCCTTGTCCCCGGCCGAAGACGCTGACGCCGCCTGGGTCTATCAGGCCTATACAGAACACTGACACCGCCGGATGATCCGGCGGCGTCCCTTAAAGGGCAATAGCGCCTCAGGCAAAGCCCCAGACCTTCATAAAGTGCGCCTCTCGTACCGATCACGCAGCAGCGTTGATCTCGATCGTCACATGCGACAATTCTTCGATCTCTAGAAGCTTTTCCCGATAGGCAGCAGCTGATGTCTCGCCAGTCGTGGACAAAGACACGATGGCCGCGTGATGCCCTGGGCCGACCTGCCAGACATGCAGGTCGGTAATGTTCTCATTCCCCGTCTCGACCGCGCCGCGGATTTTGGCCAGGAGCGGACGCTGCTGCGGCATCGCGTCGACCAGTACCGCGCCCGTGCTGCGAAGCAGGCTCCACGACCAGCGGGCAATAATGATGCCACCGACAATACCCATGGCTGGATCAAGGAAGGTCCAGCCGTTCCATTTGCCGAGAATGAGCGCCACGATCGCCAGCACCGAGGTCAAGGCATCCGCCACCACGTGAAGATAGGCGGCACGCAGGTTGTTGTCGCGGCTCTGGTGATGCGCGTGCGAGCCATCTGAGCGCGAGCCGTGAGCGTGATCATCATGATGGTGCGCGTTGCTGTCATGCCCATGGTCATGATTGTCGTCATCACCGTGGTGCCCTTGATGGTGTCCATGATGATGGTGATCGTCCTTCAGGAGGAGAGCGCTGACAATGTTGACGATGAGGCCGATGACCGCGACGATGATTGCCTGATTGAAATCGATCTCCACCGGCGAGACGAAGCGCAGGGCGCTCTCCCACGCGATCAGCAGCGCAACGACGCCCAGGACCACCGCGCTGGCGAAACCAGCGAGATCGCCGAACTTTCCCGTACCGAAGGTGAAGCGTGGATCATGTGCATGCTTGCGAGCGTAAAGATAAGCGAGCGCCGAAATCAGCATCGCGCCCGCATGGGTCGACATATGCCAGCCATCGGCTGTCAGGGCCATGGAGCCGAACCATTGGCCTGCCGCGATCTCCACCACCATCATGACGGTGGTCAAAGCGATGACCATCCAGACGCGCCGTTCGTTGCGCTCGTGATCACTTCCTAAAAAAACATGGGTATGCGTGCCATCCGTATGGCTATGTTCCATCGTCGCCATCGTCTTCACCTTATCGAATATAGGTTTTCAAAACCTGCGCCAGTTCTTCCGTGGCCTTGGCGCGTTCCTCGTCGTTCTCTGCGTGCAGCACATGCTCATGCAGATGCTCCTGCATCACCTCGCCCGTGAGACCGGAGAGCGCGCCGCGCACCGAGGCAAGCAGTTGCAGAACGTCGCCGCAGGGCTTGCCGCCTTCCAGCGCGCGCTCCACCGCTTCCATCTGCCCCTTCATGCGCCGGATGCGCGCCAGAAGCTTATCCTTGTCACGGATCGTATGGGACATCTGTTCATCCTCCATATAGTATAGGGGGGTATACTATTTTTTCTTTCGGCAGAAGGCAAGCCCCCATGCAACTCGGGAAGATGCTAATGGTGACAGAGAGTTCGATCAGCCCTTCAGGGTATCGAAGAGCGGCATACTGATGAGGGCGGCGGTTGCGATCATCCCATAGCAGATGCGGCGAAAGGTTTTCTCTTCGGCAAGGCCGAACACTCTGCTGCCGAGCCATACGCCAAGGCCATAAACCGGTGCGACCAGAACCGCTAAACCGATGAGCTTAATGGTGATGAGACCATTCCAGAGATAGGCCGTGGCGTTCAGCACGGTGGAAATCGCAAAGTAGAGAATGATATTGGCCCGGACAATGACCGCAGGCACTGCCCCACCCAACCAATAAGCGACAACCGGCGGCCCGCCGATCTGCGCCACGCCGGAAAACACACCTGCGATCAGTCCGACAATCGCCGTCAGAATTGCCTTTGGCCGGTCGCGGTAGCGCCAACCGGACATCAGGAGCGTCAGCAGCACAACAACGATGACGACGATCGCCCAACGGATGGTGACGGGATCAAGTGTCATCAGGAGGTGGACGCCAAGGGGCACGCCGATGATCGCGCCGAGCGCCATGGTGAGCACGTCGCGTCGATCCGCCCGGCGGACTGCCCCCGGTATCAGGCCAAGCGTCATCACCCCATCGACCACAAGAAGAAGCGGAACGGCAATCTGCGGACCCATGACCGAACTGGCGAGCGGCACGAAGATCAGCGCCGCCCCGAAGCCGGAGAAACCGCGCGCGAGACCTGCGCTCAAAGCGACGAGCACCAGAAATGCCAGGGCGGAAGAGGAAAGACCGGTCGATAAGATACTGGGCATGAAGGTGATCGTCGAAGGGAGTCATTTTCGCGTCCGACATACTCCATCAGCGCGCGTGAATAACCAACTGCTTTCCTCGAATAGCTGGCGGCGGAGGTGGCAGAAAAATTGCCTTTCCCTTGGCCGAACCCTATATCTCTATAAGCTATAGCTATGAGGATGAGGCGCATGTATTCCATCGGCGATCTATCGAAACGGACCGGCGTAAAAGTGCCGACCATTCGCTACTACGAGCAAATGGGCCTGCTCAACGAAGCAGACCGCTCCGAAGGCAATCAGCGGCGTTATGAGAAGGCCGATCTGGAACGTCTGGCCTTCGTTCGTCATGCCCGGGACCTTGGCCTCAACATCGAGGCGATCCGCGAATTGATCGCGCTCAGCCAGCATCGCGAAATGCCGTGTGCCGGAGCCGATCGCATTGCGGCCGATCATCTTGCCACCGTGCGGGAAAAGATCGCCAAGCTGAAGAAACTGGAACACGAGCTGGAGCGTATCGTCTCGCACTGTGACGGGCATTCCATAGAGGACTGCTATGTCATCCGCGCGCTGTCAGATCACGGTCTGTGCGATCACGATCATTGAGACGTCATGCTGGGAAAGGACAGTCACCAGCGACGGCAACTGTCCCTCTGCTGTGCCCTTAGCGGCTATAGACCGCTGTGATCTTTGCCGTGGCAATGGTGTTGGCGCCAATCATAAATCCCGCAAGCGCGTTGCTGGCATTGTCCGGCAGATCTAGGCGCTCCGTGCCGAGAGCATGGACGGTGAAGATGTAGCGGTGGACTTCGCCGGGTGGCGGGCATACTCCGCCAAAACCGACAACGCCATAATCGTTGCGGATTTCCAGAGCTCCCGCGGGCAGTTTCTTCTTGCCGCTTGCATCAGGTTCAAGCGCCGTTTGAGAGGCGGGAATATTCACCACGTTCCAGTGCCACCAGCCTGAGCCTGTCGGCGCATCCGGGTCGTAAGCTGTGATGGCAAAGCTCTTCGTGCCGGCCGGTGCGCCAGACCAGGATAGCTGCGGCGACTGATTTCCGCCCTCGCAGCCGAAGCCCTTGAACACGAAGGTGGACGCAAGTTGCTGGCCCTCGGCAATCGATGCGCTCGATAATTTGAAGTCCGCGGCGCTTGCTGTCGTGGTGGTTAGCAAGGCGAGTATGAAGCCTGTCGCAACGTTCTTTTTCAGCATGATGAGGTGTCCTTTCCACACATTGATCATGCTCAATTCAATAGACCTTCACGGAATTTCGAGCTTCCGGCTGGCGATCAAAGACTATCGAAAAACGATCAGAGTTCTGCCGTCCGGATGGAGCGCGGCTTGAGACCGAATCTCTTGCGGAAGGCTTCGGAGAAATGGGAGGGCGTCTTGAAGCCGCACTCCAACGCGATGCTGGAGATCGGGCTATCCGTCGATTGCAGCATTCCCAACCCCTTCTCCAGTCTCGTGTTCAACAGGATCTGCGAAAATCCAGGACCGGATTTCGCCAGCCATCGGCGGAAACTGGCTTCACTCATGGCAAAATGCCGGGCGACGTCTTCGGCCCGCCAGGGGTGGTTGATGTCGGTCTCTATCAGCCGCCGCACCTTGTTCCATGGCTGGTCTTCACCTCTCCTCGGCAGATGGACACCGTGATGGCGCAACCAGACCAGTGGCTCCAGAAGGCGATGGCGCTTGACCGAGATGGGTAAAGCGTCGTCATCCAAGGCTCGCCGCGTGATCTCTACGACATCATAATCAGCGCTTTGCGCCTGACGAATAATCTGGACACCGGGCGGGCCAGCTGCGAGCGGCTGATCGGCGAAGACCGAGTCGATCAACTCATGATCGAAGTAGATCCCGGTCGCCCGATAGTTCGCGGCACTGACAGGACGGTTTTCCAAGGTCACGATAGAACCCGATGGGAAAATAAGGAGGTCACCGGCCTCGCCCACGAGCTCGCCGTTCACGGGACAGATGACCCTTTTGCTCCCCGCACAGATGAAGCATAGGAAGGTCAGGCCGATGAATAGATCCGTGAATGTCGCGGCCGTGGCTTGGGTAATGGGAAACACGGAGACGCCCGGCCCATGAAAACCCAGTTCCTCTACGGATTGCGCCGTCATCGATACTTTTATCCCTGCCATTGCCTCACCGAGTGGGAGAGCGCACTCGGGAGGCACATAGCGGCTTGAGGGCGCGCGATGTCAATGTGCCACATGCCCTCACGGCAGATATCGAAACGTGGCTATCCAAAATACTGAAACGGCCCCTTGACAGCTCTCCAATTCGAGCGCATTGAATCGCCCATGATCAACGAACGCGCACCCATCTCCTGCACGTATTTTTGGGCCTACCTGTAAAGGGCGGCTCGACAGATCACTTTGTCAACAAGCCGCCGTTAGGCGGCTTTGTTGTTTTCCAAGCGTCCTAACGGCAAAAGACCAGAAAACCGAAGGACCAGACCCATGACCGAAGACAGCCTCCTGACACTGCCGAGACCGCCCGTCGTCACCATTCGTGGTGCGCGCCCTGCCGATCTTCCCGAACTCAACGAGATGATCACCCTGCTTGCCGCCCATCATGGCGATGCCGCTGCGATTACGCCCGAGAAGCTCGAGCGCGATCTTTTCGGCCAGGTCCCATGGATCACCGCATTGGTGGCCGAAGCTGCAGGTGAGCTCATCGGTTACGCCATTCTCGTGCCGCTCTACCGCGCACAGGAAGGCCGCCGCGGCATGGAATTGCACCACCTCTTCGTGCGTGACGGCCATCGCGGCCACGGCACCGGCCAGCATCTTGTGGCGCGCGCGCGCGACGTTGCCAAGCGCTGCGGCTGCGACTTCCTGTCCGTCGGTGCTGCAACAGGCAACTTTGCCGCACACAAGTTCTACGAAAACATGGATTTCGTCCCGCGTCCCGTCACCGGCATGCGCTTCATGCAAGCGATCGCCTGAGCTTCTTCGCTTTAGGAGAATGACATGACTCGTATTGCCATTGCGCTGACGCAAGACTTCGCCGACTGGGAACCTGCACTGCTTGTCGCTGCGGCCCGCAGTTATCTCGGCGTGGAGATCGTCACCGCTTCACCTGACGGCCAGCCCGTGATTTCGATGGGCGGGTTCAAAGTGATGCCGGAAACGTCCTATGATGCTCTCGACCCGGAGATGATCGACGCGCTTGTCATTCCGGGCGGCATGAGTTGGGAAAAGGGCGTCGCGCCCGATTTTAGCGATCTGGTCCATCGCTTTCGGGCGCGAGGCCGCGTGGTTGCAGGCATCTGCGCCGCGGCCAGCGCGCTCGCCGGGACAGGCATCTTGAACAATGTGGCCCATACCGGCAACGCGCTGGCGTCGCATCAAAAGTATGGTGCCTATGAGGGAGGAGCGCTCTATCGCGATCAGCCACAAGCCGTCAGCGATCAGGGTGTTGTCACCGCGCCCGGCAATTCACCGGTCAGTTTCGCTAAGGAAGTGCTGAAAGCTCTTAGCCTGTGGGGATCGGAAGCCGACGCGGAACTGTCGGTATTTTCTGCGGAGCACTTGCCGACTTAACGATCCAGAACACGGCAGAGACGCGCCGGCCCTTGCGCGCCTTCTGCCGACATTGATCGGCGAAGATCGCGGCTGTTGATATGAAGGCTGCGTTCGAAAGGGATGTTCATCCGCTCGATCTTGTTGCGGGCAGCGGCAAGAAACATCTCGCGGTTTGCGATAAAGTAAGCGCGACAGGTCTCTTCCGTCGGCACCTCAGTCATCAGCGCTTTGAAAGCGAGGCGGTGCATGGCGCAAAGCGCGCCATGACCGGGGACGGAAAAACGCAGGCAATCGAGTTCATGGCTCCAATCGACTGCGTTTTGACCCGCCATCATTTTTACTTTGCAGCCTCGAAGCGCTTGAGGAACAGCCCGCTCAACGAGCCGAGGATCAGCCAGAAGACGAAGCTGGTGACTGTTGCAAGCACGACGAAGCGGCGTTCCAGCGGCAGAGGCGCCAGCGCATGTTCACCCGCAGGCGGCAATGGCGCACCGACGACGTGCGGCGCGACGATCAAGACGACGGCAAGGATCACCGCCCAGGGCTCCGAGCGGCGGAAGGCCAGAAGCGCAATGCCCCCGGCAGTCGCGGCAGCGGTTGCAATCCACCAGGCCTGACGCGCACCAAGATCGGCAGCAGGGCTGCCCGGCAGTTCTGGCGGCAAACCGATCATCGGCGCCAGCATGACGACAGCAAAGCCGGCGAGCCCCCAGAAGAGACCTTCGCGCCAACCGCCCTGAGAGCCGCGAAGCGAGATCAGACCGGTGAGCACCAGCGCATAGCCGATGGCCGTCAGCACGTTAGCGGCCACGGTAGTAGGCATTGCGCTCGAAACCATCTGCCGGCGTCCAGGCTTCCGCGTCATGATGGTGATCGGCGGGTGTGGCCGCATCATGGGAGTGACCTGCCTCGCCACCGGCGCTTTCGAAGGTTTCCGCCTGGAGGATCAATGGCGTTGTGCCAACCGCCTGCATGGCGCTGACGGCAAGCCCCGCTATCAGTCCCACGAGGACAGCGGTAAAGACAATGTTTCTGAAAAACGGCATCTTATGTCCCCTCAATGGCAGGGGAAAGCGTTGGCGTGGCGCGTATCATGCGCCGCATTATGCATGGCCTCGACATGCGAGAAGCCGACGAAACCGACAATGAACAAACCAAGTGCAACAGCACTCAGCGCCTGCAAGAGTTTCGATGTGGTGGAGGAAACGGCGCTCGACGCCGTGTTCTGTTGGATAGACATGGTGACCCTCTTTTTCAGCGGCGCACCGCTCTCAAGCAGCAGGACGCACGCATTCAACATTCACCACGGGGAAAGACAAACAGGGCTTTTCGGACGGATGACGCCAACCCGAAAACCGTGCTCTTCCGGACACCCCGCCGGCATTGACGACACTTCGCGATGGCAGGTCTCCTGGCTCGCGGGTCGCAGCCTTGAAAACACCTTCCCGATGCCAAAATCAGCATCAGTGGATTTCGTTTTCAGGCTCGCCGCTCACAGTTGCGGGGGCAGCCACGAATGAGAGCAGAGCTCCTATCGTATTCCCTTTTCACTTTCCGGCATATCCGGAAAGACCATCACGCCTCTGTTATCAGTCAGCGGTTGTGGAGAGTCAATGCGGGAAGCGTGGCCTCCCGCTTTCATGATGTCAACGCGCCGGAACGGCCTTGAGATAAGCGGCGATTGCATTGCGATCTTCGGCGGAGAGCTTGGCCATATTCTGCTGCACCTTGACCATCGAACCACCGACGCTGTCGAACTCCGGTGTAAAACCGGTTTCGAGATAGTTGGCTATATCGGCAACGGTCCAGGAGCCGATGGCTTGCGAACCCGGCGTGATGTCGGGGATCGTCCCCTCGCCTTCCGGGTTTGGGCCGCCTGCCAGCCACTTATCCGCGATCAGCCCGCCAAGCGCCGTGCGTGGCGTGTGGCATTCGCCGCAATGGCCTGGGCCTTCCACCAGATATTGGCCGCGCGCCACATCCATGCCGGCATTGGCAAGCTGCACGCGCGGCGCGCCCTTGTCGAAATAAAGGAACTTCCAGCCGCCGAGAGCCAGTCGCATATCGAGCGGGAATGGCAAATCGTGAGGCGGCGCGTCATTGGTGCTGGCAGGCAACGTCTTCAGGTAGCCGAAGAGATCGTTGATATCCTGCGCTGTCATGCGCGCATAGGACGTATAGGGGAAGGAAGGATAGAGATGTTCGCCATTCTTTCCCACGCCTCGGGTCATGGCGTCGCCGAACTCGGCCACCGTCCAGCTTCCGATGCCGTGCTGCGGATCAGGTGAAATATTGGGCACGTGGAAGGTGCCGAAGGGGCTTGGCAAGGCCTGACCACCGGACAGCGTCTTCAAGGCATCGCCGCTGGCATTCGGGGCAGCATGACAGCTTGCACATCCGCCCGCCCAAAACAGCGTCTCGCCATTGGCAAGATCGGGCTCACCCAGATTGGCCCAATGGCTTGGCGGTTGGCGCTCAGGTGCCGTCACCCACATGAAAATGCCGAAACCGGCAAGACCTGCGACCGCAACCCCGCCTGCCAGCTTTGCCCAGATGGACGCCATCCGCCTCTCCGCTATCGATAAAACATGATAAAAAGAATAGCCCGCCGCTGAACCGACGGGCTTGTCCTGGCTGTCTTACTTCTTCACGCGATAGGCCTGATGGCAGGAGCTGCAATCGGCACCGAGCGTCTTCAGGGCAGCACCCGTGCTGGCCTGATCGGTTGGCAGCTGTGCGAGAACTGCATCGGCATCCGCACCGAGCTTTTCCGACTTTGCCTTGAAGTCCGCAAAGTTCTGCCAGATGGCAGGCGACGCAGCGCCTCCCTCGGAGCCAGCCGGGAACTGATCCGGGAACGCCTTGGCGTTGGTACTGATGGTGGTGACAGCGGTCTTCACGGCCTCGGCGTCGTAGGGCTTTTCACCTTTGGCGATCGCGCCGAGCGCACCCATGGCGCCGCCGATCTGCTTCATCAAGCCTTCGCGCTTTTCAACCTCGCCGGCAGCGGAAACCGCTCCGGCGCAAAGACAGCCTATGAGAATGGATGCGGCAATCGTCTTGAATTTCATGTCTCTCTCCTTGTTCCGGTGGCACCGGAGGGTGGTTGTTCGCCGTACCGCATCGTTGCCACGACACGCGCATGCGTGCCGGGCGGCACACCGAGTCGAACAGAGATGAAGATGCAGGCTTCGCGTGGCAAAAAGAAGTCACATTCGGGTGATTTTCCAAAGGAAAATCAGCGACCTAAACTTGGACTTTTCGGTTTCCTTTTAAGCCTTTGCAAGCAGTGAGAACGGCTCCCATACGAGGCCTTACAGATCTTTGGAAATGTGGCGCGGCGCAGCCTTCTGGACAAATCGGCGCTAGCTTTCGGACGCCAAAACGAAAAGCGGCACGAATTGCGCCTTTCGAGAAACCAAGCCCGGCTCTTACCCGTGAAACTTAACGCCCTGGCCCGGTAGCACCGGTGTTGGCGGCTCGTAACTGATCGTCCAATTTGCTTCCAGCGCCCTGATGAGGCCGACGGCGACCGCGTCGATCGCTTCCCCACGAACATCCGGGCTCTTATCCGTCACCTGCTTAGCGGTGGCGTCTGGAACAGCGAGCAGGTGTTGGGCTAGAAAGTCCGCCAACTCCTCACGCTCTACACGCCGCCCGTTTTCGTAGAAGCGGAACATAGCGCTAACGTTCTTTGATACGCGCTCGCCAATCTCTAACGAACCGATGGACTGCCGCCGCCGACGAACACCCGTGCCCGCGAATGCTCGTAGAAACGTCATCGGGCTCACCATTATGGCGATGCGGATTTGCATGCTCAGTTCATCAAGATTTTGGCTCATCTCACGTCCAACAAAAATGCGGGCCTTTAAGCCCGCATTGAGGTGACATTTAAGGCTCTTTAAAGACTAGACAAGTTCGCCCTGCGCAGTGGCGGGTACGAAACCATAACTCTCCAGATGGTCAACGGTTCTGGCGAGCAATTCTACACCAAGCGGCGCGAGGCACCGTCGCCAGATTTCAGCTGGTGTATCGCCCTTGCGAATGAAGCACCAATCCTGAAACACAATGTCGCCAGCGTCCATGTCCCCGGTCAAGTGATAGACTGATCCGCCTGTCACGCTTTCCCCTGCCTGGATCGCGTCCTCGATCGCACGCTTGCCCTTATAGAGGGGAAGGAGTGACGGATGATAGCCCACACACCACTTAGCGCTTGCCCGAAGGCTTTCCGGGACAAACGCGAAGGAACCGGCCGTGATCAGCATATCGACGGGCTCTGGCAAAACGAGATCATTCAATCCCCGCCCGCCATAGATGAATGTCTTAATGCCCGCCTTCTCCGCTGCCGCCGCTAGTCTGTCTTCCTTGTCAGGTGCTGCTACGATCTGCACCGCAGCAGCGCCGCCGATCGCGTCCAAAACCTGCGCTCCGATCCACTTCTGTCCAATCAACGCTATGCGCATTCTCGCACCTCTACCCCTTCGATGTATCTGAAACCCTGGACGGCGCGGAAGTGACCGCCATAGCCCGACTTCGTCGAGTTCCCACGGCCGAGTTCCTTCTCCGTCGCGCCCTTTCGGCCGCCGTAGAGAACACCGGAAACCTGCGTCCAAAGTGGGTCGCGCCGCAGTGCTGCGGCGAGGCCCGGATGTGAAGTGTGGAAGAGCGTCGGCATGGGCTTTTCATATCGGTTTTCACCTCTACGCCATGCCGCGCAAACCGCGTTGAGAAACCGCGTCCCGACACCCGCCCCTTGCCACTCTGGCATGACGACGAGGCGGCAGGCGCGAGCCTCTACGAGGCCCGGCCGGGTGGACACCGCGAGGTGTGCCACCGGCTCCCCGTTGACGAAAGCAACGTAACAATCGGCAGCAATCATCAGCGGGAGTTTCAGATAGTGATGCGGTTCAAAATAGCGCCACCATCTCCAGTCGGTCTTGCGGATTTCCATTGTGATCGAGGGACGTCGCCGATCTAACCTCCCGGTGAAAACACCTGTCGCTGTGTCGAAAATCCAATCGGGATCGAGCCAATCAATGATGTCGTAATGGCAGGACAGGAGAGCAGCCCGACCGCCAGTTCGCCGCCACGCTTTGCCGAAAGCGAGGGCACCGATGCGAGCGATTTGCCGGTCAACGACCGACGTGAATTCGTCAATGACGACTTCGCTCGGCCGTTCGCAAATGAGGCGCGCAAGATCGGCCCGGAAACGCTCACCGTTAGAGAGAACCGAATGCGGCCGTAGCCAACTCGGCACTGATCCCAAGCCAACGGCCGATAGCGCGGCAGTGGCATTATCGAAGGAACCTTCCGGGTCGATCGCATCAATGATCGGCCGGTCGATCGGCCATTCGATTGCGGCGGTTTTGTCCCTGCCGAAAATGTGGCGGCCGAGCGTGGTTTTACCAGACCCAGACGGCCCCACGACAAGCCCTAGTCTCCAGTCAGTGTCCTCGATCGGAAGCTCCGCCGTCATTTCAAACCGGCTTCCATCATCCACGTTGAACAGGCTTTTCACCCTTGCGGAACGATAGCTTTCAAAGTTCTGGCAGGTGTTGGTGATGTCAATTTTCATGCCACCACCACTTTGATTTTGCAGTTCCGGAGAGAGTTGAGCGCGTCATAGAGCGACGCTTGTTCCGCTTCGGAGGCGCAGACGAGAATGACGCCCCACTGCGGTTTGTACTTGTGCCCGTTATGCGCGGGCGCTTTTGAAGGCAAGGCGGGTAGTTCAGGCTTTTTGGCCAATTTGCAGTTCCTCTAATGGCCGCTCCTGGCGGTCAATGATGGGCTCTGCTGGCCTCAGGTGGTTCATCGTGCCGCAACGGCGGCACTTGATTTCGATAGTGTTAGCGATGGCTCCCTGTCCAGCCCTAAAAAGAAGGGCTGAACAGGAGCCACAACGAATGTTTTTCATGTCAAAAAGTCCACGACTCAGTCACAGAAAACCCGCCCTGCAGGGTACGGGTGTGACGGTTATCGTGAGGTGCTGTCTAACGGGACTGGTCGCCAAACTTAGGCCCGTTGCTGGGGTGCGTTGAACACCCCGGCCACCCGGTTTTCACCGGGTGGATACTCCTTTGAATTAGGCGGCCAGCTTTGGCACTGAAGCGCCGCCGTCACGCGCATAGACCTGGCTTTTGGTCATTGGATCGGCTACGCCTGCATCCCGCTTCGAAGCAATGTATTCCAACGCGCCGTTCCACTTGGCTTCGTCGGTATGGACGCCGCCCGACGAATTAATGCCATGAATGTAAAGCTCTATTGTCTCTCCCCGTAGGATAGCCAAATCTATCATCGCTTTGATCGCATCGAGCGTGATGCCCGATAATCCATTGCCGGGAGTGAGAATACCGCCGCGATCACCGATCCCGAAACGGGTCAAGAAGCCGCCCCGGTTCTGTGTCGTGCGATACATCAGATGACCTGCGGCTTTCATCGCAAGGGGTAGTTTTGTGTAAGAGAACGGGCTTCTGAGATCGACGAAGTTAACACCCCGGTTATTCATGGAGGGGACATTGCCGCTTAGCGTTATCGTCGTTCCCGACACGTCTTGGACTGTGAGATCGGCAGGGATGCCGTAGCCAGCCATCGTCATGCCGACGACGATGTTTGTGGCACTAGCGACCGTGACAACGTTGTTTCCCGTCGATGTCATCGTGGTGGCTGGCCGTGTCGCCGCATTTTGATAGCTACCGTTAGGTATTGCGCCGAACCGATTGCCTCTTGTCCATCCTTTCGAAACGCAGAACTGGCGGTTTGCTTCGAGATTGTCGAGTGCGGCTTGAATGCTTCCTTTGCCGGTCAGCGGCGCATCGTCAGTCGTGTTGAGATACGCATCCCACCCATTATCATACATCTCCTGATACATTGCTGTGGTCAGCCGATCAGGCTGATCGATGTAGTCTTTGGCGATGGCGCACCCTGCAACAATACCCAGAGCCTTCATACGCTGGAAGGCGATGGAGTACTGAGTGTCATAGCAATCATCAAAACCGATGATGATTGTAGGCCTGCCGCCAGCCTTAGCTAAGAGCGCATCTGTTGATTTCTTGCCGTAGTAGTGATTGCTGCTGGCACCGGCCATAATCTGCTTAATGCCGAGCGTGCCTGGTCCGACTGCATCCAGCCCGCCGAATTCGCTGATATGGCGCGATGACCACATTTTACCGTAAAACAACGGCGCGGGCGTCTGGAAGAGAGGGGAAAGCGGGTAGGAAACGGCGGAAGGGTAGGAGGTGGAGCCGCGTGTAAAGTTGAGCGCGATGGTAGCGCTTTCAGTCGGCCCCCAACCCACATCAAAGAACTGGGCAACGGTTCCCCAACTCGCGGGGTCATAGCTTCCAATGTCGGCCTTGGTGAAGCCGGTATTCGCCACACCGGTTCCCTCGACGACCAGTTTGCCAGATCCGTTAGCAACGTCCGCATTCTCGATTGTCAGAACTGCGCCAGCAGTCGCCACGAAGCCGGAAAGGCTTTCGAAGTTTTCGAGCATGATAGGCGGCGGCAAAACTACATGGAGAGCTTTGGCAGCCACATCTACGCCGTTAAGCTTCCCGCGTGCAGCAAGCCTATACCACTCATCCGCCGCCTGAGCGACATAGTTGAGCGCTGTAGCGCCCGCTATTGCCGTAAGCGCATAAGGGGAAGCCGGAGCCATGCGATACCACTGCACGTCAGTCCAAGACGCATTGAGTGTGTATTTCTGCCCGGTCGATCCGTCAGCCGTGGCCGTGATGAGACCATAAACTGGTGCCGGGAGCGACGGCCTCACCCCACTAGATTTAACCCCTCGGCCCATAGCGAGTGGAAACATCAGCGACTGTGGTTGCAGCGCGATGGCAAGTGGAAGGGAAAACGGCGATGTCATTCGCTGCTCCATGCCTTAATCTGCTTCAGGTCATCATTGCGCAGCAGTCGTACCCGCGCGAACGGGCAGCGGGCAAAGCGGAGTATCGGCGGAGAGGTACTTGCGATAATGTTTCCTAACGACACCCATGGCGCGTTGGCGTCAACCCGGCCCTCTACCTCGACCTTGGCCTTCGAGCCGGACGGAATGTCTGCCTGGACGGTGAAATCGTTTGCGGGGCTGAATGAAGCGCCGTCAAATGTTGCAGCATTGGAATTCAAGCGTTCGGTCATGGCGAGTTTCTCTTCAGGTTGCGTTAGAGCGAAGGAGGGTTGCGGCTCTCATATCGGGAACATTCTCCAAGCCGGTTTATTGGAATTGGAATAGGTGACGGCGATCGACCAGTTGGGCGGCAAAACTATCGTGTTCGATTCCCCGGCGACTTGCGGATTGAAATCTTTCACGCCACCGTCTGGCGATTTCACCTGGATCAGTTCGACGTTGCCTGCAAACACCATCACCTGCACTTTGGAGCCGGACGTGTTTTTCCAGTAGACTCCGCTGGCAGGCATCGCCGGGTCAGCGAGTTGCGCAGTGAAAGCCAGTCGCTCAATCTCCACGCCCACGAGATTGGCCCCGATCGACCCGCCCGGATAGAAGGCCGGGTTGACAGCTGATCGGATGATATTGGCGTTACCTGCTGTGAAATCGAACGTGGTTTGCCCCAGTACCTGACCGGCTTCAAAGGCGTTTCGCGAGGCGCTCGGGCTATCGCATTTGATGCCAATGCTGACTTCCTCGGCGTCGAAGGAGACGAACGTATTGGAGAAGATCGCGCCCGCAGTCAGGTAAAGGGCAATGTTGGCCTGACCTCCCGCAAGGTGGAATGTATTGAAGCAGGCTTGCCGGATGACGATTGCTTTCCCGTGTCCAGGCGCGGTCGGTTCTCCCGGTCTGCCGGTGCCACACCGCAGTTTGAAACGAGATTAACGTCGGACTGAAGGACGTAATTGAAACGTGTTCCTTCAGCGGCGTCATCCTGGCTGTCGTTGTTGACGACAAGGATGAATGAGCAGCTGTTGAAAGCGTCGCTGAAGTCGTTCTTGCCGATCCGAAGAACCGGACCAGCCACGCGGCCTCGAATATGGACGTGCTCGAAACGATGATAAAAGCCGTTCACAGCCTCAAGCGCCAAAGTCTTCCCGTTGTCGAGATAGAAGCCGTCGCCGTTTTTCGACCGCCCTACGACCGAATAGCCATCATTTCGCGCGCCAACATCCCATGCGGTGGCTGGGTTGTAGCGATACACGCCCTTAAGAACGCCGGTGGTGCGAAGATTGGCAGAAAGGTACTTCTTCCACTTTTCAATGGATGCAGTGTCGTCAGTGCCGACGCCGATGTCTGTCGCATCCGCCTTCGCTCCAAACATCTGAGGCGTCACTTCGCGCTCTTTGATTTCCCACCAAGCGCCGTCGTTGCTCTGCTCGTGCCAAGGTTCCTGTACGCTTGGCGCGGCCACCATCCGGAATTTTGTATGACGACCGCCATCACCAGGAGCGTAAAAGCCCAACACCTCGACCGACTGGATAAGCGCGTCGATGTTTGCGGCCTTGAAGGCTGCAACACTGTTAAAGACAAGGCGCGAGTTAGCGGCCGCGAGAGCGACCTGCGCGGCAGCTTGCGCCTGCGCGACCACCGCCGCACTCGCTTGATCGCTTACAAGCCGCAGCACATTTCCCTCTACGAGGGCGAGCAGAAGCATGTCCTTCAACAGGCTTCCTGGCAAGATGTCACCGCCTGTCAGCGATTTGAGTGTAAAGGTTTTGCTGTTGACCTTCACCGTGACGGGCGATGCCGTTGTGGTCACAGTGATGGGCAGGATCACCAACATCCCCTTGACGAGCGGGACGCTCGATGAGGCGATTATGGCGTTAGGGGTTCCGGCGCCCGGATTGTGCAGAACACTCATTGAGTATGGCAATGGCAGCGTCCAAGCCCAAGCATTGCCGTTCCAAGACCAGATGCCGTTCTTTTCCGGATCCGGATCACCAAAGACCCACGCTGAAACCTTGTTTGCCAAAGGTGCCGCCTTCAGCAAGACCTCTGTTGCAAAGAGCGGAGCTTGAAACCCTGCGAGGTCGAGCGGCGACGTGCCCGCCAGTTGCAATGCAAGATCGCCGGTGGCCTGCACAGCGGTCGAGCCTTCGCGGTTGACCAGAATTTCGTCTGAAACCGCAGTCTGGTAGGCGATGTTTGTCGTCATGACAGGTGGGACGATAGCGTTCATGTTATCCTCACAGAATGATGACGGAGAACGGGCCGGAAACCGGTCCGGGAATGCCGTCATCGTTTTGGGGTTCGAGCCAGAAATAATGGGTGCCCTGCGCTAGGCAGGTTGATGTTTCGAGGTAGGCAACGGCGTTATCGACGGAACCTGCGAAAGCTGACGAGGCAGCAAGCGCGAATGTGTTGTTCCCGGTCACGGCCTGGATGCGATCGCTAAACATGCCGTTGGCATTGCGCGCAGTTCCTGCACGCATCGATCCACCAAGCAGTTGCGGCGTCAGATTGCCCGCCGTGACATCAGAGAGTGAGTAGGCGATCCGATAAAACTTGCCGCTTTCTGCGGCGAGTGGCTGAGAAAGAGCGCTTGCCGCTCCGGCCGATTTGCTGCCCTTTCCATTGGCTATGCTCCAGCCACTTCCCGCCGTCCAAGTTCCGGCATTGTCCATCGCGCCGTTTGTCAGCAGGTTTTCGCGCGTTGTGTCACCGATAGGAGCGGAATAGCTGCGCGACGGTTGGACGGCCAAAAGTGTTGCCGCGTCGGTCGCTCGGTTAAGGACAGACGAGGTAGAGCGGTAGACCTGCACCCTGGAAATCCCGGCGTCGTCTCCGGTGGAAAACTGGATGACCGCAGCTCCGAGCAGAGCGCCAACGGAAATCATGCCCGATGGCAATGCGTTAGGAATGGCGAGATCATCGCCACCGACCTTGAATGTAATGGTAGCGGTATAAGGTCCCGGCGTTCCATCGGCAGACAGTGCCCTTGCGCGCATCTGGACCGTCGAACCGTTCTGATAGGTCGTCACCGATCCGCCGCCATCTGCAACGGCTATAGAGATCGTTGTCCAGGCCGTCGCGCCGTTCACCCTATGATCAACCTGGAATGTGGACGCGGGTACGGGACCGGTTCCGGCCTGGAGCAAATAGTCGATGCGGTTCAATGCGCCGGTGCCAGAGTAACCCGATCGTATCGAGGTGAAGCGCGGCGCGGACGGTTGCGATGCCGTTTCCGGGATCTCAGCGCCAGCTCGCCCCGACCATGGCGGCACAATTTCCGCGTTGATCAGTTCATCGATAATTGGCGCTGCGTCGATCAGGCGAAGATGAGACGAGAAGTCTTCACCGGCCTCGACGCCCGTAACAACCACCGGGTAATCAACCGTGGACGCTTCCCCGAAATGGAGAAGGTCACCGGCGACAGGCATGTCGCCCTTGCCTTCGACCAGCAGAACGCTTTTTTCGCCCGGCGTTTTAACCAGAGTTCTAACGATCGACGTCCCGATCGTGTCGTCGGCGGTAATGCCAGTCCGGAAGCGGACCGCATAGTTCTTGCCGGGCTCCATGGTCACGCTCTCATCGATTTCGATGAAGCGGCTGTCGGTCGATTTTACCCGCGCTGCGACCTGCACTCGGTTGATGACATGGCTGGAGAGGTGGACCAGATCGCCACGGGTGGAGACTCTGATAGGGCCGTCTTGCGAGACGGTGTAAACGTCAGGGCGGTACATCGCCTCATACATGCGGCGGCGCGCTTCCAGATAGATTTCGTCCGGGTCGGTCTTGCCCGGCAGTTCAAGCTCTTCCAGGAGAAGTAGCTCCGCCGTCTCTTTTCCCGGCCATGGCACAATGCGCTCCGCCGCTTTGTAATCGTTCGTGGCGTCCTGAAACGAGACGCGGAAGCCATCAGGTGGCTGGACGTAGGAGCGGGAAATGCGCAGATCATAGCTGTTGCGCGGGCTAATGTGATCAACCAACAGCTTATCAGGCCGATCAACGGTAACAGACCATTTTAGCCCGTCATGACGCGGACTGGCGCGACCTGCGGCGGCAATCTCGGTCAACAGATCGCGGAGCGTCGTAGACTTCTCTTCAATGACGCGGTCGTACTTCAGATCGTTGATGCGGCAGAAATCATGCCAGTCGGCCAAAGCCTCCTCATCGATCCCGGTATCGGAAACAGCCTTCGGATTGGCAGGCGACTGGAGCACATAGCGGTAGAGCGAAGCAGGATTGCGGGTGTTGCGCTCGATCCATGGGCCATTGGTATGATCGTAATCGAGGCAGGGTCTCGATACGAGCGCGTTGAAATTGTCGAGTTGCCCATTCAATTGGTGCGTCGCCTTGATGCGAAGCGCCACAACCGCGAGCGGATGCGGGAAATTAAGCGGGTATTCCGGGCGGATCGTCTGCAACGCTGCCCAGCTCGTGCGCTGTTGGATTTTTGAATCGCTGGTTTCTGCCGTCAGCATGGTGCAACTGACCTGCCAGCGGCCACGGGTAGGGAAATCCCATGTGTGCTGCCGGTAAAATGCTTCCAGCTTACGCGCGCTGACATTGATGGTTTTAACGAGCTGCCATTCTTCAGCATCCACACGCCGCTGCTCGATGCGGATGGTAACGGTGTGACTGCCGGGCTCGCCCTTGTCGTTAAATCTGACAAGGCCACTCGGCCATGCGAAAATGATGCTCGCTCCGGAGGCATCCGCACCGGTGGTTCTAACGACGCGTTCTTCCTTTGCAGGACTGCCGCTGATGATGTCGCCGAGATCATTGCGGGGATACGGCATCAGCAATTCAGCGCCGATCGTGTCTTCAATGATCTGGCGCGGGAACATCGAGAGCGGCGCATCACCGGCGCGACCTTCGCGCACCTCTAGCTCGACCTCGTCATACTCTGACAGAGAGGTGTCGCCGATCTGAAATCCCGAGAGATTGACCGGCCCGTAGCCAAAGCAGAAAAGGCAGCGGAGATATTGCCAGTCGCCCACTATCTCGCTGTAGGTGTACGCGCCAAAAGGTGGAGCATAGCGCATTGTGCCGAGTGGCAGAGGCACGGCAGTGTCGGGTTCAAACCGATTTCGCCAACCAGTGATGTTGTAGCGGTTTTCGGCGTTCAAAGTCTGCGGTGGCTTTGGCGGGGGGATAAGGGCGTTAATCAACAGATTGCCGATGACGGTCACGCCAAGGCCAATCAGACCGGCAGCAAGGCCAGTCGAGATGCCGAGCGCGCTTGCAAACGGAACGGCCCAGAACTGCCCCAGGGCGACGGCGGCAATGGCAACAACAATTGAAAGAATGGATTTGAGCGCGTTCTTTCCGGGCACTAGCCGGATGACGACGCGAGCGCCGTCGCGAGGGCGAACTGAATGCCAATGCTTTGCAGGAACGATAATCGAGCCGCGTTCGCTAACGATCGCAACGCGGCAGTTGTGCCAGTCGTTAGAAGATAGCTCCGGCAGTGCTGCTCTAACGATCTCGGCCAGAGTCGATCCTACAGGCATTGCCATGTCGATCCGGCCTGCGGCCGGGTCGATCATGGGGGCTGCCAAAACCGGTATGAGCTGGGTTTGAGGGCTCATCAAAACGCCCTCGAAATCATATCGACGTGCCGATAAGTGCCCGTTAGACGGTGCCCCCATGCGCCCGATCGGTAACTTTCGATCTTGGCGCAATCGTCTTCGGCCACATGGATCATCAGCCCGTGATGCACGACGATCCCGACATGGGTATCAAGTCGGCCGCGACGGAAAACAGAGATATCGAATGCGATCGCCGTGCCTGATATGGGTATCCAGAGTGGTGACGAGGTCGCGCCGGAAACCAGCGCTGCGATCTCGCCATGCTCTTCGACGGAACCGTAGCCCAGGTAATCGGGAAGCCGGATGCCCAGCTCCTCGCGGTAGATCGTGCACGCCAGCCCCCAGCAATCGCAGCCGTCGCGATCGCGGCCGAATTCCTTGTATGGTAGACCCACAAAGCGGTCGCTCCAATGCTGATCAGTAACGCGAGCCATCGAATTCATTTGTGCATCCCCGGAAACGTTCTTGCGGTCATTCGGCCACCCGGCACGTATTCGAGCTCAATCTCTTCCCGCGTGATGGAAAGCGAGATTTCCCCGGCATCGATGTCAGCTGAAACGATATTCAGATCAGTGTATTCAGCCTCGATCAGGTTCGGTGACGACGCCAGAACCACTGCCATGTGGATCGTCGCCGGAGACGTGAACGAGCGCACGAGATTGACCATCTCCTGATCCAGATTTTCCAGAACGACTTGCGCAGTCGCCGGTGCATCATCGAGATCGGACGGCATGACGGCGGAAGCAATGATCCAGAGAAACGGCTCTTTGATCGGGTTCGCGCCGCGCCACTTGGAGCGAGTGCCATAATAAAGCGGGTCGCTCGAAAGCCGTTCGGTGTTGTCAGTCGATAGCCGAATGGGTTTCTCAAGATCGGGGTGCTCGATCTGAAACAGCGCGACATAGATTTCGCTCGGTGCCTGGGCGTCTTGCATCAAGCGGGCGTTGAGGCTGACACGTCTCATGGGCGCTTATCCAAAAGGACAACGCCGTCCGAGTTATAGCGGCCATTAAGCTTCGGGCACCCCTCATAGTCGTGGTTCCGGCCGCCGCAGTAAGAGCAACGCAAATGGAGACGCGCCGCACTTCCACCCCATGTTTTGGGGCAATATTCGTATGGATGGAGACCCGAACCGCAGTAAGTGCATCTCATGGCATCACCTCGACCGAAAATGAAAATCTGAACTCGACACCCTGGACAGTCTCGGCGGGCAAGTTGCTGCCGAATGTCACCAGCCAGCGCCGCGCCATGAGGATGCGTGCGCCGCCACTCGTTAGAAGTTGTGCGCCGTCGCTGGTTCCTAACGCCCAACCTTGCGTGGTCGGATCGGGCATCCAAAACAGCAGCGCGCCACCCTTCGTTTCGCGCTGATAGAAGCGGTCGAAGCGTTCCTTACCGTTGCGATCGACAACGATCGACAGGGAAACGGTTCGGGATGCAGATGAAAAGCGGCGGCGATAACCGACCGGACCAGCGTCTGAACGCCGCTTGAGACGTGCATCCTGTGGTGTCGATTGCCACGTATTGCGTTCGGGCTTTGGAAGCTCCGGAGGCCAAGTCGGATGTGTCATCGTCTGACCCCCGGAGCCTTCAGGCCGAATTCCCGCTGGATCGCACTACGCATGGGATTGCCGCGTTGACCAACCGTCGCGGCAACCTGCTGCCCGATCGCCATGGTGATTTGCCGGTTCCCGCGACTATCGGTCGTTTCCTGTGTCGTGACTTCCTGCCCGGAAAAATTATTGATGGCGATCGAGACACCGGAAGCGCCGTTAGAGTTGGCGGCGACAGCAGAGGGGTAAACAGCGCCCGAACTGACGTAACCTCCGGTCGAGTATCCGCGCAGCAAGCCTTTATGCATGGCATCGAGCTTCGGAACGCCGATCTTCTGGACAGCTTTCTTCGAGAACACGAATTCATCTGCATGAACCACGCCTGCAATGTCTTTTGTTTCCCCAGGGCCGGTCCAACCGCCGACATCGAAGAGGCCACCGATCCCTGATGCGATCGCAGATGCCGTCTGCGGAGAAGCTTTCAGGATTGACTGATTAAGACCGCCGCCACCAAAAAAGCTATTGAACAGGTTGCTGAAGAAACCGCCGCCGCCGCTGCTAGGCGCGGACGGGAAGAAACTAGACAGGTTTTGGCCGAACTGGCTGAAACCCGTGCCAAGGTTGCCTAGACCCTGTGCAGCTATCGTCGTGCTTTGGGTGGCGTTACCGAGCGCTGCATTGAATTTCTGGACATATGCCGTGCCGGAGGTGCCGAGAATGTCAGTCGCATTGCCACCCTTGCCGACAGAACCGGGACCGCCGAACCACGCCTGAGCAGCTCCTGAAGCACCGTACTTCGAAACATAACCGCCGAAGATTTTTTCAAAGACGGCATCTTGCGCCGATTTGGATGACAGGAACTCATTGGCCGAAAGGCTACGGCCAAGTGCGCTTTGCGTCCACGGGCCGATGTTCGCGCCCATCACCTGATAGGCACCATACGCACGATCGCCGTTCTTGGTGATCGGGCCGAGCGCGTTATAGTTGCCGCTGCTCTCGATCGACTGAATTGCTTTCGCGTAACTAGAGATCGAGCCGGGAAAGCTCACGACATTGGAATTGTCATTAGCAGCGCCGCCAATAAGCCCGCCTAAACCGCCAGCCATACCGCCGTTAACAACGACGCTCGCCGCCGTGACAGACATCGTTCCGACAGACTGTCCCATGGCGCTGCTTACGAGGGACGCGGGGTCTCTTTTACCGCCGCCAAACAACCGGGAGAGGATGCCGGTGAAACCGCCGACATCCGCCGAAGTCGCCTTGTCGGTACCAAGAAGCGCGTTGCTAAGGTTGGCTTTGATGTCATCCTTGACGAAACTGGTCAGGGCATCCTTGACGGCATCGAGCGCACCACTGAAATCGCCGTCCGATAACTTATCGACAACCCCGCCGATCGCGTCTTCACCGGCCTGCTGGACGCGGCCCCACGCCTCTTCCTGCTTTTCGATCTCGCGCGTTAGCTTTGCCTGCTCTTGTGCCAATTCACGGATCTGGTTTGCCTCGCGGCTGGACACAGAAATGCCCATTGTGCGGATACGCTGTTCGGCTTCGAGCAATGACAACGCCTGACCACGTACCGTCGCGTTTGCGCCGACGAGATCCTTTTCCAGGCGCAGCTGCTCAAGCTTGTCATTTTGACCGCGCATGTACTCCATGGCGGACGCGCGTTTTTCCTCCGCCGCGAGAGCCGCGTAACCGCCGCGCAGATCGGAAATCGTTTTGTTGAGGCGCTCTTTTTCGGCCCCTTCAGCAGCTGCGGCGGCTGCGATTAGAGGTCTGAGCGTGACCTCTTCCTGAAGCATGCGGTTCGCGTCGGCCGCCGTGATCGCCCCGGAAGCAACGAGTGAGTTCAATCTCGCCCGCGTCTCGGCCTCGGCCTTCATGCCGGATACTTGCGTGGTGCTGCTGGCGATCGTCTCCTCGATCACGCGGTTACGGGCGCGTGCGGCCTCAATAGCGATCGCCTCCGCTGACATTTCCTGATCTGCCAACTGGATGCGCGTGCGGCGGGCTTCCAGCTCGGCTCGCAATAGAGGATTTTTCTCGTTGGAAATCTGGATATCGAGCCGATCCAGCTCTGCCATGCGCTCTTGACGATTGATCAGCGCATCGAGCGCACGTGTCTTTGCCTCGATCGCTGCATCGTTCTTGGCATCGTCAACGCCGATCAGGCCTCGACCGCTTTTCAGAGCCTCGATCTCGTTGCGGAGCTTTTGCTCCTGCATTGCGCGAGCGTTTGCGGGGGAAGCCTCATAGAGGGTGACGGCTGCAACACTGCGGCGGTTTTCTTCGGCTTGCCTCTTCTGCGCGGCCAAAGCTTCATCACGGCGTCGTTTTTCAGCCTGAAGCTCGGGAAGCCGTGCCGCGTCGGCGATAGCTTCAGCTTTGCCCGGATTGAAAACGTCGAAGATCCCGCCAACCGTGGCGAGACGTTGTTTTGCGGCTTCAGCCTTGGCGATCTGATCTTCCAGGCTTGGTCCGGACACTGCCCGATCAACCGCTTTACCCATCCAGTCGAACGCGTCGCTCGCACCTCTAGCAACCGCATTCCAAGCGCGGCCGAGCGCAGTCGTCGCTTCACTGGCATCTGCCAACTGGCTTGGAAGAGCCTTCAGAAGAACGGCTTGCGCCTCGGACTGGCGGTTCTGCGCAGCAAGGTTCGTAGCCTGACGTGCTGTCGCCGCGTCAATCAATCCGTACTTTTGGTAAAGCGTTTCCGCCGCCTTGGCAGGATCTGCGAACATTTCCGCAAGCATCGAACCGGCTTCGTCGGTCGCAATGCCCATCGTCGCGCCGAAATCCTTGGAAATCGCGATCAGCGCTTCGAAGTTCTCCGAACCGATCCGGCCAGTGCGCAGGAACTGCGCTTCCATCGATCGGGCCGACGACACCGAAATACCGGCAGCAGACGCGCCAGCCTGTGCGGCAGCTTCCATCTCCGTCTTGCTGCCAGCAACCGCACGGCCAAGCCCTGAGGCGGCGGTTTCGACCTCCTTTGTGGACTGCAGGTAGCCGCTATACGCGATCGCGCCAAGAGCGACGACAGATGTCAGCCCGGCGATGCCGACAGTCAACGGCGTGATAGCGCGAGCAGCGCCGCTGGCGATCGTCCGGAAATCCTTCAGCGCGGTATTGATACCGCCCTGGCCTGCGTAGATCTGGAGAAGCTGCGGCCCTTGCTGTGCCGCGATCATCGGCAATGGCATGCCGCCGAAAATGCCCTGACCGATATCGAGATACTGATATCCCGCGTTCTGGCGACGGGCGCGATCGCTCCGCTCATTGTCGTTTGCTGGCGGGTTTTGCGGCTCTGGTGGCTTTGGCGGCGCAGGTGGCTGAGCGGGCGGGTTCGCGGGTTGTGATACCCGCGATCGGCGGCGCGATCCCCTCGCGGGCGCAGCTGGAGCAACCGCGCCGGATGCCTCCAGTGCGTCCTGGCGTGCCTTCGTCTCGGCCTTTGTCAGGGCGTTGGTCGCGTCGGTGTTTTTGCGAGCGGCTTCTGTATCACGGTTCATTGCCGCTGCTTCGCGATCGAACGCAGCGGCAGTTTTCGTGACCTCATTTCCTAACGCCGCAACGTCGTTGCGCAGGTCGTTCGTGGCGTTTTTGGCAGAGGCGGCCTGCGCCTTGAAGATCAGTTCGAATTCCAGCTGCCTGTTCATGGGTTCGCACCCTTCAGGACAGATAGCGCCTCAAATTCCATAAACTGAATGTCCGCAAAGACGGCGTTAGAGAACTCAAAGCGGCGAAGGACGATATCGACGGCAACATAGTCGAGACCAAGCCACAAGATCTTTGCGGCGCTCGCAACTACCCGCCACTGCGTATCGCAGGCCAGAAATGCGGTCACACTTTCCCAGTTGGGCGCAAACACCTTGAAAGCCTCATCTTCTTCTGACGTGATTTCTGACGGGTCGATCTCGACACCCATCAATTCGAGCTGCGCGGCCATGTCGCTGTCGAGATCGACAGTCGCGGCCGGATCGGCACGGCCAAGGACGCCAAACGCCCATGCCCGTGCCGCTGCCTTTAGTTTCCCAGACGGGCTTCGTCGCCGCGAAGGCTCTCGGAATAGGCGCGATAGACGCCCTGGCGAAACCATGTGACGTTGAGCGCCTGGGAAATGTTTTCAGGCGTGAAGGCAACAGCGCCGCCGTCACCATCCACGACATCATCCCAGTTCTTGCAGACATCCTTCAGCTGCTCGACCTCGTGGGCGTCGCGCTCACGCTGTGTCGTCAGCTTTTCATACGCTTCCTGTGCCGCAATCGCCTCTTCACGGGGCTGCGGCTCGAACAGCACCTGGAGGGTGCGCTCCATGATTTTGCCGGGCGCGTCCGGATCGGGCATGCGCACCACAACGGGCCACCAGTAGCTGTAGGTTTCTGCAAGAACGAATTTCATGCGGGTACTCTCCTGAACGACTTCGGTAGGATGGGAGGAAGCGGACGGTTACTTGAACGTGATTTTCAGCTCGTCCATGCCGTTGATCGCGCAGAGATCGAGCGGCAAGGAGTAGTTCAAAATGCCGTCGGTCTGACCCTGCGTCGGCTCGCCGACTTCCACCGCAGGCGCGGTAATCTCGACAATATTGCCAGCCACGGTTCCATGGGTGATCGATAAAGCACCGCTTTCCCGAGTTAGCGCCTTGTCAAACCAATTCACGGTGGACAGCGATCGCGCCTCGACGACGGCTGTGCCGGTGGAAGAGCGATTAGATATGAGAACCTTCTCGTCACCGATCAGGAAGCGCGGCGTTAGCGTGTTGCCGACATCGAGCGACAGGCTTTCAGCAACAGACGGCCAGCCGTGCAAGGACATCTGCGTGTTTGCTTTGCTGACGTGTACTGGCTTGGCCCATCCCGCCTTGCTGACGACAGGCATCGCGCCAACATCGGTAATCGTGCCGAGCATCCCGACGACGGTTACGCGCCATTTCGGATAGCTTTTAGGCTGGTAGTTCGGGGCAAAATTTGCCTTCGCGCCAACAAAGACGTGCTTCACCTTGTCGGAGATGAAGTAAATCGATGCCGACTCCGCGCCTTCCTCAACAATGGTGTAATCAACCTTCGTGTTGGCGGTGACCGTCTGAGCAAAGTTCGCAGCACGAAGCAGCGAACCATATTTGGGCGGCGTACCGGCGACGCCAGAACCTGCAAGCTCGATATCACCTTCAAGGCGACCATAGATGCCAGCAAGGATGACGCCCTGGTTCCCGAGATAAGGCAGCATCAGGTCACGCGATACACGTTCGCCGGTCAGCGGCGTGAACGTGACATTCGACATGATGATGGCGTCGGCTGCGGCAGGAGCCGCATCTTCGCCCTGGGCGGTTTCGATCTTTGCAAGAACGGCAAGCTTGCGGAAATAACGTGCTTCGTTAGCCATTACGGTTTCCCTTCCCCGAAGCCGCCTTCACAACCGGCGTCTCAGTTTCTGTGTTGGTGGTGGTTGCAGGTTCCTGAGTTGGCGCTTCCGTCACTTTTGTGAGTGCGCCGGTCTCGGGATCGCGGACATACTGCCCGCCGCTGGTAGGCTGGTTCATGGTGTTTCCTTGCCCGTGAGGTAGCGAGAGGTTTCCCAGACGGCGACGAAGATCGTCACGCCGTTCGGCATGGGTGTGGGTTCAGTGGCAACCAATTCGCACGGGTCGCTGCCATCGGTGGGTTCCCATCCGGTCAACGCATCTTCAATCTCGCTCTTGAAGCGGTCGAATTCTTCTGCACGCATCTTGCCGGTGGCGTCGCTGTGATAGCGAAGAATGGTCGCGACTAGGAAGCGGACCTGCACGAGCTGGCGATGGCCGGTTGCAAGTCTGTTTGGACCGGCCTTTTCAGGCTGCGGGACAATGAATGTGGTGGTGCTTGCGCGCTGTACGCCCTTCGCCACAACGTCCAGATCTTCTGCAAATTCGACACTGGCAAGCGATGGGGCGGAGGTTTTCAGATGCTCGATAATGCTTGCAAACATCACCAGCCCCTCAAGCCGCGCGCGTCAAAGACTTCGGGCGGCGCGGAAAACATCACCGTGCCGGAGCTGGACGCGGGGGTATCGACGCCAGCGACGGGAAGAGAAATCAGACCTTTTGCGACACGATCCAGAGACGCGAGCGCCTTCTCGTAATCCTTAACAACGTAGTCCGGTGGTCCCTGATAATGCAGGCGATGACGCGCAATATCGATCGACCAGGTGCGCACGAGATCCGGAACGGGAGAAAGAGGAAGAGCGTATTTCGTGCCGACATAACCATTCACCAGATTGTCGGCATGTTCTAACGCTTCTGCGATCACGTCGGGATCGATGACGCCGTCGCGGTCGCGATCGGCAATCTGCCGGATCTCGTCTTCACTGGCGCGGGCTATCAGATCTTCAAGCGTGGCATAGGTCACGGTGAGCACCAGGCGTTAAGTTAAATGGATTGAGGGCAACGGGCGGGGCAGATCGATGTGGTGGTCTGCCCCGCTCGAAAGGTCCGGCTTGCGAGGCTTCGGAACGGACCTTATTTCGTCGCCTTGGCTGGCTTCTGCGTCGCGCCGATTTCGGCGAGCTTCGCTTCGGCCACGGCGCGGGCTTCTTTCTCCTTGGCAAGATCACCAGAGATTTCGCCCGCTGCTTCTTCAGCCGTTTCGTATCGCCGGCGAGCGGCCTCAAGATCGCCTTCCAGGACGGAAACCTTTGCCCTTTCCTCGCCGAGCTGATCTGTGATTTTCTGCTGTTCAGCACCATAGCCTGCGGTGATCTCCGCAATTTCCCGGCCGTGCTTTTCAAGCAGATTAGCGACCTCAAGCTCATTCTTGATCTTCAGCTCTTCGATCCGGTCTAGCGCCGCCGTTTCGACGGCCTGATGGAAGTCGCCTTCCAAAGGAGTTTCAGAGGTGTCGAAGGCTTCGGAAAGCTGCTCGGCAAGCTCGGCACTGATGGCACCAGACGCCGCAAGCTGGAGCGCTAAAGTCGCGCTAACCGTAACGGTTGCCCCCGCCGCTTTTCTGATGCCGTTGACCTTGGCAGGAGCAACCAAGGTCACTGTGCTCTTCAAATCATCCATGGGCGTTGCTCCTTAAACCGGCGATGCACCGGCATCCTTGAACAGGAAACCACCTTCAGCGCCGACAAGGATCGGACGACGCTCGACCTTGACCGGGTAGATCCACGAGTCGGTCGCGTTTTCGAAGTAAGGCTGGTTGACCTGGGGATACCCGCGAAGCTCGTAGGTGTAAGCGTAAGACGGCACCTGAAAGTTATCGCCAGCTTCAGGCACGTAGGCCAAAATGGCGTCATTGCCCCAGACATCGTTAGCAAGGGTGTTGTCAGCGGACGTTTCCGGCAGGAAGATCGCGCCACCCACGATCACCTTCTTCACCTCGAAGTAAGCGGCAAGCATGTCGAGGCTGATGCTGTCCTTCGACGTGTACTTGAACTGCTCTTTGATCCTGGGGTGATTGCAGAGCGCGTTCTTGGCGCTCGGCCCCAGGACGAGCGTGTTGGGGTAGCGTCCGATCGACTGCCGGATGATTTCCTTGGCGTCGTCAAAATCTTCCTTCGGGTTGCTCGTGTCGCTCTTCCAGCGGTCGGAACCGGCGAGAACAATCTTATGATTGTTATCGTAGTTCGCGACATTGCGGGCGAGATTGGCGGCTTCGATTTCAAGGTTCAAATCCACGACATCGAGCGTCATGTTGATGGCGCCTGCACCAAGATCAATGCCGGGGACGCTTTCGGCTTCTTCCTGGTGCTCGACAGGTACGACGCCCTCAAGCGCATCCTGCGCCAGCGATACCGGATCGGAAGCGTAACCGTACTGGATGCGCCTCTTATTCGCACCTGGTGCGCGACGGGTGTTCAGCAGGCGAAACGCTTCCTTGCCAAACTTGATGACACGCATCGAGCGGTTCGGGATCGAGACGCGGGGGAACAGCTCATGCGAGATGAATGTGGAGTTGCGATAACCGCGAGCATGGGTGGACAGGATCGGATCGACGACAGCCGCCTGCTTGGTGTTCATGGAAGCCATGAAAGAAATTCCTTATCGAACGAGAATGGAGACGAATTCGCCGTCTGCGGCGACAGAGAGCGACTGCGCGAATGCGTTGACGGCTCCGGCTGGAGCAACCTTGACACCGCCACCAGCAGCGGAAATCAGTTTCGCCCCCCTGGTGATGGCACCGCGTGCGCGGACACGAGCGACGCCGATCGCCAGAAGAGACACATCCATGCCCACTTCGGTCGCCGGGTTTTTGGCGACGCCCTTCACAGGCTGATCATCAGCGGTGATCTTGGCGTCGTTGAAGTCTACGAGATCGTAGGCTTCGAAGACGGTGGTTGCGGTCGCCGTTAGCGACAGAACGTCTATGAAAAACTGCATCGGAGAAGATCCTTCAGGTCAGGAGACGGCCTTCACGGCGTCGAGATAGGCCGTGCCGGGATGAGACTTTTGATAGGCCTGCGCCTTCGCGTGTGTTTCGAGCTGGTCGCGATCGACACTCTGACCGTCCGCCGCGAACGACACGGGGGCATCAGCGCCACCAGGTGCGGGAAGATCATGCGCGCCGAACGAAACGACCTTCGGCTGTGCTGCGAGCACGTCGCGGATTGCCTGAAGAACTGACACCTGCTTGTCGCCTTCAGCGAAGGAAACAACGGCTTCGGCGGAAAGCGCGTTCAAGATCGAAACGACCTTGTCTTTCGATGCGGCGAGCAGCTTGCCACCGGCGACCAGCGTCTCCGCAAAAGAGATGTGTTCGTCGTTGGCGATTTTCTGCTCGCGCTTCTTCAGATTTTCGTCGCGGGCATTGAGGTCAGCTTCGCGAGCCGCGAAAGCCGGATCGGACTGTGTCACGGGCGGTTCCTTTGGTGTTGGTGCGGGAGGTGCGGAGAAGGATGGCGAACGCGCTGCGGGCTTTTCGATCTCGGTCGATTGCAGCCATTCGATGCTGTAGGCGGGGAGCGCTTTGTCAGCGGCTTCCATGCCAAACTTCTCGATGATGAAATCGCGAAGGCCGCGAAGGAGAGATGCGGTTTCTTCGAAGCCGCGCTCACCGAAATCAGCCGACACTTCCACGGTGTCGCTGCCATCGGAGAACTGAACGTTCTTCAAACCAGAGACAGACGGAGCCGCGCCGCCAAGGAAACCGACATGCTTCGGATACCAAGTGCCGGGAACCGGATTGGCTGCACCGTCTGGACGGTGGAACGACAGCGAGACCTTTTTGTATGTGCCGCTTTTGACCGCTTCGGCAAAGGCAGGAGCGATCTCGCCGACATTGGCATAAAGCCGATCGGCGCTCGCATCATATTCGAAGCTCTGCGCCCAGCCGAAAGCAGGCGCGTCTGTCTTCGGGTGGCCGACAACGATCGGCGCAGGGGCAGTTTCATAATTATAGGCGTCAGCCATCGCCTTCAGATCGGCGGCAGAGAAAGAAAGCTGCGTGCCGTTCATCGGAATGAACGTGCCGCTGCGAAATACCTCGATACGGGCGGTGATGGGCTTGGCGTCTGCCATGTGGACCTTCCAGTGCGATAACTGGAGGCACGTTGGCCTAAAGCGCGACGACTATCGTAAGGCAGACAGTTCCGTCCTGCGGGTTTGTGCAGGCGGCGACAATTTGCGCCATTGCGCGGAATGTTTCAAGGCCGAAGCGCAGAGGCGAAGCTAGATCAAGGCTTGAACCGTGCCGTAATCGATTTCTAACGCGTCTCTAACGCTAGGCTCGCCCGAAATCGGTATATCCGGGCATCCACGCCTTTTGAAACGCCTCAGCGGCTGTTTTGTTCTGAGCTCATTCGAGCGTCAACCAGTCTTCGGCCAACTGTCCAATTGCGCGTTCATCGTCGCTCGAAACGCCGACCTGGGGGCGAGCCGGAACCGTGACTTTATGATTGCGGCCAGCTTGCCCGCCGAAGTGCAACAACGCGGCTTGTATCTTCGACGTACCGATCCGAACATCATCATCGGTGGCGCGATAATTCCAAGATCCGCGCAGCGAGCCGGTCACCCGCAAGATCGTCAGCGGCGCGTTTCCGTACCGGCGTTGACGTAGCTCCCTCGTCACTGGTGACAACGGTTGCCAGCGTCTGCCATCAGGACCACGCTCATTGTCGTAGTTGTCCCCGACAGAGTTCAACAGCAGCTCACCGACGTTCTTGTAAAACCCACGCGGGCTATTCATGCGCTCGACCAGCTCCACCAATCGAAGCCGAGCCGCTTCGTCATCCAACGTCACCTGAAAGCTGACACCGCTCATTGGACATTCTCTCCGTTTCGCGTTAGATTATTGACTGTCGGTGAGGCGAGACGGTGATGGTCGCGGCAGCACATCGACATCAAGGCCGGATCACCCCGGCCTTTTACTTTTTGGGCCGCTTGTAAACGAGCTTTCCACCGCGCCTACGGTCCAGCGCCTTCAAGTCGATTTGACCGTTGGGCTTGCTGATATTGTGCGCCGTTATCGCCTTCCAAAAACGCTGACCAATCTCGAACACGATCATGAGGCCCGACTTGGCGTCGGTTCGAATGTACCGGCGATCAACCACCAACTCTTCCACACCCTTATCAATCGGGTCTTTTTTGCGGGCCACGCCAATCCAGATTTCGTCCGGATCCATCAGCGCTTCAGCCAGCAATGGCGTTAGCGTGGCGCGGTCGCCCTTCGTTACCTTCAGCTCACCCTTTCTGTCACGGAAGAGCAGATCCGATATCGGTATTCGCTCTCCGGCCTTGTCTTCAAATAGCACTGCCTGCCCGATCCCCGCTCCGAACGGTTTCAAGAACGCGCTGACATAGTCTTCAGGCGAAAGACCGTCCTCAAGTGGGTTGGCCTTGAATGGTTTCGACGCGTTCAACAGCGTCTCGATCGGTTCTGGCACATCGATCTCGACAGCATGGCGTGGATTGTCGAGAGATATGCCGCCTTCATTCATCAATGAGGACGGCACGAGGCCACGCTCCCAAAGGTCGCCGGGCATGTAATCCCACCCGTAACCGATACCCTGCGGCTGCTCGATCAGCGCGCCCGAAATCGGATCGATCAGCGGCACGGTCAGATCGTCGGGAGCAACATCCGGGCCATTCTTCCCTCGCCGCTTCAGATCGGCAAGCGAAAGCGAACGAACACCACAGGAGCAAAGCCAGTCATTCGGCGGGAAATGTGTGTCCCACCACGGATCGTCGCAGCGGTATATTTTGCCGTCCCACGCCTGGTGCAGCGGACGCGGAATTTTAGGCTGGCGTGTCTCGCCGTGGCGGTACTCCCAAAAAGGCCGCAGCTTCATGACGGCCGGATCGCGCATCTGCTTCAGGCGACCTGCCATGTAGGCGGTCCGAACATTGGTCTCGAAAATGACGCGGGTACGCCAGCCGCGCTCGCCCTTATACTGCCAGCCATATTGCTGAACGATTCGATCGAAGTCCTGGCGGAACGCCTCCAGGCCCGTGCCATCTTCCATTGCCCGCGCAATCGCGTTCTGGAAATCAGACAGCATGTCGATATCGGTCGCACCTGCGACGACAAATGCGCGATCGTGGACGCCGCGCAAAGCGTCGGTCCAAGCCTTGGTGGGTTTCACCCGTTTCTGCCTGAAGAACTCAATCTGCTCGCGGAACGACTGGTTGAGTACGTCGGCGTCCGCGAAGTTCTCTTCGGTTTCCGCGTCGAGGAACACGGCCTCTCTGCCCTGCAATGAGGCAAGCTCTAACGCGTCACTGATCTGTGACGCCAACGCTGAAGGTGACCAGATTGCCGCAAGCGACAGGACGGCCTTTTGCGCAGCAATGAAATCAGGCGCATCCAAGGCGGCACGGATAGCGTCTAGGCGGCGGGTGAAATGGCCTTCAACTACGGTTTCAAGCTGGTCGGCAACCGCGTCGATGCGGCTGCTTTCCTCCGAAAAGCTTACGTGCTGGTCATGCCGCTGGAGTTTTTTTTTACGGCAGGGCCACCAAACAACGCGGCAAAAAGAGGGTTTTCATCTGCGGCCTTGCGCAGATCGCGGTCTCTTTTCCCGCCCTCCATAAAGGCAAACCGTGCGTCCACTAGCGCGTCGATCGCCTTTTCCGACAGATGATCTGTAATGCCAAACCCGGTGATGTATTCACGGGCAAAATCGTCATCATCGATCTGACCGGCCGTCGCCAGAACTGCCATCAGCGCGGAGTTTATGGAGGTGGCCGCATCTGCCTTGGCTTTACCGACTTCCGATTCAGCCTTTTCGTTTTTCGCCCGAGTGCGCCAAATGTAAGGAACGCCAGCGCCGGGGAAGTTGTATTCCACCAACCATGTGAGAATTGTCTCGCGAAGTGTTCCGGACAGGAGATCGGCGTCGCTATCGACCAGCAGTTCCAGCATCTCTGCATGCGTCTCTGAGGCGGCGCGCGATCCGCTGTTGCCGATATCGGTCGTTAGAGTTTCGCCGGTGGTCGCGATCGAGATCTGCTTGTCCCAATACTGCAGAAACTCCTGATAGCTGACCGAACCGCTACGGGCAGCTTCCAAGAACTTGATGTCCGTGCCGATAGGCGCGGTCAGCGCCGAACTGGAGCGCAACTGACGAAGGGTGTTCATCAGCTTGTTTTGCTCTTCGGGCAATGTGCCATAGGGCGTAAAGCCGATCACTGTCGGGCTGGCGAACTTTTCGAGGAAGTGCAGCCAGAAGGCAATGCCTTCGCGCTTGAATAGCACGGGCCAGAAGAGCCGCGAACCAATTCCAAGACCGTAAGGATTGTTTCCCTTCACGCCGAATCGGTGGACGATGAACTTGCGCTCCGGCAGCTCGACGCCGTCGCGCATGTTCGTCCAGGTCAAAAGACGAGGACGCCAATCCTCACCAAATGCAAATCGGCGCTGGTCGTGACTGACGATCCGCTCTGGAACAATGCGATTTCCCTTCCGCGTCCATACGACCTCAGAAACAGCAAAGCCTTTGAGCGTTGCATCGAGAAGATCCTCGCAGATCCGGTCAAAGGGAAGGTCGTTGACAACCTCACGGCAGAAGTCTGCGGCCGCGACATCGAGCGGCGTTTCAGAAAACGCCTTCAGCTCCCAGTTTCGAGCCACCAGCACCTTTTTGCGCTTGGCAAGCATGGCACTGGCATAAGTATCCCGCTCGATCTCATCATAGATCTTGAGACCCTTACCCCCGCCCCGGTGAAGAAGCGTGTCGTCCTGGTGCTGAAGCGCACCGCTGTAAAACGGAATGGTGATATCGTTCCTGGCGTCAGCAATCAGATTGGACGCGGACGCTGGCAGGTTCTTGCGGGGCTGTTCGACGGCGGCGATTTTCTTCGATTTCATAGGCGGTAGTCTCCCCAACCGTCAGAGCGGGCATCGTTAGAAGTTGCGGACTGGATATCGAGACCGGTCGCGGACACGAGACCGCCCGCATAACGCAAGGTGTTCTGCCAGAGCATGTCCAAGCAGTCCGGACCGTCGTCATGGTCGGCGTTGGGCCATTGCTGAAGCTGGTCGATCATCGTCTGCTGCGTGCTGTTGAGCCTGATCAGCCCGGCCGCGACGGGTGGCTGAAGGCGCTCGATACGCAGATCCTTGTCGGCAGTCGGCGTGATCGGCACGGCGGAAATGCCGACACCTTGTTTTGCAGCGGTCGCCATCAGCGTCGTTCGTAGGAATTCCTGAAACTGAACCGCCTCGATAAACCACAGCATGCATTGATACCTGCGCTGCATTTCGATCACGTCAGAAATGATGATGTCGGGCAAACGCCTGCGGATCGACGCCTCCAGCACATCCATCGTGCCGTGTAGACGATTGAAGCCGCCGATCAGAATAGCGCTCGGGTCTCGGCCCTTGCCTTTCTTGCCAAGCGACGGATCGACGGAACCGAAGTGCACGAGATCCGGCTCGCGCACCACCCAGAAGGTCAGATCCTTGAACGGGCTGGCCTCATTGATAGGCTTGTTCTGATACTCGGTTGCGAAGCTATCATGATCGGCGGCGCGCTCCAGCATCAGCTTTAGCAGCGGCTGGACGGCAGGCCAGTTGACGATAGCACCGGCGTCCATGACGCTCTTGTTTTCCGTATAGAAGCCGGTCGCAGCTTCCTCACCGTCATTCTCATAGATTTCTTCGAACCGGTCCCAAAGGTCCATACGATCGGGGAACCGAATGACGGCCTGAAACTCTTGCACGCGCCAGACGGGCGACTTTGCAGCGCGCACCAGGACGGCATCATAATGAAGGACGGTACCAACCCAAACGACATCCATAGAACCGTCAGGCGGGCCGACTTTGAGGGCCGCACGCTTGATCCATGTTTCGAGCTTCTTGCGCTGCTCGGGAGAGCGGACCGCTTCGTCATTCTCCAGATCGTCGAAGAACATTAGATCCGGACGATAAGGACCATGGCGACGGCCACGGATCTTCTTGGCAGCGCCCAGGCCTTCGACACGAATATTGTTGGCCGTGACGATTTCGCCCTCGCGCCACACACGACCAGCGCCGGTCGCTTCCGGGAAATCGTTAGAGAGGCGCGGGTTTTCGGTCAGCTCCGATTTGATCGCCTCGACCAAGAGCGCTGCCTGCTCGTAAACGTCGCAGACCTCCAGAATGTAGCGCTTGTAACCAAGGCAGATGCAGTAAAGGGCAAAGCCAAGCGACAGGTGCGTTGATTTCGAAGATCCGCGGGGCGCGATGAGCAAATCTCTAACGCCCTTCTCGGATGCAAGGATTTCAGGAACGCGCTTGAAGATCGCATGGTGAAAGAGGCTGTGTTCGCCCTTCACGTAATGCGGCAGGTAGGTTTCCAGAAAGTATTGAAAGCCCGTTTCCGGGTCTTTCACTTTTGCCAAGCGCTCGGCTTTGGCCTTCGGATCGGCAGAGAAGGCCGTAACCGAAAGCTCAACCCACTTGGCGAGATCGTCCGCCAGCTTGGCAAGATTTTCCTTGAAATCCTTGCCGCTGACTTTCGCTTTCAGGCTAGGCCGTTTGATCATGATGCGTAGCGTCTCGCGAGGCTTTCACCAAAAGGTTCGATGATTTCGAGGATCGCGGCGACGTGCTGCGGGAATTTCTCGCGGACAAAATCAACGAGGTATTGCATCACGTCCTGGGCGACACCCAATTCCGAAATCTTCGGCGCAAGCTTGCCAGCGCTGGTGGTCATCTTGGTCATGGCGTCAGCCAACGCGACCAGGTGCTTGACCTTCTGGTCTAGGGGCAGCTCGCCATGCTTGATCTGCTCCAGGACCGACTGAGCCATGATCATGAAATCTTCGATCACGGACGAGACAACAGTTTCGATGCCTTCACCGGCCATAATAGAAGCCGTGCGGGCGATATCCCAATCGTCGCCAGCATCTTTCGCCGCTTTCTTCCAGCGCCCGAAGGTGGCCTGGCTGATATCGAGCGTCATGGAGATGGTGGCGCCGGTCATGCGTCGATAGATGTAGTCGGCACGAGCCTTGCGGCGCTTATCCTGCTCACTGAACATTGAAGCCGCCTTTCACAAGAAAGGTCATGATGGCGAGAATTATGCCGCTGATGATGAGACGCATGATCCAGCTCGTGTTGCTGTCGATCTTGCCGAGCGATTTCTGAATGCTGTTCATGCGCTCATTGGTAACGGCGTCAGAAAGCTCCAGCTTGCTGACGCGGCTTTCTACAACATCGAGACGGTCATGCGCCTTCTCGGTACGACTACTTTGCAGATTGAGTTCCGTCACTTAGGCGAAGTCCCCTGGTGATGCGCAGACGCATCGACTGCCGCGACAGCAGCTTTTCGACGTTCCTCGCAAATATTGCGGGCCGTCCGATCGGAGGCCCAACTGTTGAAAACCTGCTCTTGCGACATGTCACCGGCAGGCTTGGGGGAAAGCTTGGGGCATTCCTCCCGCGCTTCAGCGGGCAAGGCCGGAGTGATGGTGACGGTTCGAATGACAGGAGGTGGCGACGGTTTGTCAGTCTGGGAGCAACTGGACGCGGCCACCATCAAGGCCAACAGCAGTGCCGTTCGGTAGAGCCGCATTGGCCTTCTCCAAAGTGATCAATCGGGCGCGCTGGGCGGCAATGGTCTTTGCCGTCTCGGCGCTGATGCGCATGGTTTCAATTGCCTGGGCGGCTTCGCGACGTGCTTGGTTGGCGTTAGATTTTTCGATCTGCGCTGTCCAATGGGCGTCGCGTTCTGCGATCGCCGACGTGCGGGCATCGGCAACCATCTGGCTCAGGGTTTCTGTGCCGCGCTTGAAAGCGTGACAACCCGCGAAGATCAGTGCCGCAACGATGAGAAGCGGCAGGATGATCTTGCAGAAAATTGGCGTGGCCGCCTTCGTGAGCCACGCCGAGATCATGGTGTTTCTCCCGTCGCTGGGTTTGGGTCGTCGCGGGCATCGAAACCCAAAGGCAGAGGCTGGACAGGAGACGCGGAGTTTTGCACCGCTGCAAAATCCATGGAACCGGCGAACCGGTGAATGCCGAGAAGCGCCGCTATCAGGAGCATCATGGAGGGCACGACAGTGCCCGCTAGCGATACGGCCTGATCGCTTCCATTCGCGCCACGCCAAATAAGATAAAGAATGACGGCCCAGGCGAGCCAGAAGGATAGCCAAATCTGGCGCTTGGACATGCGGTAGGTTGGTTTCATGATCTCGGTCTACGCCTCATTGCGGGAGATTGGCGCGCCGCTCGCTGAAAGCTGGACGCGGCCAGGAACCGGCTCCTGGCCGGTTTTCGGCCAACGGGTGGCGCGCAGGCGGTCCTTCTCGACCTGTGTTATCGAGACCGAGTTTCGCTGGTTTCCGCCGAGAACGTGGAAATGGGTTCGGGTTTCACCGACGTAGAAGCCAACATGGCCACCGCCTGGACGCTCGAAGACGAGGACTGCACCAACGGCCATCGGAACTTCGCGACCAAAGGTTTTCCAGTTCAAGGCACCGAGAGGATTGGAAGGAAGAACTTCGTTCGGAAGCGTCGTCGCGATCCAGTTTGCCACAGCAAGGCCACACCACGGGATATCGTCGTCGGTGTAAAAGCTTTCGATCCAGCCGCCGAGCTTCTTAGCCCAACCGAGTATCACGGGATTTGACTTTGTACCTGCGATCTCTTTCAGGCCCATGTAGCGGCGAGCTTCGCGCATCCATACCGGCTCGACAGGAACAGGTGGGGCGGCGACGGCTTGGCTGGAAATGGACGTACCTGCATCGCGGCGCAGAGCCTCGACCGTTGCCCGATCGGCAATGCCGGTCTCCGGCAACTTTTCGGCATGTTGAAACTTTTTGAGGGCATCGATGACAGCACGCCCATGTGCGCCGTCCATGCTGCCCGCATAAGCGCCGTGCATCCGCAAGCGCCAGATCAGCCATTGATCAAAATTCATGAGTGTCCCCTGTGACTAGGGGCAACCTATGTGGCTGACGATTTCAATAAGTGAGGAAGACAGTTCCGTCCGTTATGAGAACAGGTCTTTTTCTTCGGAAGGATTTTCGTTCGCGACTTCGCGAACCCATCGCTGCGAGATGCCCAGCATTCTGGCGATCGTTGCGCGGTTCTTGCCCTGGCGCTCCAGTTCCAGCACGTCAGCGCGCAAGGATCTGCGAGGGCGTCCATGCGGGATGTAAATGAAATCACCCGCGAGAAGTTCACATACAGCTTTTCCATCGTCCTTGCCAAGAGCAACAAGGATAGGATGATCGTCAGCTGGTTTTTTTGGAAACTTGATTTCCGTCCCGCCAAAATGCGCGATCAGCTTCAGGGCGACACCAATACCAACGGTTTCGGCGACATCCTGAAGACTGGCAGGCAAATTTTTAACGGATGAGATAGCCATATCAGCCACGGGCCTCCATGGCTTTCAGCGTATCGATAATCGGGTTCGCCTGATCGAACGTTAGAAAATCGGGATCATCCACGCCTGTGCGTTTCTTCACAAAAGTACGCAACGCGTTGCGAGAGCCGTCTTCAATGACGCCTTTCCGATGGCAGGATTTCCAGAGCGCATGCACGAGGCGGATATAGGGCTTGGACGCGATGGGCAGCTTCTTCGAAGTCGGCTTGACCTTAAAGCCAAGCCGTTTCATTTCCGCGACCACATCGAGCCGCTGCTTTTCCGTCATGGTGCGGAGAGAGCTTGACTTACCAACACGCAACAGCAGATCGCGATAATCCGATTCTTCAATGCCGAGCTGCTGGCGGGCAATGTTGATGACGGCCATCGTATTCATGCCGCACCTTCCATTTCGGCTTCAGCCATCGCGGACAGAACAGCACTCGCGAAAAACACCGGCGTGAAGACGCGCATGTAGACGAATTGAACCGTCATGCCGCCCTCTTCAGCAGCCGCCCAATGCGCCTCCCGGCTTTCGGCGTCGGTGAAGACAGAGGCAATCGCCTCATCTTTCGTGCGGCGGAAACTGTGCGGCAGAAGCGTGCCTTCCGGCGAGCATAGTGCGAAGCCCTGGGCGAAGGCCGTCTGCGGAATCCGATCAGAAATCATCTACCGACTCCAGTTCCGTCGGATGGCAGGGAAGCATGTGCTTGTCGCCCTGGAAGAGTACCTGGACATAGTGTCCAGCGCTGGCCTTCTCCGGCATGATGGTGCCGATCCGGCCCGTTACCGTGTGGCGAACGATGTGATTAACGGTGATCTCCACGCCGTAATAATTTCGGATGTAGTCGTAGCTCATGCCGCACCACCTCCCCTGCTGTGTTCAACGGGGCAGTCCTCGCCAAGCTCTCTCCAGTCGGGCCAGTCGCGCGAGAAATTTTCCGACTGCTTGGCGACGAGGTCGCGGAGCAGACTCTCAACGGTCCCGCCGTGTCGCCAGTAGCCGTCCATGGCAAGCATGATGACATCGCACCATTCGGTCAGATCGTGCGGTTCGGCATCAATCTCGCGAAGTTCCTTCTTGATGTGCGCGGTGATGCCTTTGGAGCGGAGACCGGGGCCGAATGTTTTCCGGCTCCACTCGATCTGCTTGGCATAGTATTGATCGAAGGTAACCGTGTTCGTTGTAAATCCCGCTTCCAGATGCGGAGCGGCGCGAGAAAGGATCGAGGATAGCCGTTCCATCCATTTCGTGCCGCCCCTGTACTGTTTCGCGCAGTCCGCGCAAAAACGGTCGCCGTGGCAATCAACGAAAATCTCATCAGCCGAATATGTGCAGCAGTCTACATCTGCGGCGTGCCACCGGCAGGTGAGGCAGAAGTAGAGTGCGCGAAGCGCTTGGGGCTTTTCCGCTAACGCCTCTTCACGCTTGATGACGGCGTAGATTTCAGGAATAACGCTGGCATCCTCGACAGCGCCTCCGAAAACCTCGTCCACGACTTTAGCCAGAATTGCGTTCGGGATCGTCGTCATGCGTTGCCCGCCGCCGTTGAGGAGACATTAAGCTCCAAAGGTTCAATTGCGAAAACTTCGCCTTCGGATTTGATGGTCACGCCAGCGACGGTTCGCGCCTTGTCTGGATCGTTCAACATCGCCTCTTTGTTGATTTCTTCCTTCTGGCGAATGAAGGACTTCAGGCCGAGTTCTTTTAGCGCTTCAAGGACCGCTTCAGCGCCACGAATAGAAACGCTGGCTGGAAGCGACCGCCAACGGATCGTGCCGGTCCCGAAGTCATGGAACTTGACCTTATCGTTATTGGTCAGGTTCATGCGATTGGCCTCGCACCAAGCTTGAACACCCCGCTCGTGCTCCTCCAGCTCAGTGCGCATCATGATAGTGTCCGCTTCGAACTTCTCGCCGGCAAGCGTGATCACACGGTCCGCAAGCGCCTTCTGTGCCGCAATGGCACGGCGAAGCTCGCCAATGCGACCGACCGCCCAAACGGCGTCGTGGCGGCTCTGCGGCACGCGGGAGATCGCCATGGGTTTCTTTTTCTTTGCAGTTGTCATTCTGGTGTTTCCTCGTCTTCAGTCCGGTTCGGTTGTTTTGGAAGGTTTGGCGGCGAAGCGCTTTTCCGCAAATGCAGCAAGAGACACGATCTTGTCGTCGTTCGACCGCATCAGTCCGAGCGGAACCACTTCACCTGCGAGACGGATTTCCATTCTCTGGCAATCCCGCTCCAGGTGGCGCATCAGGTCGCAGATGATCGGGATTATTTCGAGCGGAACAGCAAGGCCGCTTGCGGCGTGCTGCTCCAAATTCAGGCGCAAGAGCTTTAGAAATTGCGATGGTCTAAGCATTGCGGGGCTCCGATCGGATATCGATGATGGGGGAAGAGACCAACCGTCCCTCAAGCGGGACATGCGGACGGCCGGTGAGATATTCGATGGTGGTTTCCATGTGCCGCGCCTCCATTTCCATGAGGCGGAGCGTTAGAAACAGGTCAGGAGCATCCATCGCGGTGACGAGCGGCAGCAACCGGTCGCGCAATTGGGTGGTGGCGTCAGACAGCATCGTTCGGCTCTTTCGGTTTCTGGTTTTTCGGGTTTTGGGGGCATTGCTGGCAGGCAAGCCAATGCTTCAGCTTGACTGGATCACTTTTCGCCATAGGCGCGGTATGATGCGTCTCGCAGTCGCCTGGGGCGATGGCATTGCGAAGATGCGGGCACCAGACCTGCTGACCGTAGAGCTCCATGACCTTGGGAGCCAATTTGGCTTGAACCTTGTTCATGCCTGCGCTGTACTTTCCTGCGCAAATGAGGGAGATCGCAGTCCGCGACACCCCCAATTCATCTGCAATCGCCTGCTTAGAACGAGCTGGCTTCCCGGCTTCTGTGCGCAGGACATCGATCCAGGCAGGATCTACAAGGGCAATCAGGCTTGCTTGGCGCATGGCACATCCTCTCCGGTGTTGGGGTCATGGATGAAGCCCTTACGAGAGACGATCGGCGCACGCTGGCCTGAGTTGCGCATCAAACGGAAGCGCTTCTGACCTCTTCTGGCCTGTAAGGTCGTGACATACCCGGCGCGGCAGAGATCGTTCAGATATCTGCGCGCTTCGGCTTCAGGATTTTTCGTGGGCCAATTAACGACCATGACGATTTCGTTGACCGAAAACGTGGTGGACATCAGCATGACCGACCAGAGCCTCTGTCTGAGCGTATCAGCGGTGTGCTTGACTTTGATGGGCGCGGGGGCGGTGGATACCACGCCCTCGCGCTTTGCCTTCACACCCGCCTTGGTCAGTTGATAGCAACCGGCCTTGCGGCGCTCGATCAGGCCCGCCTCGACCATCTTTGCCATGGTGCGGGCCAACTGGTGGCGCTTCATACCCGTGGCTTCCAGCATCACTTCCAGCTTCAGGCATGCCGTTGGTGTGAGCTGGTCGAATACCCTGTCAAAATATGGAGAGGTATTATTCTGCATCACGCTAACTCCGGCACCAAAATTGGCTTATTGGTGCGGCGGTCATTCAAGACCGTCTGCCCTGCCATATCGGCCATTGTGATGCCCTTCGGGCCGGGATCGATGCGCATACCGAAACGCTCAATATTAGCGATCGCCTCAAGAACCTCGCGGTTGTAGCCCTGCGATACGGTCAGGACGAAATCGACAAGGCAATCAGCCACCTTCACTTCGCATTTCTGGTCGATCAGCATCCGCACGTCCTCGCGGGAGGCTTTCTGGAATGTGACCCGCTGGCTAATGCGGCTGGAAATCTGCGGAAATCTGGCAATGTTATCGTTGATCTTGCCCATGCCGACGAGGATCACCGGCAGTTCCAGCATGTCCGAAATGTCACGAACCGTTTCCAGCAGCGCCGCTTTACTGGAGATGTGATCTGCTTCGTCAATGACGATGCCGAATGAGCGCCGTGCCATCTGCGCGCCGGTCTGGCGGCTACCGAGTTCGCGCAAGATGGTTTCGTACTTCTTCTCGATGCTATGCGGCGGACGAACGGGAAGCGCTTCCAGCAATTCGTTCATGAACCAGCCGGGCTTCCATTCCTGCTTTGCGCGCAGGTAAATCCAGCCGGTCTTCGCTACCCAATGTTTCAGCGTTGTGGTTTTACCCAGGCCAGGGATACCATCAACGACGCCAAGGCAAGCCTCCTGTGCCCCGCGATCCTCCAGCGCTGAAAGCGCGGTCAAAAGGCGCTTCACGTTGCTGGTCTCGACAAATACGTTTTTCATGCTTAGATTCCTCGTGCGAATGTAGGGTGTCAGGCAGCGGCGCGGATGATGTGTAGGAGCTGATCCACGTCGATGCCGGACATTCGAAACAGGTCAATCGTGGTTTGCCTCTGGAGGCAGCGACGCAAAACACCCACCTGATTGACCGTCAGTTTTTCCGGATTTTCTAACGCCCACGCCGCCAGAGCTTCGTCAGTCGCAAAGACCTGTCTGCGGGTGGTTTCAGCGGCTCCGGTCGCCGCTGGAAGGGTTTCGCCGTCACTGGCGACCAGCACGGGACCGGCAGGAGCCGGTTCCGGCGTGATGTCGATGATTGGCATTGCCGACGCCGGGGAAGCGTCAAGGAAATGACCCGGTGAAAGCTCGGCCTCGACCTCCGACAGATGGTCGTTCAGTCGGCGCGCACGAGCGGCGGCACGTTTCTCGATCGCGGCACGCTCCATGGTGAGCGGAATGTAACGCTCTTCGTTACCCGCGAAGATCGCCACGCAGATCAGACGCCCCATAAGCTCTTCGCCAGAGGTGCGATCGATCTCGCGCACCCAAACCCGGCTGGCATCGTGAATATCGTAGCCGACCAGGACATCCTCGCCGTGGAACTCTTCCAGCGCCAGATTGAAGTAGGTGTTGGTCAGCCACTCGATCATCGAGCGGCGGGTGCGGCGCTTCACATAGGGGCGGAACAGGTCGTTCTTTTCATGCTCCAGAACCGGCACGATTTCGAAGCCGGTGGAAACATGATATTCCCAATACTGATCAGGCGACATTTTGCCGGGCAGCGCGCTGTGAGGCTTGGCGTTATAGGATGCCACCGCGTTTGCGCATGCCGTTAGAAATTCCTGCCATGATGGCAGACGGCTGGATGCTCCAAATTCTTTGATATCCTTACGGGTGGACTTGAACGAACGCTGACGCGCCTGCCGATCCATATCCTCGCCGATATAGGTCTCAAATTCCTTGGATAGTGGGTTCCAGACGGAGCCGTTAAACCGCTCAATGATGCCACGCGCCTGCGAGTTTTGCGGAAGCGAGTGTAGCTTGGTGATGCCCAGGCGCTCGGTGACACCAGTGAGCTTGTTATCCAGAACATCGTTCTTGAAGCCTGGGCCACGGTCTACATAGAAGATCGCGGGGATGCCGTTCTGTTCGCAGGCGTGGCGGAGTGCATCGACAACGCCGATGGTATTTTCCGCCAATCCGAAGGAGAAGCCCACGCAACGGCGCGTGGCGACATCAACGATGCTGGTGATTTCCGGCCTAAATGGCTGACCATGGATAGGATGTGCAATCTCGGCATCGAACGTCTTGCCGTCAGCAGTGTACACGCAGCCCGGCAGTAGCTCGTCGGTGGAGCGAAGAGTGTAAGCCATGCGGCTTTTGAGGGTCAGCGACCCTTCCCGACCGCGATGTTTTTCGACATTGCCAAGTCTCGCCATGAGGCGACGGACTTGATCGTAGTTGGGCGGCATAATGTGCGCGGGCAAAGCCTTCTTGAACTGGTCAAGGGCATCAGTGAGGCATGGTTTTTGCGGCTGCGCATAGAAGCGTAGGAACTGCCAGAACCATGACGGAATGTCCTGCTTTTCCTTGGTCGGCAAAGGCGCAAGCGCACCGACACCAACCGTGTCCCGCAGCTTGAACCAGTCATAAAGGGTGGCGCGGCTGACGCTGGCCTTGTTGGCGCGGTCGTTCGCGACACGCAGAATAGTTTCGGAGATTTCAACCGCTGCCGGATCGGCAAGGAATGACTGGATGGCCTGCCGCTGCGACATACCGTTAGAAATTTGAAGCATGTCGATGGCGGACAGGATTGTAGACCGAGCGTTCATCACATCGCGCTGGCGAGCGGAGAGGTCTGCCGTGGAAATCTTTTCGCGGCGGGCAATCTCTTGGCTTCTTTTGGCCTCTTGGTTGACCAGAACCAACTCTCGATTTCGTTCCGCGTGAAGTGCCGCCTGCAAAACCTCTGGCAACAGCGAGATATGGTACTCGTAACCGCCGCCCCTTCCTGCACGCCTACGGCAAAGGGCTGTAGCTGCCCACTCCTCGCGCTTGGCGTGTTCAAGAACACCCTGTTTTGTTAAGGGTAAAGCTTTCAGCTTCAATCGAACGCCAGCGTCCGCGATTTCCTGGGCAGAAAAATAGCTCATTTCAGCCCCCTGATGCGGCCAGCAAGGGCGTCACGATGGCGGGTGCGCTCCTCGATCTCGCGATCAGCACGCCAAATTTCAATGATGTCAGCGTAACGTTCCGGCACAGCGACAAAGCCCGCGAAATCACAGACGAATGCCAGCAACTCGTAGCAGTCCGTCACCTCCAACAAGGCAATGAAGCGTTCCAGCGTGATCTTATGATCGCGGCGCGCTGGCGACGCGTAGCAATCCAGCATGTTCTCGGTGACACGCTGACCAAGATGCTCTGACATCGCAGCCGCGATCTCAGCACGCGACATTTCGGATTTCTGCATCGCATGAGCGAGAACACGGGCGATTTTCACATCCAGAGTCCCGCCTTTCGAGACTTCAGGATCGATCCGCGCCGCGACTTCCACCGGCGTATAGTCGCGCCAAAGATCAAGGGTAAGGGTGTCGCGGCGCTTCTTCATTAGATGCGCCCCCGGCGTTTAAGAGAAGCGATAATCCGGTCCTCATGCTCGACAATGACACTGTCTAGTTCGTCATCCTTGAGGCCCGCCAGAAACTTGCTCATCGTGGAAATGCTCTTTTGCAACTCGGCAATTCGAGCATCGACTTGCGCGGCAACGATGGGGCCACCGCCCGGCAAAGTTTTCAGCGTTTTGGTGACGGCGGCGACTTTGCGCTCCTCGTGTGTCAAGACACGGCCATTCGCGATAATCGCAAGAGCATCGGGGACGTTGGTTGCCTTCGGCGGATCGGCAAAAAGTATATCGAGAAGCTTGGCTTGGTCGCCGTGGGATTGTTCCGAAAGCTGCTTCAATCCTGCTTGATGATCCGCCAACCACGTGCCTGCGCAGCGCTTTCGGGAAGCGTCGGAGAGGTCCATCCAGATTTTAACGGCGAGTTCAATGGCGCGGCGTGAGAGGCCGATTTTGTCAGCCGTGGCGGGCGCGAAGCCAAGTAGTTCAGGGCTTTCTTGATCAGTCCGCAAAGTTTGCGTTCTGATTTCGGACTTCCGGTCGCCGCCGTTCCGCGTCTCCGGGTAAAGACGTTCATGCACCTGCTTTAATTCGTACAGGTGTTGGCAGCGATCGAGCTTGCTAAGCTCAATACGCCCAAGGTTCTCAATAACCTCCTCAAACCGGGCTTCATCGTCCGTTGAGGCGGTTGAAACAGTCAAAGGGATTGAGGTCCAGCCGAGCAAGCGAACGGCTTCAAGGCGTTTGCGGCCTGCGATCAGGTGATAACGGTTGCCAACGGCCCGAACGCGAATTGGGTTCTGCAATCCGGTCGCCGCTATCAAAAGCGCGAGCGCTTCCGCGTCCGCTGGATCAAAATGACGGGCGCGATTTTCGGGGATATCGATCCACGTAAGGGGAGCGTGAACCACATCCGGCTTCGGCGGTTCAGCAATGTCTACTTTCTGGAGATTGGGCATTTATGAGACCTGAAATGTCGGGTTTTTCGATGCGGAGCCGCCTGCTGGAGGTTGGCGGCGGCTCCGCTTGATCGCGCCGGACGAAAGACCGGATCGGCGCGATGGGACGCAAGATCAGGCGGCTGCGGCGACGTACCTGTCTGCGATCTGACGCAGCCGCGCCGCGACGATCTCAGCGGCCTTTGCGCGGGCCTCGCGCTCCAATGGGGCGAACACGTCGTCGAACAGCCTTGTCGCAAATATCTCGATGGTTACATCGGCGGCGTCCGTGGCAGGGGCAGGCAGTTCCGCCACCATATCCGGCGCGGCCTTTGTCCCTGGCAGGGCTGAAGGTTGCTCTTTCCGCTTCGGCGTCGGCAGCGGGCTGGCAGGGCGCTCTACATTTCCTTTTCGCACACCTGAATACCACTCTTCGAAGATTGGAAACGGCGGGAGGTCTTGCCCGACTGCGTTGAAGTCTTTGCAGAGAGCCGAGTAGATACTACGCGGCCTAAAGGTGTCTGCATGGGCCTTATCGAAAGCGGCTTGAACAGCTGAAAGGGTGAAACGGGGCAGACCCGAGAAGTATGCGACGGCGTCAGCGAGAGCCGGATTTATTGACAGCGCGTTCGTCATGCCATTGCCCTCATGCCAGAGGACGCGTTAGATTTTTGACTTTCTAACGGTGGCCAACGAGTGCTATCTAATATTCCGGAGTTTTTCTTGGGGTAACGAGTCGGCCAGAGGTTTTCGGGCTTCTGACCAATGAAGGTGGCAAGCGTTTCCTGGGCCTTGTAGTGGGTGGTGGTGTTCAGTTTCCGTAGCAGGGACGAATGCAACCCGGTTCTTTCTGCAAGACCAGTTAGCGTCATTCCTCTTCGATGGACCTCCGCCTTAATGGCGTGCCAGTCCATCACTGGCTTCTGTTTGCTCATGGTTTCTCTCCGCTCTGAAAGCGGGCGCTGCAACGCCCGCTTTTTTAGGGTTGTTTCGGTACAAGTGCGAAACGCATTGGCGTTTCGCTGACAGGAGTATTAACGGAGATTCGCCGTTTTGTAAACGGAGAAACTCCGTGAAGGCTATGGCACGTCCGCAGATCGCAAAAACACCGTTAGCTGAACGGCTTACAGAGGTTCGAAAGGCGCTTGGGTATGAAGCGCGGCAACCTTTTGCACAGCTATTGAAAATGCATCCCGACACTTTGGGTGGGTATGAACGTGGTGATTCCACGCCTGACCACGAATTCCTTGGGATGTATAAACGGAGATTTGGCGTTAACATCGATTGGCTGATCACGGGTGAAGGCCCGATGTTCACCCCAAAAGAGGTTACTGAATTTCTGGCGCGACAGGCCGGGGGGCATGTGATTGATCCCTCAACTGGGTCTGGCGGGCTGCTGCACGCCGCGCTTGATTATCTTGACGACAACAGGGCGCTCCCGGCGAAGCTTCAGAAAGCCGACTTTGTAAATCTACCTCAGTACGATGTGCGAGCATCAGCCGGTCGCGGGCTGATACCCATCAACGAAATGCCGGTCTCACAGACCGCGTTTGAACGCAGCTTCCTGCGCAGTCTCGGCGGAGCGCCGGATTTCTGTTTTATGATGTGGTCCACCGGCGACAGCATGTTTCCGACTATTCCAGACAATGCGCTATTGATTGTCGATTCCAGCCAGACGATCGTTGACCACGGCAGAATTTACGTTTTTTCCGTTGGAAGCGCGGTGCTTGTGAAGCGCGCAAAATGGCGAATGGATGGCCGATTGGAACTTGCGTCCGACAACGTTGAGGGAAACTATACCTCCGAAATGTTCGATGCCGACCGCGTGGAAGATTTAGTCGTGGTTGGACGGGTAATTTTTATAGGTCATCAGTCATGAACCTTATCAAACCCATCGTAGTCGTCGCTTCACTGACCGCCAGCGTATCGCCCGCCTTTTCGCAGACGGCAGAAGAAACCGTATCCTTTATTTTATACGGCTTAGAGGACGGTCGAAAAATCGTTCAAGGCGGAACGGTCGTCGCGACTGTAGAGCAAACAAGCTCGTCTCCGGCCACCTACTTAGTTTCGCCGAGTGGGCAGCTGGAGTTAGATCAAGCGACCGTTAGGAAATTAGAAAACTGTCAGTTTGAAGTGATTGTCCACTCGTCGCCAGCAAAAGAACGTAAGGCAATCTACGATTTTTCAAAGGTCGGGGATATCACGTTCACCCTGGGCAACGGCTTACTTAGTTTCGCTGGCAAGTGCGCCATCAAAGGGAGTGATGGCAGCTGCAATTCGACTGCCTTGATTTCGGCGGAGATGACCGCGCCTGAAAACCGGGTGCGGAAAGCCATCAAGTTCCTCAAAGCCAACTACTGCGCAGGGTCGGCATATTAGGTCCGATATCAAATTTCTAACGGAAAGCAGCACCGATCCGCGCTTTACTGTTCGAAAACCCGAGCGCCTCCTAGTTTCGATCGAATATCTTAATAAGTTCATAGACTTACGCGAACAGTAAAGTTCAGCGCCGAACCGTCAGCAAATTTTACAGTTTGAGCGATTGCGCGTGTGAGCCGGAAATGGCTTGCACGGTCCTGCTTACAACGCTCTCGGCCTTACCGCGCCTCACTGCAAGAAATTTTCTATATTGTTTTCAAAATGTTGTTCTTGTCAGCACGATTGGCAGAACAATGCGAGAAGAATGCGCGAATCTGTCCAGAAGAATGCGCGGTTTATTGGCGCTTTTGCTAGGTTGCTTTCATCGTCCTGCCCGCCGCCGTTAGAGCCCCAGCCCTAAATCCCCTTATTTCATAGGCACTTGTGGGGATGGGTGGCCGGATGGCTCGTGTCCAGAAGGTAACACCCCCCTACAGGAAATGACGGGAGAAACGACGTCAGAACACCAGAGTACGGCTTGTCTCCCGGCCAAAACCACGCAGAGAGATGCGGTCCACATAGACATCGGCGATCGCAAAGGTGTTGTGGTCCAGCGTGTCCACCATGCCCTTGATATTGACGAAATGGGTATTGCCGATCACGCCGTAATTGCCGTCGTGATTATGCCCGCAGAACCACGCCTTGACGCTGTGATGTGCGGCCAGCAGTTTCAGCAGGTCTGGCGCATCCCACATATTATGCGCGTTTTCGGGATAGAGGGGATAATGGCAGAAGAGCACGACCTGCTCGTGCATGGCATCGGCCTTGGCAAGCGTTGCCCGCAGCCAAGCCAGCTGTTCGTCGCTGAATGAGCCGTTCCAGTCTTGGGCATTCAAGGCGCCAGCCTCGCGCAGCGCATCCAGGCGGGCCTTGGCAAGCTCGCGCCGCGGATCGCCGAGCGGAGGTGCAAAGGTGCTGACATCGTTGCCGTCGAGCACGATGAAGCGGAATTCGCCGAGAGTGAAGTCATACCATTTCGCCGGCATGCCGAGCCGCTCGTGAACCTTCGGCAAATGCTCCTGCTCGACAGCGAAGTCGTGGTTGCCGGGAAGCAATATGGAGCGATGCTTGAGTTGATCGTAACAGCCAAGGATCGCGTCAAAGCTCTCCCAGCCGCGGTCGATCAGGTCGCCGAGGGTGACAACGAAAGCCAGTTCCTCCTGATTGAAGGTCAAGATCGCATCCGCCAGCTTTCTGGTACTCTCCGCGTAAAATCGATTCATCTCCGGCCGAGCGGGGATATCGGCATATTGCGGGTCGGCGACGATGCCGAAGGAAAAGAGCGGTGCGGCGGGTGTGTCTGTCATGATCGCTACCGCTTAAGAGCGCCGCATGACAGCGGTGTGACAGCCATAATAGAAGGCGAAGCCTTATGGCGCCTGCAGGAGCGGCAAGAAGCCATAAAGCAAAACACCCGGCGCGAAGGCCGGGTGCTGCTTATCCGATCGAATCGGAAAATTACTTGGAGGCGGCTTCGTAGCGCTCCAAGACGTAATCCCAGTTGATGAGATTATCGACGAAGGCTTCGAGGTACTTCGGACGCAGGTTGCGGTAGTCGATATAGTAGGAGTGTTCCCATACGTCGACGCCAAGGATCGGCTCTGCGCCGTGGACCAGCGGGTTTTCACCGTTCGGGGTCTTGGAGATTTCAAGCTTGCCGTTCTTGACCGAAAGCCAAGCCCAGCCGGAGCCGAACTGCGTGGTGCCGGCTGCGATGAAATCCGCCTTGAACTTGTCGTAACCGCCGAGATCGGAGGCGATCGCCTGTTCGAGCTTGCCGGGCAGCTTGTTGCCGCCGCCGTCCTTCTTCATCCACTTCCAGAAATGGACGTGGTTGTAATGCTGGGCAGCATTGTTGAACAGACCGGCATTGGTACCGAAGGACTTCTTGACCACTTCTTCAAGCGACAGGTCGGAAAGACCGGCTTCCGCAGCCAGCTTGTTGCCGTTGTCCACATAGGCCTTGTGGTGCTTGTCGTGGTGAAACTCCAGCGTTTCGCGCGACATGTAAGGCGCGAGCGCATCGTAATCATAGGGGAGTTCGGGAAGTTCAAAGGCCATGGTTTTACTCCTTGTTGCAGCGGCTGGGCCGCTCCTTGAAACCTTGTGCGCGGACCATAGGATCAGCTGTCAATTCAGGCAACCAGTGAATTATCAAAATGTTCCAGCAAAAGAGAAAATTCCTCTCGCGCCTCTTCAAAAACATGATTGCGACCCAGTTTGCCGTACCAATTCCGAGCGATCCGTTCGGCTGATCCTGCAAGAGACTATCGAAAGGGCATGGCAATGAAACGACAGGCTTTGTTTTTGATCATGGCATCCTTGGTGGCGTTACCCGCAGCCGCATCGTCCGACAACGCCTGGGAAGCGTTCGTCGCCGACGTGCAGGCAAAATGCCTCGATGCGGGTGCGAGGCTGATGGATGACGCAAAGGCCGTCGTCGATCCGACAGGAAGCGAGAATTACGGCCTCGCAATCCTGACCGGAAAGGCGAAGGGAGCAGACGCAACGATCAGTCATATCTGCGTCTACGACAAGAAGACCAAGGCCGTAGAGCTTGGAAGCGAGCTGTCAGCCGATTCCGTAAAAGTCGAGCTGCCGGGCTCTACCAAGCCCTGAGAGCTGAAGCGCGTCGCGATCTTTCAGTTTCGCTTCTAACGCTTCAGGTCCTTGTTTTATCGCGTGTCATCATCGCAAAACCGCTGCACGCGCTTGCTTGGACCGTGCTTTAGAACCTAGGCGTCGTGTCCGCCTCACCAAGCGGTCGCTGCATGAGAACGATATCCAGCCAGCGGCCGTGCTTCCAGCCTACCGATTTCAGCGTGCCCACCCTCTCGAAGCCTACAGCGCGATGCACCCCGACAGATGCGACGTTCTCGGAGTCGCCAACCACCGCCACCATCTGGCGGAACCCTCTCGCCGTTGCCTCTTCGATGAGCGCCAGCAGCAGGGTCTTCCCAATGCCTGAACCCTTTCGGTTTGGATCGACATAGATGGAGTCCTCGACCGTCGCACCATAGGCCGGGCGCGCGCGGTGCGGTCCTGCATAGGCATAACCGACAACCGTGCCTTCCATCTCAGCAACGATATAGGGGAAGCCACCGGCAAGGAGTGTCGCCCGGCGTTCACGCATGATGTCAGCTGTGGGCGGCTCGATTTCAAAGCTGGCACTGCCATGGAGAACGGCGTCGCGGTAGATTTCGACTATGGAGACGATATCGCGCTCTTCACAGGGGCGGATAATCATGGCGGCTTTTGTAGGCGAGGTCATTTCGGAATGTCCTGAAGGGGTATGCGGCTCACCGCAATCTGCACCAGCGACATATCAAAATAAAGGTTATAGATCTTATGCAAGACATAAGGATTTCTTTGATATGGATTTTGACCTCCGGCAGTTGAAGAGCTTCATCGATGTTGCGGATCTTGGGAGTTTTTCCGCAGCGGCCGAAAAGGCCGGGCTGACGCAGCCTGCCATCAGCCTCCACATTCGGCTGCTCGAAAAGCAGCTTGGCGTTCGGCTGATCGAACGGGTTGGACGTCGGGCACAGCCAACCTCGGCGGGGCGCGATCTTCTGATCCATGCGAGACGCATTGCCGACGAGGTGTCTCAGGCCATCGAGACCGTCGCCCCGCATCGAAGCGGCCAGAGTGGGCGTTTGCGCATCGGCACTGGCGCGACGGCGCTGATCTATTTCCTGCCGACGATATTGCGAGAGATCCGTCATCTCATGCCCGGCGTCGAAATTCGGGTGGAAACCGGCAACACCCCGGATATCATTCGCCTTCTCGAAAACAACGAGATCGACGCGGCGATCGTCACACTCCCGGTCACCGGTCGAAGCCTCGATCTGCGCGAGGTTCTTCGCGAAGAACTGGTCGCGATCTTTCCACCTGATGCTACGGACGTTCCGGCCCATATCGATGCTGATTATCTCTGTGCCCAAGCCTTGCTGCTCTATCAGGGCGGCAACACCCGAAAGCTCGTTGACGGATGGCTGAAAGGCACCGGCAGACGCGTTCAGCCCGTCATGGAACTTGGTAGCGTGGAGGCGCTGAAGACACTGGTCGAGGCAGGCCTCGGTGTTGCTGTCGTGCCCGCCATGGCCGTTCGTGATGCCACGTCGACTGCACTGCAGACGCGCTCGCTTGTGCCTAAGCTGGAACGTGATCTCGCGCTGGCGCTCAGGCGCGACAAGTACATGACGGCCCCGCTCCGCACCTTTGTCGCTGCCCTCAAGCGCCAGTCAGAAGCGTCAGCGCGATCAGCCACATAACAAGCGCAATGACACCTTCCAGAATGCGCCACGCAGACGGATTGGCAAACACGGGACGCAACCAGCGCGCACCATAGCCAAGTGAGAAGAAGAAGACCCATGACGCTGTGGCGGCGCCTGCACCGAAGACCGCTTCCTTGCCTGGGAACTGGGTCGAGATCGTGCCGATCAAAACGACGGTGTCGAGATAGACATGCGGGTTCAGCCATGTCAGCGCCAGACAGGTCAGAAGCGTCGGAGCAAAGGACGTAACCCTGCCGGATGCAGCGGCCAAAGCCTCTGAGGAACGGAGTGCCGATTGCAGGCTCTTTGCGCCATACCACAGCAGAAATGCAGCACCCGCATAGCGCATAGCTGGCTCGATTGCCGGCATGATGGTGGCGATCTGCCGGAAGGCCGTCACGCCGATGGTGATGAGGATTGCATCGGAAAGCGCGCACGCCAAGCAAACGGCGAAGATATGATCGCCGCGAAGACCTTGGCGCAGCACGAACGCATTCTGCGCGCCGATCGCCACGATCAGCGTCATACCCATGGTGAAACCTGTGAGATATACCGAAAAATTCATAGGATGCCCCTTCAGTCCAAGCATCGAATAGGTAGCGGCATCAGTTTAATCCAGTTAAAGATACTTACCTCGATTAAGCAGAGCTAATTCTATGGACTATGCAGCGCTTCGTGCGGTGGCAATGGTGGTGCAGACCGGCAACTTCGAAAAGGCGGCACTTGCTCTGCATGTGACGCCATCGGCCATCTCTCAAAGGGTCAAGCAGCTTGAGGAGCGGCTGGGCGCCGTTCTCATCCTGCGTGGCAATCCCTGTATGGCTACGGAAAAGGGCGCGTGGGTCTGCCGCCACATGGAGCATGTGGGGATGCTGGAGTCTGAACTCTTCAGCCAGCTTCCCGCTCTTCTCTCGTCCGACAAAGCCAACAGCCGCGTGACGCTACACATCGCAACCAATGCCGACAGTCTTGGCACCTGGTTCCTGCGGGCAGTTTCCGCTTTCACACATCAGTCAGGCTTTCTCCTGAACGTGGCGGTGGACGATCAGGATCACACGGCGGAGTGGCTTCAGCGCGGACGGGTGCTCGCAGCGGTGACGAGCCTGGAGAAGCCGATCCAGGGCTGCCGCGTCACTCCACTCGGCTTTCTACGCTACCACGCAACAGCAAGCCCGGAGTTCATCAACACGTACTTTTTCGATGGCGTGACTAAGGCGGGCCTCGCGCAAGCTCCTGCCCTCACCTTCAACCAGAAAGACCGTCTCCAGCAGCAATGGATCAGCCAGGTTTTCGGCACGTCCATCGTCCACCCAACTCACTGGCTACCCTCCACCCAAAGCTTCGTGGATGCCGCGCTGCTCGGCATGGGCTGGGGCATGAACCCGGCGCTTCTGGTGCGAAATCATCTGGCGGATGGACGACTGGTGGAACTGGTGGCCGGAACGCCACTGGACGTCCCGCTGTTCTGGCAGGTCAACCGGCTGGCTGCCGATCGGCTAAAGGCACTGACGGATGCGGTGGTCGAGGTCGCAAGACAGGAGCTAATTCAGGTCACCAATCTATGATGTAGGAAGTTTTTGAATTTTTCTTTAGGGCTTTAATAATATGGCGGTACCCCCTTAGATCCGCTGTTAGCACCGCCCTGATGACCTTCAAATTCTCATCCGGGATATCTACGAATTGATCATTGATCGACATAGCATCCCTATAGAATTCCACCGCACGTTTAGTGAGAAGACCGTTTTCTATCCTCCTCTCTTGGAGCTCAAGATGATCTATCACTAACTTTATTTCCGCAAATCCCAACTTTCCCGTCGACGCTTTGGACATAACATCAACCGTGGACTTGTAGATGCTATTGATCTGCTCCAATTCTTGAATTCGAGTTGAAGCGCGATATTGCAGCAATGCATAAGCTGCAGCGACTACTGCGGTGATCGCCATCACCACGTTAGCTAAAGCCGACACCATGTCCCAATTTATGCTGATCATCGCTCGATCCCTGAGCCAAAAGTAAGCCATGCGGAACCAGGTCACTGGCTTTCAGCGAAGACCGGCATCGGCAAACAAAGAATTGCGTACGTCACTCCGCCGACGCTGTCGACTTTGCCCAGTCCATGTAGAGATCGAGAGCCTTGCGCGCCACCAGTCCAGCCTGAAGTTCGCGATCGTCAAGCTTGATGACCGGGGAAACCTTTGAGTAATTGCCCGAGCAGAAGATTTCGTCCGCATTTTGGAAGTCTTCGACGGAGAGGGTCGTCTCACGCACATCGAAACCGGCCTGGCGCAGCAGCACCATGACACGCGAGCGGGTGATCCCGGCCAGGAAGGTGCGGTTCGGGACAGGCGTGTAGACGATACCGTCCTTAACCATGAAGACGTTGGAGGATGCTGACTCGGCAACGTTGCCATTCATGTCGCGCATCAGCGCGTTGTCGAAGCCGCGCGAGCGGGCCTCGATGATGGCGCGACCGCTATTGGGATAGAGGCTACCAGCCTTGGCATCCGTCATGGCCGTTTCCGGCGAAGGACGGCGCAGCGGCGAGACGGTCAGGGTTAGCGGTACGCCGGCATCCATCGGCGCCTCGAAAAGGCAGAGTGCAAAGCGTGTCGATTCCGCATCGGGGGCAACGACAGAGCCGCGCATGCCATGCTCGGCCCAGTACATCGGCTTGATATAGATCGCCATATTGCCATCGAACTTCTTCACGCCTTCCAGCGCCAGTTGCTCGATCTCCTCCGGCGTCATCGTCGGCTTCATACCCATATTGACGGCGGAGCGGTTGACGCGCTGGCAATGCAGATCGAGATCGGGTGCCAGACCATCGAACCAGCGCGCTCCATCGAACACCGTCGAAGCGAGCCACATGGCGTGGGAAGTCGGGCCGATCAAAGGAGGATTGCCGGGAAGCCATTGACCATCGACATAGGTCCAAGTTGTGGAACGGGGTGCAGTATCGACAGTCATGACATTCTCCTTCTTCAATGCGTCGGAATGAATGCCCGCACGGCTGCTAGGTCAAGATGAAATTCCCGGCGGTGGTCAAAAGGAAGGATTATTGCCTGAGTCTTGCCGTGAAATGCGCATTTGTTGCGTGCAGCCAAGAGCATGCTCCAAGCGTTGTTGCGCCGATCGAGGTGATCTGGCGGTTGCGAGGATGCCGTGCCATCTTCGGTGAAACACGAGCGCAGAGAGGCCCTAAATGGCATGGTCGGCACAACAATATCTGAAATTCGAAGACGAGCGCACGAGACCAGCACGTGACCTTCTGGCGCAAATTCCGCTGGAGCGGGTTATGACTGGCTTCGACCTTGGCTGCGGTCCCGGCAACTCCACCGAGCTGCTGACGGAGCGCTACGGCGTCAACGTCATCACAGGGGTCGATAGCGACGAGAATATGCTGGAAGAAGCAGCTCTCAGGCTGCCCGCCACGCAATTCGTTCAAGCCGATCTCTCATCCTGGCTGCCGGATGCGCCGGTTGATCTGCTCTATGCCAATGCGGTGTTCCAATGGCTGCCGAACCACATCGATCTATTTGAGCGGCTGATGGATCACCTGAACCCCGGCGGCGTCCTCGCCATCCAGATGCCGGACAACCTCAATGAGCCCAGTCATCTGCTGATGGAGGAAACCAGCCGCTCCGGCCCGTGGAGCGAAAACTTCGAGGGGCGGCAATTACGCCGCCAGCCACTGCCCTCGCCGGCCCATTATATCAACCGACTTTCGCCAAAAGCGATCCGCGTCGATGTGTGGCACAGCATTTACAATCATCCCATGGCCGATGCAGGGGCCATCGTGGAATGGGTCAAGGGCACCGGCCTTCGTCCCTATCTGGCAACGGCCGGCGCCGACCATCAAGATGCTTTTTTGGAGGATTACCGAAAGCGGATCGACGCCGCCTACCCGCCGCTTGCGGATGGGCGACGTTTGTTGCGCTTTCCACGACTGTTCATTGTCGCGGTTCGTGGCTGATCCTGAACGGACAGCCATGGCCCCATGCCTGTCCGTTTCAAGTCTCCAGCGCATGTCCGGTGATCACGGGATACCGGACATGCTCTATGTTGTTGTTTTTGCCGCATTGTCCGACGCCGAAGCGATCACGTTTGGGCTGGAAATGCTTTAGGCTCCAGACTCAATTGATCCACCATGTGACGATCGCTGCAATGTAGCACGTTGCCTCGAAGTTTATCATGAGCTTGTCGTATCGCGTCGCGACACGTCTCCAGTCCTTGAGACGGCAGAATGTCCGCTCGATTATATTCCGTCTTCGGTAGGCGACCGGGTCGAACGGTCTGATCCTCTTTCGGGTTGGATTGTTTGGGATGACTGGTTGCGTGCCGCGTGCCCTCAGGAAGCTGCGTAAGGCGTCGCTGTCGTAAGCCGTATCTGCGGCGCACAGACGTGTCGGAGGCAGGGGATCAAGGAGCGGGATGGCAATGGGTGCATCACCACGTTGCCCAGGCGTTATTCGCAACGCGACTGGACGGCCACAACCATCGACAACAGCATGGACTTTTGTCGATCTGCCGCCTCTCGATCGACCAATTGCTTCGGCATCCGCCCCCCTTTTCCATCAGCGGCAGAACGGTGTGCCTTTGCGGTGGTGCTATCGATCATATGGATGTCGCGATCGGTCATTTGCACCAGAGACTCAAACAGTCGCCGCCATATCCCTTTTGCAGACCAGCGATGGAAGCGATTATAGATCGTTGTCGAAGGCCCGTAGCAGGATGGACAATCCTGCCAGCGGCAACCGGATCGCAAGACGTGGATGATGCCGCTGATAACCCGGCGATCGTCAGTACGATGAGCGCCGGGTTGGTTGGTCGGAAGCAGCGGCGAAATCACTGCCCACTGTTCGTCATCAAGCCAAAATTCGCCCGCCATGGTCAAACACTCCTGCTTCTACAGGTAGTGAATCATAGATAGCCAATTTCATCAACAATTTGATTGGGTTTCGACCCTAAAGCATGTCGCGCAAAACTGTGCAGCGGTTTTGCGATAACGGCATGCGATAAAGCAGGGACGTAAAGCGTGTGAGCGAATCTGAAAGATCGCAAGACGCTTTAGACCTCAGCCGTGAAAGGCGTAGACGCGCAGCCGGTAACCATCCGGATCTGCCGCCAGGAACGTGCGGCCAAAGTCCATGACAGTTGGCTCCTGCAGAATAGGCAGTCCTTTGTCGGTCCACGCGCGATGGCGGGCATCGACCTCATCGTCAGTCTGCACGATGAACGCAATTTCGGCAGCGCTGCCATCGGAAGACAATGGCGGCTGAACGGCGTGGCGGGACCAAAGGCCAAGGCGCATGCCGCTTTGCAAGTTGAAAAGAGCGAAGGTATCGGAGAGCTCGACAGGCTGAGCACCCAGCAAATCACTGTAGAAAGCAGCGCTATGGCGCGGATCGTTGACGAAGAGAATGATGAAGTTCGGGTGGTTCATGTTGGTCTCCTGTTGTTGATGAGGAGACCTTAGGGCGGCACAGTGTCAGTTTCTGTCAGCAGTCTCTTGGCGCGCCTTCATCATCTGCCGCCATCCTTTCAGAAGGACTTCACGGCGTTTGGGATAGCGCGCTTCCAGAAGGGTGAAGGACGAAATGCGATCAGCGCGGAAGCTGCGGTAATCCTGTCTTAGTTCGCACCATCCCAGCAGCACACGAACCTGATCGAAAAAGGCCAGCGCAAAGGGCCAGACGATCCGGCGACTGTAACGCCCCTGCTCATCGGCATAGTCGATCTGGATCTTTGCCTGGCTTCGGATGGCATCGCGAATATTGCCGAGATCGATATGCGGCATATCGACAACCTTTCCGGGCCCGACAAGAAGCGTGGAATTGTCCAGTTCCTCCGCCAGGGCCTTCGGCAGAACGGCTGCGATCTTGGCAAGCCCGGCACGCGCGGCATCCGCCAACGCACCATCTGCCCTGCCCGCCACCCAGCGCGACCCCAAAACCAAAGCCTCGATTTCCGCTTCGGAAAACATCAGAGGCGGAAGAAGATAGCCTGGTCGCAACACGTAGCCGACGCCGGCTTCACCCTCGATATTGGCGCCTTGCGCCTGGAGCGTGGCGATGTCGCGATAGAGCGTGCGCAGGCTGACACCTGTCGCAGCGGCCAGTTCTGCCCCGCCTACCGGCCTGCGATAACTGCGCAACAATTGTAGCAAATCAAGCAAGCGCTGCGAGCGAGACACGCACATCTCCAGATAGCAAACCAAAACTATGAGTTTTAATCATCGATTTATACCTTTCGCATAACATCTTACCAATTAACGTCACCTTTCATTATTCATTTTAAGCCACTTATTCTCAATGTCAGGTCTTTATACTGGCTTCATAAGATTTTCCGAGGCACCAATGCTTAATTTCTGGCGAGACAAGAGCGGCAATTTTGCCATGCTTACCGCAATCCTGGCTGTGCCACTGTTTGGCGCGGCAGGCCTAGCGTTGGACTTCAGTCAGGCACTTGCTGTCAAGGAAGATCTGCAGCAAGAGGCAGACGCAACGGCACTCGCTGCAGTCGCCAAAAACTCACCCTATGTGGCTGAAGCCCGCAAGATGGGCGGAGATGGCCCCATCATCGTCGCGGGCAGTTCCCCGACGGACCTCTTCAAGAAGGAAAAGGACAAAAAAGACGATTTCGACGTCAAGAATGTCACCCTGATGGTCAAGAAGATGGGGAATGTCGTTGAATCTTCTGTAGAACTCGATGCAACAGTCAACACCTCGCTATCATCGATCCTCGGCAAGGACTTCTTTACCGTCAGCGTTAAATCCACGGGTCGATATCAAACAGAAAAGTACATGAATTTCTACTTGTTGCTCGATAACACGCCGTCCATGGGTGTGGGTGCAACGCCGCAGGACGTCGCCAAGATGGTGGCGAACACACCCGACCAGTGCGCCTTTGCGTGTCATGACGTTAAAAGCGGTGCCAAAAGCTATTACCAGTTGGCCAAAGACCTGAACGTGACGACGCGCATCAATGTGGTAGGGAAAGCGACAGCCTCGCTCATGGACACCGCAGCGGATACGCAGACCGTTTCCAATCAGTTCAGAATGGCCGTCTACACCTTTGGTGAAAAGGCCGAGGACACAAAACTGCTCGAAGTTGTTCCTCTCACGTCTAGCCTCTCAGACGCAAAGAGTAAGTCGAGCAAGATCGACCTGATGTCCATTCCTTATCAAGGATATAATAACGACCAGCAGACAGATATCGACCGCGCCTTGACGCAGATTTCCTCGAAGATGGGCTTGCAAGGTGACGGCAACAGCTCTGCGACGCCCGAAAAGGTGCTCTTCTTCGTATCCGACGGCGTTGGCGACAGCTACAAACCGACAACCTGCACAAAAAGAACCACCAACGGTCGTTGTCAGGAGCCGATCGACACGCGGTTGTGTACCGCCCTTAAGAGCCAAGGCTACCGTATCGCCGTACTCTACACGACCTATCTGCCGCTTCCGACAAACGGCTGGTACAATGACTGGATCCGCCCGTTTCAGTCTGAAATCTCGACCCGTATGCAGGATTGCGCTTCGCAGGGTCTCTTCTTCGAAGTCAGTCCGACTCAGGGCATCAGCGATGCCATGTCGGCACTGTTCAAGCGGGCCGTCTCCTCTCCGCGCCTGTCGAGCTGAACTGATCAGTTCGGCTCGAGTCGCTCGACAAGGAAATCGATAAAGGCGCGAATGCGGGCAGCCAGATGCTCGTGTCCCGCATAGACGGCGTGGACAAGCTCAGTGTCGCCGCCATTATACTCTTCAAGGATCGGCACAAGCTGCCCGGCCTCTATGTCCGGACGGACGTGAAACTCCCCGATCCTGCCAAGGCCGACGCCCAGCAGGCACAGCTGCCGCTTGATGGAGCCGCTGGAGACCTGAATGTTCCCGGTGATCGCCTTGGTGTACACGCTCTCCGTCCCGGGATCGCGAAACGGCCATTCATCGAGGCTCCGGCGGAAGTTGAAGCCGATACAGTTGTGCGCGTCGAGGTCCTCCGGGGTCTTCGGCGTTCCATGCTTTTTGAGGTAGTCAGGCGATGCGACAATGACACGCCTGCTGGAAAACAGGCGCCTCGCCATCAGTGAGGAATCCCTCATCGGTCCCACACGGATTGCGATATCGGTGCGCTCGCCGATAAGGTCGATGACACCATCAGTCAGTGTTAGATCAAGCCGCACCTTGGGGTGGCGTTCGGCAAACTCACCCACGAGCGGCAGAATGCAGCGCTCCCCAAAGCCGACCGAGGAGTTGACGCGAAGCAGCCCCCTCGCCTCCTCGCGACCGCCGGCGACGAGCTCTTCGGTCTCATCGATCTCTTTCAGGATGCGGCGGGCGCGACGCAGATAGATATCGCCTTCGGGCGTCAGTTCCAGTGTTCGCGTCGAGCGGACCAGCAACCGCGTGCCAAGCCTCTCCTCGACTCTGGAGACAAGCTTGCTGACGGCGGAGGGAGACAATTTGAGCCGCCGTCCAGCGGCGGAGAAGCTTTTCAGCTCCGCAGCGAGGACGAAGACTTCCATCTCACCGGCGCGATTGTCCATGACCTCACCTATGATTTCAATTCAAAGATGATTATCGATTAATTGGGATTATCAAACAAGTGTCCCGTGCCGATATTTAGCCCGAAACTTCAACACCTTCGGGACGGCCCATCCGAACGGCCGGAAAGGCGCAACCATGCCCCTCGCTCTCTTTGCCCTGACGATTGCGGCCTATGCAATCGGCACCACCGAATTCGTCATCGTGGGTCTTTTGCCCACCGTCGCCGACGATCTTCACATCACACTTCCGCTTGCCGGGCTGATCGTCTCGGTCTACGCGCTTGGCGTCACCTTTGGCGCGCCTATTCTCACGGCGCTTACCGGTCGCATCGAGCGCAAGCCGCTTCTGCTCGGCCTGATGGGCCTCTTCATCCTCGGCAATAGCGCTGCGGCGCTCAGCCCCAGCTATGAAATGCTGCTGGTCGCGCGCGTGATCTCCGCCTTTGCCCATGGCGTGTTCTTCTCCGTCGGCGCGACCATCGCCGCCGGGCTGGTTGCCGAGGATCGCAGAGCTTCCGCCATTGCCATGATGTTCATGGGATTGACGGTTGCCATCGTCACCGGCGTTCCGCTTGGTACGCTGATCGGCCAAATTTTTGGCTGGCGCGCCACCTTCTTTGCGGTCGCCGCCCTCGGCGTCGTCGCCTTCATCGGCATTGCAGCACTGCTGCCATCGACGCTTCAAAAGGCCCCGGCCGCCAGTCTCATGGACCAGCTGCGTGTGCTCGGCTCCGGACGGCTGCTGCTGGCCTTTGCCATGACGGCGCTCGGTTACGGCGGTACCTTCGTCACCTTCACCTTTCTCGCCTCAATCCTGCAGGATCTGACTGGCTTTGCTGCAAGCACCGTCAGCCTCGTGCTGGTGCTCTACGGTCTGGCGATCGCTGCCGGCAATCTCGCCGGGGGACGGATTGCCGACCGTAATCCGGTCAAGGCGCTTGGCTGGCTTTTCGCGCTTCAGGCGCTGGTCCTTGCTATCTTTACCTTCACCGCCCCGTCGGCCCCGGCTGCTTTGGTGACCCTTGTCGCACTTGGCTTTTTATCCTTCGCCAATGTGCCGGGACTTCAGCTTTACGTGGTACAGCTTGCAAAGCGCTTCCGGCCGAACGCAGTCGATGTCGCCTCGGCGCTCAATATCGCTGCCTTTAATCTCGGCATCGCCGTCGGCGCATGGATCGGCGGTCTGGTCGTTGCATTCCCGCTCGGTCTGGGCGCAACACCATGGGTCGGCGCGCTGTTGGTTTCGGGGGCGCTGGTTCTGACGCTGGTCAGCAGCAGTCTCGACCGCCGCCAGGCAGGTCTTGCCCAGACCGTGTGAACCAAATCCCGTCCTCAGTACTTAGGATGAGGACCTTCCTGCCCCGCAAACTTGCGGGGCCATTATTCGCAATGGAGACAAAAACGATGCAAACAGTCAACGCCAATGGCGCAAACATTCCAGCTCTCGGCTTCGGCACATTCCGCATGCCGGAAGAGGACGTCCACCGCATCCTGCCACAGGCGCTGAAACTGGGTTTCCGGCATGTGGACACGGCGCAGGTCTACAAGAACGAGGCGGCAGTCGGTGATGTCATCGCCAATTCCGGTATCGCGCGCGGCGACATTTTTCTCACCACCAAGGTTTGGGTGGACCAATACAAGCACGACGATTTCATCCGCTCGGTGGATGAGAGCCTGACGAAGCTGAAAACGGATTACGTCGATCTGCTTCTTCTGCACTGGCCGAAGAGCGACGTGCCGCTGGCGGAGCGGATTGGCGCACTGAACGAGCTTCATAAAGCCGGCAAGGCGCGCAACATCGGGATTTCCAACTTCAACGTCGCACTGACGGAGGAGTCGGTCAAACTGTCGGATGCGCCGATTGCCAATAACCAGATCGAGTACCACCCCTATCTCGACCAGACGAAGGTGATCGAGGCTGCCCGCAAGCACGGCATTTCGATCACCGCCTACTATCTGATGGCAGATGGCAAGGTGCCCAAAGACGAGGTGCTTCGCGATATTGGCGCCAAGCACGGCAAGACCGCGGCCCAGGTCGCGCTGCGCTGGGCCATCCAGCAACCCGACGTGATTGCGCTCTCCAAGACGGCAACAGAAAGCCGCCTGCCCGAAAACTTCGACATCTTCGACTTCGAACTCTCTGACGAAGACATGAAGGCAATCTTTGCTTTGGCGGAGAAGGACGGACGCATCGTCAACCCGGGCCATCTGGCGCCGGAATGGGATGACTAAGTCGATCAACGCTGCACGAAGGCCAGTTTCAGGCCAAGCGCAACGAAGGCTGCGGCGAAACTTCGCCGCAGCCAGACCAGTACGGAAGGCCGCGAAACAATCTGGCGCCGGACAGAAGCGGCAAAGCAGCCATAGGCCGCGAAAATCACAAATGTCATCGCCATGAAGACGAGGCCGAGCGAGGCCATTTCGCGGGCCGATGACGACGAGTCTGCCGCGACGAATTGCGGCAGGAAGGCGAAGAAGAAGATCGAGAGTTTTGGATTCAAAAGGTTGATGAGGATGGCCTCGATCACGACGCGGCCCGGCGTTCTTGCGGGCTGTGTTTCATCGACCCGCAGAGCGCCATTTTCTCTCAGCGTGTTCCACGCCATGTATAGCAGATAAATAACGCCCGCATATTTGATGAGCGCGAATGCCGCAGCACTCGCATGGAGGATCGCCGCAAGGCCGGTAATTGCCGCCAGCAGATGCGGGACGATGCCGAGCGTGCAGCCGAAGGCGGCGATCAAGCTTGCGCGCGCCCCCTGTGTCAGACCGGCTGCCAGCGTGTACACCACGCCTGTGCCAGGAGAGGCCACGACGATGGCCGATGTGAGAAGAAATTCGAGTGTCATGAGGACCTTCCTTGAAAGAAGGTGTTACTCTGCTTCGATCCCACATATCGGTCTTGGATGAAATTGCAGGTTTCGATCAGGAGAGCGCATGCCTGTAGACGGCGGGCGTCGTGCCGAAGTGCCGAACGAAGACGCGGTTCAAGTGGCTCTGATCGCAAAAGCCGGACGCCAACGCCGCCTCGGCAGGTGCATCGCCCTTTGCCAATGCTTGCCGCGCCATGTGCAAGCGGCGCTGCATGAGATAGCTGTGCGGTGTCAGCCCCGTGACCGAAGAGAAAGCACGCAGAAATCGGAAGCGGCTCATGCCCGCTTCCGCCGCCAATTCGGCGAGGCTGAACTGCATCTGCGGTGCCTCATCCACCATTTCCCTGACGCGAGAAAGAGCAACGGATGCAGCGTGCTTCGGCATGGCAAGAGGTCGTTCAAGCATCTGAGACAACAGCAGGAGGAGAGCTTCCTCGCCCGGTAGAGCAGACCGTTGCGACATCATGGTTTGAAACACTGCGCGAAAGCGATCGGCCAAGGGGCGCGGGTCGACAGGGTAGACGAACTCGAAATCGCGGTTATCGTGTTCGCGAATGTCCGACAATGCTGCATGGACGACTTCGGGATCGAGATAGAGCATCGTCCAGGCCCGGCCACGCTCGCTGAGCGCTATGCCGTCATGCACCTCACCCGGATTGACGGTGATGACGCGCCCCGCCTCAGCCTCGACCACCCCACGTCCGCTCGCCGATTTTTGCGCGCCCCGTTCGATCACACCAATGCCGAACTGATCATGCATGTGACGGGGAAAGCTGCGGTCGCTATCAGCAATCACCGCAGCCACGCCTGGCATCGTCGTTTTCGGCATCGTGAACTGGTGTCTGGCCATAGACCCTGCGCCCCTATCAGGAGCGCAAGCCTATCACGGACAGTCAGGCTCAGGAACGCAGGCTGTTCACCATGCCGAAGACCTGATCGAAATTGCCGCTCTCGGCAGCGAACCGCAATGGCTTGCAGCGCTCCACGATCACTTCCTTCTCTTCGGGTCTGTTCGTCAGGATATCCATAACTTCCGCGATGAAGGCATCGAGCGGCATGGCGCGCTCGTCGTTAGCCTGCTTTTCACCCTGAAGCATCGTCTGCACATAAGGTGGCGCGATCTCGATGACATCGACGGGTGTGTCCTTCAACTGCTCGCGCAGCGCCATCGAATAGGCATGGATGGCAGACTTCGTGGCGCTATAGGTGGGGGTCGCCACCATCGGCACGAAAGCGAGACCAGAAGAGACGGTCAAGACGGCAGCATTGTCCTTTTGCAGAAAATGCGGAAGCAAAGCTGCGGTCAACCGGATCGGCGCGAGCAGATTGGTGGCAATCGTCTCCTCCGCAATATCGAGATAGTCCGGGGCCGCGGCGATGTCCTCGTTCTTCATAATGCCGGCATTGTTGATGACGACATTGAGTTCGGGATGGTCACGCGTCAGCGTTTCGGCAAAGGTCCGAATGTTCTCCGCCTTTGTCGCATCGAGCACGGCCGATACCATGCCGGGATTTGCTTTTGTCACTTCATCCAGCGCAGACTGGCGTCGACCGGAAATGATGACCTTGTTGCCAAGCGCATGGAAGGCTTCGGCGAGTGCGCGGCCAATACCGGAACCACCGCCGGTGATGAGTATCGTGTTTCCTGTCATCTTCATTTGGCTGTCCTCTCTTGTTGGATGAAACCAAGTTAGCTACGATACTCTCCAATCGAAAGTAGGCACCCAAAAGATTTATACTTACCAAAAGGAGAGTGTCTGAATGAAGAGGCATCTGGCCGATCCAGCCATAGAAGACAAACGCCATCACCCGCCACCGGATGAAACGGATCCGGTTATCGAAGCGCTGGTTCAGGACATCATCGCCAAGGTGGCGGACAAGTGGACGATGTTGATCCTGGAAGCTCTGGAAGAGCATGGGACGATGCGCTTCACGCAGATCGGCAAGGTTGTCGGCGATATCAGTCAGAAGATGTTGACCAAGACGTTGCGCCAGATGGAGTGCGATGGGCTGGTGAAACGCACCGTGCACCCGGTCATCCCCCCGCATGTGGATTACAGCCTGACCCATCTCGGCACGACTTTTGGGCAGTGCGTTCTGCGGCGTCTGGATATGGGCGGAGACGCATCATGCGGACATAGAAAAGGCGCGGAAAGCCTTCGAAGAGCAATCCCCACGCCTAAAATAATGGGCCTGAAATAATGCAAGCGCTTCCTTGAAGGAAGCGCTTAGAATTGGCCGATCAGGCGAACTGGCTGAGGCCCGGTACGGACGCGATCACCTTGTCCACGACTTCGTCGCCGGCATGCTGGCGAGCAATCGAAATGGTGGTCTTGGCAAGTGCGGAGATTTCACCCATGCCGAGGCCCTGGCTCATCAGCTGCTGGCCAAGACCCATGATGCCGCCGCCACCGATGGCGCTCATCAAGCCGCCAAGCAGACCACCGCCGCCCTGACCTTCGCCGTTGAAACGCGCGACGAGATCCGGCGCGCCGGGGATCGATTCGATCATCTTGGCCACGGCCGCGTCATCGGCTTCGCGCTGGAGGAAACCCAGCATCATGCCGAGAGCCTTTTCCGCCTTATCCGGCGCAATGCCCACTCTATCTGCAACCTGGGTTACGATTTCGCTCATAAACTTCCTCCTGAATGCGAAATTACGTTCACGTCAACGTAAAACAATTGAAACATAGACTCAAGACCGCGCAGCCCAATGAAACACTGGTTTTTCGATCTGCTCTTTTCAACCTTATCAAACAGTTGTTGAGGGCCAAAACAGTTCCTATAAGTATAGGGCGGAAATTAAAAATGGGGCACCGCTGCTCGGATAGCTTGGGAAGGATCGCCATATGCTGCAGGACGGAAAGCTTTATATCGGCACGAGCCGCAACCCGGACGACAGCCTCAACAAGGGCGAATATCTCGATCTTCGTTTCGGCAATCGCCACGGGCTGATCACCGGCGCCACCGGCACGGGCAAGACCGTTTCCCTGCAGGTGTTGGCAGAAGGGTTCGCCAAAGCTGGAGTCCCGGTTTTCTGCGCCGATATCAAAGGCGATCTGTCCGGCATCGCCAAGCCCGGCGAGGCGAAAGACTGGGTGACGAAACGGGCCGAACAAATCGGCTTTTCCGATCTCTCCTTCGAGCAGTTTCCCGTCATCTTCTGGGATCTCTATGGCGAAAAGGGCCATCGCGTGCGCGCGACGATCGCCGAGATGGGCCCTCTCCTTCTCGCACGGCTGATGGATGCCTCGGAAGCGCAGGAAGGCGTTCTCAATATCGCGTTCAAGATTGCCGATCAGGGTGGCCTGCCGCTCCTCGATCTCAAGGATTTGCAGTCGCTGCTGAATTATATGGGCGAGCATGCAAGCGAGCTTTCCAGCCAGTTCGGCCTGATTTCGAAGTCCTCCGTCGGTTCATTGCAGCGCGGTCTGCTTGTGCTTGAGCAGCAGGGTGCACAGCACTTCTTCGGTGAGCCGGCGTTGAAAATCGCCGACATCATGCGCACCACCAACGACGGGCGCGGGGTGATTTCGGTTCTCGCCGCCGACAAATTGATGATGAACCCGCGCCTCTACGGCACCTTCCTGTTGTGGATGCTTTCCGAACTCTTCGAAGAGCTACCGGAAGTGGGCGATCCAGCCAAGCCGAAGCTCGTCTTCTTCTTCGACGAAGCGCATCTTCTCTTCAACGACGCACCGCGCGTGCTGATCGAGCGTGTCGAACAGGTGGTTCGCCTGATCCGGTCCAAGGGCGTTGGCGTCTATTTCGTCACCCAAAATCCGCTTGATGTGCCGGAAACGGTGCTAGCCCAGCTTGGCAACCGTGTGCAGCACGCGCTTCGCGCCTATACGCCCCGTGAGCAGAAAGCGGTGAAAACCGCCGCCGACACGTTCCGCCAGAACCCCGCCTTCAATACGGCAGAAGCCATCACCACGCTCGGCACCGGCGAGGCGCTGGTTTCCACCCTTCAGGACAAGGGCGCGCCCTCCATCGTGGAACGCACGCTGGTGCGTCCGCCGTCCGGCCGCGTCGGTCCGGTGACGGAGGATGAACGTCGCAGCATCATGGCATCCAGCCCGGTGGCCGGTCTTTATGATACGGATATCGACCGCGAATCCGCCTTCGAAATTTTGGGCGAACGCGCGCGTAAGGCAGCCGAGGCGGAAGCTGCCAAGCGCGCGGCGGAAGAGCAGGCAAGCCAGCAGCCAGACAGTGCCGCGGGCCGCTGGAAGCTGCCTGGCTTTGGCGACGACGAACCGAAACAGGCATCAACCACCGGCGGAGGAAGACGCTCCAGCGGCTACCAGCGTGAGACGGTGATCGAGGCCGCGATGAAAAGTGCGGCCCGTTCCGTCGCGACATCGGTCGGACGTGCGCTGGTTCGCGGCATCCTGGGGAGCCTGCGGCGCTAATTTCGCGCGCGCCCTGACACCCCGAAAACATGCCGGAGCGTGCGTCCAAGCTCGGTCCGGCCACCAGATCGCCAAAGCCTTCACTGCGAGCGGCTGGAGATGCGCAAACAAGCCCATCTCATTCAGAATGATCGCTTCAACAGGGTGTGGGGCGACGAGTTCATCTACGCGATTCTGCAAACCGACTGAAACGAGTTGACGTCGCGATGACCGACACAAGCCTCTCTGCGTCGGACTCAGACCTTTAGCAGTCTTGCAATCCGAGGATCAGCGGAAAAGTCGCCGAGGGAAAAGCCGATACGCTGAACCGGCTGCTCGCAAAGGGCCTGTATGCCCATTTTCGATAGGCGAATGCGCCAACTGGAACGGGCCACCGGACGCTTTGACTTGAAGCCAAGTGGCGACAACAGCGCGATATTCTTGCCTTTCTCAGGATCGCGCACCGAGCGATAAAGGATCGCCTGAACGTCCGCCTCACGCGCCGTGTCTGCCAAAGCCTGGCATGCTGCGTAATCGTTGAGGTCGGTCCAGAGAGCCGCATCGCGGGATAACGCAGGCTTCGTCAAATCGATTGCCGCATCTGTCCGAATGTCGGCGGCAAAGGCCGTATACTCCGCCGCGTTGACGGGCATGGGCGTTGCTGGTGACTCGACGTAGAACAGCAAGCGGTAGAAAGCCATTTCGGCCAGCGCTGTCTCTATCCTCCTGGCGGCATAATAAACGCCCTTCGTAAAACCTGCCCGGCGAAAGCGAGAGCCATAAGGATAGGCAGAATCGTAGCGAAATGGCGTCGCAAGCAGATAATCCAGGCCCTCGCATTCCGGCGGAAAACGCCGCTTGCTGCTTTCCAGAATATCTTCGAGCAGGGATTGCTCATCCACGGTATCGACCAGTTTCATGGTCGACACGCGGTGCTGCGCCTCGACAAGACGCCACCAGCGCCCTTGGGACGGAAAACTTTCAGAGCGGAGCGCGTCTGGCGTCCAGGTAAGAAAGGACATCGAGCAAACCGGTGATGGAGGTCAGTTTTTCGGCGGGCACGCCCGCAAGCGCATCATTGTGGTTTTGAAGCCACGCACGGGAAACCGCGTCATCCCCGCCGACAATGGCGTCGAGCGAGCGGAAGACACGGATCAAAAGCACGGCAAGTTCGAACGGCTTGCTGCCAGGCTCCAAACAAAAATCCTGCCTCTTCATCCTTGATACGGTGGGGGCGGAAATACCGAGAATATCTGAAAGGCGTGCTGCGGTCAGGCCGAGTTTTTCCGACGCCGCGACGGCGGCTTTCGTAACGACCCTTCCCTCTTTGGACTCCGCTGTCGGCTTGAGTTGGATATCCATCATCAATCCTTTCCTGAGAAAGAATATAACGGATTTCTTTCAGAAAACAAGAACGGCCGGTTGGGGGCAACCGGCCGCTCGAGCAGATATCACCGTCTTAATGGTCAAAAGCTTTATTCAACGGAAACAGGCACTTCCGTCGAGGTCCGCAGAGCGTGCGAATAGGGGCAAACGATGTGTGCCTTTTTCACGAGATCTTCCGCGGTTGCCTTGTCGAGGCCTGGAATGTTGACCTTGAGCGACACGTCGATGCCGAAACCGCCGCCGTCTTCCCGTGGGCCAACGCCAACGCTTGCGGTCACGGCCGTATCATCAGGCAGCTTTACCTTTTCCTTGCCAGCGACAACCCGCAGCGCGCCGAGGAAACAGGCGGAATAACCGGTTGCGAAAAGCTGCTCTGGATTCGTGCCGTGGGCACCGTTACCGCCGAGCTCCTTCGGAACCGTCAAAGTAACGTCCAGAACGCCGTCTTCGGTCTTGGAATTGCCCTCGCGTCCGCCGCCGGTTGCCGTCGCCTTGGTCGTGTAAAGAATTGGCATGTCATGTACTCCCTTCGTTTGCGTTGGATATCTTGTAGTGCATAATTCAATTGCGCGCAATACAATTTTGCGCATTGAAAAAATTTTTATGGTCTGCGATAAGGTTAATAAGTTTGCTCGGCCTTCGCATGCAGCAGGAACCGAGTGACGGGATAAAATGTTCCCTAGAGCGCTTCCCTGACGAGCGGAATTGCTTCGCCGGAACGGAATTTCGCAGAACGCGACAACACCATAGGCCTTTGATCTCAAAGAGATCGGCGCCTCGGTCGATCCTGTTCTTGTGAAACCGGTTTCGGTGGCAGCTGTCCGAGCAGCGGGAGGGCGCTTCAACAGCGCATTTTGGAGCTCACACGAATGGACGACGGGACAATGGAAGGCCTTTTAAGGCTGGACGTACAGATATGTTTCGCGCTTTACGGCGCAGCCCATGCGTTTACGCGGGCCTATAAGCCGTTGTTGGAGCCGCTGGGCCTGACCTACCCGCAATATCTGGTGATGATGGCGCTGTGGGAGGAAGACAACGCCACGGTGAAGGCGCTCGGCGAAATGCTCGGCCTCGATTCAGGTACCCTATCCCCTCTCCTGAAACGGCTGGAGCAGGCAGGCCTCATCACCCGCAAACGCGGCAAGCAGGACGAGCGGCAGGTCGTGATCAGCCTGACGCCGGAAGGTGCGGACATGAAGAAGAAGGCCGTTCACGTCATGCGATCCATCGGCGAAGCGACAGGATGCAGCCTTGAAGAACTCGGGCAAATTCGGGATCGGCTAAATTCTCTAAAGGACAATCTGGCGCGAGCATGACGACGACCGCGCCGCCCCTCGTCGCAACGCAACGTTCTCGCCACTCACGATAGGGGAAGAGAGTGGCGGGCTGGCGCTGTAAAAGCATGTGTTTGCACCACCCTCAAAGCCAAAGCACGAGGGTGGTGGATGATTGAAACGAGCCGGCTTACTGCCAGACGACCACACGCGCCTTGTTCGGGACGCGATCATAAAGGTCGATGATGTCCTGGTTCATCAGGCGGACGCAGCCGGACGAGACGGCCTTGCCGATGGAGTTCCACTCCGGAGAACCATGCAGGCGATAAAGCGTGTCCTTGCCGTTCTGAAAGATATAGAGCGCGCGTGCGCCGAGCGGGTTTTTCAGGCCGGGCTCCATGCCGCCATTCTTGGCGGAATATTTGACCAGTTCCGGCTGACGCGCCACCATTTCATCCGGCGGCGTCCACTTCGGCCACTTCTGACGCCACTGGATAACGCCCTCACCCGACCAGGCAAAGCCTTCGCGACCGATGCCAACGCCATAGCGCATCGCCGTACCACCTGGCTCGACCACATAGAGGAAACGCGACCGCGTATCGACGACGACCGTTCCCGGGCGCTCGCCTGTCGGGTCCACGACCCGCTGGCGGTAATAGCGGCGATCGATTTTCTGATACGGCACTGCCGGGATAACGAAACCGCCATCCTCAACCGTGCCATACATAACCGCCAGTTCAGCGTCAGAGATTCCGGAGGAGAACATCTGGCGGAAATCATTGGCAACGCCACCGGCAAAGCCCAGCGGCTGCGTGCTGTCATAGGGCGCGACACCGGTAGATGCACAACCCGCCAACAGCGACGCGGAAGAAAGGCCCAGAAGGGAAAGGAAAGTCCGTCTTGAAAGATCTGTGTCGGTGCTCATCATAAGTCCGGTTTTCTCACATCGGAGGCGAAGAGGGAGGCACTGTACCGAAGCGTGCAGAGCCTGCCTTTCAATCTCGCCGTACGTCGTTTGTTCCACGATACATCAGCTATTGCTATAGTGGTTAAGACATACTGAAAACCAGTTGCAGCCTTGCAACATTCGCACCGGCAGGATGCTTTTACCGGTCGTCGTGTTCACATCACCACAATCGGCGCGCCCTGCGGCACGCGGTCGTAAAGATCGATCACATCCTGATTGAGCATTCTCACGCAACCCGATGAGGTTGCCTTGCCGACTGACTGCCAGTCCGGCGTCCCATGAACGCGGTAGAGCGTGTCCTTGCCGTCCTTGAAAATGTAAAGAGCCCGCGCACCGAGCGGGTTGTTGAGACCGGGAACCATGCCGCCCCGCGCCGCCGAGATCGACGCCAGCTCAGGTTGTCGCTGGACCATTTCATCCGGCGGCGTCCAGCGCGGCCATTTGGCCTTCCACTGGATCGTCCCACGACCCGCCCAGGCATAGCCGGATCGTCCGAGCCCGACACCGTAGCGGACCGCTTTGCCGCCTGGCTGCACCAGGTACAGAAAATGCTGTCTGGTATCGACGACGATCGTGCCCGGCGCTTCTGCTGTCTGGTAGCTGACCTCCTGGCGCAGAAACCGCGGATCGATGCGGCTATAAGGAATGGCAGGCAGTGTGTGGCCTTCATCCGACAGCACATCGTACATGGCGCGATGAAGCGGGTTGGAGACTGGCAGCCCGTATCCCATCGTGCGATCACGATAGGCAGGCGAAAGTGCCGATCCCGGGCGTGCTGTGGTCGGCGGGCCGTAAAGCTGCTGAAACTGCGAGCGGAAGAGATCCGGCGGACGGCTATTGATAGAGCCGGGCGTCTGCGGAAGCGGCTCGCGTGGGATCGAGCCGACATTGTTGTAATTGAAGACAGGCGCCGTTTCTCGCACAAAGACATCGGCATTCATGCGGCTGGTGTCGGTGATGAACAGGCAGCCGCTGAGAAGCGGCGCCGTCATCAACACGCAGGCAAATCGGCGTAGGGTCTTCAGGGCAAATACAATCATCGAACCGCTTCAGAGATAGATCACTGACGGCACAATGACTCGCGCGGCTGGCGCGAGGCTGGATAGATCAGGCTAACAGGGCCGCGCGTGCACTGCGACCTGCACGCAAAACCGGCTTCCTCAGACAAAGTTATTGAAGAAGCGTATGCTCTCGTCCACGGCATGCGGCACAACGCCATTGTGGGTGCCGGGCAGCAACCTGTGGTCGATCTTCGAACCCACGGCCATCGCGCGCTCGACAAGAAGCCTGTGGTCGGCATCGAACGGGCGTTCTTCCGTCCCGCGCAGCAATAGCGTCGGGCACTTAAGGCTGTGACCGAAACAGACCGAGGAGCGCATTATGAACTCCTGCGGATTGGTCTCGTCGAAACACAACTCATCGGAATAGCGGTTGAAGTAACGCCAGGAGTTCACGCCCGCCGAGATCGGAACCGCTGCGCGGAATTTTCGCGTCATCGCGGCTAGAAGGGAAAGCGTGCCGCCATTGGAATGACCTGCCAGGAAGAAGCGATCTTTGTCGATGCCGGGAAGGCTTTCCAGATATTCGGCCGCGGATAGCGCATCCGACGTCTCGTCATAGAAACCAGAGTAGTAACCCTTCTGGCCGTTCTCGCCGCGGAAGGATGGCAGCATCACCACAAAGCCTGCTTCCCAGTAGGGTTTCATCAGTGCCCAGTGCCCATCGCCCGTGGCGTTGCCACCGTGAAGGAAGAGAACGGCAGGCTTGAGCTTCTTCTCCGGGACATATTCCGACAGCCAGGCAACAAGCTCGATCGAGCCGTTCGGGCCACCCGGATAGGTAACGCGCCGGGCGCCGGCTGGTGTTCCCAAAGGCTCGGATTTTTCTGGTGCAGACATCTTGCGCAAGAGATGCGTGTGAAATCTCTCGCGCGCCTTGGCATAGTCATCGCGCTCCAGCGGCAGAACCGGCGGCTGGTCCACTTCTGAATGCGCGCCTCTTGGCAGCAGAGCTGTTGCGCCAAGACCAAATGTTCCCGCCAGCAGAGCACGACGTGTGGGAGAAAAGGGAGAAATCTTATCCATGCGCCTGTCCGTCATGCGGGATATCCGATCAGCGTTGCACAGCATAACTTCAGCATCGGAATCTCCGATTGTCTACTTAATGTTTCTCTTTAATGCGGTCACCTGCATTCAACCTTCCCGTTCATCGACCATCGCCATTAGGGTCGCAAGCCGGTCGGCTTCCGAGGGGAGCTTGTCTGCACGCAAACGCGCGATTCGTGGAAAGCGCATCGCAACGCCGGATTTATGGCGGGCCGAGCGATTGATGCCTTCGAAGGCAACTTCAAGCACGAAGCCGAAGGATGGCGTGGCGCGGACAGCCCGGACGGGACCGAAGCGTTCGACGGTGTTGTCACGCACGAACTTGTCCAAAACCTCAAGTTCGGCATCGGTGAAGCCGAAATAGGCCTTGCCCACAGGGACCAGTTGCTCGCCACCCTCACCTTCCGCCCAAACGCCGAAGGTGAAATCGGAATAGTAGCTGGAGCGCTTTCCGTGACCACGCTGCGCATACATCATCACCGCATCGATATTGAACGGATCTCGCTTCCATTTGAACCAAGGACCCTTGGCGCGTCCCGCCTGGTAAGCGCTGTCCTTGCGCTTGATCATCACGCCCTCGATCACGGGATCGGGCGGTGCCTTGCGGAGATCGTCAAGTTCCTGCCAGTTCGAGAAAGGTACCAGTGGCGACAGATCGAAGCGGTCATGTGGCGCCGTCTCGATCAGGTCTGTAAGATGCTTGCGCCGCTCCAGATAAGTGTCGCCTCGAATATCCTCGTCGCCCTTGAATAACAGGTCGTAGGCGCGGATGAAGGCAGGGTATTCTTCCATCATCCGGCCCGTTACCGTCTTGCGGTTCAGACGCTGCTGAAGGTCTGAAAAGGTTCGCGTGGCGCTGTTGGAGCGCGCCGTGCCACCGATAAGAAGCTCGCCATCAATGACACCATCGAAATTAGCGGCTTCGAGAATATCTGGAAACGCGCCTGAAATATCGTCTCCGGACCGCGAGTAGAGCTTGCGGGTATCGCCAGCGCGGGAGAGCTGAACGCGGATCCCATCCCATTTCCATTCGGCTGCAAAATCCTGCGGATCGAGATTGGCGAGATCATTGTCGCCGACCGGCGTGGACAGCATGACGGAATGAAAAATTGCGGGTGTTGCCAAAAGAGGCCGGCCGGTCTTTCCCTCCAGCCAGGCAAAGAGCGGCTCATAGGGCGGCTCCAGACCATGCCAGAGCGTTTCGATCTCGGTAATGTCCTTGCCAGCGAAGTCCGCAAGCGCCTGCCGGGCAAGACGCGCAGAGACCCCGATGCGCAAACCACCGGTGACGAGCTTCAGGAAGGCGAAGCGCGAAGATGTATCCAGCCGATCCAGAAGCTCTCGCACTGCGCCGCGCACTTCCGTCTTGCCGAGCGCGTTGATCTTGCGCACGACTTCGCCGAGGCTCGGATCGCTTGCATGGGGCAGATCGGCGTTCTGGCTTGTATCCCAAACCAGCGAAATCGTTTCGGCCAGATCGCCGACATAGTCGTAGGAATAGCGAAAGAGCACCTCATCCATGCGCTCCAGAACCAGTTCTCGAAGCAAGGCAGGCTTGACGCTTTTCAGGTCCAGCGTTCCGGCGATTGCCGCAAGCCCGTAGCCGCGATCAGGATCTGGCGTTTCACGAAAATAGTCTGTGAGAAGCTTCAGCTTGCCGTTTCTGGACGGTGTCAGAACAAGGCGGTCGAGAAGGGTCGCAAAGGCTTTCACGCTCAATCCCCCTCATCTTCATAGCCGACGAGATGGAGCGGACGCGCCGGAATGCCCTGAAGCTCGCACCAGCGCACCAGCGCCTCCTCACGGCCATGGGTGACCCAAACCTCAGACGGCGCGACCTCCTTGATGGTCTCCAGCAGTTCCGGCCAGTCGCAGTGATCGGAAATCACCAGCGGCAATTCGACACCGCCCTGTTTGGCACGCTGGCGCACCATCATCCAGCCCGAAGCAAAGGCGATCAGCGGTTCGTTGAAGCGACGCGCCCAACGCTCCTGAAATGCCGAGGGCGGGCCTACCACGATCGCACCTTTGAACTGCGCCGGATTGCTTTTCTCCAATGTCGCAGGGCGGATGTCTCCGAGATCGATTCCTTGTGAAACGTAGTAATCACAGAGCTTTGCCAGAGCGCCATGAATATAGACCGGCCCCGAATAACCGTTGTCGCGCAAGAGCCGAAGAACGCGCTGCGCCTTGCCAAGCGAATAGGCACCGACGAGATGGGTGCGTTCGGGGAACTGGCGTATAGAGGTCAAAAGCTTGGCAATTTCGCGTGCTGGTGCGGGATGGTGAAAAACCGGAAGCGCGAAGGTGGCCTCGGTGATGAAGACATCGCAGGCGACCGGCTCGAAGGGTGCGCAGGTCGGATCGACGCCGCGTTTGTAGTCGCCGGACGCGACGATGCGCAGGCCATCATATTCGATGGAGATCTGGGCGGAGCCGAGCACATGTCCGGCAGGATGAAAACCGACGGTAACGCCGTTGACTTGCGCCGTCTCTCCGAAACCGATCGCCTGTTCGCTGACGGTAAAATCTTCGCCGTAACGCAAACGCATGATGTCGAGCGTCTGGCGCGTCGCCAATACCTTCTCGTGCCCTGCCCGTGCGTGATCAGAGTGACCATGGGTGATCAACGCCTTCGGCACCGGCTTTACCGGGTCGATGTAAAAGTCACCCACTGGGCAGTAAAGCCCTTTCGGTGTCGGGCTGAGCAGTTTTTCTGGTTTCATGGCGTCGGGATCGACCGGAATTTACGATTCTTCAAAACGTCTTGCGCAAGACAAAACGAACCGTGCGGAATAAGGTTCATTCTGGAAACATCGAGGCACGGCCGGTGAGCGCTTTTTTTAATTTCGACCTAGCCCTGCCCTGTGTGCAGACACCAATCGCCGTAACAATCATGCGGTCGACCGATGATCACGCTATACCCTACTCTCGCCTCAATCCTGAGGCTTCGGCTTCTCTGCAGCAACCGGCAAACGGACGTTCTTGAGCATCACCGCAGCGATAAGACCGATCACTGCCGTCGCCGACGCGACAAGAAACAGCGGTGTGAAGGCGGCGGCATAGAGATCGGCCACAGCGTGTTGAGAGGCGGCAGGCAATTGAGCCAGCATCTTGGGCGTCAAATCCTGAATGCGGCCAACGCCGGGGATATCGGCACCGGTTCCCTTCAAGCTTGACGATATGACCGCGCCATAAATGGAGATGGCAAGAGCTGCACCTCCCATGCGCGTCAGGGTCACCGCCCCGCTCGCCGCGCCGACATCGGCTTTGGCCGCGGAATTCTGGACGCCAATGATCGGCGCCTGCTGGCCAAGGCCTACGCCAAGCCCCTGCAACAGCAATAGCCCCGCAATGATCGCCAAGGGTGTGCCGGCGTGGACCTGCGAAAGCGAGAGCATGGCGATGACCGCAATCGACAGACTGATGATCGAGAACGGCTTGTAGCTGCCCGTCTTCGAAATCAGCCGGCCCGCCGTCAGCGAACCCATGACGATGCCACCGGTGACGGCGATGAAGAAGAGGCCGGCTTCCGAAGGCGAAAGCCCTGTCGTTGTCTGGAGGAAGAGTGCGTAGTAGTTGACCATACCGATACCGAGACCCCCGCTGACCAGCGAAATGATCATCAGCAGAGGAAAGGTCGAATCCTTGAACAGTCGCAGCGGCACGATCGGTTCAGGCGCGCGCTTCTCCACCTGCACCCAGAGCGTGCCGCAGACGACGGCAAATACGAGGATGGCGAGGCTTTGCCAGGCAATCAGTGAGCCGAAGAGTTCAGCACTGTCGGCCCAGAGCACGACGCTGGAAATTGCGGCGGCCAACAAAACCGCACCAATGTAATCGATCTTCGGCTGACGGTCCGGTCGACGATAGGGTAGCAGGAATGCCAGACCCAACAGGACGACGATGCCGATGGGCAGGTTGATGAGAAAGATGGAGCGCCAGCCGAAAAGATCGCTCATCGTGCCGCCGAGGATCGGTCCGACACTGCCGGACGCCATGATGACGAGGCTCGAATAACTCTGATAACGGGCGCGTTCACGCGGCGCAAAGAGATCGGCATTGACGGAGAAGATCGACACCATGATGCCGCCGCCGCCAAGGCCCTGTAGAACGCGGGCGGCGATCAGCGAGTCCATCGACCAAGCCAGGCCGCAGGCAAGCGAACCGACAGTAAAGATGACGACGGCGGAGATCATCACATATTTGCGGCCAAAGAGATCGCCAAGCTTTCCATAGACCGGCATCACGGCACTGGTGGCCAGCAGGTATGCAGAACCTACCCAGCCGAAGCGCTCAAGCGCACCGAACTCGCCCACGATGGTCGGCAAGGCCGTAGAGACGATCTGGTTATCCAGCGTTGCCATGAACATGGCCAGCATCAGAAAAAGGAAGACAACCAGCCTGCGACGGGGCTCCGTCACGAGAGGGGCCGCAGAGTTCACCGACATATCCATGGAAAGGCCTCGTGTTAGGCGTCAATTTATGTGCTTTTAGCATATATATGTCAATAGCATCTTTTGAAGAATTGATGTAGGGTTGGCTCGATAAGGAGCGAGGGCAGCACATGAACAATCAGATCCTCAGGCGCGCCGACAGGGCAGACAAGAACGCGTCATTGCAAGACGACGTGCTGGACATCAGCCATACCATGACACGCATGCGCATCATGATCGGTCGTCGCGTCATTGGCCGTACTGCGATTGCAAAGCTGGCGCCGGGGCTCGATCTCTCGCATCTTGATGTTCTCGATGTCGTGAATCGGACACAAGGCAACGCCACAGTCGGCTCGATTGCCGAGGGCATGCGGCTCGACCCATCCCGTGGAAGTCGTCTCGTTTCCGATATGGTCGGCCGCGGACTGTTGCAAAGGGATGTGTCGCAGGAAGATGGCAGACGCAGCGTGATTGCCGTCACCGCTCTCGGACGGAGTATCCTCGAAGATATGCATGACGCCAAGATCGCCATCATCCGCGATGTGGTGAGTGATTGGCCGAAAGAGGATGTTGCCGCCTTCGCAGAGCTTTTCGACCGCTTCATCGGGCGCTTCGAAACACGCCTCTCTCCAGACGCACGCCCTTAGATGAACGATATCAGACACCTCAAATATGATTGACTAATTCATCTCGCGAACAGCGTGCCGCGGTTTTTCGTTACCGACACGCGACAAAACAAAATCTCGAAACTTAAAGAGCGTCGCTGAAAGATCGCGACGTGCATTAGGCGACGTGCGCAGTTCGCGCCTACGCGGCGTTTTCGATTTGCGCGTCGTCCGTCGCAGCGCTTCGACCAGCCCTCTTTGCCTCGTACATCGCCAAGTCGGCTTTGGCCAGAAGGCTCTCAGGGGTCTTTCCGTCATTGGGATAGAAAGCGGTTCCCATGGAACACGTGACTGTAATTGCACCCGCGGAGAGAGCGATCGGCTCCTGCGCAGCCTGCCGAATTTCCTCAAGGCGCGCCAGGACACCGGCTTCGTCTCCCTTGGGATTGCTAAAGATGACGGCAAATTCATCGCCACCAAGACGAACAGCGGTGTCAGACGCCCGGATGGTTTTTGTGATTCGTTCGGCAATCGCTCGCAGAACATCGTCCCCCGCTGCGTGCCCATAAATGTCATTGATTTGCTTGAATTTATCGACATCAAAATAGGTGATAGCAACCAGCCGATCTTCCCGTTTCGCCTCGTGTAGGGCTCGGCGGAACTGCCCCCAGAAGAGATTGCGGTTCGAAAGACCGGTCAGCGGATCATGATGCGCCATGTAATGGACACGCTCTTCCGCACGCCGGCGATCAATCGCAATCCCGGCAATGTTTGTCGCCATATCGATAATCTCTTTTTCCACTTCGGTCGGCATCCGGACCGATTTGGAATAGAGCGCGAATGTGCCCAGCAAGACATCATTGTTGCCAAAGATTGGTGTAGACCAGCACGAGCGAAGACCGTGTGGCTCAACCACGCTAGTATAACCGGACCAAAGCGGGTTTTCAAAAATGTCACTGACGTAGACGGGCATCCTGCGGAAGGCAGCCGTGCCGCAGGAGCCGTTGTTTGGCCCTACCGGAACACCATCTACCGCGGAGACATATTGTGGCGGCAACGATGGCGACGCACCATTGCGCAGCAAAGCGGTCTTCTCATCCAGCAGAAGAACCGATCCGCAAACATTGTCTAGCAGACCCTCCACCTCACTTACCACCGCCGAAAGAATATCCTTCAGCGGCTCCCCTTTGACGATCATTTCCAGCAATGATGCATGGCTTCTTCGCATCGTTTCCTGCCGCTTTGTAAAGGTGATCTCGCGAGAGATCCCGGCAAGTCCTACAGCCATACCGGTCTCATCCCGTAGGATGATCCGCGTTCCCGAGTACCAATGTGTCGTTCCGTCAACGGCCACCATCGGCTCTTCAGCATCGAAGATATCGATATTGCCTCTGAGGATGCGGCGATCCAGCCGATCGATACACTCGGCGACTTGCATTGGAGCCAGATCGAAAATCGTCAAAGTCCGGCCTTCAAGGAAATTCCGCTCATAACCCAAGGAGGCAAGTGCCGCAGCGTTCATGTACTCATACCGACCTGCGCAATCCTTTATGAAAACGATCTCAGGAATATTATCGAGCAAAAATGTCACTTTGTGCCTCAGCACATCCTGCATCATCGTTCCGATGAATGGCGCTTGTGATCTTGACGGGGTCGGACCGTTTTGCTCACGCATTTCTAAAGGCTCCATGAAAAATCTTAAGCCCGGTGCTGCTGCTTGATCGAACTTCAATGCAGCCTCGCCGGATAGCAACAGGCTTAAGCTACAGAGAAGTTGCTTATACTGAATTAACAAACCCCATTGCTACGCCCTGGCGCCGATGACACGTCTTTTTCATGATACTATTACTACCAAGACATTACCGCGCTACTTGTTTTCCGTTATCGGGACTGGGTCTCGCGGAGCCTTGTCCGCATCGGCCATCTCAGAACGCAACAAAGGCGCAGGCTTCGAAGGAATGACCCTAAAGCGCGCCGCGATCTTTCAGATTCGCTCCTTATGCTTTAGGTCTTTGTTTTATCGCATGTCGTTATGGCAAAACCCCTGCCCACTTTTGTGCGACATGCTTTGGTTTCATCTGGCAAATCGGAGATGCTTGCAATGCTGACTATTTACGGCGTCTATCGTTCCCGGGCCACGCGTACATTATGGCTTGCACGGGAATTGGATATCGCGTTCGAACATGTGCCGGTCATCCAGGCCCGGCGTCTGGCCGATCCTGTGGCGGCCGATGCGCCAATCAACACGCTGACGCCTTCCTATCTAGCCATCAACCCGATGGGCACTATCCCCTGCATCGACGATGACGGCATGGTCCTTTACGAATCCATGGCGATCAACCTTTATCTGGCGCGCAAATACGGCACATCCGTCGCGCCGAAAGATGCCGCGGAAGATGCCCATATGATGCAGTGGTCTTTTTTTGCCGCCACGGAAATCGAGACAAACGCTCTGAAGATTTCCTCGACCTTCGCCGAAGGATTGGCCGACAGCGATACCGGCAAAGCCGTGATCGAAGTGGCAGCGCGCATGTTGCGCCGCCCCTTCCGCGTGCTCGAGCAGCACTTGGCGAACAAGGAGTATCTGGTGGGCAACCGCTTTACCGTTGCCGATCTGAACGCCGCTGAAGTCGTTCGCTACGCGCAGGCGCACGCGCCGCTGTTCGACGCACACCCTGCCGTCAAGGCTTGGTTGGAACGTTGCCAGTCCCGCCCGGCCTTCAAGGAAATGTGGGATGCGAGAGCGGCCGAACCGGCTTAAGGGTTCAGGACAAGACCGAGGTCACGCGGATGTCGCCGACGGGGATACCGTTCCAGTTTTTCATGGAGCGGTTCGCTATCGCGTCGAGCGCGCGCTCTTCCACGCTGTTCTTTTCGAAGTGACGCGCTAACAGAGCGGCAATCATTGCCTCTGCGGCGCGGGTCGTGCCATCTTCGCATTTCACCGCGATTGCCAATCCCTTCTCCGGCAGAATGCCGACAAAGACCCCTTCGGCACCAGTCTTGGCAAAAATTCTGCCTGGGGCGATTTCCATCAGCTTGGTGCAGGTACGGCCAGTGCCGGCAACGTAAAAGGGTTCGGCCATGCAGGCTTCAATCAAGCGGCGTGACGCCTGAGCGCGAGCCGGCTCAAGCCCTTTTCCGGTCGCCATCTTGGCAAAGCCCTGCGCCAGCGATTTTAACGGCACGGCATAGGCCGGGATGGAGCATCCATCGATACCGCAACTGTCTTCGGCAATCGCGACACCCGTCAGGCTTTCCATCGTGGCGCGGATTTCGCGCTGCAATTGGTGCCCGGCATTGACATAACCTCTCGTCTCGATACCGTTATGGCTACAGGCACAGATGAAACCGGAATGTTTGCCGGAACAGTTGTTGTGCAGCGCTGTCGGCTTCTCCATGCTCCGCGCCTGCCCGATGAGTGCTTTCTGATCCATCGACCAGTGCGCGCCGCATTCCAGCGCGCTGAGATCATGCCCCGCGCGTGCCAGCATAGACGCCGCCAGTTCCACATGCGCTTCTTCACCAGAATGGGATGCACAGGAAAGCGCAAGCTCTCGGTTGCCGAAACCGTAGGCGTCCGCAGCCCCGCTTTCCACCATGAACAACGCCTGCATGGCCTTGCAGGCGGAACGGGGGAAGACTGCGCTTTCTACATCGCCTGCCGAGAAGACAACCTTGCCATCGCCGTCCACCACAACGGCCATGCCTCGGTGACGGCTCTCAACGAGGTTGCCGCGGGTGACTTCAACGGTAACGGGGTTGTGCATGGTGCTGGCCTCAAAAAGTTCGAAATGCGATCCCTATCTAACCCTATTGGTCGCATCATGCACGGGGCACTCCATTGAAATTTGCCAAGCGGTTTCTGGCCGTCGTCTTTCTCGTCTATCTCTTGCCTGCCCTCGCCTCCGCGGGTCTCTGGGCAATGAAGGAACATCCGACCGGCTACCGCAATGCACGGTGGTCTTCCGCAGGCATTCTGCCCGAAGCAGCCGTGGACAAACCCGCAGCGATCTATGTCTACTCGGCCATGACCGGCGGTTTCAAAGGGTCGATTGCCAGCCATGCCTGGATCGTGATGAAGCCGGAAGGTGCTTCAAGCTATGAGCGTTACGACAAGGTCGGCTGGGGCTCGCCCATTCGCCGCAATGCCTACGCGCCGGATGCCTACTGGTATTCCAATATGCCGCGTAAGGTTCTGGAATTGCACGGTGAGAAAGCCGAAAGGCTGATCCCGAAAATCCAGCAGGTCATTGCCGACTACCCTTACGCCAAGGCTGGGGGCTACCGGATTTACCCCGGCCCCAATTCCAATACGTTCATCGCCCATGTGCTGCGTAGCGTGCCGGAACTCGGCGCGGTGCTGCCGCCGGACGCTGTCGGCCGTGACTACCTGCCGAATGGCGCGTTTTTCCATATTGCCGACGATTGGAAGGATGTCAGCGTTTCGCTGGGTGGGCTGTTCGGACTGTCCGCCGGCGTGCGTAGCGGCTTCGAGATCAATTTCCTCGGTCTCGTCGCCGGCATCGATATTCAAAACCCTGGCATCAAGATCCCAGGGCTCGGTTACTTCGGCGTCAACTCATTCGATCCGGCACCGGAGCGCAAGCCGGAATCTGCGTGAGCGTCACGTTCATGATGCTCGGCTTCGCTCGCGCGCCTTGCCCTGATCCCCTGCGCAATGAACACGCGAGACAGGCCATGGTAGAGGGGCTCGGGTGAAATCATCCGCGAGGTCAGGTAGCCCAGCATCGACGCGGCCATGATGGCGATGACTCCATCATGATTGCCGGTCATTTCCAGAATAATGACAAAAGCCGTCATCGGCGCCTGAACGACACCGGCGAAATAGCCCGCCATGCCAAGGATAGCGCCAAGCGCGATGCTGGTGCCCAGAAGGGAGGACACCGTACTGCCGAAGCCCGCACCGACGGAGAGCGAAGGCGCGAATATGCCGCCAGGAATGCCCGACAGCATGGCGAGAAATGTCGTCATCAGCTTTTCGGCAAAGAACAGCATCGGTGCAGCTTCACCCTCTACCGCCGCCCGCGCCTGCTCATAGCCTGTCCCGAAGGTCGCGCCACCGCTCACGATGCCTATGACGGCTGAAGCCATGCCGCAGACCGCTGCGACAATCAGCATGCGCTTGAGCGGAACCGTATGTGCCCAGCGACGAATGCGTTGTGAGGCGCGCAGAGCGCCAGCGCTAAAGATGGCGCCGAGGAAGCCGCCACCGATGCCACAAAGCAGGACAAGACTCCAGTCCTTCCCCGTCTGCATCACCACTGTGCTGGTGCCGAAATAGGTGTAGCTGCCAACAAGTCCGAGAGAGGCGAGACCGGAAAGGATGACAGCCGTCAGCACGAGGCCGTTGGCGCGGGACTGATAGGAGCGGCTCATCTCCTCAATGGCAAAGACGATGCCGGCGAGTGGCGTATTGAAGGCCGCAGCAATCCCCGCGGCCGATCCGGCAAGGATCAGCCCACTCGCCTGCGCCATGCCGCCCACCCGCGCTGCCAGAAGCATGATCGAGGCACCGACCTGCACCGTTGGCCCCTCGCGCCCAATGGATGCGCCGGACATCAGGCCGACGACGGTCAGCACGATCTTGCCAACGGCAAGCTTGATCGACAAAAGTCTCGAACGGTCCGCATCATCGTGAAAATGACGCGCGGCGATGGCTTGCGGAATGCCACTTCCGCCGGAATTGGGAAACACCACCATTGCCAACCAGGCGCAGATGACGAAGCCGAGTGGCGTGATAATGAGGGGCAGAAGGTATGCCCATTCGCCAGACGATGTCGTGGCGGCAAAAACGTGCTGCGCCCAGTCCGCAGCCTTGGCGAAGGCAACACTGATCAGCCCTACCGCGATGGCACCGAGCCAGAAGACGGCTCTGGGCTTCCAGATACGCCAAGATCCCCACATGACGCGAGAGCGGCGGACCATCTTCATTTTTTTGTACGTGGCGGGCATGGCGTGTTTCTGCAATTCAAATAGCAAGATTTCTTATCGGACCAGGGCGCTTCGATTGCAACCATGTCTTTGACAAATGCCGCGCAAAGGTGCAAATCTACGTATCGCAATTGCAATGCAGGAGGCAATCCGATGAAAACCGCGACCTTGCCACCCCTTCGGGTCGAGCCGGAATTTAGAGAAAAAGCAGAAAGCGTTCTAAGAGAGGGTGAAACGCTGTCCGGCTTTATCGAAGAGGCCGTGCGCAAGCAGGTGGAAATCCGCAAATCGCAGGCTGAATTCATCGCCAGGGGGCTGGCGTCTCTGGAGCAGGCCGAACGCACAGGCCTGTATTACACGACCGATGACGTGTTATCTTCGATGCAGCAGAAACTTGAGGCGGCTAAGGTGGCAAAAGCGTCCAAGCAAAAATGACCTATGCACTCCGTTACACCGCCGAAGCGCTAGAAGACTTTGACCGCATTTACGATTACCTCATCGACTACGACATCGAGACTGCCGAAAGAGCCTTAAAGGCAATACGAGCCGGACTGGGTATATTGGTCGATTTTCCATTCAGCTGCCGCCGTGCGGCAGGAGGAACGAGTACCATGCGCGAGCTGCTCGTTCCTTTCGGCTCATCTGGTTATGTGGTTCTCTTTCGCATCGACGGTCCCGAAACCGTCACGATAGCCGCTGTTCGCCACCAGCGCGAAGATGACTATCATTGACACCTACAACATCGTGCTTTTCCGAAAATCGGGGTCGATTTTTGGAAAAGCACGATGCGTAGTTTCAGAGAGACAGATGTCCTTAGTGCGTCCAAAAGGACGCGCGCCGCCCTAGCGATCGCTGACCGCTGCACGCGGATTGACCCAAGGCTCCTGATTGGAGCGCGGCAAGGGCTGTCGGCCAAGAATATGATCGGCCGCTTTTTCTCCTGTCATGATCGACGGTGCGTTGAGATTGCCATAGGTCACATGCGGGAAGATCGAACTATCCGCCACGCGCAGGCCATCGACCCCAATGACGCGGCATTCCGGATCGACAACGGCCAGAGGATCGTCCTTGGCGCCCATCCGGCAGGTGCCGCAGGGGTGGTAGGCGCTTTCCAGATGCTCACGCAGGAAGGCGTCGATCTCCGCATCGGACTGAACATTTTCGCCCGGCTGGATTTCAGGACCGCGGAACTCGTCGAAGGCTTTCTGGCCGAAAATCTCGCGCGTGAGGCGCACGCAATGGCGGAATTTCTCCCAGTCTTCTGCGTGGCTCATATAGTTGAAGCGGATCACCGGGTCGTCCTTCGGATCGGACGATCGAAGCTTAACGTCGCCGCGGGATTTCGACAGGTTGTAGCCGACATGCACCTGGAAGCCATGGCTCTTGGCGGCGGCCTTGCCGTCGTAGGAAATGGCGACGGGGAGGAAATGAAACTGGATATCCGGCTGCTTCAATCCTGGTGCGGAGCGCAGGAAGGCGCAGGCCTCGAACTGGTTGGAGGCACCAAGCCCGCCCTTGGTCATCAGCCACTGCGCACCCGCCACGCCCTGCCAGAACCAAGGAAGCCATGAATAGAGCGATACGGGCTTGGTCGAGACCTGCTGGAAGTAGAATTCCATATGGTCCTGCAGATTGGCGCCAACGCCCGGGCGGTCCACTTTCACCTCGATACCCATGTCCTGCAAATGCTGCGCCGGACCGATGCCGGAGAGCATCAGGAGTTTCGGCGAGTTGAAGGACGAGGCGGCAACGATCACTTCACGGTTTGCGCGTATCGTCTCGACGGCACCCTTGCGTTCAATCTCGACGCCTGTCGCGCGGCCATTGTCGATCACGATCTTACGCGCAAAGCCGTGCACGAGCGTGACATTAGCGCGCTTCAGAGCCGGCCTCAGATACGCGTTTGCCGCGGACCAGCGACGACCGTCGTGGATCGTCTGCTCCATCAGGCCGAAGCCCTCCTGCTTCGAACCGTTATAGTCGTCTGTCAGTTCAAACCCGGCCTGTGCGCCTGCCTGAATGAAGGCATGGAACAGAGGATTCTTCACCGGACCACGCTGTACATGCAGCGGCCCGTCCGTGCCGCGCCAGCCTTGCTCACCGCCGTGGCTATGTTCCATGCGCTTGAAGTAAGGCAGCACATCCGCATAGGCCCAGCCCTGCGCACCGCGTTCTTCCCAGCGGTTGAAGTCCTCCGCGTGACCGCGGACATAGACAAGTCCGTTGATGGAGGACGAGCCGCCGATGACCTTCCCCCGGGGGGCGGTGATGCGACGATTGTTGAGGTTCGGCTCTGGCTCGGAGAGATAACCCCAATTGTAGCGCTTCATGCTCATCGGCCAGGCGAGCGCTGCGGGCATCTGGATGAAGGGTCCGTAATCCGATCCGCCCGCCTCGATGACGATGACAGAATACTTGCCATCTTCCGACAGGCGATAGGCCATGGCTGAGCCAGCGGACCCGGAACCGACAATGACGAAATCTGCCTGTTGCATCAGCTTATCTCTTTTGGTGTTAATTGCCCGCGCTTAAGGTCATCAGAGGACCGGCGACGAACATGATCTATTGGATACTCCCCTAGCAGGGGAGCGCACCTTCAATACGGCGCTTCGACCTTCCCGGTCGCCACGTAAACCGTCTTCAACTCGCTGTAATGATTGAGGGCTGCTGCCGAATTTTCCCGGCCAAAGCCGGATTGCTTCGAGCCGCCGAAGGGCATTTCGACCGGGCACAGATTATAGGTGTTGATCCAGAGCGTCCCGGCTTCCAGCTGATCGACGACGCGATGCGCACGCGACAGATCGGCCGTGAAGACGCCGCCCGCGAGACCGAATTCGGTCGCGTTGGCGCGGGCAATGACCTCGTCTTCATCGTCGAAATCGAGTACGCACATCACAGGCCCGAAGATCTCCTCGCGGGCAATCGTCATGTCGTCCTTCACATCGGCAAAGACGGTGGGCTGCACGTAATAGCCCTGGCCGGAGACATTGTTGGGAATGCCGCCTCCGCTCACGAGCGTCGCGCCTTCTGCCTTGCCCTTCTCCATATAGGCCAGGACCTTTTCCTGCTGCGCCTTCGAGACGAGCGGGCCGATCTGGGTTGTCTCATCCATGGGGTCGCCAATAATCATGGCGTCGGTGCGGCTTTTGAGATTGTCGAGGAAACGCTGTTTTGCACCTCGCTGAACGAAGACGCGCGTGCCATTGGAGCAGACCTGCCCAGAGGAATAGAAATTGCCGAGCATGGCGCCGCCAACCGCACTTTCGATATCGGCGTCGTCGAAGACGATGAGCGGCGACTTGCCGCCAAGTTCCATCGTCACATGCTTCAGATGGCCCGCAGCCGCGGCAGCGACCTTGCGGCCCGTAGGAACCGAGCCGGTCAATGACACCTTGGCGATATCTGGATGGTTGACGAGGAGCGGGCCGGTATCGCGATCCCCCTGAATGACGTTGAAGAGACCTTTCGGCAGTCCCGCTTCGATGAGAATTTCGGCAATCTTCAAGGCGCCCAGCGGGGTGTTTTCCGATGGCTTGAAGACCATGGCGTTGCCAGCGACGAGCGCAGGCGCCGCTTTCCAGCAGGCGATCTGTTGGGGGTAGTTCCAGGCGCCGATACCGAAGCAGACACCCAGCGGGACACGCTTGGTATAGGCAAAATCGCCGCCAAGCGGAATGTAATCGCCGTTCAACGCAGATGGCGCGATGCCGCCAAAGAATTCGAAGCAATCAGCCCCGGAGGTCGGATCAGCAACGATGGTTTCCTGAATAGGCTTGCCGGTGTCGAGCGTTTCAAGTTCGGAAAGCTCGCGGTTGCGCTCGCGCATAATGTCTGCAGCACGGCGCAGGATACGCCCGCGTGCCGTCGGGCTCATCGCCGCCCATTCTTTCTGGGCGCGCTTCGCCGAGGCGATTGCCCGCTCGACAATGGCAGGGGTCGCCGCATAAAGGCGCGCAATGACTTCACCGGTCGCCGGATAGATGCTTTCGATCAGCGTTCCCTTGTCGTCTTCAACATAGTCGCCATCGATGAAATGCGAGGCTTTCGGCTGGGCTTTCAACGTCATGATCAGTATCCTCAAAGAATGCGGGTGGACGGCTTGTTGTCCAAAAAGCGTTTCAGCTGCACGTCGAAGTAATCTTCGACCAGAGCGCCCGCGGCGGAGATGCCAAGCGGTGCGGCATGCAGACTGTGGCGAATATAAAGCCCGTCGATCAGCGCTGCTGCCCCTTCCGCAATCCTTGCCGCGTCGTCGGGCGGGCAAAGACGACCGAGGCTATGCATGATGTTGGAGCGAAGGCGCTTGGTATAGACGACGAGAAGACGGCGGGTTTCTTCCGAGCGCTGCGCCTCGACATAAAAGGCCAGCCACGCCGCCACCGTTTCCTGGGTGAACTGGTCGCTTTGAAACGACACCCGCACGATGGCGCTGAGGCGCTCGCGCGCACCGGAGGCCCGTGTCAACGCCGCAATTGCATCCCGCCGCAAATCCCGCAACAGGCTGCGGATCGTCTCCAGCAGGAGTTGCTGCTTGCTGCCGAAGTAATGGTGCGCGAGGGCCGCCGAAACGCCCGCCTCTCGTGCGATGTCCGACATCGTCACATTCAGCGAACCATGATGGCCTATGGTGCGTAGAGCTGCATCGACCAGCGCTTTGCGCCGCAATGGCTCCATTCCGACTTTGGGCATAACGATCTCCTTTGTGCCTTTATTATTATTGATTGACTGATCAATCAATAAAAAATGCGACAAGCATCCGACTGCTTTGCGGCATATCGAAGCGCGAAGCGATCGCATGCCGGAAGCTCTTCGTCGTTCAGTGAATATCATCTGGAACCAACCGCGAGCTACCGCGTTTGCTCCGACCGCCATCTGGCGATGTGACAATATTATGTGCCGCATCGCGACCCCATGGCGGCCATACGGCTGACGGGAAAAATTCCGCAGCTTGGAAATAGGGAGGACTACCATGCCATTGTTGACCGTATCGATCTCTCCAGAGCAGGCCGCAAAGATGCACGAAGCCGTGGCTCGTGGTGCTTATGCATCAAGCAGTGAAGTTGTGCGCGCAGCGCTAAAGCTATGGGCAGAGACGCAGCACGTAGAAAAGCCTAATCTCGTTGGCCGCAATAGAGATGGTGAGGCCGTCAACGTCGCAGAGCTTTATGCTCTCCACAACACTCACAGGCGCTGATTGACTGGCTCGCCTCCGCAGCATCAAGCCGGACGTTAAACTGTCATCAAAGTTTCATCTGCCGTAAAGTTTTCATTGAGGAGTTCTCTCCACACTCCCGCTTAAAAACGTAGGTCTATGTGGCGTCGCCACAAACCGATGTGCAATGGTGGAGAGAGCGCGTGGTTTCGATGAATGCCGAGCCAACTATCATAAGACGGTTTGCCAGCGGCCAGATGATTTCGATGGCGAAGCTGGTACTCGAGTGCGCGTTCCAACCAATTGTCGAAGCGACGACCGGCACGGTCTTCGGTTATGAGTCCTTGATGCGCGGATATGACCGCATCGGCTTTTCCAACCCTCTCGAACTTCTCGATCACGTTGAAGCCGATGGGCAGCTTGTCGAATTGGAAAAGATGATTGCGAGCCGCGCTCTCGCCAAGTTTTCTACGCTCCCGGATCTCTCCTCCGCCACCCTGTTTCTCAATCTCGATGTCCGGCTGATACGCTATGGCGACATCATTTTGGACAAGCTGCTGGAACAACTGGCACAGGCCAAAATCCCGCCCTCCTCTATCTGCTTCGAGCTGTCGGAACGCTTCGACAATACCAGCGTGCCCGAGTTTAGCACCCTGATCAACCGTATGCGCAAGGAAGGCTTCAAGCTCGCCATCGACGATTTTGGCGTCGGTCACGGCGAGATGAAGCTGCTTTGCGATTTCGATGTCGATTACCTGAAAATCGATCGCTACTTCATCCAGGATGTCGAGCGTAATCCGCGCAAGCGGCACATGGTCAAGAACATCGTCAACATCGCCCATGTGCTCGGCGTACGCGTCATAGCAGAAGGCATAGAAACGGAAGCGGAATTCCTCGCCTGCCGGGAGATGGGCGTCGATCTGGTCCAAGGCTGGTTCGTCTCCCGCCCCACCACCTTTGTCAAGGAATTGCAGACCTCGTTTCCGCATCTCCAACTGCTCGGAGAAACCCGGCGCAACCGACAGACGCTCGATGAGATCCTGATCCGCCGCCAGATCGAGCACCTGCCAACCGTCTATGAAAATGACAGCATCGACAGCGTCTTCGAACTGTTCCGCCGCAATCCGGAGCAGGCTTTTTTCCCCGTTCTCAACGCCAATGGCGAACCGCGCGGGGTGATCAACGAGTATCACCTGAAGGAATATATTTATCAGCCCTTTGGCCGCGATCTCTTGAAGAACAAGGTCTATGAGCGGACGATCTCGCATTTTGTCGATCGCGCCCCGATCGTCGGGCTGGATGCGGATGCGGATCGGCTGATGAACATCTTCGCTAACATGGGCGGCAGTGCCTGCGTGATCCTCACCGAAAACATGCGCTATGTCGGCGTCGTCTCGGCCGCATCGCTGATCAAGGTCATCAACGAAAAGCAATTGAAGCTGGCGCAGGAGCAGAACCCCCTGACCGCACTTCCCGGCAACCGGGCGATCAGCGGCTTCATCGAAGAATCCTGCCGGGATAGCGATGAGGATCGCTTCTTCTGCTATTGCGACTTCGACAACTTCAAACCCTTTAACGACAAATACGGTTTCCATGTCGGCGACCACGCGATCAGCCTGTTTTCGGCGCTGATGAAACGATACTTCTTCTCCGGCGATTGCTTCCTCGGCCATATCGGCGGCGACGATTTCTTCATTGGCGTTCGCGACTGGACGAAGGACGAGGTGACGGAAATTCTGGAGCGGTTGCTCAGCGATTTCCACGACGATGTCATCTCGCTGTATTCGGAAGAAGATCGTCTCGCGGGACAGATCAAGGGCTTCGACCGCTTCGGCAACGAGCGGGAATTTGCGCTTCTGCGTTGCTCCATCGGCGTCCTTCAACTGCCAAAGGGCATGTTGATCGGCAATCCAGAGGGTATCGGCGCCGAAATCGCCAACATCAAGAAGGCGGCCAAGCGAAGCGATGCCGGTCTCGTCATCTGCAGCCACGGCGAGACGAAATGACGGGAGCGGCATTACGCCGTCTTTCATAAGCCACCCGGGTCACCTAAGTTTAGCTGACTGTAAGAAAGCTTTGAGGAGGCCACCCGTGTCACTGCCGTCCACCATGCGTTTTGTCGATCTGCCGAGCTTTGGCGGACCTGAGGTCATGACGTTTTCAAACGGGCCTTTGCCCTCACCCAAGGCCGGAGAGCTTCTGGTGAAGGTTCAGGCCGCGGGTATCAACCGACCGGATGTCGCGCAGCGTCAAGGGAATTACCCAGCCCCCAAAGATGCCAGCCCGATTCTAGGACTTGAGGTCGCCGGAGAAGTCGTTGCGCTCGGCGAAGGTGTCAGTGATTTCCAGATTGGCGACCGGGTCTGCGCGCTTGCCAATGGCGGCGGCTATGCTGAGTACTGCGTGGTGCCCGCGGGCCAGGCGCTGCCCTTCCCGACTGGCTATGATGCGGTCAAGGCGGCGGCTGTGCCGGAAACCTTCTTCACCGTATGGGCCAACCTCTTCCAGATGGCGGGCCTTACCGAAGGCGAGAGCGTTCTCATCCACGGTGGCAGCAGCGGCATTGGCACAACGGCGATCCAGCTCGCCAAAGCCTTTGGTGCGGAGGTCTATACCACTGCGGGCTCGAAAGAGAAATGCGACGCCTGTGAGAAACTCGGCGCCAAGCGAGCGATCAATTACCGCGAGGACGATTTCGCCGCGGTCGTCAAAGAGGTGACCGGCGGCAAGGGCGTCGATGTGATCCTCGACATGATCGGCGCCTCCTATTTCGAAAAGAACATCGTCTCGCTCGCCAAGGATGGCTGCCTGTCCATCATCGCCTTCCTGGGTGGCACGATTGCTGAGAAGGTCGATCTGCGCCCCATCATGGTCAAGCGCCTCACTGTGACCGGATCGACCATGCGGCCGCGCACCGCGGACGAAAAGCGCGCCATCCGCGATGAACTCGTCGAGCAAGTCTGGCCGCTGCTGGAAAGCGGCAAGGTGGCCCCTGTCATTCATGACGTGATCGATTTTGATCAGGTTGCGGAGGGTCACCGGCTGATGGAAAGCAGCAGCCATATCGGCAAGATCGTGATGCGCGTCAGCGCGTAATATCAGAGACTTGGCGTCGGCGCCCGGCAACACGGCTGGCTTTCTGTGCGTCACGCTGCCGTTTGCGGACTATCACAGCTTGTTCGGGTGACGACATCGATATAAGGGCGCCCCTCTTGCAATCGGCGCGAATCGGATTACCTTCGTACTATGTTCAACGTAGAGAAAGGAAGGTGATCCAATGTCTAGTGAGATTTCGGTCTTCGTAGCAGGCAATGGAAAGGATTTGATTTTGACGAGGCAGCCCTCGGCCTGATCCGCCTTCCCTTCGAAACGTTGCAAAACGTTTCGGGTCTGAAACAGTGACCAAACTCATGGAAGGGCCGCTCGAAGCGGCCCTTTTCCGTTTCTTCGTTGTATTTACTTGCGAAAGACCTGCCAGCGGGTCGGGCGAAAGCGCACCTCGTTACCGACCGAAACAGATGCGTCGAGCGGCACCTCGATCTCCAGATGGTAGGGCGCGTGGCCGTTATTGGCGATATCGACTTCCGCAATGCGGGTCCCAGCGAGGCGACGACAGGTGGTGACCTTCCCGTAAAGCGCGTCGCGCTCTTGCGTCAGCACCACATCTTCCGGACGGAAGAACAGATCGCCCTCTCCATCGCCGCCTTCAGCAAGACCGGCGCTCTCCTGTTGAAACAGGATTTGGCCAGTCTGGATCTTGACCGGAAGGCTGGAGGATTCGCCAATGAACGAAAAGACGAAGGGGGAGTTCGGCGTGTCGTAGACATCGTCCGCCGTGCCAACCTGCTCGATCTTGCCCTGGCTCATCACCACCACGCGGTCAGCCAGTTCCAGGGCTTCTTCCTGATCATGGGTGACGAAAACGGTCGTGTGGCCTGTGCGATCGTGAAACTCGCGAAGCCAACGACGAAGCTCCTTGCGCACCTTGGCATCCAAAGCACCGAAGGGTTCATCCAAAAGCAAAACCCGCGGCTCAATGGCAACGGCGCGCGCAAGCGCGACACGCTGACGCTGGCCGCCGGATAGCTGGTTTGGATAACGTTTCTCCAACCCGGACAGATGAACCATGTCCAGCAGTTCTGAGACTCTTCTGCGGATTTCTGCTTTTGGCGGCCGTGTTGCAGACGGTCGTACCTTGAGGCCGAAGGCAATATTTTCGGCAACCGTCATATGGCGAAACAGCGCGTAGTGCTGGAAGACGAAGCCGACATTGCGCTCCTGCACGGAACGATGCGAGGCATCCTCATCGCCAAAGAAAATCTGTCCCGCGGTTGGCTGCTCGAGGCCTGCGATAAGCCGCAGAAGCGTCGTCTTGCCGGACCCGGAGGGACCGAGCAATGCGATCAGTTCGCCGGAACGGATATTGAGCGACACGTCGTTCAACGCCGGGAAGCGATCGAACTGCTTGGTAATGCCGGAAACCTTCACTTCCATAGATATGCCCTTCAATGCTTGCCGGCAGCGTTGCCCGCGCCAAAGCGTATTTCGAGAATGGTTTTGAGTACAAGGGTAACAAGCGCAAGACCGGCCAGCAGCGTGGCGACAGCAAAGGCGGCTCCGATATTGTACTCGTTATAGAGAATTTCGACATGCAGCGGCATGGTGTTGGTCTCGCCGCGAATATGACCGGACACCACCGAAACGGCGCCGAACTCGCCCATGGCGCGGGCGTTACACAACAGTACGCCGTAGAGCAGACCCCATTTGATGTTCGGCAAAGTCACATACCAGAAGGTCTGCCAGCCAGAGGCACCCAGCGAAATCGCGGCCTCCTCGTCTCCGGTTCCCTGATCCTGCATCAATGGGATCAGTTCGCGGGCAACGAAGGGAAAAGTGACAAAGACGGTCGCAAGCACGATGCCGGGCACGGCAAACAGGATTTCGATGCCATAGCTCTTCAGCCAGGGTCCGAGCACACTGTGGGAAGAAAACAGGATGACATAGACGAGGCCGGAAATCACCGGTGAGATGGAAAATGGCAGGTCGATCAAGGTGATGAGGAAAGCCTTGCCCTTGAACTCGAACTTGGCGATGGCCCAGGCGGCAGCCACCCCGAAGATCAGATTGAGCGGCACAGAGATGGCAGCGACCAGAAGCGTCAGGCGAATGGAGGCGAGCGCATCCGGCTCTACGATCGCTTCCCAGAAGGATTCCACACCTTTGCGGAAGGCTTCGACGAAGACGGCCACCAGAGGCAGCACAAGAAACAGCGCCAAGAAAAGGAAGACCACAAGAAAAAGGGCAAGCTTTGCTGGCAGCCCCTCGCTTGCCGGATCGCGGAACGGCCTGGAGGGAAGGGTTTGAGCTTTATCAGGCATAACCATACCTCTTGCGGCTCCAGGCCTGAATGAGATTGATGACGAAGAGCATCGCAAAGGAGATGATCAGCATGATGGTGGCGATGCACGTCGCGCCCGCATAGTTGAATTCCTCAAGCCGGATGACGATCAGGAGCGGAGCGATTTCCGACACATAGGGGATGTTGCCGGCAATAAAGATGACGGAGCCATATTCCCCGACGCCGCGTGCAAAGGCGAGCGCGAAACCCGTGAGAATGGCGGGAACGAGACCAGGCAGCAGAATGCGGGTGATCGTCTGGAAACGGTTGGCGCCGAGCGTGGCTGCAACCTCTTCAACTTGACGGTCGATTTCTTCCATCACCGGCTGCACGGTGCGCACGACAAAGGGCAAGCCGATGAAGATCAGAGCAATGACAATGCCAATTGGAGTGAACGCAATCTTGATGCCAAGCGGTTCGAACAGTGAGCCGATCCAACCGCGATTGGAATAGAGCGTCGTCAGTGCAATACCTGCTACCGCAGTCGGCAATGCGAAAGGCAGATCAACGATCGCATCGACGAAGCGACGCCCTGGGAAGCGATAGCGTACCAGTACCCAGGCGATGATGACGCCGAAGAACGCGTTGACGAGCGCTGCGATGAAGGCCGTGCCGAAACTGATGCGCAGCGCATTCAAGGTTCTGCTGTCGGTGGCAATGGCCAGGAATTCGGAAAATCCGAGTTGGGCCGTGGACCATATGAGGCCGCCGAGGGGAATGAGAATAATGAGAAAAAGATAGGTAATCGTGTAACCGAGCGTCAGGCCAAATCCTGGCAAGACGCTAGACTGACGCCACTTCCATCCGCTTTGCGATGGGGTATTGCTCATCGAGGCTCCGGGTAAACTGATGGCTTGACGAGCCATCATATGCGCTATCGACCGGCCGTGAAGCCAGTCGATCCAATCTGCTCATCGCCGGGCGGCACCAGGCCGCCCAATCGTTTGCACATCATCCACTTACTTGGCAGGCTTGTAAATCTGGTCGAAGATGCCGCCATCGCCGAAGTGTTCCGGCTGTGCCTTGGCCCATCCGCCGAAGATCGGATCATCGATGGTGACGAGCTTGATATCCGGCAGCTGCTTCAGGAGATCCTTGGAGACAACGGATGGGTTGCTCGGACGATAGAAATGCTTGGCCGCGATATTCTGGCCCTCATCCGAGTAGAGATACTGCAGATAGGCCTCGGCCACCTTGCGGGTTCCCTTGGCATCCACGTTGGCATCGACCACCGCGACTGGCGGTTCGGCCAGAATGGAGATCGGTGGAACGACGATTTCGAAAGCATCCGCACCGAATTCCTGTCCGGCGAGATAGGCTTCGTTTTCCCACGCCAACAGAACGTCGCCGATCTGGCGCTGAGCAAAGGTCACAGTGGAACCGCGGGCCCCTGTATCCAGAACCGGAGCACGCTTGTAGAGTTCGCCCACATAAGCCTTGATCTTATCCTGGTCGCCTTTGAATTCTTCATTCGCCCAGGCCCAGGCTGCAAGATAGTTCCAGCGCGCGCCACCCGACGTCTTGGGATTTGGCGTCACGATCTGCACGTCACCCTTCACCAGATCGCCCCAGTTATGGATGCCCTTTGGGTTTCCCTTGCGGACGAGGAAAACGATAGTGGACGTATAGGGTGAGGAATTGTGCGGCAGGCGCGTGCGCCAGTCAGGATTGATCTTGCCGCTGTTCTTGACGATGGCGTCAATATCGCTCTGTAGCGCAAGCGTGACGACATCGGCCTCGAGTCCGTCGATAACGGAGCGGGCCTGCTTGCCTGAGCCGCCATGCGACTGCTGGATGGTGACATCCTCACCCGTATCGGCCTTCCACTTCTTGGCGAAGGCCTCGTTGAAGTCCTTGTAAAGTTCTCGCGTCGGATCATAAGACACGTTGAGAAGCTTCGTTTCGGCCAAGGCCGGTCCGACAGCACCCAATGTGACAGACAGGCTGAGCGCGACGGCGCTGAGGCTGGAAAGAAATTTCGACATCACTACCCTCCTGGATGCGTTCGGCCTCACAGTAGCGGTTGAGGCTGTGGGGTCAATCAGGTGCGATTTATTCGCAAAAGTGTTTCCCTGACGCCCATTCCGACAATACGAAACACGCCGCCGAGGAAAAGAATGGCGGAACAAGTCATGCGCCAAAAGACCGAGCTGCGCAAAACTGGTTCACAATTTTGCCCTATTTTGCGAGATCACGCGTAAAAAAATTGCGTGATCGGAATGTTATTGCGCTTCAAACATTCCAGACAGACGAACTCGAGGTGGCTCAGCAAAGAAAAAGTCTATAAAAATTAGAGAAAATATCGCGATCTATCTTGCAATTCGGGCCGAACGAGGCTTAATTCGCCGGATTGATTTGGGCGCTACTTCGCTCTTTTGGGACTCTTTTGCGCATAAGCACGCCGCAAGAGAGATATTTGCTCATTAGCGTTCGACAGAAGCATGCTGGTTTCTGTCACAAATGGCATCTTTCGGCGATTATCGGGACACTAGAGTTTCGGAATCGAGAAATGACGATCAATACGCCCCCGCAGACCATTTCCAGCCACAACGCGACGTCGCTTGATGCGACTCTGAAGGATCTCAACCTCGTTGAGAGACTTGCCTTTGTCTCTGGCCTTGGGTCGCGGGCGGTCTTTACCACCAGCCTCGGCATCGAAGATCAGGTCATTACTGCCGCGATCGGCACGCATCGCTTGCCTATCGACGTCGCCACGCTTGAAACTGGGCGTCTCTTTGCCGAGACGGTTCGTTTGATGGAAGAAACGGAAGACCGCTATGGTCTGACGATCACCCGCTTCTATCCAGAGCAGGACGATATTGACGCCTATGCTGAGAAATATGGCCTGAATGGCTTTTACGAGAGCGTCGAGGCGCGCCACGCCTGCTGCCATGTGCGCAAGCTCATTCCCTTGGCTAAAGCGCTTGACGGTGCTGGTTTCTGGATAACAGGCCTGCGCCGGGGACAATCAGGCAATCGAGCCTCCACGCCGTTTGCCGAGTATGACGCTGAGCGCAACCTCATTAAGATCAATCCGCTTGCGGACTGGGACATCGATACGATCAAGGCCCATGTCGCGGCGGAAAACATTCCCGTCAATCCACTCCATGCACGCGGGTACCCGTCTATCGGCTGTGAGCCCTGTACCCGCGCCATCAAGCCCGGCGAACCAGAGCGTGCCGGACGCTGGTGGTGGGAAAATGACGAGAAGCGCGAATGCGGCCTGCATGTTGCCGAAGCCGCGCAAAGCTCGATCAGTCCCGCCCCACAAAACTAACAATTCAATTCAGTACATTCCCGGAGTTTAAAATGTCCAATGCAGTTCCGGAAACGGAAGGCACCAGCGTCAGCACACCCAAGCAGCCGCTCGATCCCCATCTCAAAGCCCTCGAAAACGAAGCCATCCATATTTTCCGTGAAGTTGCAGCAGAGTTCGAGCGCCCTGTGATGCTCTACTCTATCGGCAAGGATTCGTCCGTGCTGCTGCACTTGGCGCGCAAGGCATTCTTTCCGGGTCGCATCCCCTTCCCGCTTCTGCACGTCAATACCGGTTGGAAGTTCAAGGAAATGATCGAATTTCGCGACAATATCGTCAAGGAATATGATCTCGACCTGATCTCACACACCAACCCACGTGGCGCTGCGGAGAACGTGACGCCATTTACGCATGGCTCGGCGCTCTACACCGATATCATGAAGACGGAGGCTCTGCGTCAGGCGCTCGACGCCGGCAAGTTCGATGCCGCTTTCGGCGGTGCGCGCCGCGACGAGGAAGCCAGCCGCGCCAAGGAGCGCATCTATTCCTTCCGCACGCCCGACCATAAGTGGGATCCGCGCAACCAGCGTCCGGAACTCTGGAACATCTATAATGGCATGGTGCGCCAGGGCGAAAGCGTGCGCGCCTTCCCGCTGTCCAACTGGACCGAGGTCGATATCTGGCGGTATATCCAGGCGGAAAACATTCCGCTCGTTCCGCTCTATTATGCCAAGGAGCGCCCCTATATCGAGCGCGATGGCATGATGATCCTGGCGGAAGACGAGCGGTCGGAACTGCAGCCTGGCGAAGAGGTAAAGTATGATTCGATCCGCTTCCGCACACTCGGCTGCTTCCCGCTGACGGGTGCGATCCATTCCGAGGCGACCACGCTGGACGAGGTCATCGCCGAGCTTGAGATCGCCACCGTCTCCGAAAGGCAGGGCCGCGCCATCGACCGCGACCAGTCGGGCTCCATGGAAAAGAAAAAGCGCGAGGGCTACTTCTGATGACACAGACCTCCACAGCACAATCCGCCACCATACTGCCCTTCGTCGAGCCGGCGAAAGCCGTCAAGGATACCCGCCCGCTGCGCCTCATCACCTGTGGCAGCGTGGATGACGGAAAGTCGACGCTGATCGGCCGTCTGCTTTGGGACACCAAGGCGGTAAAGGAAGATCAGGCTGCGACGCTGAAGCGTGACAGCGGCAAGCAGAACGATTTGGGCCTCCCAGACTTTGCGCTGCTGCTCGACGGTCTCCAGGCCGAGCGTGAACAGGGCATCACCATCGATGTCGCCTATCGCTACTTCGCAACCGACAAGCGCGCTTTCATCGTCGCAGACACGCCCGGTCATGAGCAATATACCCGCAACATGGCAACCGGCGCCTCGACCGCAGATCTTGCTGTGCTTCTGGTGGATGCCCGCACAGGCATCCTGGAACAGACGCGCCGTCACGCCACGATTGCAGCGCTGATGGGCATTCGCCAGTTCGTGTTGGCCGTCAACAAAATCGACCTGACCCACTACGACAAGGCCGGTTTTGAGCTGATTGCGCATGACTTCAAGGAATTCGCGCTGTCGCTCGGCATCAAGCAGATCGTTGCCATTCCCATGTCGGCGCTGAAAGGCGAGAATGTCGTGCTCTCCGGCAAGGCCTCCATGCCGTGGTATGATGGCCCGACGCTGGTGGAAACCCTGGAGCTTGCGACGGTTCGCTCCACTCAGACCGGCGGCTTCCGCCTGCCCGTCCAGCGCGTCTCTCGCCCAGGCGAAAGCTTTCGTGGCTACCAAGGCACCGTGGCTGGCGGTGCGGTGAAGCCCGGTGACTCTGTCGTCATCCTGCCATCAGGCATGGTGGCGAACGTCAAGCAGATCGTCACCTTCGATCTGGTGCGCAATGCTGCCGTTGCCGGTGACGCGATCACGCTGGTTCTCGATCGTCAGGTCGATGTCTCTCGCGGCGATATGATCGTTTCCATCGACGCCCAACCCCAGACCGGTCTCGCTTTCGACGCGCAGATCGTCGCACTGCAGCCCGGTGGCATTGAGCCGAACAAGCGCTACTGGCTCAAGAGCGGCAGCCGCCGCCAGCGCGTCAGCGTTCAGCCGGTCACCCAGTTGGACCTGAAGAACGGTCACTGGCAGGCCCATGCCGAAACGCTGCCGATGAACGCCATCGGCAAGGTGCGCCTGAGCTTCGACGAAACGGCGATCTTCGACCCCTACGAGCAGAACCGCTCTACGGGTTCCTTCATCCTGATCGACCCGGACACCAACAACACTGTCGCCGGTGGCATGATTGTCGGCAAGCGCAGCGATACGGGCAAGATTTCCGACGGCGAACGCGTCATTCTCTCGCTCCCCGCCGATCTTGCGGAGGCGCTGCTGGCTAGCGAATTGCTCTCGTCGCGGCGTGATGAAATCGAACTTCGAAGAACAAGCGCGAAGTCCGCGTCGAGGCTTCTTGAAGATCTCGAATAAACGAAAAGGCGCCGGGCAATCCCGGCGCCTTTTCGATTCATCCTTTGTCCCGCGGTGCTTAGAAAACGAACATCCACAGCAGAACAACAACGAAAAACGGGACGCCCAGCGCCCACAGCAACAATCCTTTTAGCATGTCTCACTCTCCTATTAGCAAAGAGTGAACTATCGCTTTGACGGAATGTTCCAGCTGCAGATCAAGAAACGCGGTTTCAAGTTTCGAGTTAATTCATGTGTATCAGGGGCACAGCTATAGAGCAGCTTTTATCGAACCTGCTCTAAAATTGCGCATCAGCGGTTCAGGAGAAAATACTTCTGGGCTGTTTCGGCGCGATTGCGTAGAGCGGGTGGGAACGCATACTCGCCATTGACCGAATAGGAGAACCCTTCGGCGATCAAGGTTTCTTGCATGACGGCCCTGAGTTCATCCGTTGTGCGGTAGATCGCGTTGTAGGTATCGCCGAGCTCTTCGGAAAAATGCTCTTTCAGGGTGAGGCGTACATCGATGTCGGAAAGCGATTCCCGGATATAGATCTGCGACGAAGGTGCCGATAACTTGGAGATTAGTTCAAAGGTTTTCAGAACAGCCTCGTCGTTGAGATACAACAGTAAGGCGGTGACAATAACCAGATCATATGGCGGCTGAATTTTCAGCGTTTCCGCTTCTACAAACGGAACCTCGGCGACCTGAAACTGAATGTGCTCAGAGGAGCCGTTTTCTGCTTTCGCGCGCAAAATAAGCTCTTGGGAGAAATCCAGTCCCATGTAGCGGTGGCCCGCGTCACGATATGCGAGCGCGATCCTGCCTGCACCACAGCCCAACTCCAATATCGCCACCGGTAATGCGGGTCTGGGAAGCAGGTGCTCACACTCGTAGGCATTCCGGTCGCTTGCGATCGTAGAGCCTGCCGACTGTAGCATCACCGCATCAACCGCGCTGGCTTCTTTTTTCGCTCTCGAATTGAAGAAGCTTTGAATTTTTGCGCTGTCGATCGTTTCCTGCGTCTGGTATATTCGGCTCATAACAATCTCATTCTGGAATATCTCGGTAACCTGACGAAATCGCGATACACGCGTCTGCTAATATATTGATAGTGTCGATAACGGGAACCACACAATCATTTGCCAGAAAATCAAGTGGAACTTCGGTGCAACCCAATATTACAACCTCCGCGCCTTTTTCGATCAAGTTTGCTGCGGCCTTGGAATAAAGGTGAGCGGGGCGGGCGGGATCGCTTAGCTGCAGCGAACGATGATACCCCTTCTTTATATTGCAGATGCCGAGTGTCACCATCTGCTGGTACTCCGCAGCGGGATAGACGAGTTCTGTATTTAATTCGAGATTAGCGGCTTCCCGCTCGAAAAGACCTGCTTTTCTGGTACCATCTGAGCAAAGTATCCCGATCCGTCGTACATTGGGGACTAGGTTCACCGCAGATGCAAGACTTTCGGCAAGCAGGTTGAGGATAGGAATACCCGCTTCCCTAGCAATTTCCCGCCGCGCATAATGGGCAGTGTTGCAACACATAGCCACGAAGGACGCACCTGCGTTCTTCAGCTTTTCAGCCGCATCAACGTAGCCCGGCACAAAGCTTTCACCCCTGCCTTCCAAGTACATACTTCGGCTGGGAACCTGCGTCGCGTTGTACAGAAGCAACTCAGGATGGTGAGAATCTCTAAACGCGCCCTGAGCGGTTACCTTCTGCTCTATGCGCTGAACCAATTCGGCAGAGGCTGCGACACCTGCCCCACCAATGATGCCGATTATACGCTTCTTGTCGCTCATCAGTCCCTGCATATCAGGCACGGAGTTTCTCCAGACCGAAAAGGTGCAGATTCTCCTTGGCCAAAGCTAGATCCTGTTCGCTATCTATCTCGTATGCAATCAGCTCCTCAGCAGCTATGGGCAGATATTGACAAAGGTGCTCGTAGACCGGCGTATTGCCAATTTCCGCGAAAAAGTCGTTCGGCAGCCAGGAAATATTGGCCCACTCGTAGTCGGTCGGGTCTTCCCGTCGAAAGCTCGTGACCATTCCCTCTTCGATGGCGACGAAGACCGCATCGCGCGTTTTTGTTTTAGTGACGGCCAGACGCGGAAGACCCGGCACACATGACTTGAGGAAGGCTTTGAAACTTTCCTCTTCGACAAGCATGTCTCCATCCATGAAGAGAACATCGCCTTTCACGTGACGCGCTCCGAGTTCATAGCTGTGAAGTGTGGTGGTAGACCGAAAGCCTGGATTACGTACAACAATAACATCGTCCCTGACTTTACGAAGCTCTGCTATAACTTCCTTTTCTTCGAAGCCAGCAACGACACGCACATCTTCCACATCATGCAGAAGGTGAAGCAGGTGCTTCAGAATCTTTACACCTTCCACCTCAACGAGACACTTCGGCTTTCCGTGCCCCAACCGCGACCCGAGACCCGCGGCAGCGATTACAGCGTGTTTAACAATCGACATAAGGATTTTCCGTTAAGTGCAACGTAGTTTGAAACGGAGACGAGAGCATCGGGCGCAGCGTGCAACCCCATGAAAGCGACTCCGACATCGGCTACATCAAAAATGGGAATATCATTGAAGCCATCCCCGATCGACACAAGCCGATCAAAACGCTCCTTTAGCTCGAGGCCAGCCGCATTCTTACGCATAACCGAATCAAGAGCGACAATATTACCTTCCGCATCAAGCATAGCAGTCGAGGTATAAAATTTGCACGGAAGCCGCTCCATCAACGGCTTGATCCAGACATCGAGATTACCGGTAACAACGAAGCATCGGCTGGCGTTTTGATTGATAAAATCCTCGATATAGGGATCGAATTCTACCTCAGACACAATCGACCAGATTCTCTCAAGACCAGCGCTCCTCAGGATCGCAAACCGCAGCCTGAAGGAATCTTCGAAAGGAATTTTTCCTGCCATCGTAAGCTCTGTCAAAAGGCGCATCTCCGCCTCCAGACCCAACTCAGATGCAATCATCGGCAAAAGCTCGGCCTTAGTAATCGTTCCATCCAAATCGAATGCGAACGCCGTACCTCGAGCAACGGTATCCGGCACAAAAGAACTAAACTCAGAAACGAGATCTTGCTTTTGACTTAGTTGGCGATACATCTCATGACCCTATTTCACGGATACCGGTGAAACCCTCACGCCAGAACCAGAACGCCAATGGGCACCCGACATGAGGGCATCGTCTTACTATCAACATTAAGACTCAGAACTGTTCTCAGGCTGACCAACAACGCCAAGTCCGCTCGCTATGCAATCCATTATAATATCTGCAGCTGGACGTTGATTGGGCATCATGACACTCCGCAGGCGCGCACGATTCTCCTCGCGGCCCCACTTCCTGCCCGCTGCATAATCCAGGATTGCTTCCCTTGCCTGCTGAAACGTCGTAACCCGGTCAGCACATGCCTCCGCAAGAAGCCCCAGCTCATTGAACGGCACATGTCTCTGGGAGTCAAAAAAGATCAGTGGTTTATCGAAAAGCTGATATTCCGCCAAAAAGGCGACACCATCCGTAAGCATCAGGTCGGATGCCGCAAACAGTTCACCATATTGGCCTTCCGAAATGGCGCAGTTGGGAAGCGCCTGCCAGTCCCGCCTGAATGCATCCATGGCATCCTGAGACAGGTAGTCGTCACTCACAGCATAGGAAAACAATGCTGGATGGGGCTTCAACACAAACTCGATGTCCGGAGCGGATCGTGCCCACAGCAACATGTCCGCGCATATATTGTGGAACACGCCGAAAGCAAGCCAATCATCTCCGAGAGAATGATGAGGAGCCCAGATGACCTTGAAAGCTTTTTTTCCTGTATCGCCTATAGGCCACACCCCCTTGCCGAGTGCGGCAGTGAGACGCGCGTTTTTTGGGTAGCCGGAAAGAACTAGCTTATCAGGTACGGAATGGTGGAAACTAGCGAAATAGGCTTTCGTCTGCTCGGTCTCACAGAAAATCCGCCAGGCCGAACGATGATAGGGCTGATCAAACGCTCTTGAGGATATGTATGAAGGAGTTGGCTCCGAGTGCGTGAATTGCCGGACCATAGACATTCCATACGGGATCACGCAAAGCCTGGCGAATGCCAGCGCCTCCGTCGCAAAAGCCGGCGGATAGTCAACATCCCAGTGCGATTGACGGAATATCACATCAGGGGCAAGATAACTGAGCATATCATGCGCTTCGTCAAAACTTTGTGTCCCCAAGCGAATGTGATCAATTGCCTGACCATCCAAAGCCGCACTTACGATCTCTTCGCCGCTGTAGCCACTGTTGCCCGGAAACCGGCGATTAATGCTGACGACAACTGGATCGAAACGCGGATCACGGAGCATCGAGTGGTAAACCTCAGCCTGAGCGTCCCACGCTTCGATCATGTGCACCAAAAAGACACACCGAATTCGTGGAGCGGAGACAGGCCTGTTACGCAGACCGGAACTCACTAGCCGAAGCAGGGTGCGATGGTGACTGGTAACAATTCCTTCTATTCTTCCCGCGACCTCCCCCACTCCAGAACGTACAGCCTCGCCCAGCCCCAAGGTAGAGCCGGCAAGTTCACTCACCATAGCCGCAAGGCCAAGAGAGGCTTCCTGCACTTCCTGAAGATTAGCTTGCTGCCCGCCCAGAGATTCCTCCCGAAACGCCTGGAGGAAAGTGACCATCTCTACAATGATCTCCTCGTGCAACTGTTGACGCTGCGCAATGGAAGAAACCGCCGCTAGCAGATCATCAAGCTTGCGGCTCATCGTATCGACAGAGTTTTCGAGGCTAGAGTTCGTGAGTTTCATCGTAAGCTTTCATTAAACCTGACTAAACGATAACTAGATAAGAGCGGGCAGGATTGATACGGAATTGACTCCCCACCTGTATGTACTTTCACGACCTAATATCGGCACGAAACCGCCCAAAAAGCGCTCCATCGCCCAACGTCATTAGATGAACTGCTCAAGATAACTGGAGAGGTCGAAGCCCGCATCATCGCGCTTCATCGGCTCTCCGAAACTTGGATCCATCCGCAGCCACGCGTGAGGGCCGCTATCGCCTAAGGGGATGTCGCGGGTCATACGCTGTTGCAGCGATGGATGCAGGAGTTCAATGATGTCGTCGGTAATCATGGGGTCGACCACCACCGGCTGGAGACTAAACGCCTCGGCCTCCTTCGCGGCCAGGGAAAGTCCAGCGAGTTGCTTGATCGTATCCGGTGACGATTCGGAGAGCGGCACTTCCTGATAGGCGCGCATACGGTGATAAAGAATATACGCTTCGGGCCAGTTCCCCGTCTCGATATGCAGCCTCAGCGCAACGCTTTGTCGGTTGAGCATGAACATGATCAGCTTGTTTAGGAAATCTTGACGCTCATAGCCGGACGGCTTCTTATGCCTCCACATCAGTGACGCAAGAAATTCCAGGCCTCCACGATAGGTATCCCACTGGAACATGCATTCATTGTTGCCCTGCTGCAGGCGAGGATCGTCCGAGATGGCGGTAACGCGCGCAAACGGCTCCGGCATGAAGAGGATTTCGGTATGTTCCAGCGCCCTTCCAGTGAAGAGATAGGCCCAGAAGATGAACGGCGTCGCACTCGAAATGGATTTGGCCAGGATATCTCGCCGAACGATCATGAATTCTGGAAAGATGTGATACCCGAAGATGAAATCGAGGAAAGCGCCATAATCACCCTTGGCTATCCGCGTAGGACCGGAAACGCGGTAGAACGGCCCAACGTCCCGCTGGCCGCCACGCGCATCCACCAACATCCAGGGGGCCTGAACCATACCGACACCCGGATCGCGCTCCATGATCTCGATATACTCCTTGACCTTTTCGGGAATGAGCAGATCGTCATCGCCCAGAAACACCGCATAGCGTCCGCGCGCGCGGCGCATCGCAAAGGCGTAGTTGCTGACGAAACCGGAGTTCTTCACCCGGCGATAGGCATTGATTTCGGGGATACCCTCCAGGGACTCAATATAGGCGCCCGTATCGTCCGTCGAGCAATCATCAACGATAACAATTTCGAAAGGTACCTGAAGCGTCCGGAACCGCTCCAGATGGAAAGATACGTTCCGCTCCAGCAGGAACTGTCGGTTATAGGTAGGAACACAGATAGACAGAAGAATTTCAGAATTCGACATCGCGGGGGCCGCCTGCAAACAACGATAGCATCGACCATCAGGACGAATTCACCTTGAGGCAGGAACACGGCTTTAACGCCTCAACTGCCGGGAAAATTCGCAAAGCCCGAAGACGGATGCGGATTGATCTTTGGTCCGACCCAACCTTCTTGCCCCGTAACAAAAGCGGGAAGACGGATCATCGAGACAGCCTTAGCGCGTCCGGCTTTTGCGAAACTTATGGAGTTCGTTGACTGATCCCTGTTGACGACAGCACGCCTGGACCAGACGGTGCGACACTTATCACTCGGCTAATAATGCAAAAAATCCAGCCGTAGGCAGCATAAGTCGCAATTGATTTTGGAGGGTTATCGGGATCTAAAACCTAGGCCGCACAGGCTTAAGCTGGTCGGAGTGAGAGGATTCGAACCTCCGACCCCGTCGTCCCGAACGACGTGCGCTACCAGACTGCGCTACACTCCGTGACCAGCGGCGTTTCTATAGACCAGCATCCGGCTCTCGACAAGCGGCGGTTACGAAATTTTTGTGACATGTGCTTCGGAAAGAAATGAAGGAGTTAGGTGCGCGGGAATCGTTACAAAAAAGCAATTGTGGCAAGAAATTTTGATCAGCGCTTCACTTGGCACTGCCCAGTTCCCGTAAATCTGTTAGGGGAAACGCATTTCCCGGCGACGATGCCGGACAGGCACAAAGGACCTTTCACCATGCGTTTGCGCATCGCACTGCTCGCGGGCCTCTCCATCGCCCTCTCCGCTTGCACCACCACGCCCTCCATCGCCACGAAGAGCCCGGTCGAGACCCGTTGGGTCGGCCAATCCGCCGGCATCTTCTTTGCCAAGTTCGGCCCGCCTCTCAGCGATGTATCCAATGGCAACAGCACGACCTACACATGGCGTGGCGGTTACAAGAAGGCGAAGATTCCAGCGAAGTATGATGAAAAGGACGGCAAGCGTGGCCGCCAGATTTCTCCGGCTCGCAGCGCCTCTCTGTCTTGCACCGTTCAGTTGAACGTCGATTCCAACTACAAGATCAGCTCGATCCGCACCGTTTCCGATCGTCCGGGCGTTAACGGTCCGAGCTACTGCGCGGAATTCCTCGCCGGCGAATAAAGGCTCGACGTCATTGCGAAGCCTGCATTGCCCGCCTGATTTCGTCAGGCGGGTTTTCTTTGGTATTGAAAAGGTGGCTTACTGCTCTTGCGGCGTCGCGCATGTCAGTCATGCAAAAATGCATATCTTCAATCTAAACCGATTTAATTTAGGCATAGCTGAATTCGCGTCGATCTGCGCAAGACGAGACGGCACGACCTATATGTCCGTAAACGCTTATAAAATACGTCAGGAATGATTTGCTGCGCCTCCTGGATTCTGCCGCACTAACATTTCTTTGACAATCAAAGGAGCGATTTCAGCCTCGTGCTGGCCATGTTGTGACATGGAGGTCGATGGTCTATTGCGGCGCACAAATCTAATAAAGCGCAATGTAATAGGGTAGCGACGTGATCAAGAACGATAAGGGCAGCACACTGCCAACCGAATTTTCCCACAACTCCTTCAGCATGAACCGTCGGCAGGTTCTTGGAACTGCCTTGGCAGGTCTCGCTGCCGCCGCCCTCCCTGGCGTTCCGGCGCTCGCTCAATCGGCCGATAAAAAAGTGGACGTGCTGCTCATCGGTGGCGGCATCATGAGTGCGACGCTCGGCATCTGGTTGCGCGAATTGGAGCCGAACTGGTCGATCCAGATGCTTGAGCGCCTGGATGCGGTGGCTCTTGAAAGCTCCAATGGCTGGAACAATGCCGGCACCGGGCACTCCGCGCTTGCGGAATTGAACTACACGCCCGAAACCGCCAATGGCGGCATCGATATTTCCAAGGCGGTCGAGATCAACGAGTCCTTCCAGATCTCCCGCCAGTTCTGGGCCTGGCAGGTGCGCAATGGCGTTCTGAAAAATCCGCGCTCCTTCATCAACCACACGCCGCATATGAGCTTTGTCTGGGGCGATGAGAATGTTGCCTATCTTGAAAAGCGCTATGAGGCGCTGAAGGCGAGCCCGCTGTTTGCCGGCATGCAATATTCGACCGATCCGGAACAGATCAAGAAGTGGGTGCCGCTGATGATGGAAGGACGTGATCCCTCCCAGAAGATCGGCGCCACCTGGTCGCCGCTCGGCACCGATATGGAGTTTGGCGAGATTACCCGCCAGTTTGTGTCTCACCTGAAGAGCACGTCGAATTTCGACCTGCAGGTTTCCAGCGAGGTCGATGCCATCGAGCGCAATGCCGATGGCTCCTGGCGCGTCAGCTACACCAATTCGACGAGCGGTTCCGAGCACTCGATCGACGCGAAATTCGTCTTCATCGGCGCTGGTGGCGGCGCGCTTCATCTGCTGCAAATGTCGGGAATTCCGGAGGCCGAAGATTACGGCGGCTTCCCGGTCGGCGGCTCGTTCCTGGTCAACGAGAACCCGGATGTCAGCATGCTGCATCTGGCGAAGGCCTATGGCAAGGCATCGGTCGGCTCTCCGCCCATGTCCGTGCCGCACCTCGACACCCGCGTCATCGGTGGCAAGCGCATCGTTCTCTTCGGACCGTTCGCAACCTTCTCTACCAAATTCCTCAAGGAAGGCTCCTATTTCGACCTTCTGACCTCCACGACCATGAGCAACATCTGGCCGATGATGCAGGTCGGCGTCGAGGAGTATCCGCTGGTTGAATATCTGGCCGGACAGTTGATGTTGTCCGACGAAGATCGGATCGCGGCACTGCGCGAATATTTCCCCAAGGCAAAGGCGGATGAGTGGCGCCTGTGGCAGGCGGGCCAGCGCGTGCAGATCACCAAGCGCGATCCGGAAAAGGGCGGCGTCCTGAAGCTCGGCACAGAAGTCGTTGCCGCCAAGGATGGCAGCATTGCAGGCTTGCTCGGTGCTTCTCCGGGCGCCTCCACCGCCGCCCCGATCATGCTCGGGGTGCTGCAGAAAGTCTTCAAGGACAAGGTGGCTTCGCCGGAATGGCAAGCGAAACTGCGCGAGATCGTTCCAAGCTATGGCACGAAGCTGAATGCGGATCCAGAGAAAGTTCAGCAGGAATGGGACTACACCGCCGAACATCTACAACTGCCGACACCGCCACGCATCGATGTGTCTGCGCTGAGCTCATCGGCTCCGGTTGATGCGCCGGTTAAGAAGACGCCGGATATGGCGCTTTAATCAAATCGAAACATCGATCCTTAAAAGCCGCGTACCCTATGGGCGCGGCTTTTTTTGCCCGGAAGGCAAGAGACGGGCGCTAAAGAAACCAGAGAGCCGACTCTATTCAGATCCTCAGAGATCGCGAAAAGCCTTAGCATCTGGTCAGCGTCTCAATGCGCTCTGCATTGCATGATCAAAATGAAAAGAAAAAATGGCTGGGGCGCCAGGATTCGAACCTGGGAATGCCGGTACCAAAAACCGGTGCCTTACCGCTTGGCGACGCCCCAACGAAGCAAGTGGGTAAAACGCCACTGCCTGAACGGCGCCTGATTAGCAAAGCATGGCGGCAGCGGCAATCATTAAGTTTGTGCTGGTCCAGATTTCTTGTGGGTGCTGTGGTATCTTCGTGATAGGTCGTGAACGACCAGCACGGCCGCAAAAGCGCTAAGCGGCTTTACGATGATCCCATGCGCTAAAACAACGGCTTGAGACGTGCCGTGAACTTACAAAATCGCGTGTCGTTGTACCAAGCATTGTGAAGAGCTTTCGCACCATGGCAGACCCCGCATTCGATCTTGAATTTCAACCGGCCTACGGCACGGCGGTGACTGTCGCGGAGAATGTTCAACGGCTCACGGTCAACAATCCGTCGGCCTTCACCTTCCATGGCACCAACAGCTATATCGTCGGCGATCGCTCGGTGGCGGTCATCGATCCGGGTCCAGAGGATGAAGATCATTTTCAGGCACTGATGCGTGCGCTGGAAGGCCGGCAGGTGACGCATATTTTCGTCAGCCACACGCATCGGGATCACTCGCCGTTGGCGAAACGGCTTAAGGCAGCGACCGGCGCAATCACCGTGGCCGAAGGGCCGCATCGTTCGGCGCGGCCGCTGCATGACGGTGAGCGCAATCCCTTCGCGGAAAGCGCAGATAGCGATTTCGTGCCGGATCTGGCTCTTGGCGACAATGGGACAGTTGCGGGCGATGGCTGGGCGTTGACCGCGCTCCACACGCCGGGTCACACGGCCAACCATGCGGCTTTCGCGCTGGATCGTGACGGCATCGTTTTTTCCGCAGACCATGTGATGGCCTGGGCAACGACCATCGTTGCGCCGCCCGATGGGGCGATGAGTGATTATATGGCGTCGCTCGACAAGCTTCTCGAACGGGATGACAGGCTGTTCCTGCCCGGTCATGGTGGTCCAGTCAAAGATCCGGCGGCCTTCATGCGCGGGCTTCGCACTCATCGCCGCATGCGGGAAAAAGCTGTGCTGACCAGGATCAAGGCAGGCGACCGGACGATCGCGGAGATGGTGAAGGTGATCTACCGCAGCACCGATCCGCGCCTGCATGGCGCAGCGGCACTTTCCGTTCTCGCTCATATCGAAGATCTGATTGAAAAAGGTCTGATTGAGACCGATGGTCCGCCGTCGTTGACCGGTTTTTATCTACCGAAATAGGGGAACGGATGAGCGCCGCCTATAGCTATCGTAACGACCCCTCCGTTCCGCACTTCCTGGACGATAAGCCATTGATCATCTTCGATGGCGAATGCGGTTTCTGCTCCCGGGATATCGATTTCGTTCTTCGCCGCGACAAGCAAGGGCTGTTTCGGTTCACGCCGGCGCAATCTCCTCTCGGTGCCGCGCTGATGCGTCATTACGGTTTCCGCACCGATGATTACGAGACGAGCCTTCTCATCGAGAACGGCGTCGTCCATGCTTACTCCGACAGCGTGCTGCGCGTGATCGAACTGCTGGGCGGCATGTTGGGGATGACCGCAACAGTGATGCGCCTGGTGCCGCGCTTCCTACGCGATCGCGTCTACCGGCTGGTTGCTCGAAACCGCATGAAGATTGCCGGGCGGCGCCAGACGTGCCGGGCACCCACGCCGCAAGAGCGCGAGCGTTTCTTGTAGATTAGTTGTCGTTGAGACCCTGCATCTCAGCGTCCAACGCGTCGAGATAGCTGTCGGCGATCTTCTTGCCCATACCGAGATCATGCGGACCGAAGCGCGAGGCGACGCGGACATCCACAAGTGTCGTTTCCGTGTCTTCGCGCAGGCGGATCAAGACATCGAAACGCGCACCCAAAATAAGAGTGCGCATATCTCCCTGCATCAACACGGTGCCGCTGCCGTTGAAGAAGGTCGGGGCCGGTGCTTCCGCCGGCCGCGCCAGCGGCACAGGCACAATGGCGGGCAGATCTTCGACGGGCGTGTCCGTGGCACCCTCCTGCACGTCCTGCTTTGGGGCACCCGGCTGCGCATCCGGCAAGGCACCAATCAGGCCGTCGGTTTGCAAGATGCGGATGTGCTGAGCCTTCGCCACCTTCCGCGCGGCGGTGTAGACCCGGTCGATCGCGCCTTCGTAGCGGTGGCCGAGGAAGCCGGGATAGGCCTCCAGCTGCGCGTCGCGTTCGGGTTTCGAGACGGCCGCCGGACGCGGCAGCCATTGCTGGTTGGCCGAGGGGATCGACAGCCAGTTCGGAACATCGACCGTATCGGTCGTCACATCATAGATTTGCGGGTTCTGCCAATAGAGGAAGCCACCATAGGCGACCACGCCAAGCGGGATGGCAGAGAGCAGCAAGGCGTAAAGCGACCACACCCCGCCCTTTGCACCGACAGACCAGAGACGTTGAAGGCCAATGAGCGCGAGCACGACAGAGACAGCGGCAATGCCAGCGGAAATCAGGGTGAGCGCAATGAAATCCGGCGTCGTCAGCGGACCGAAACGGTGCAAGGGGGCCGCAATCAGAAACAGCAGGAGGGCTGCAAAACCGAGATAACGGGAGAGATAAGCCGCATGGGAAACGGGTCTAACGAAACGCACTGTCATGAAGCAGCACCCGCACACACATGCATTACAAAAAAGCGCCCCAGAGACATTTGTCTGCCTGAATCACCGATACCGGGTTGTCATAAAGCGTTTCCGAAGGAAATGGAATCGCTGCACCCATTTTGCTTAACAGGGTACCGCAACCTTTCCTGAAAGCGGGACTTTTACACATCACCAATTGGGCGTATCAGAGCAAGAAAACGCCAAGCTGGGATCAGGGCTTCCAGAGGAGTGATGACTATGCGTGTTTCGATCGTTCTCGGTTCACTTGCCGCCATGCTGGCACTGACCGCGTGCCAGACGCTGACGCCGGAAGAACGCCGCGCGCGCGACGAGGCAACCTGCCGCGGCTATGGCTTCCGCCCGAACACCGATCAGATGGCGCGCTGCCTGCTCGATCTCGATCTCGACCGTAGGGCCGATAACCGGGCATGGCAGGCGCAGGTCAACCGCGACATGTTCTGGTCACCGGTTGTCGTCGAGCGCCGGGTCATCGTCGAAAACCACTAACTGGCGCCTTACAGTGAAACGACTTTCTTAGCAGGTGCGGCCTGCCGCTGCTGCGCCTGCGACAGCGTTGCCTGAGCGGCGGCCAGCCGGGCAATCGGCACACGGAAGGGCGAGCAGGATACGTAATCCAGCCCGACATTTTCACAGAAATCGATGGAAGTCGGATCGCCTCCATGCTCACCGCAGATGCCAAGCTTGAGCTCGGAGCGCGTCTGCCTGCCGCGGTCCGCGGCAATGCGAATCAACTCTCCTACCCCGTCGAAATCGAGCGACACGAAGGGATCGCGCTCGATGATGCCCTTGCGTTGATAGGTGTTGATGAAGCGCGCCGCATCGTCGCGCGAAATGCCGAAGGTGGTCTGCGTCAAGTCGTTGGTGCCGAAGGAGAAGAATTCCGCAGCCTCGGCGATGACATGGGCGCGAAGGGCGGCGCGCGGCAGCTCGATCATCGTGCCGGTTAGATATTCCAGCGTCATGCCACTCTCTGCCGCAACCTCTGACGCAACGCGGTCTATCACCCCGCGAACGTAATCTAGTTCGGAGCGCAGGCTGACAAGCGGCACCATGATTTCCGGAACGACCGGCGCACCGGTACGGCGCGCGGCTTCAACTGCTGCCTCGAAGATAGCACGCGCCTGCATCTCTGCAATCTCGGGATAGGAGATCGCCAGGCGGCAGCCGCGGTGGCCAAGCATGGGATTGAACTCATGCAGCGCATCGAGCCTCTGGCGGAACAGAGTCTGCGGCATGCCCATGGCAGCCGCAACCTCAACGATCTCGCCATCGGTCTTCGGCAGAAACTCGTGCAGCGGCGGATCAAGCAGGCGGATCGTCACCGGCATGCCATGCATGATGGAGAAGAGTTCGGTGAAGTCCTCTCGTTGCATCGGAAGCAACTGGTCGAGCGCTGCGCGCCGGCCCGCCTCATCCTCCGCGAGGATCATTTCGCGCATCACATGGATACGCTCGCCTTCGAAGAACATGTGCTCGGTGCGGCAAAGGCCAATGCCCTCGGCACCGAAGGCGCGGGCAGCGCGCGCATCGGCAGGCGTATCGGCATTGGTGCGGACTGTCATACGCCGCGCGCCATCGGCCCATTCCATCAGCTTGCCGAAATCGCCGGAAAGTTCCGGCTGAGTCATCGGTACTTCGCCTTTCAGCACCCGCCCCGACGAACCGTCTATTGTAATGACATCGCCCTTGCGCAGCATGCAGCCCATGCCGATCAGCACGCCATTGCGCAAATCCACGCGCATCGAGCCAGCACCCGTGACGCAAGGAATGCCCATGCCGCGCGCCACCACGGCCGCGTGGCTTGTCATCCCTCCTCGCGTCGTCAGGATGCCCTCGGCCGCATGCATGCCATGAATATCTTCGGGGCTGGTTTCCATGCGCACCAGTATGACGCGGCGGCCTTCCGCCTTGGCGGCAACGGCTTCTTCGGCGCTGAAAACAATTTCTCCGGATGCAGCCCCAGGTGACGCCGGCAGGCCTGAGCCGATGATCGGTCTTTCGATAGAGCTATCGATGGTGGGATGCAGCAGCTGATCCAGCGAAGAAGGATCGATCCGGCAGACAGCTTCATCGGCGGTGATCAGGCCTTCCTCGACCATATCGACGGCGATCTTCATGGCCGCACGCGTCGTGCGCTTGCCGCACCGGGTCTGGAGCATCCAAAGCTGCCCGCGCTCGATGGTGAACTCCATATCCTGCATATCGCGATAATGGGTTTCCAACTGCTTGCAGATCACCAGGAATTCCTGAAATGCCTCCGGCATCAGCTTTTCCATCGACGGCTTGTCGGAGCCGGAGGCGATGCGGGCCGCCTCGGTGATGGATTGCGGCGTGCGGATGCCCGCGACCACGTCTTCGCCTTGCGCGTTGACGAGGAACTCACCGTAAAGCTCTTGTTCCCCTGTCGACGGGTTGCGGGTGAAAGCAACGCCTGTGGCAGAGGTGGAGCCGAGATTGCCGAACACCATGGCCTGAACATTGACCGCCGTTCCCCAATCGCCAGGGATTTTGTGCAGATGGCGGTAGGTGACGGCACGCGTGTTCATCCAGCTGGAAAAGACAGCGCCGATTGCGCCCCAGAGCTGGACTTCCGTATCCTGCGGAAAGGGTTCATCCAACTCGTCTTCGACCAGTTGCTTGTAGCGCGACACCACATGCTGCCACTCGTCGGCGGAAAGCTCCGTATCATATTCGTGACCGAGACGGCCCTTTTCATCCTCAAGGATTTCCTCGAAGACCTCATGGTCAAGACCCATGACGACATCGGCATACATCTGGATGAAGCGGCGATAGCTATCCCACGCGAAACGGGCATCACCGGAATCCTCGCAGAGCGCCTGCACCGTCTCGTCATTGAGACCGAGATTGAGAACGGTATCCATCATGCCGGGCATGGAGGCACGCGCACCGGATCGGACGGAAAGCAGGAGTGGACGCGGGCCTGCGCCGAATTTGCGGCCGGTCATCGCTTCCATGCCGGCGATCCCGCTTGAAACCTGCAGCTTCAGGTCATTGGGGAGTTGGCGTCCGCCCTGGTGGTAGCGGCCGCAGACTTCGCTGATAATGGTGAAGCCGGGCGGAACAGGCAGGCCGAGGCTTGCCATTTCGGCAAGATGCGCACCCTTGCCTCCCAATATGGCAACATCACTCGCGCGGCCTTCGGCAGCACCGTTGCCAAAGGTATAAACCCATTTCTTCATTATACGCTCTCCACCCAGAAGCGTTCTTGTTTTTCAACCCATTATAGCATTGTCACACCGTTGGGAACGCCAGAGAGTGCAAGATGACAGTGCAGTGCAGCATAATTGCGGCATTGGCGGCCCAGGGATGGCGAAACGCCCGCGGCGAGCGCGGGCATCCATTGTTACGGGTTATCTCCGAGAGCTGCTCTTAAAATGTGTCGCGATCGTTCAGATACGCTTCTCACACTTCAAGTCTTTGATCTCATGTCGTTATCGCAAAACCATTGCGCAACTTTTGCTTGGACCTTGCTATCACAACTCTTGCCAGTCCTGCTTGACCGCTGCATTGCCGTTGAAGGCGGTTGCGAGCTTGCGGCCAAGCGCACGGGCTGGTGACGCTGCCGGACGCTCCGCAGGGGTTGCCGCACGGATCGGGGCCTCGAAGGTGGCAGACAGCTTGAACTGGCCGAGAAGCTGGTTCAGCGAAGAGGCTTCACGGGCAAGACCATGGCTGGCCGCCGTCGTCTCTTCCACCATCGCCGCATTCTTCTGCGTGTCCTGATCCATCTGGTTCACAGCCGTGTTGATCTGCTGCAGACCGGAAGACTGCTCCTGTGCCGCTTCCACGATCGCCATGACGTGACGGTTGATCTCCTGCACTTCCGCAACGATCGTCTCAAGCGCACGACCTGTTTCACCGACAAGCTCAACACCTTCCTGAACCTGGGTGTTGGAGGTGGAGATCAGGCCCTTGATGTCCTTGGCAGCACTGGCGGAGCGCTGCGCCAGTTCACGCACTTCCTGCGCAACGACGGCAAAGCCCTTGCCTGCTTCACCAGCACGTGCGGCTTCGACGCCGGCGTTCAGCGCCAGAAGGTTGGTCTGGAAGGCGATCTCATCAATCACGCTGATGATGTTGGAGATTTCGCCCGACGACTTCTCGATCCGCTCCATGGCAACGACGGCCTTGCGAACGACCTCACCCGACTGTTCGGCACCGGTGCGCGCCTTGGCGACCAGATGACCGGCTTCCTGGGCGCGACGGGTGGAGTCCTTCACCGTGGTGGTGATCTCTTCCAGTGCGGCAGCGGTTTCCTCGACGGAGGCTGCCTGCTGTTCGGTCCGCTTGGCAAGATCGTCGGCGGCCGAACGGATTTCATTCGCACCAGCATCGATACCACGGGCGTTCTCCGCCACGCGGGTCAGGGCCGACTGAAGCTTCTCGGCAGAGGCGTTGAAGTTCTCACGCACGACATCGAGATGGGCCACGAAAGGCTGGCTGATGCGATAGCACACATCGCCATCCGACAGGCGCGACAGGCCGTTTGCCAAATGGTCGACAGCAAACTGCGTGTCCTCGGCTTCCTTCGCCTTCTGTTCGTCGCGAGCAATCCGCTCCTTCTCCGACAGGCTGCGATTGGCGTCAGCCTCCTGTTCCAGACGGATGCGCTCCAGCGCATTCTCGCGGAAGACGGAGACCGCCTGCGCCATCTGCCCAACCTCGTCCTTGCGATCGACGCCGTCGATCTCTCCGCGCGTTTCGCCACCGGCAAGCGACACCATACGCGCACGCAGCTTTTCAATCGGTGCCGTGATGCCTCTGGAAACACAGAACAGGGCCGCGCCGATGAAGGCGAGAAAAGCCAGACCGATGCCGATCAACGAGTGTTTGATGGTTCTTGTTGCCTGTGCGGATAGAACCTGCACGCCTTTCGCGGTTTCCGCAGCATTTGCGTTATTCCAACCCCGGAGATCGGCGCGATAATCCACGACGCGGGAGCCTATCTTTCCGATTTGGAGGCGTGCGTCATCTAGATTACCAGCCTTGATGAGATCAACGCTGGAATTCGCCAGATCGATGATCTCCTTACCTCTTTGAATGAACTTATTCGCTTCGGCGCTGACAGAAGGATCGAGCCGCTTGGCCTCTTCCATGCGCTTGATAAACAATTCGGCGTCGTTTCTATACAGTGCTTCGATTGCGCCCATGTCGCCACCGATCACCTTGATGCGAAGAATTTCGTTGACGGCAAAACCTACGCCGACGATCGCGGTGGACGCTCTGAACAGACTCGTCGACGCGGCAGCGTTGTTGTCGAAATAGCGCACATAGGCACCATTTGCCTGATTGTAACTATGCGCCAGAAAGCCGGCGCCAGCCATGCCGACCGCGACCATTGGGAGGAGGATCGCCAGGATCTTGTAACGAATTTTAATATTGTCAAAGAGGATCATGTGTTCTCGCAGGACTAAGAAATAACAAGAAAAGACCCGGATACCCTCCTCGAAATCCAGCATGCCATTTCTTGCCACAAGACTTTGCACCGTCATGGAGCAACTGTGGTTGAGGCAATAAACTACGGGCGGCTGCCTTTAAAATTGATTAAATGCAAACGGAATCCGCATCCTAAAGGCGCGAAAAGCGAACCGGATGCAGCTTTCTAAATAACTAATATAACTTAAAATTGTATATTAGGACGCTTCCGCCAATGTCTCCGCCATTTGCAGATCGACCGAAACCAGTTGCGAGACGCCCTGCTCAGCCATGGTAACGCCAAAGAGGCGGTCCATCCGGGCCATGGTGATGGGGTTGTGCGTGATGATGACGAAACGGGTTTCGGTGGAGGCCACCATTTCGTCCATCAGGTTGCAATAGCGCTCGACATTGTGGTCGTCGAGCGGCGCATCCACCTCGTCCAGCACGCAGATGGGGGCCGGATTGGTGAGGAAGACGGCAAAGATCAGCGCCATGGCGGTCAGGGCCTGCTCGCCGCCGGACAACAGCGTCATGGTCTGCGGCTTCTTGCCCGGCGGACGGGCGAGAATCTCAAGCCCTGCTTCCAACGGATCGTCGGACTCGATCAGTTGCAGCTCCGCCGTGCCGCCGCCGAAGAGATGGGTAAAGAGCCGCTGGAACTGGGTATTAACGACATCGAATGCGGCGACCAGGCGCTCGCGGCCTTCACGGTTGAGGTTTTGGATTCCGGCGCGCAGCTTCCTGACGGCATCGATGATGTCATCGCGCTCCTTGATCAGGGCGGCAAGCTTGGCGGACAGTTCCGCCTGCTCCTCATCGGCGCGCAGATTGACCGCGCCGAGGCGCTCACGCTCGATCTTCAACCGGTCGAGATCGCGCTCCACGTCACGCACTTCCGGCAGCGGCGCTCCTGACGGTAGCCCGGTGAGACGCAAGGCCATATGGGGTTCGACGTTCAAAGCCTCACGAATGCGGTGCTCGCTCTCCTGCCGTTTCTCCCTTGCAGAAACCAGCCGTTCCTCTGCGCGGCCACGCTTTTCTCGTGCTTCCGCCAGTTCTGACAAAGCGGTAGCGGCAGCTCGATCCGCATCCCGCTGGAGATTTTCGGCTTCCACCAGACGGTCTGCGGCAGCGCGGCGCGCCTCTTCCATCTTCTGCAATTCGGTTAAGAGATTGCGGCGCTTCTCATCGAATTCTTCCGGCGCGATATCGAGTTCCGCGAGTTCATCACGCGCCTCCTCTTCACGCTCGCGCAATGTGGCGATGTGATCGGCGGCACTTGCGGCGCGAGCCGCCCATGTTGCGCGCTCCTGCGCAATGGCATTGATGCGGCGCTGGCGCGCATCAGCCTCACGGCTTAAGCCCTCATGGCGTGCACGCGCCTCGGCCAGAAGGCTTCTATCTGTTGCAACTTCCAGCTGGCTGTCGCGCAAGCGCTCATCAAGGCTGGAAAGATCAGCACCGTCTTCGAGTTCGATGCGGGCATTCTCTTCCTGAGCCGCGATCTCCTCAATCTGACCGCCAATCTGGTTCAGAGCCTCCGAGACGACGTCGCGGCGGCGCAGGAGATCGCCGGATGCCCGCTCTGCCATAGAGAGGGCATCACGCGCTTCGGTCAGCTGCCGGGCGGCAAGGCGGCTACGCTCGCGCGCTTCATTCAAACCGGCCTCCGCCAGACGGATGTCTTCGGCGCGCACCGAAAGCAGCTCTTCCGCCTCTTCCAGCGCGAAACGCGCCTCCTCGATTTCGCCTTGGATTTCAGACAGGCGATTCTTTTGTGCCAGCCGCAGCGCTGCACTTCCCGGCGCATCAGCGCTTGCCACGTGGCCGTCCCAGCGGAACAGCGCGCCGTCTTTCGTCACCAGCCGCTGGCCGGGTTTTAGAAGCGACATCAGTCGCTGACCGTCTTCGACAGAGGCGACGATACCGATCTGGCGAAGGCTTCGCTTCAAGGCATCCGGGCCGGAGACATGCGACAGGAGAGAGGGAAGGCCCTGCGGCAGGGCCGGATCGTCGGCGCCTTCGCCATTCGCTGCCCAATATGCGGGCGCGTTTTTATCCAGCGGGCTTTCCAGATCGTCGCCAAGGGCTGCACCAAGCGCTGCCTCGAAACCACGATCCACTTTCAGCTCTTCCGCTACCGGCGTGAACGAGCCGGAAGCAGCGCCAGCGGCCAGCATTTTCGAGATGGTACGCGCTTCGGTTTCCAGCGCGTTGAGACGATTACGCGCCATGTCAACCGGCCCACGTGCCAGGGATTCGGCGGAACGCGCCTCAGCAACGGCTGTCTCCGAAACGTCAACGGCGACCAGCGCGTCTTCCGCCGCTATCTCCGCCGCCTCGACCATCTCGCGCTTTTCCGCAGGATCTGGAAGTTCGGCCAGCTTCTCATCGATCGTTTCGACTTCGGTAGCAGCCTCGGAAGACTGTCGTTCCAAGCGCATCTTGCGGTCGGCAAGCTCGCGGATCGAGCGTTCAAGCTGGGCGCGAGACGCCGCAGCCTCGGCGCGTTCTGCCGTCAATGCTGCAAAAACCCGTTCGCTTTCGGAAAGCTTGGCAGCGGCCTCCTCGAAGGCCTCGCGCGTCTCCTCGGCGTAGCGCCCCGAATCGGCCAGGATGTCGAGAAGCTCCGCTTCTTCCGTATCGAGGCGGGAAAGAATGTCGGCATTGTCCGAGACGAGCCGCTCTTCGCGCTGAATGTCCTCGCCAAGTTGCGAAAGGCGGCGCGCCAATTCATCGCGGCGGCGGAGCAAGCGGTTGGCTTCATCATCTAGCTGCGTGCGGGCGATCTGCAATCGCTGAAGCGCGGCAGCGACCTTCGCTTCATTCTCGCGCAGTTCGGGCAGCTTGAAGCTTGCAACCCCCTGCTCTTTTGCCGCTTCCATCTGCCGCTGCGCCTTTTCGGCCACCAGATTGGTGGCTAGGTTCAACGCGTTGTCCGCTTCCCGTTCCGACTCGCTCGCATCCACCCAGCGGATATGGAGAAGCGTTGCTTCGCGCGCGCGGATATCGGCAGAGAGCATCTTGAAACGATTGGCCTGGCGGGCCTGGCGCTTCAGGCTTTCGATCTGGCTTTCCAGCTGTGCGGTGACATCCTCTAGCCGTTCCAGATTGGTTTCGGCCGCGCGCAGGCGCAATTCCGCCTCGTGGCGGCGTGAATGCAAGCCGGAAATGCCTGCCGCCTCTTCCAGCAATTGTCGGCGCGCCTGCGGTTTGGCATTGATCAGCTCGCCGATGCGCCCCTGCCCCACCATGGAGGGTGAGCGCGCGCCGGTAGACGCGTCGGCGAACAGAAGCTGCACATCCTTGGCGCGGGCCTCCTTGCCATTGATCCGATAGACAGAGCCGTTCTCGCGCTCGATGCGGCGCGTGACCTGGATCTCGTCAGCATCATTGAAGGCGGCGGGCGCGGTGCGATCGGAGTTATCGAGGTAAAGGCCGACTTCCGCAGTGTTGCGCGCAGGGCGATTGCCGGAGCCGGAGAAGATCACGTCATCCATGCCGGAGGCGCGCATGTTCTTGTAGGAGTTCTCGCCCATCACCCAGCGAAGCGCTTCCACAAGATTGGACTTGCCACAGCCGTTCGGCCCGACAACGCCGGTCAGGCCTGGCTCGATGATGAATTCGGAGGGCTCGACGAAGGATTTGAAGCCCAGCAGGCGCAGCTTATTGAACTTCATGCCGCTGCCTCGAACCGTAGACTTTCAGATGCGAAAACGGGCGCGCGGAGATATCCGGCGCCCGTCAGAATGTGGCGGCGTCGATTAAAGAAGTTTGTCGATAAGGGCCGACATGGTTTCAACCGACATGTCTCCAGAGTACTTCTTGCCGTTGATGATGAAGGTTGGCGTAGAGTTGACGCCGAATTCCGTCGCGCCGCGCTGCATCGTTGCGTTCACATCATTCAGAAGTTGCTGGTTCGTCAAGCAGGCCTCGAAGCTCTCCTGTGAAAAACCGGCCATTTTCGACATTTGCAGCAGTGCCGCGCGTGCATCCTGGGCGGTTGCCCAGCTCTGCTGCTGTTTGAACAGCATGGAGACGAATGGGAAATACTGCTGCTCCGGCGCGCAACGGGCCAGCATGAAGGCTGCGGCAGCGCGCGGATCGAACGGGAACTCGCGGATGATGAAGTAAACCTTGCCGGTGTCGATGTACTTCTTCTTGATCTCTTCAAAGGCTGTGTTGTGGAAATGCGCGCAGTGCGGGCAGGTCATCGACATGTATTCGACGATCTTCACCGGCGCATTGGCATCGCCCAGAGCACGGTCCGGCAGAGCGCCGGGCTTCAGCACCTCAGCCATATCGACGTCGCCGGAGGATTCCGGAATATCCTGCGCAAAGGCATTGCCTGCAAGCACCGGGAGTGCAGCGACGACAGAGGCCATGGCGACAGTGCCGAGAAGAGCGCGGCGGGTGAGGTTTAGTTCTGGGAAATGCATGGAAGCACCTGTTTGTGAAAGACGCAAATGTCTATGATTCCGATATAGCCACACATCGTTTCCAACAAGCGGCGAGTTCTTTTGTTCTTGTCAAAGAATTGTGACCAGTCAAGGACTGTTCTCTCCAGTTCCCTGCTTCACAGTGTCCGGCTGTTCATAACGTCCGACCTTTGGGACGCTTTTGCATGACGGCGGTTCCAAGCCGCTCCACCGCTTTGCGCAAGGCTTCGCTTTCTATCCCCTGCATCATGTCATCCAGTCGTTTTGCCGCCTCCCCTCGCAAAGGTTGCGGCTTGCGCCTTCGAGTGGAAGCCGTCGAGACGGGCTTTTGTACGATGCGGATCTGACGCACTGCGGGGAAGCCAAAAAAGCCGTTGATCCGGGCGATCAACTCGCCCTGAGCATGGGTCAAAAAAAGCGCACGCGCGCCCTCGCAGGCAATCGTCAAAACACCCGGCTGATAACCGCCGCGATCCGGCCCCTCGTCGCGGCGCGGCCAGGTGATCTTTTCGGGGCGGGTACAGTCGGCAAAATCATCGCCGGCAATCTCGTCCCATGAACCGAGCAGTGCCGTGCTGATACCGGCTCTCTTTGCCAAAACGGGATCGATAATGCCGTTTGCAACTTCGGCAATCTGAAGGACACCTTTACGGGGCTGTCGCATGGTCACACTACTCTGAACTCGCGGCTTGATTGGGCGAAGCGTATGGACCAAGTATAGGACGTTTCCATCTCAATTGGAAACGCCATCACAAAATCGGACAGACCGTACATATGCTTCATAAAATCGAAGGGCCGGCTTACGCTGAGCTGTTGCTGGCCTGGTATGATCGCCATCACCGCGATTTGCCATGGCGAACTTCACCATCCATGGCTGCAAAAGGCCTGCGGGCCAATCCCTATCATGTCTGGCTGTCCGAAGTGATGCTGCAGCAAACGACGGTGCAGGCCGTGAAGCCTTATTTCACCAAGTTTCTCGCCGCATGGCCAACGGTCAACGATCTCGCTGCAGCGCCGACCGATGACGTGATGGCCGCATGGGCGGGGCTTGGTTATTATGCGCGGGCACGAAACCTGAAGAAATGCGCCGAAGCGGTTGCCCATCAGCATGGCGGTACGTTTCCCGACACGGAGGACGGGCTGAAAGCGCTCCCAGGTATTGGCGACTATACCGCAGCAGCCGTGGCAGCGATTGCCTTTAACCGTCAGGCAGCGGTGATGGACGGCAACGTGGAACGCGTGATCTCACGCCTGTTCCTGATCGATTCGCCCCTGCCGGGCTCCAAGCCCTTGATGAAAGCCCGCGTTGCGGAGATCACGCCCAACGACCGGCCGGGTGATTTTGCCCAGGCGATGATGGATCTTGGCGCCACGATCTGTACGCCAAAGCGTCCTGCCTGCGCACTCTGTCCGTTCAACGGCCACTGTCTGGCTCTGGCGCAGGATGAGCCGGAGCGGTTTCCAGTGAAAGCCAAGAAGAAGGACAAGCCCGTGCGCGTCGGCGCGGCCTTCGTTGCGGTCAATGACGAGGGAGAGATCCTTCTGCGGCGGCGCATCGACAGTGGCCTGCTCGGCGGCATGACGGAGGTTCCGACGACGGCCTGGACCGCGCGCCTCGATGGCGGCACGGAAAAGGCGCATGCGCCTTTTGACGCCGACTGGGAAGCGGCGGGCACAATCACGCATGTCTTCACCCATTTCGAACTCCGACTATCGATCTACCGCGCAAAAGTCGGAAGCGCCATAAAGGCCGATGACGGATGGTGGGAGCCGGTCACAAATCTTGATGCCCAGGCACTGCCAACGGTGATGAAAAAGGCAATCTCTCAGGCTATCCCATTGGCGTTTGCGGCAAGCGCCGGGAAAACGCAGCAGTCTTCGAGAAGCAGGAAAGTTTCATGAGCAAGATCAATCATATTGTTTTCGATATCGGCAAGGTTCTCATTCATTACGATCCGCATATTCCCTATAGCCGCCTGATCCCCGACGATGCCGAACGCGCCTGGTTCTTCGAGAATGTCTGCACCCATGACTGGAATTTGGAGCAGGATCGCGGTCGTACATGGGCGGACGCCGAAGCCTTGCTACTGGAAAACCATCCGGACCGGGAAGAGCATATCCGCGCCTTCCGCAAACACTGGCATGAAATGGTGTCCCACTCCTATGACGATTCCGTCGCCATCCTCAAAGGCCTGATCGACAGCGGCCATGACGTGACGATGCTGACGAACTTTGCCTCCGACACCTTCCTCGAGGCACAGAAGATGTACCCGTTCCTGACGCTCTCTCGTGGCGTGACGGTCTCGGGCGATGTCGGCCTGATCAAGCCGGATGTTGCGATCTACAAGCTGCATGCCGAGACATTCGGGCTCGATCCTAAGACCAGCATCTTCATCGATGATTCGATTGCCAATGTGGAAGGTGCGAAGGAAGCCGGCTGGCAGGCGGTGCACTTCACCGGTGCGGAAAAGCTGAAGGCCGATCTGGCAGAATACGGTATCAAGGTCTAAGGAATGGCAGAGGGGAAGATCTATCTGAGCGGTTACTTGGACGTGCCGGAAAATCGTCGTGAGGCGGTGGCAGACGCCTTGCCGCATCATATCGAACTGACACGCGCTGAACCAGGATGTCTCTCCTTCGAGGTCGTTCTGAGCGACGATATTCCGGGGCGCTATCTGGTTTCGGAAGTCTTTACCAATGAGGAGGCCTTCAATGCACATCAGGGCCGGATGAAAAGCTCACACTGGTTTGCGGTCACGCAGGGTATTCCGCGCAATTATAATATTCAAAAAGGCGAGTAATGTCGGGAGGCTTCGTCAGGAAAAAAGTTTGAGAATTCCTGGCGCAGGCAGGAATGGCGGTCCCCGTCCTGCGCCAGTCCAGCCGCAAGCGGCCAGATCTGAAGAATCGTCAAAGCAGGGAAGCATCCGTCTTCTTGGCTTTGCGCATCTGTTCGATGCGCCAGCGGCTCGCCCTCGTCCCTTGGCGAGATTGATTAATGTCGCTTACTTGCTCCAAGCTTGCCATGCAATTGAAATATTTCGGGAAAACTCGTTGTCCAAAACAACATACACCAAGGCCCGGCATTCTATGAACGCCGGGCCTTGCTTGTTCTTCATCCGGGACTGAAGGTACTAAAACCGGATGAAGTCTATGGCGAAAGTAACATCGAGCGGTGGATCGAAGACTGGATGTTCCTTTTATCGCGTGTCGATATCGCAAAACCGCTGCACACTTTTGCGCGACATGCTTTAACCGGCTTTGGCCAATTCCATGCGGATGACGCTTCTCAGATCATCGATCGGCTTCAGAGCATCACCATCCTGGTAGTGCCAGAAGGTCCAGCCATTGCATGCATCGAGGCCCTGCACCTTGGCGCCCAGCCGATGGATCGAACCAGCATCACCGCCCGACGAAACCGTGCCATCGGCGCGAATGATCGCCGTGTAACGGCGCTTGGCATCCGTCAGCACCTGGCCGGGGCGTACGAGGCCGCTTTCGAGGAGAACGTTGAAGGCCACGCGTGGTTCGGCCTTCTTGCCGGTCATCACCGTCAGTTCCGCCTTGCCAAGCGGTTCGACGGCAGCGATGCGGGCAGATGCTGCGTCGATGTAGTCCTGCTCGCGCTCGATGCCGACGAAATGACGGCCAAGGCGCTTTGCCACCGCACCTGTCGTACCGGAGCCGAAGAAGGGATCGAGCACAACGTCGCCGGGCTTGGTCGAAGCCATGATCACGCGGGCCAGAAGTGCTTCCGGCTTTTGGGTCGGATGGATCTTCTTGCCGTCATCACCCTTCAGCCGCTCGGAGCCGCTGCAGATTGGAAACAGCCAGTCGGAGCGCATCTGCACGTCGTCGTTCGACGCTTTCAGCGCCTCGTAATTGAAGGTGTAGCTCTTCGCCTTGGCATCGCGGCTGGCCCAGATCATCGTCTCATGGGCATTCTGGAAACGGCGACCCTTGAAGTTCGGCATCGGGTTGGTCTTGCGCCAGACGATATCGTTCAGGATCCAGAAATTCATGTCCTGAAGGATGGCACCGACGCGAAAGATGTTGTGATAGGAGCCGATGACCCAGATGGTGCCATTCGGCTTCAGCACGCGCCGGCAGGCGAGCAACCAGGCGCGAGTGAAGGCATCATAGGCGTCGAAGGAGGCGAACTGGTCCCACTCGTCATCCACCGCATCCACAAGCGACTGATCAGGACGATGCAGCGTGCCGCCAAGCTGGAGGTTATAGGGCGGATCGGCGAAAATCGCATCGACGGACTGGCTCGGCAGCGCTTCGAGAGCGGCGACGCAGTCACCCTTGATGATGCTGTTTTTCCAGGCATCGCTCTCGCCTGCAAGATCAAAACCGGCGCGCCGAAAATCGGCCAGTGGAAACACTGATGCCATGGGTACTCGCTCCATACGCTTACTCAACTGAACTGGCCTTATGGTTACCGAAGATGGTTATCAAAGGCTGAACGAGAGAAAGAAAGTTCGGAGGTAAGTGCATAAAAATGCGAGAAAATAGATTATCAGGCCAAAGAGTGAGATCGCTGAGCGGACGCGGCGGTTGCTATGGGATGATGACACCACCGCAATAGTGGAGCGCATACACTTCCTCGCCACCGACCATGATCACCTCGCGACCGAGAAAATGGCGAGCATCGCCCTCGCTCCTGTCGATGTATGTTCCGTATTCACCCGTCCACTCGAAACCACCGAGGAACCGACCGCTCCGATACATCGTAGAGAGAGCTTTCGTGATGGTGGCTCCGGCTCGCTCGCCATCGATGAGATCCGGACGACAGATGAAGCCGTAATAATTCATCGCCCAATAGGGCGTTCGCCTGAACCAGAGAACCTCTTGCCCAATGAAATTCGTACCGCCAAAGTAGATGTCGCGATACTCCCAATCCCCGTCCGACCATGTGAGATCGTGGGAACCAGGCCTAATCGGCTCTGTCTTCACGCCGCCTCCGACGTAGCAGGCCGCTTTTGCCCGAACGATGACATCATTCAGATTGTCCATAGCAACTCCTCTGACATGAACATATACCGAACAAATCATCTGTTTCGTCAAGACGAAATAGCGTCTTCCCGCCAGCAGAACCGCTTATGGAACCGGATGTTATTTCTAACGTTTTAATTTAGGAATTTTCCACACTGGCGGTATTATGGTGCCAGTGAAGGGTGCAGGGGTGAAGTTGAAAATGCGCATAGCCTTGATGATCGCCGCGACGCTCTATGCCAGCGCCGCCTTGTCGCAGCAGTCTGCACAGCAAAACTCACAGGTACCCAAGCCACAGGTCAATGTGCGCACGGACGCCTTTCTTTTCAAAGGCGGCCCGTCGCTCGGCGACAGCGACAAGGTTCGATGGGATTTCTACAAGGCAGACAGCATGGGTGGCCGAAGCGACGAGAATGTCGGCGGTGCTTATGATGCGACCTTCGAGGAGAAAATTCCGCCGGGCAAATATGTCGCGGTTGCTGGGCTCGGCAATATCAGCCGCGAGATCGCGTTCGAAGTCAAAGACGGCGCTGTCACCGAGCTTGCAGTGGACTTCGAGGCGGCACAACTCACACTCGTGCCGAAGCGCAGTCCGGACAGCAAGGAGGCCGAGCCTCTTGCGCGAGTGACTGTGACGCAGGACGAATTCAGCGACAGTATCTATGGCGCTAAGGAACTTTATGTGCCGGCCGGCGAATTGAAACTTGAGGGCCGTATCGGTCCGGCGGTGGCAGAGGAAACGATCACGGTCAAAGCCGGAGACACCGTGACCCACGATGTCATCATTCCAAGTGGTGTGGTTGTCACCAACGCCGTCTACAAGGAGGGCGGACGGCAGGTCGAGACCGACAGCATTCGTTTCGAGGCGTTAAAGGACATGCAAACTTTGGACGGCACGCGCGAGACGATCACCGGAACCTATGGCCCAGGCAAGATCATGCAGATGCCGGCTGGAAACTTCATTATGCGGGCGAGGCTCGGCAAGGTGACCGTTGAGAAGCCTTTTAGCGTCACGGCAGGCCAGCGTACCGATCTCAGCATCGATCTCGATGCAGGCGTGCTTGTCGTATCAGCGCCTCAGGCGGAGAGGATCGACATTCTCGAAACCACCAAGGATCTCCAGGGCACGCAGAAGGAAATTTCCGGTCGCTATGGCACGACTCACCAGGAGACGCTTCACCCCGGCACCTATGCGGTGAAAGTGACCTATGACAAGAAGGCCAACCGCGATCCGAAGGAAGTCAGCGCCACGGTGACGGCATCCGAGCGCACCGAGATCAACATCACCGATTGATCCCAAAAGCCAAACCGCGAACTATCCAACGATGGCGAACGCGTCGCGGGTCGAGCCGGTTGGTGTACGCACAGCCGTTCGGCCGATCCACTGAACATGACCGTGCAGAATACGGACGGCCTCTTCCGCTCGCTCACCGCGAAGCGCGTCTATGATGGCACGGTGATCCGTGTCGGTGCGACGCTCCCAGCCTGCCCGCCAGGCGGAGAACAGAAAACGGGCGCTGGCCGCATGCAGTCCGTCGATCGCTTCCATCAGTCGAGGCATGTTGCAGGGGGCTGTGATCAGCCGATGAAACCGCCGGTTTGCTTCTTCCCATCGGCGGACGTCCTGCGCATCGTCACCCTCATGCGTCGCGGCCTCCGCCTCATCCAAAATGGCTGTGGTCAGGTTGGGGATGGCATTACGCAGAGCAAGCACTTCGAGCGCGGCACGCATCTCCGCCACTTCCCGCACATCAGCCAGGCCGAAATCGGCCACCCGAACGCCGCGGCGCGGAATGCTGACGGCCAAGCCTTGCGCCTCCAGGCGCCGAAAGGCTTCTCTCACCGGCACATGCGAGGCACCGAACTCTTCGGCGATGTGATCCTGCCGCAGCCTTTCGCCAGGCGCAAACTCACCGCGCACGATGCGCTCGGCGAGCGTGCGGCTGATCTTGGCGGCAATCGTATCGTCAGGCTTGGTTTTTGGAATCTTGACCATGACCTGACATAGGGCGAGGCCGGCGAATTGTCGAGCGATGCGATAAACCGCAAAGCTCCCTTGCATTCCAGCCGGTTGAGCTTGTGGCTGAGTTGGTCTAAAAGCCGCCAACCCCATTCCCATTCCTCCACCGACATCAAGGGAGCGCATATGAGCGGCTTCGACCTTATTATTTTCGACTGCGACGGCGTTCTGGTCGATTCGGAAATCATCGCTGCACAGGTCGAATCCCGCCTGTTGACGGAAGCGGGCTATCCCATCTCCGTTGAAGAAATGGGCGAGCGCTTCTCAGGCATGACCTGGAAGAACATCCTGCTTGAGGTCGAGCGCGAGGCAAGCATTCCGCTTTCGGCCACGCTGCTCGATAAATCCGAAAAGCTTCTGGATGCGCGCCTGGCACGCGATGTCAAAGTCATCGATGGCGTAAAGTTTGCGCTGTCGCGCCTGACGACGCAGCGTTGCATCTGCTCGAATTCGTCCAGTGCCCGGCTCGACATGATGCTGACGAAGGTCGGTTTGAAGCCTTATTTCGAAGGCCACGTCTATTCCGCCAAAGACCTTGGCGCAGATCGCGTCAAGCCGAAGCCGGACATTTTCCTCCATGGCGCCAAGCAGTTCGCCGTCTCGCCTGACAAGGTGGTGGTGATCGAAGATTCCGTTCACGGCATTACCGGGGCGCGGGCTGCTGGCATGCGCGTCATCGGCTTCACCGGCGCGTCGCATAGCTATCCAAGCCATGCGGACAAGCTGACCGATGCAGGCGCCGAAACAGTCATCTCCCGCATGCAGGACCTGCCCGCGACAATCGCTGCACTTTCCGAGTGGGCGATCTGATCCATTAAAAAAGCCGGAGCGCCTTAGGCGATCCGGCTTCTGAAAACATGCTTTGGAGTCGGATCTGATCTCAGCCCCTACGGCCACCCTTCTTGCTGCTGGCCTTGGCGCCACCTTCGTCAAACGAAATGAAGACATTGGTCTGCTTCGATGCGCCGCCGGGACCATTCGGAATGGCGACATTCGGGTTGTTGAAGATGAACTGCGTGCCTGCGGCCCCAGCGGGAACATCCACGCCGAGGCTGGTGACCTGCGAGAAGATTTCGCCGTCGCCATCCTTCACCGTCACGCGGATCGGCAGATTGACACGACCTGGCTTGGAAAGAGGACCTGGAACCACGCGGCCCTGAGCGAAGACATTCACCGTCAGGGTGGAGTCACTCATACTGCAGGAACGTGTCGTATCGGAAATCGACGCCTGATAGACGAGCTTGCTTGGATCACCCTTGGTGCCGGCATAGACCTGATGGACGGCATTGGTATCCAGCACGGTAATGGGTGGGCAGTTTGCCTGCACGACGGGGGCGGTTGCAGCCTGTGCAGCCGGAGGATTGACCGCCAGCGAATCCGATGGATTGGAAGAATTGCAACCCGCAAGCACGGCAAGCAGCGATGCTGCGGCGGATAAACGCAAAATAGTCCCTGTCACTCTGTTCCACCCTCTAAAACAATTCCGCGACAGGCCGGAGATGCAATTTATTGGCCTTCCTTGCCTGTCGGCGATGGTCTATAGCAGCGGCGCCGGAAAAAATCGATGGTTGCGTTCGGATTTGCGCCATTTTTGCAAAATGGACGAAATTCCCGCGCCAGTGGTTCGTACGGCTTGACTGGTGACGACGACGAAGGACGATTTCCGTGAAATATGTTTCGACCAGGGGCAGCGCCCCATCGCTTGGTTTTTCCGATGCGCTGCTGGCAGGTCTCGCGCGCGATGGCGGCCTTTACGTTCCGAGCGAATGGCCGACGATGAAAAAGAAGGAAATTCGCGCACTTCGTGGCAAAAGTTATCAGGACATCGCGTTCGAGGTCCTTTATCGCTTCACCGGCGGGGAAATTCCTGAAAAGGATTTCCGTTCGATGATCGACGACGCCTACGCGACCTTCCGTCATCCGGCCGTCGCTCCGCTCGTGCAGACCGGGCCGAACAGCTTCATTCTCGAACTTTTCCATGGCACGACATTGGCGTTCAAGGATGTCGCCATGCAGTTGCTCGCCCGGCTGATGGACTACACCCTTGCGCAACGTGGCCAACGTGCGACGATCGTTGGCGCCACATCCGGCGACACGGGCGGCGCCGCGATCGATGCCTTTGCCGGTCGCGACCGCACCGACATCTTCATTCTCTTCCCGCATGGCAAGGTCTCGCCGGTGCAGCAGCGTCAGATGACCAGTTCCACCGCTTCGAACGTGCATGCGCTTGCAATCAACGGAAACTTCGACGACTGCCAGAACCTCGTCAAAGAGATGTTCAACGACGCTAAATTCCGTGATGGCGTCAAGCTTTCCGGTGTGAACTCGATCAACTGGGCGCGCATCATGGCGCAGGTGGTCTATTACTTCACCACCGCCATTTCGCTCGGCGCGCCGGACCGCAAGGTTTCCTTCACTGTGCCGACTGGCAACTTCGGCGATATTTTTGCGGGCTACGTGGCCAAGCAGATGGGCCTGCCGATCGACAAGCTGGTGATTGCCACCAATGACAACGACATTCTGGCGCGCACCCTGAAGACTGGCCGCTACGAGATGCGCGGCGTGCACGCCACCACCTCGCCGTCGATGGACATCCAGATTTCTTCGAATTTTGAGCGCTTGCTTTTTGAAGCCTATGATCGCGACTCGAACGAGATCAAGCGTTCTATGGATGGCCTGAAGCAATCGGGCGCCTTCCAGATTTCCGAAGCGGCGATGAAGGTGATCAAGCGAGACTTCCGCGCAGGTCGTGCGACCGAAAAGCAAGTCGCCGCGACCATTCGCGATACGCTGAACGAGACCGGTTATCTGCTCGATCCGCACACGGCAACGGCGGTTCATGTAGCGAAAAAGTACGAAAAAACAAACAGCCCGATGGTGGTTCTTTCCACCGCGCATCCGGCGAAATTCCCCGACGCCGTAAAATCCGCTTGCGCAATTGATCCTGCCCTACCAGTATGGCTAGCTGATCTTATGAACCGGGAGGAGCGTTTCGACGTCCTGGAAGCAGAGCTTGACGCCGTGGAGACCTTCATCGGCAAGCATGCTCGCGCCAACGACTGAGCGACGCGGAAAGACGTGGAAATGAATGTGAACGTAACCCGGTTGTCGTCCGGGTTGACAGTCGTCACCGAAAGAATGCCTCACCTCGAAAGCGTTGCTCTCGGCGTGTGGATAAAATCAGGTTCGCGCAACGAGACGGATGACGAGCACGGCATCGCGCATCTGCTCGAGCATATGGCGTTCAAGGGTACGGCGCGCCGCACGGCGCGGCAGATCGCCGAGGAGATCGAGAATGTCGGCGGCGAAGTCAACGCCGCGACTTCCACCGAAACCACATCCTATTATGCTCGCGTGCTGAAGGATCACGTTCCGCTGGCTGTCGACATTCTTGCCGATATCCTGACGGAGTCCGCTTTCGACGAGGCGGAACTCGAACGTGAAAAGAACGTCATCCTGCAGGAAATCGGTGCGGCCACCGACACGCCCGATGACGTCGTGTTCGATAATTTTTCCGGCGTTGCCTATCGCGACCAGACCATCGGTCGCCCGATCCTTGGTACACCGGAAACGGTACAGTCCTTCACCACGGCGCAGATCCGCCATTATCTCGGTCGCAATTACACGACGGACCGGATCTTCGTCGTTGCGGCCGGCGCTGTCGATCACGAAATCTTCGTCAAGCAGGTCGAACAGCGCTTTTCCAGCCTGCCGCAAAAGCCCGAAGCCACGCCGATCATCGAAAAAGCCATCTATACGGGCGGCGAAATCCGCGAGACGCGCGATCTTATGGATGCGCAGATTCTGCTCGGCTTCGAGGGCAAGGCCTACCACGCCCGCGACTTCTACTGTTCGCAGATTCTGGCCAATATTCTTGGCGGCGGCATGTCGTCCCGCCTCTTCCAGGAAGTGCGCGAATATCGCGGTCTTTGCTATTCGGTCTACGCCTTCCACTGGGGCTTTTCCGATACCGGCATTTTCGGCATTCACGCCGCAACCGGCAGCAGCGATCTGGCGGAACTGGTTCCGGTCATCACCGAAGAACTGCGCAAGTCCTCCGAGGTCATCTATCAAGAAGAGATTGATCGCGCTCGGGCGCAGATCCGTGCGCAGTTGCTGATGGGCCAGGAAAGCCCAGCGGCACGCGCTGGCCAGATTGCCCGCCAGATGATGCTCTACGGTCGTCCCATCCCCAATGACGAGATGATGACGCGCCTTGGCGACATCACTCGCGAGCGGTTGACCGATCTTGCAGGACGTCTGTTTTTCGATAAAGTCCCGACATTGTCCGCGATCGGCCCCTTGGAAAACCTCGCGCCGCTGTCTGACATCACGGCGGGGCTTTCTGCGGCGCCATCCATGAAGATAACGGCAAACGGCTGACGGCAGAGACTGATCCGCAGCATGGTGTTGGATGACTAGATGCTGCGCTTTCTCTCCCGCAACAGTGATACGCCGGAACTTCGCAACGCAAACTATCTGCTGAGACTGCCGCGTTATTCCGACTACCGCCAGTGGCACAAGCTGCGATCGGAAAGCCGCGGCTTTCTTCAGCCATGGGAGCCGACCTGGCGAAGCGACGAACTGACCGAAAGTTCGTTTCGCGTACGCGTCACCCGCAACAACCAGGAATTTTCCTCCGGCACGGCCGTCTCACTTCTGCTCTTTCTTGCGGACGGAACGCTGATCGGTGGCATCACCATCGGCTACATCCGCAGGGGTGCTGCACAAAGCTGCATGATCGGATATTGGATGGGTGAAGCCCATGCGCGTCACGGCCATATGTCTGCCGCATTAAAACTGGTAATACCCTACATCTTCAATGGACTTCAGTTGCACCGTATTGAGGCAGCCTGTATTCCAGACAACTTCAAAAGCATCCGGCTGCTCGAAAATGCCGGCTTTCAGCGGGAAGGCCTCTTGCGCGAATATTTGAAAATAAACGGCGAGTGGCGGGACCACGTCATGTTTTCGCTGATTGCCGATAAACACGGTTCCGGCAGGACTCAGTGAGATTGATGACATATATGAGCCTTGTGTCGCGCCTGTTGAAACACCTACCGGCGAAAACATGTGCGACAGCGCTGCTGTTCTTCTGCGCCGTTTTCTCCAGCCAGGCGTTCGCCTTCGAGCCGGTCAAGATTTCCCGCGACGACAATGCGCTCGATCTGACCGCCACCACCGATATCTACGCCAACCAGGGCGAGGCCTTTCAGGTTTCGACCGCTCCGGGGCCGGACGGTATTCGCCGGCGCATCGAAGTGCGCGCAAGCTCTCCCGCCCACCAAGGCGACTGGGCGGTCTTTGCGCTTGCCAACGTCTCGGAAGAGCAGCTTGAGCGCGTCATCGTCGCGCCGCACTTCCGTCTGGTCAATTCCAAGCTCTTCTGGCCGGATCTCGGCTCGCAGCGGATCATCGCCATCACCCCGAGCGAAGGCTTTGCGTTGGACCGCCAGCCAAGCCCCGACGCCGACGTCTTCCGCATTACGCTGAACCCGGGCGCGGTCATTACTTTCGTGGCAGAGCTTTCCACCCCACAGCTGCCGCAGCTCTATCTCTGGGAGCCGGAGGCCTACAAGGACACGATCAACGCCTTCACGCTCTATCGCGGCATCGTGCTGGGGATCGCCGGTCTTCTCGCCGTTCTTCTGACCATTCTTTTCGTCGTCAAGGGCACGTCGGTTCTGCCGGCTTCGGCGGCACTCGCCTGGGCGGTGCTTGCCTATATCTGCGTCGATTTCGGCTTCCTCGAAAAGCTCATCACCGTAACATCAAGCGACGAGCGAATGTGGAGGGCGGGCGCCGAAGTGGCGCTCGCCTCCAGCTTCGTGGTCTTCCTGTTCACCTATCTGAATTTGAACAGATGGCACGCGCATCTGGGTTACGCGACATTCGCCTGGATCATCGGACTGGGCGCGCTTTTCGGCGTGGCGATCTACGATCCATCGATTGCATCGGGGATCGCGCGCGTTTCCTTCGCGCTGACCGCGACCGTCGGTATCGTGCTGATCATCTATCTCGGCTTCAACCGCTACGACCGCGCCATTCTGCTCGTGCCGTCCTGGGCGCTGATCCTTGTTTGGCTCTTCGGCGGCTGGCTGACGGTGACGGGCCAGTTGGACAATGACATCGTACAGCCGGCGCTTGGCGGTGGCCTCGTTCTCATCGTGCTTCTGATCGGCTTTACCGTCATTCAGCATGCTTTTGCCGGAAGTGCTTACCAGCAAGGCCTCTTCTCCGATCTCGAGCGCCAGTCGCTGGCGCTGACCGGCAGCGGCGATACGGTGTGGGATTGGGACGTGACGCGTGACCGCATCGTCACGACACCTGACGTATCGATCAAGCTCGGACTGCATCCCGGCACGATGCATGGCGCTGCGCGCAACTGGCTGCCTCGCCTGCACCCGGACGACCGCGACCGGTTCAAGGCGACGCTCGACGTGTTGCTGGATCATCGCAAAGGGCGGCTGAACCATGAGTTCCGCATTCGCGCCGAAGACGGACACTTCCATTGGCTGCAAATCCGCGCGCGTCCTGTTCTCGGTTCGAACGGCGAAATTATCCGTTGCGTCGGCACCATTACCGACATCACAGAGCAAAAGAATTCCGTCGAGCGCCTGTTGCAGGACGCGCTGAACGACAATCTGACCGGCCTTCCGAACCGTCAGGTCTTCCTCGACCGTCTGCAATCTATGTTAAACCTGGCGCCAGATGGCGATACGGTTCGCCCCACGGTGATGGCCATCGATATCGATCGCTACAAGCTGGTGAATGACACGCTTGGGATTGCCGCTGGCGACAACATTCTGATCGCACTGACGCGCCGTCTGCGCCGTCTTCTAAAGCCTCAGGATACGCTAGCGCGTCTTGGCGGCGACGAGTTCGGCCTGATCCTCGTCTCGGAACGCGACCCACAGCGCGTGGCCGACTTTGCCGATGCAGTGAACAAGGCGATCATGGTGCCGATCAATTTCGCCAATCGCGAGATCATCCTGACGGCTTCGATCGGTCTGGTGTCCTGGATCGACCAACAGGAAAACGCCCCTGGTCTGTTGAGCGACGCGGAACTTGCCATGTACCGTGCAAAACGCGCGGGCGGCAACCGCGTCGAGCCCTTCCGTCCCGCCTTCCGTACGTCCGGTACCGACCGTCTGCAAATGGAAAGCGACCTACGCCGCGCGCTTGAACGCAAGGAGCTCACGCTTGCCTATCAGCCGATTGTTAAACTGGACAATGGCGATCTAGCTGGCTTTGAAGCCTTGATGCGCTGGGAACACCCTAAGCGCGGCAATATCCCGCCAAGTGAATTCATTCCGATTGCGGAGGCTTCCGGCCTTATCGAACCACTTGGCATGTTCGCGCTGGAGCGCGCGGCAAATGATTTGATGGATTGGCAACATGCGATCGACAAGCTGCCGATCTTCATCTCGGTTAATATTTCCAGTGCGCAACTGCTGAACAACGAACTCTATAACGACGTTCGTAGCATGCTGCAGCGGACACGCTGCAATCCGCAGCAACTTAAGCTGGAGCTGACGGAATCGATCGTCATGGAGAATCCTGAGCAGGCGCGGCTCGTTCTGGCGAAGCTCAAGGAGACCGGCCTCAGTCTCGCGCTCGACGATTTCGGCACCGGCTATTCGTCACTTGCCTATCTGACGCGCTTCCCCTTCGACACGATCAAGCTCGACAAGGCACTGATTGCCAACACCAGTGACAAGCGAAACGTGCTGCTTCGCTCGATCATTGCCATGGCGCGTGCGCTTGAAATGCAGGTGGTGGCGGAAGGCATCGAAACGCCTGAGGATGCGGCGGAGCTCGCCCGCATGAATTGTCATTACGGGCAGAGCTTCCTGTTTGGGACGCCGGATACGCCGGACGCAGCACTTCGGTTGCTACGCGAGCGCTTTCAGGTTTTCAAACGCGCCTGACTGCTGCTCGGCTTGCGGCTGAGAGGCCTGATAGTCTGTGACTGGTCCTTGTCCGCCGAAGTCGGAATTCGCCGGGATTTTTCCATGTAGCAAGTCATGGACGAATTGTAGCTTCTCGACGACAGCCGGCACCAGAACGAAGGGGTAGAGATCTGCCTCACCCATACTACGCTGCATGGAGTTCAGCGCAACGCTGAGCGGCACCCATGCATTGACCAGTCGCTGCGCGCTTCTTGCACGATAGGGATCGAACGCCACTTCCGTTGCCATTTCCTCATGACCTTCCGGCTCGATGGCAATGCCAAAAGCATGGGCCGTTTCAAGCGTGTCGACGATGTGGAGATAGTGGGCAAAGCACTCGGCGAAGTCCTCCCAAGGATGAACCGAGGCGTAGGAGCTGATGTAGATCTCCTGCCAGCCGGGCTTCGGTCCTTCTTCGTAATTGCGTTTCAGCGCCTCGCCATAATCCTCGCGCTCGTCGCCGAATGCGGCGCGGAAAGCCTCAAGGCGGCCAGCGTCGCGGACCAGCTTGTTCCAGATGAAGTGACCGACCTCGTGGCGGAAATGACCAAGCATGGTCCGGTAGGGCTCGTTCATATTGGCGCGGACCTGCTCACGCGTCACATCATCCGCTTCAGCCGCGCGAATGGCGATGAGGCCCTCATCATGGCCCGTCATGGCAGGGATCACGGATCCGTCGGGAGCGATCTCATCCACCAGGAAGTCGAACACCAAGCCGCCCCGCGGATCGGCATCGCGGTTCGGATGGGGCAGATTCAAGCGCAGCATGGAGTAGAAGAGATGCCGCTGGGCCTGGCTAAGACGCCGCCATTGTTCAATGCCTTCCTGGGTGGAGGCATCCGGCACAAGACGGTTATGGTTGCAGGCGGGGCAGAACGGCGTTTCGCTGTCAGATGGCACTGCCCAGTTGCAGATGTCGTTGACTTCATTGGCGCAGAAGCGAACCTGATGATCAGGCCTCGATACCAGCGTCCATAGGGGGTCGCCTGCTGGATCCAACGCTTCCATTGAAAGCGTCTCCGGTACGAAGGCAAGACGATGACCGCATCGAACACAGGAGCGGTTATCGAAGTGAACGGGCTGTCCGCAGGCAGCGCACGAGAAAAGTTGCATCACTATCTCCGGGTATCACGACTGATTGGCGAAATTGACTGCACAAGCGAAGAGCGCATGTGCCGAGTTTCAACACATGCGCTCTGCGACCTTTGAAGGTCATTCAGGTCGCGACCGTCTCATTTCGAAGACGTCGCGGTCCTGTTACATTCTGTCGACGGTGTCTTTAACGGCATCCTTGGCCTTGCCAGCAGCGACCTGGACCTTGCCCTTGGTTTCCTGTACAGCACCTTCAGCGCGCACACGGTCGTTGCCAGTGGCAGAACCGACGCTCTGCTTTACCTTGCCAGCAACTTCATTTGCCTTACCAGCGATCTTGTCGGATGTGCTACCCATGATCATTCTCCCTAGTTTATGCCAGGCTCGGTGCTGGCTACCGGGGAGAAAACGTCATGAATATAATTTTGTTCCTCTGGATCTTACGCTTTCGTAGCGAAGATCAGGCATGCCCTGCCTCGGCCGAAAGCATGCGCGGATCAACGCCCATCAAAGCAAGGGCGCGCTCATACTTGTCATCCAGAGACCGGTCGAAGATCAATTCTTCCGAGGCGGGGCAATTCAGCCAACCATTATTGGCGATTTCGTTTTCGAGTTGCCCTGGCGCCCAACCGGCATAGCCGAGCAGCATGGTTGCGCGCTGTGGCATCCGACCATTGGAAATGGCCCGCACGATGTCAAGTGTGGCGGTCAGCGAGATGTCGTCGCTGACAGGAATGCTGGACTCGCTGGAGTAATCATCCGAGTGCAGCACAAAGCCCCTACCCGTCTCCACCGGCCCGCCAAACTGAATGGGAAACTCGCGCGTGCGGTTGGGCAGCATGATGGCATCGTTGCTGTCCATGATCTTGAGGTGCAGCAGAACGTCGGTGAAAGTGATCTGCTGCCCGCGATTGATGATGAATCCCATGGCCCCGGCCTGCGAATGCGCGCAGATGTAAATGACGGAGCGCTCGAAGGCGCTGTTGGCGAGCCCCGGCATGGCGATCAGAAACTGACCATCCAGAAAGCCTCGTTCCTTCTTGTCCATGAGGGTCGAAAAAGCCAAGAGCGCCTCCCCATCAGCGCCCCATAGCGACGCCGGTCTGGTTTCACCTTTTGATAAGGATGCGGCATCCGGCCCCATCAATCAACCGAAAATGATGAATGAGACGAAATCGTAACTGGTCGCTTCGCGCCGCTTGCGGTAGACGAAGACTATGACCCTTTCGTTCTTCTCCTCCCTTCGCACTTTTCTCATCGCTTCTATTGCGCTCTTATCCACGCTTGCCGTTGGAGACACTGCCAAGGCCGATACGACCGAATGGGCAACGAGCGAAGGTGGGCGCATGCGCATCGTCAGCTTGGCCCCCGATAGCAGCGGGAAAATCGAGGCGGTGCTTCAGATCGATCTCAAGCCCGGCTGGATCACTTACTGGCGTGAACCGGGCGAAGCTGGCATTCCTCCGCAGTTGAAGCCAGACGCGGCAAGCGGTGTGACGCTGTCCTCCATGTCGTTTCCCGTGCCGAAGCTGATAAAGAACGATGACATCACGGATATCGGCTACGACCAGCCTGTGAACTTCCCGATCACACTGCAATCTGGTGCTGGGCACGAAGCCGACGCGGCCAAGCTGACGGCCTTTATCGGTGTCTGCCTCAACATCTGCATTCCTTTCGAAGCCAGCTTCGACATCGACAGGAAGGCAGAAGCCACGGAAGAAGAGGTCGCTTTCATCCAGTCGAGCAAGGCAAATCTTCCAGAGGCACCATCGGATGATTTCAAGGTAGTCAACTTCCACATCACCCCGGACAAGACCCTGCTCGGTGTGGAGTTGTATTTGCCCGAGGGAGCGCCGAAGGAGGCCGATATCTACGTCGCCGGCCCATCGGGATATGCCTATTTCGAGCCGCAAAACCTTGTGCGCGACAAGCGCAAGCTTTCCTTCTACATGAACATCAAGGGTCTGCCGAAGAGCTACAATCCAAAGGGGCAGAGCTGGCACATTCTGGTCAAATCCGGAGCGCGCGCCATGGAAGCGCCGCTGAATTTCCCCGCTCAGTAAGGGATCTCAGCTATCCGAGAAAACGGCTTCACAGTTTTCTCGATCATGCTCTATAGTCGCGCCGTCATTGCCACAGGAGCGATATTATGACCATCAAGATCGGCGACAAGCTGCCTTCCGCCACATTCAAGGAAAAGACCCCGGACGGCCCTGTCGAAACCACGACCGACGAGCTTTTCAGCGGCAAGAAGGTTGTCGTCTTTGCCGTTCCCGGCGCATTCACGCCAACCTGCTCTTTGAACCATCTGCCCGGCTATCTGGAAAATCGTGACGCCATCCTTGCACGCGGCGTGGACGATATCGCCGTCGTCGCCGTCAATGACTGGCACGTCATGGGTGCATGGGCGCAGTCCAGCGGCGGCCAGGGCAAGATCCACTTCCTGGCAGACTGGGACGCATCCTTTACCAAGGCGCTTGGCCTTGATGCAGACCTTTCCGCTGGCGGTCTCGGCGTGCGCTCCAAGCGCTATTCCATGCTAGTGGAAGATGGCGTGGTCAAGTCCTTGAACATCGAAGACAATCCCGGCCAGGCTACTGTTTCCTCCGCCGCCACGATGATCGAACAGCTCTGATCTTTCGATAAACAGCTCATCGAAAACTGGCCCGGCATTCAGCCGGGCCTTTTACGTTTCAGGCTATCCTGCGCCCTGACGAAACCTCACGAGGCCCGCCATTCTTCCGCCTCAATTGTTACACCATAACGGTAACGGTATAACATTTTTGTGAGCGCGCCATGCTGCGTTTGTCCTTCCTGCCTCCCCTGCTGCGCCAATCCGCAGCTCACCGTATTTTGCTGGTTCTCCTGCTCCTCCTGCCTCTATGGGCAGCGATCTATTGGGCGGTCATTCTTCCATGACAGAGCCATCCATCCTTCGCATCGAAAACCTGACTGTTGCCTATGAGCGACATCCGGCGGTGCATCATGTGTCTGGTGCGTTTCATGCCGGGAGCCTGACGGCCATTGCCGGACCCAATGGCGCGGGCAAATCCACGTTGCTCAAATCCATCATCGGAGAGTTGCGGCCATCGGAAGGCCAGATCATCCACTCCTTGAGGCGAACAGACTTCGGCTATCTTCCACAAGCGGCAGATATCAACCGGCGCTTTCCGATCTCTGTGCTCGATACCGTGCTGCTCGGGGCCTGGAAGATCGCGGGCGCATTTGGACGTCTCACGAATGAGCAGTTGAACGCAGGTGGTCGCGCATTGTCGGCCGTCGGTCTTGAGGGTTTCGAGAAGCGGCCTATTGGCTCGCTGTCAGCCGGGCAGTTCCAGCGTGTGCTTTTTGCGCGGCTTCTAGTGCAGGATGCCAAGGTTATTCTGCTCGATGAGCCTTTTACAGCCATCGATGCCAGAACAACGCGCGACCTGCTCGACATCGTTGCCCGTTGGCATGGCGAGGGACGCACCGTGATCGCCGTGCTGCACGATTTCGATCAGGTGCGAGCGCATTTCCCCCAGACATTGTTGATCGCCCGCGAGCTCGTCGGCTGGGGCGCAACAGCCGATGTGATGTCGCCTGCCAACCTCCTGCGCGCCCGCGCCATGGCGGAGCGCTGGGATGAGAATAGCGACATTTGCGAGCCAGCGGCATGACGGCCTATGACCTTTTCATTGCGCCGTTTCACGATTACGGCTTCATGCGGCGTGCGCTGGTCGCCTGCCTTTGCCTCTCTCTCGGCGCAAGCCCCATCGGCGTGCTGCTTGCCCTGCGGCGGATGAGCCTGATGGGCGATGCGCTGAGCCACGCCATCTTGCCGGGCGCGGCGATCGGCTATCTGGTGGCCGGCTCGCTGTCCTTGACGGCCATGGGGCTCGGTGGCCTCGTGGCGGGGCTCTCCGTGGCACTTCTTTCCGGTATTGTCAGCCGCGTAACGCCGCTTCAGGAAGATGCGAGTTTTGCGAGTTTCTATCTGGCGTCGCTCGCGCTTGGCGTTCTGATCGTCTCGCTGCACGGCTCGAATGTCGATCTGCTGCATGTGCTGTTCGGCACGATCCTAGCTATCGACGCACCGGCGCTTTATCAGATCGGCGCCATTACTTCGCTGACACTGGTGGTGATGGCCTTCATCTATCGCCCACTCGTGACCGAGTGTTTCGATCCGGGCTTCCTGCGCGCCGTTGGCGGCCGCGGGCCGATCTATCACGTGGCATTCCTGCTGCTGGTCGTCATCAATCTGGTCGCAAGTTTCCAGGCGCTTGGAACGCTGATGGCCGTTGGCCTGATGATGCTGCCAGCGGCCATCGCCCAGCTTTGGGCACGCAGCCTGCCCGCCATGCTGGCGATTGCCAGCGGCAGTGCTGCGGCCTCCGGCTATCTCGGCCTCGTCGCCTCCTATCACTTAGAGACGGCATCTGGCCCCACCATCATCATCGCGGCCACCTGTCTCTACGGGCTCTCGATTCTGATTGCGCCCGCAGGCCTTGGTTCCCGCCTTTTCACCCGCCCTCATCTGAAGGGCTAATTTTAGGAGAATGCCAATGTCACCACGCCTTTTTCTTCTCTCGACCGCGCTTCCCATCACCATGGCCTTTGCCAATGCCGCCTCGGCTGGAGAGGTGAAAGCCGTCGCCTCCTTTACCGTGCTTGCCGATGTGGTGAAGCAGGTGGGCGGAAAGCACGTAACCGTCACCAGCCTGGTGAAGCCGGATGGCGATCCCCATGAGTTCGAACCCTCACCTGCGGATGCAAAAAGCCTGAAAGCGGCAGACGTCGTCTTCGTGAGCGGGCTTGGTTTGGAAGGATGGATGGACCGGCTGATCTCCGCGTCGGGCTACAAGGGAACACCTGTCGATGTATCCCAAGGCATCAAGACGCGCGAAATGGACGAGGACGGCAAGACCGTCACCGATCCGCATGTCTGGAACAGCCCGGTCAACGTCAAGGTGTGGGTGAAGAATATCGAGACGACGCTGGCCGCTGCCGATCCGGAGGACAAGGACGACTTCAAGGCGAATGCCGCCGCCTACATCCAGAAGCTTGACGACATGGATCGTTACGCGCACCAGAAGTTCGATCCCATCCCGCAGGATCGCCGCAAGATTCTCACAAGCCACGATGCCTTTGGTTACTTCGGTCGCGAATATAACGTCACCTTCCTGTCGCCGCTCGGTGTCTCAACGGAAACGGAAGCCTCAGCCGGCGACGTGGCAAAGCTGATCGAGCAGATCAAGGCCGAGCACGTGAAAACCTATTTCTTTGAAAATTCCAATGACCCGAGACTGGTGAAGCAGGTGGCAAAGGCGACGGGTGCTGCGCCCGGCGGCGAACTTTATGTCGAGTCGCTATCCAAGGCGAAGGGCCCTGCCCCGACCTATGAGAAGATGTTCCGCTACAACGTCGACAAGATCTCGGACGCCATCAACAAGTCCAGTTGATTTGAAACTGATTGGCCCTCGTCACCCCAAGCCGGGTGACGAGGGCCAATCATCATAGATGTCGGACATGAAGCTGCCTGTCGTCAAACAGCCATGTCGAAAACGAGGATGCCGGCCAGGCCGCCATCTGTCAGGCCAGCCAGACGTTCGCCAACCTCGACGTGTTCCGGATGGACGAGATAGTCGTCGCGCGCCTCGGTGCTCTCGAAGGTGACGATGAAGCCATCCAGAAATCCACCATTCAAGCCTTCCGACGATACGTTCTGACCGCACTTGATGTCGGAAATGCCAGGAATGACATCTTTCAGCGCTGTGATCGCTTCATAGATCGCCTGCTTTTCGGCGGTGGTGGTTGCGGATTTAAACCGCAGGAATACGCAGTGAAGTATTGTCAAGTGCCTCTCCTCTTCGACTGGGCAGCTCGGTCCGAGACTACACCATCGCTTCATGACCGCCGTTTGAACGGTTCCATGCCTTTTCGCGCCAATTCATCGGCGCGCTCGTTTTCCGGATGTCCGGCATGACCCTTGACCCAGTGCAGCGTGACCTTGTGTCGCTCGCGCGCCGTTTCCAGCGCCTGCCAGAGTTCGACATTCTTGACAGGTTTATTGTCGGCGGTCTTCCAGCCCTTTTTCTTCCAGCCAAAAATCCACTTGGTGATGCCGTCCTTGACGTAGGCGCTATCGGTATAGAGATCGACCTCGCAAGGAGCCTTCAGTGCGTTCAGCGCTTCAATGGCCGCCATCAGTTCCATGCGGTTGTTGGTGGTCTCGGCCTCGCCACCGTTCAGTTCCTTCTCGACCTCGCCATAGCGAAGAACGGCGCCCCACCCGCCTGGTCCGGGATTACCGGAACAGGCGCCATCGGTGAAAATGTCGACGTGCTTCATTCTTCCACCAAACCATATTCGGCCACGTTGCCGATGGAGCGGTGGAAGCGCAGCTTGCGCAGATATTCGAGCGGATCCTTCTTGACCACCAGAGCGCCCGCCGGCGTCGTCAGCCAGTCATAGAGGCGGGTCAGGAAGAAGCGCAGCGCGGATCCACGCGCCAGGATCGGCATGGCATCCAGTTCGGTTTCACTCATCGGACGAACCGATTGATAGCCTTCAAGCAGCGCTTTGCCCTTGGTGACGTTATAAGAGCCATCCTTCTCGAAGCACCAGGCATTGAGGCAGATCGAGACGTCATAAGCGAGAAGATCGTTACAGGCGAAATAGAAGTCGATCAGGCCGGAAAGCTCATCACCCAGGAAGAAGACATTGTCCTGAAAGAGATCGGCATGGATAACGCCCGACGGCAAATCCTTCGGCCAATGGGCTGCGAGGAAGGCGATTTCGGGATCGATCTCTTCCTTCAACCCGCTTTCGACTTCGTCGGCGCGCGCCTCAGACTTGTCCCACAGTACTTTCCAGCCTTCCAGCGAAAGAGCGTTTGGCCGTTTGATCTCGAAGCCTTCGCCCGCCAGATGCATCGCCGCCAGTGCCTTGCCGACTTCGCGGCAATGCTTCGCCTCCGGCTTCCTCAGCCACATGCCTTCGAGGAAGGAAATCAGCGCAGCGGGACGGCCAGATAACTCGCCAAGTAGCTCGCCGTCTTTTCTCGGCAAAGGCAGCGGGCAGGAAAGGCCTCTATCGGCCAGATGCTGCATCAGCCCGAGGAAAAACGGCAGGTCCGATTTTTCCACCCGCTTCTCGTAGAGGGTCAGGATGAGCGGATCTTTTGTCGTGTGCAGCAGGAAATTGGAGTTTTCGACACCTTCGGCAATGCCCTTATAGGAGGTCAATTCGCCGACGTCGTATTGGCCGAGAAACTGTCTCAGCTCATCTTCGGTGATGTCCGTGTAAACTGCCAATGGAATTCTCTTGTAAGAGGATGGATAAGAATCAGCCGTTCAGCACGGCCTTTGGCGGAAGCGCATCGATCGCGCTGCCATTGACGAATGCCATGTCTTGCGTGGTGAGTTCAATATTGCGCAACTCGCGATTCACCAGAAAATGCTCGGTCTCTTCCACCGTCACGGCCAGGTCGAGCGTCGTGTCGAAGCGTTCTTTAAAAGACTGGATGATCTCGTCGACAATGACTTCCGGCGCGGAGGCGCCTGCCGACAGGCCGACCGTGCGAACGTCGCCGATGTCGCTCCAGTCGATCTCACCGGCACGCTGGACCAGCACGGAACGCTTGGCGCCGGCGCGCAAGGCTACTTCAACCAGACGCTTGGAATTGGACGAGTTCGGCGCACCGACGACGATGAAGAGGTCACAGCCGGGCGCCGCCTGCTTCACCGCATCCTGCCGGTTGGTCGTGGCATAGCAGATGCTATCGGCCGCTGGTGCCTGCATGGCCGGGAACCGCTCCTGCAGCTTGGCGATGACGCCCGCCGTATCATCGACGGAGAGCGTCGTCTGCGTCACAAAGCCGAGGTTTTCGGCATCGAGCGGCTGATAAAGCGCTGCATCTTCCACCGTCTCGATCAGTGACACTGTGCCTTCGGGCAATTGCCCCATGGTGCCAATGACTTCGGGATGGCCGGCATGGCCGATGAGGATGACGTGACGACCGAGCCGCTGGTGGCGCATGGCCTGCTTGTGCACCTTGGAGACGAGCGGGCATGTGGCATCGAGATAGAAGAGGTTACGCGCCTGCGCGTCTTCCGGCACGGATTTCGGCACGCCATGGGCGGAGAAAACGACCGGCTGCTGGCGATGCTCGGCAGGAATCTCGTTCAGTTCCTCGACGAAGATCGCGCCTTTCGCCTCAAGCCCCTCGACCACGTAACGGTTGTGGACGATCTCGTGGCGCACATAGACGGGTGCGCCATAGGCTTTCAGCGCCAGCACCACGATCTGGATCGCGCGATCGACACCGGCGCAGAAACCGCGCGGGCCACACAGCCTGATGGTAAGAGGCGGCTTGGAAACGGCCATGTTCATTCCTGCTCCTTTTGCCTCCCGCATTTCAGAGATACCGGCGGGCATTCGCCCATCAACGTCCCACCTGAACGGTCTTGGACGCATGCGAGACTGCCTTACTTCTTCGGACCCTTCATGTCCCGCACATAGGCAAAACCGGCCACGAAGACAAGGGCGGCGGCAAGACCGTACCATGTAATCGCATATTGCAGGTGATTATTGGGCAGGTCGATCAGCGTTACGCCACCCTTCGGCCAGCCACCTGGATTGGGCGCCGCATTGGCATCGACGAAAAACGGCACGAGCGTGTCTGTCGGAACGCCTGCGCTTTTCGCCATGGCGCGGATGTCTTTCCAATAGAAGATATTCTTACCCACGTCATTGTCCGGCAGCATGATCGACGGCTTGGATGCAAGCTGCGCCCGCGCCAAGCCTTCAATGGTAACACGACCGGTAACCTGACCTTGCTCACGCTTGGCGGGCTCTTTCATTTCGTAAGGCACAAAGCCACGGTTGACGAAGATCTCTCGGCCATCATCCAGCTTTAGCGGCGTATAGACATAGTAACCCGTCTGGCCTTGGTGGGTAGCGAAGAAGTGCCGTTCCTTGGCGTGATCGAAAACACCGGAAAGGCGAACGGTGCGATACTCGATATCCCCGCCGGAGGCAGCGATCGTCTCAATCTCACCGAGTTCGACGGGCGCCGAGTGAACGCGAAGCTCAATCTCACTTAGCAAGGCTTCCTTCCAGTAAAGCCGCTTCATCTGCCACGTTCCGAGCGACAGAAGAATTACCAGCAAGAGAAGCACCAGCGGACCGGCAAACCATAAGCGCCGGTGGGATGGCTTGAGAGCGCCAGAATCAGCCATGATCGATTTTGCCTTCACTGGCATTGTTACGATATTGCAGCGCCACCATGATGCCCTTCAGCTTACGTAGCAAAACGAGCGAGACGATCACGGTCAAAGGAAGCCAGATCAACGCATGAAGCCAGACGGGGGGAGCGAATACGGAATCGAACCAGAGCGCGAGACCCATAATCAGGAAACCGACGATCAGCATGACGAAGACTGCCGGACCATCGCCAGCATCCGCAAAAGCGTAATCCAGCCCGCAGGCACTGCAATGTGGCTTCAATTTCAAAAACCCATCGAAAAGCTTTCCTCGGCCACAGCGCGGGCAGCAGCCTTGCAAACCGACTTTGATGGGATCGACGGGAGGGAATTCGCCTGTAGTCTCTCTCATGGCTCCTCCGGCCTCTTCAGATCAACAAGCGCGGCCACACGCCGCGCTTATACCGCCGCTAGATGAGGCGACACTTGCCCTCGCCATCCGGCGCAGGGCGGTAACGCACCGCCCTTTGCAAGCCTGGTCAGTGGCCAGTCTCCGCTAGAGGCGCGCCCCAACCGCCCCAGATGTAAATGGCGAAGAAGAGGAAAAGCCAGACGACGTCAACGAAGTGCCAGTACCAGGCCGCTGCTTCGAAGCCGAAATGATGCTTCGGCGTGAAACCGCCAGCGATAGCGCGGAACAGGCAGACCAAGAGAAAGATGGTTCCAACGAAGACGTGGAAACCATGGAAGCCCGTAGCCATGAAGAATGTCGCGCCGTAGATGGAATTCTTGAAATCGAACGGTGCGTGGACATACTCGTAGAACTGCACGGCAGAGAAAAGCACGCCAAGCGCAACCGTCAAAGCCAGGCCGGTAATCATGCCCTTGCGGTCATTGTGCAGCAGCGCGTGATGTGCCCAGGTGACGCAGGTGCCAGACAGCAGCAGGATAACCGTGTTGTAGAGCGGCAGATGCCAAGGGTCGATCACCTCGATACCCTTTGGCGGCCATTGACCGCCCGTATAGGCAAGACGCGACGCTTGAATGGCCTCATGAGGATAGAGGCTCGCATCAAAGTAAGCCCAGAACCATGCCACGAAGAACATGACTTCCGACGCGATGAACATGATCATGCCATAGCGCAAATGCAGTGCTACGACCGGTGTGTGGTTCCCCTCATCACCTTCCTTGATCGTATCCGCCCACCACGCGTACATGGTGTAAAGAACGATGACGAGGCCGATATAGAACAGCCAAGGATTGGCAAGCTCAAGCCCGAACAGCTTGAAGGAGCCACCATTCAGATAGCGCATGTAGCAGATGCCGCCAAAGGTCAGCACGAACGCGCCGATCGATGCCAGAAGCGGCCATGGGCTCGGGCTTATGATATGGTAGTCGTGGTTTTTCTGGTGCGTATCTGCCATGTGATCAATCCCCGAAGGCTCTTCCCTATCTCGCTGAACCCGCCTCGCTGAGTAGATATCAGGCAACCGGTTCATTCCATGGCGCGATCTTGCGACCACGCCTCCCTCTCACAGTCTCGTTTCGTCACGTTCAGTCTTTGCCGGTAAGGACGCAACCGGTTTTTCCGCTTTTGACGGATAAAACGTATAGGACAAGGTCAATGTATGAATGTTCTTCGTTTCCCGGGCCTTGACGATGTCTGGATCAATAAAGAACACGACCGGCATCTCCAGCGTCTCTCCTGGCTGAAGCGTCGTCTCAGTGAAGCAGAAACACTGTACCTTGTTGAAATAGGCACCAGCCTCCATCGGCGTCACGTTGAAGACCGCCGTGCCTGTGGTTGCTACCGGCGAACGGTTGGTCGCCTTGAAGGTCACCTGAATCGTCTCGCCGATCCTCGGTTCGACCATCTTGTTTACCGGACGAAAGTCCCAGTTCAGCCCGTTGGAGGTATTCGAATCGAAGGTCACCTTCATCGTTTTGTCGAGAACGACATCGGAATATTGCTCGACGCGCTGGGTGGTGCCGTTATAGCCGGTGACCTGGCAGAACAGGCGATAGAGAGGCACAGAGGCATAGGCCATGCCGACCATGCCGCAAACGAAGACGAGGCAAAGCACAAGGATCGAGCCGTTGCTCGTCTTTCTATTTCCCGTCGTCTTTTGATCTGCTCCCATGTCTCCCTCCTCCCGAATATCGTGCGATCAATGACCGCCGATCTTGATGATGGTGATGATGTAGAACAGCACCACCAGAGCCGCGAGTGTTAGGCCGAGTGCGACGTTGCGCCCGCGCCTCGACCTCTTCTGCGCTTCGTTGAGCTTGACGGTCTCGATCACGCCGCACCTCCAAACATCGTTACAAAGGACGGCACGAGGTGATCGGCCAAAAGCGCGGAGAAAATCGCAAACAGGTAGAACACCGAGTAGGCGAACATCTTCTTTGCCGGCATCATCTTTTCATCGCCATCCGGCATGCGCCGAACGGAGATGGAACAGTAGACGAAGATGACGCTCAGTACCGCAGCGAAAATACCATATCCCAATCCAGCGAGACCGGAAAAATAGGGGGCCACGGCGACCGCCATGGTCAGTACGGCATAGACGATCATCTGATTCTTGGTCGAGCGTTCACCGGCGACGTTCGGCATCATCGGAATGCCGACAGAGCCGTAGTCGCGCATCTTGAAGAGCGCCAAGGCCCAGAAATGCGCGGGCGTCCAGAGAAAGATGATCAGAAACAGGATCGTGCTGTCGAGGGAGACATTGCCGGTCACACAGGCCCAGCCGATCATGGGCGGAAAGGCACCTGACGCACCGCCGATAACGATGTTTTGCGGCGTCGATCGCTTGAGCCACATCGTATAGACGACAGCATAAAAGAAGATGGTAAAGGCGAGAAGACCGGCCGCAAACCAGTTGACCGCGAGACCCAGAATGGCAACCGAAAACACCGAAAGCGTCAGTCCGAAGGCCAGCGCCTCACCCGGTGCGACCCGGCCGGATGGGATGGGACGCTTGGCCGTGCGGGACATGACCGCATCGATATCGGCATCGTACCACATGTTCAGAGCGCCGGAGGCCCCTGCCCCGACGGCAATGCAGAGGATCGCGATCAGGCCCAGGATCGGATTGATCTCTCCGGGCGCCAGAATGAGCCCGGTAAAGGCCGTGAACACCACCAGCGACATGACACGGGGCTTCAAGAGCTCAAAATAATCACGCGCGCCAGCTTCCGAAAGCGAAGCGGAGTCGATTGCCAGCGTGTCGCGATTGTCAATAACGGTCATTATTTCCTGCTTTCCCGAAAGACGCCCCATCGCAATGCGGCGCCCTATCTCATTTCGTCCGGCGTAAAACTGACATCTATCATGTTACGCCGGACAAAACGCTCGGACAAAATGCCTCAGCGAATGCGCGGAAGCTGCTCCCACTGGTGGTAAGGCGGCGGAGACGACAGCTGCCATTCCAGCGTGGTGGCACCCGGACCCCAAGGATTGTCGCCAGCGATGCGCTTCTTGGCGAAGGCTTCCCAGACGCCGAAGAGGAAGATCAGGACAGCAACCGCCGAGATATAGGAACCGTAGGACGATACCATGTTCCAGCCCGCATAGGCATCCGGATAATCGATGTAACGGCGCGGCATGCCGGCCAGACCGAGGAAGTGCTGCGGGAAGAAGATCAGGTTGACGCCGACAAACATGACCCAGAAGTGCAGGTTGCCGATCTTCTGATTGTACATGTAGCCGGTGATCTTCGGGAACCAGTAGTACCAGCCGGCAAAGATCGCAAAGACGGCGCCGAGCGACAGAACGTAGTGGAAGTGGGCCACAACGTAGTAGGTGTCGTGAAGCGAACGGTCGAGGCCAGCATTGGCGAGCTGAACGCCCGTAACACCACCCACCGTGAAGAGGAAGATGAAGCCGATCGCCCAGATCATCGGCGTCGTGAAGGTCAGCGAACCGCCCCACATCGTCGCGATCCAGGAGAAGATCTTGATGCCGGTCGGCACCGCAATCACCATGGTTGCGAAAACGAAGTAGCGCTGCGCTTCGAGCGACAGACCCACAGTGTACATGTGGTGTGCCCACACGATGAAGCCGACGGCACCGATCGCGACCATGGCATAGGCCATGCCGAGGTAACCGAAGATCGGCTTCAGCGAGAAGGTCGATACGATGTGGCTGATGATGCCAAAGCCAGGCAGGATCAGAATATACACTTCCGGGTGACCGAAGAACCAGAACAGGTGCTGGTAGAGGATCGGGTCTCCGCCGCCTTCAGGAGAGAAGAAGGTGGTGCCGAAGTTACGATCCGTCAGAAGCATGGTGATGCCGCCTGCCAGAACCGGAAGCGACAGAAGCAGAAGGAAGGCAGTGACGAGCACGGACCAGGCAAAGAGCGGCATCTTGTGAAGCGTCATGCCCGGCGCGCGCATATTTAGGATCGTGGTGATGAAGTTGATCGCACCGAGGATCGAGGATGCACCGGCCACGTGGAGCGCGAAGATCGCCAGATCGACCGCTGGCCCCGGCATACCGCTCGTTGACAGCGGTGGATACATCGTCCAGCCGCCACCCACACCATAGGCACCTGCCGGACCTTCGACGAAGAGCGAAAGAAGAAGCAGGATGAAGGCAGGCACGAGCAGCCAGAAGGAGATGTTGTTGAGGCGTGGAAAGGCCATGTCCGGCGCGCCGATCATGATCGGTACCATCCAGTTGGCGAAACCGCCGATCATGGCCGGCATGACCATGAAGAAGATCATGATCAGCGCATGCGCGGTGGTGAATACATTGTACATGTGCTTGCCGCCATCGATGGCAGCGTCGCCTTCGAAGCCATAGACCATGGTTGCCAGACCGTGGAAGATCTGGATGCCAGGCTCTTGCAGTTCCATACGCATGACGACCGAGAGGCCGCCGCCGATGATGCCCGCAATGATCGCGAAGATCAGATAGAGCGTGCCGATATCCTTGTGGTTGGTCGAGAAGAACCAGCGCTGCGCGAAACTCGGCGTATGATCGTGATGTGCGTGATCGTCGCCATGGGTCTCATGGGCGGCACGAGCATGAGAGTGATGGTCGTCGTGTGCGGAATGTCCAGCCATTGTCCTCACCCCTTGCCTTAGTTGGTTTCATTTGAAGCGACGCGAAGGGCGCTTGCGCCATCCACAGAAGCCATCAGCGCCCGGTTGGCACCGCTCAAGTCAGAAGCAGCGGCGGCAGCCCAGGTTTTATATTGCTCTTCGGAAACCACCCGTATGGCAATTGGCATGAAGGCGTGATCCTTGCCGCAAAGCTCGGAACACTGACCGTAGTAAAGTCCTTCTTTCTCAGTCTTGAACCAAGTTTCATTCAGACGGCCTGGAACGGCATCGATCTTGACGCCAAAGGCCGGCATCGCGAATGCATGGATCACGTCCGTCGGCGCGGCGGTGACGAGAAGACGAACGGTCTTGTTCACCGGAACGACCATTTCATTGTCCACGGCGAGAAGGCGCGGATAGATCGCGCGGTTTTCCTTGCCGGCAGCAGCGCGGTCGGCGTCCTTCAGCAGGTAGCTGTCGAACGCGAGAGGCTCGGAGCCTTCCGCTGCCTGGTATTCATAATTCCACTGCCACTGCGTGGCGGTTGCCTTCAATGTCAGGTCCGGATTTTCCGGCTGCGTCAACTGCGCATTGAGCAGGTTGAAGGACGGGAATGCCAGGAAAAGAAGAATGAGGACGGGAGCCAGCGTCCAGATGATTTCGATCGCCGTATTATGGCTGGTCTTGGACGGTACCGGATTCTTGGATGCCTTGAACTTCGCGACAACAAGAATGAGCAGGACGAGAACGAAAAGCGTGACGGGAACAATGAACCACAGCGTATATTGTTCAAACCACCGAATTTCGTGCATGATTGGCGTTGCGGCCTCCTGCAATCCCATCTGCCACTCTTTCGGCTGGTCAGCGCGGGCGCCGACAGCCGAGAGCAGACAGATCATGCCCGCTAACGCTGCGTTAATCCTAGTAATCACGGTACCTCTCCCTCACGCACCTGGTCATGATCAATCCCAGGCACAGAATCCATGCTTATAGCTTAGACTCAAATCATAGTTTGTCCACTGCCGCAATATCGCCCAGCTTTCGGAGAGAGGCATTTTTCTTCCCCAAATTCTTCCCGCTCACCCTTCGCTGTAACGATCTCCAAACATGACAAATGGTGCTCGCCATTGCTGAAGCTGCAACGGATTTAAGCTGTGGCAGGTCCTATTTTGGCCGTACTCACTTGGAAATGAGGAAGCCAGCTCTTTCATTTCCCGTATCGGAAGTCAAAATAGCGCACTGATTCGAATTCCAGAGGTATCCATGCGTCTGCCCCCGATTGCGCGCGCCGCTCTTGTCGCCGCCGGTTTCTCTCTTCTCGCGTCCGGCGCGAGCGTCGCCCAGCAACCGCCTGGTACGCCGAAGTCCACACACGGCTCATGGTCGGTCATCTGCGACAAGCCCGCTGGCGCGTCCGAAGAGCAATGCGCATTGATGCAGAACGTCATTGCCGACGATCGCCCGGAAGTTGGCCTTTCCGTCGTGGTGCTGAAGACCGCTGACCGCAAATCCCGCATCCTTCGCATCCTCGCACCGCTCGGCGTGCTGCTGAAGGATGGAATGGAACTTTATATCGACAACAACAATATCGGCCGCGCCTATTTCACCCGCTGCTTCTCCGAGGGCTGCTATGTGGAAGTCGATATCGATGACGAGTTGATGAAGGTTTTGCGCGCGGGAAAGCATGCGGTGTTCGCATTGCGTGAATCGGTCGATCAGGATCGTGTCGGTATTCCGATCGAACTCAGTGGCTTTGCTGAAGGCTATGACGCTCTTCCCTGAGCTATGTGGGCCGGCAGCGCGCCGCGATGCTACCGATTGACAATTCCTCAACAGACCTGTGAGGCGGCTTGCGCCGCCACATTCCAGCACCTAAATCTCACATGAACAGATGATGGATGCTGACGCCTGGAGTACGCGATGACCCAAGACCTTCTGACGCTTTTCGATTGCGATGAGGGGACGTTGCGGAGCCGCGTGGCAGACGCGCTTGCCGGTGCCGATGACGGCGAACTCTTCGTCGAACACGCCCAGGCGGAATCGCTGACCTTCGACAATGGTCGCCTGAAGGGTGGCAGCTTCAATACCGATCAGGGCTTCGGCCTTCGTGCGGTCGCTGGCGAAACCGTTGGCTACGCCCATGCGGGTGAACTTTCGACTGCGGCATTGCAACGCGCGGCCGATGCTGTCGGCGCAGTCACCAAGGGCTACTCCGGCTCTTACGCGGCGGCACCTCAGCGGACCAACAAGAAGCTCTATGGTGACGAGAACCCCATCGGCTCACCCTCCTTCGAGGAAAAGGTGAAGCTTCTGACCGAAATCGACAGCTATCTGCGGGACAAGGATCCGAAAGTTCGTCAGGTGACTGCGTCGATCGCTGCGAGTTGGCAGATCGTCGATATTCTTCGCGCCGATGGCCACCGCGTCAGCGATATCCGTCCGATGACGCGCATCAATATTTCCGTCGTAGCCGGTGAAGGCGATCGCCAGGAGACCGGCTCTTACGGCATTGGTGGACGCGTCGGCTTCGGCGATTTCATCAAAACCGAGAGCTGGCAGCGAGGTGCCGACGAAGCATTGCGTCAGGCGCTGGTCAATCTCACAGCGATCGATGCGCCTGCTGGTACGATGGATGTCGTGCTCGGCTCCGGCTGGCCTGGCGTCATGCTGCATGAAGCCGTCGGACATGGTCTCGAGGGCGATTTCAATCGCAAGAAAACATCTGCCTTTGCGGGACTGCTTGGTGAAATGGTGGCCGCACCCGGCGTCACGGTGGTGGATGATGGCACCATCGACAACCGCCGCGGCTCGCTGACGGTGGACGACGAGGGCACGCCGTCCGGCTACAATGTACTGATCGAAAACGGCAAGCTGGTCGGCTATATGCAGGACCGGCAGAATGCCCGGCTGATGGGTATGACGGCAACGGGCAACGGACGCCGTCAGGGCTATTCCCACGTTCCCATGCCGCGCATGACCAACACCTATATGCTCGGCGGCGACAAGACGCCGGAAGAGATCATCGCGTCGGTCAAGAAGGGAATCTACGCCGTTTCCTTCGGCGGCGGTCAGGTGGACATCACTTCGGGCAAATTCGTCTTTGGCTGCACGGAAGCCTATCTCATCGAGAACGGCAAGATCGGCGCACCCGTCAAGGGTGCCATGCTGATTGGCAACGGACCGGACGCGATGAAGCGTGTGACCATGATCGGCAACGACATGAAGCTCGACACGGGCATTGGCAATTGCGGCAAGGCAGGCCAGTGGGTACCAGTCGGCGTCGGCCAGCCGCATCTGCGCATGGACCAGATCACGGTCGGCGGCACCAGGGCTTGAGGTGGGCGGATGGCAACGCTCGTCGAGATCGTTGCCTACGATCCTGACTGGCCGTGTCTCTATCTCGATACTCAAGACCGTCTGGTCCTGTTGTTGAGCGGCATGATCGAAAACATCGAGCATGTCGGCAGTACATCCGTCGCCAATCTTCCCGCCAAGCCTTATATCGATATCGATGTCGTCCTGAAGCATTCCAGCTGCATGGACGATGCCAGGTCACGCATGGAAGCCGCTGGCTTTGAGCCACGCGGATCGCGCCATGGTGACGGCGTGTTTGCTTTCATGGTTCGGGATCCGTTGCCGGGTCTTCGCGTTTATCTTTGCCCGCCGGGCAGCAAGACCCACCAGAATAGAATGCGTTTCCGTGACATCCTTCGCCAGAACCCCTCTCTTGCCAATGACTATGCGACGCTTAAGATGGTGCTCGCCAAGACATACAAGCATGACGGCGATGCCTATACGCAGGCCAAGTCCGACTTCATTCATAAGACGCTGAACACCGAAATCCCGCCCTCATCCGCACGATAAACACCCCTTCCCCATTGATCAGGAAAAGATGACCTTCGTTTCCAATGCACTCGTTCCCGAACTTGCCGTCAGCGACTGGCACAAGAGCCGCACATTCTATTGTGACCTGATCGGCTTTCATGTCGTCTATGAGCGCCCGGAAGAAGGTTTCACCTATCTGGCGCTCGGCGACGCGCAATTGATGATCGACCAGATCGGTGCTGGACGTACCTTCGAGCAGGAGAATGCGCCGATCAGCTATCCCTTCGGCCGCGGCATGAACCTGCAACTGGCCGTTCCCTCCCTCCAGCTCATCCTTGACAGGTTGGAGCTTGCACGCGTTCCGCTCTTTCTCCCGCTCGAAGAGAAATGGTATCGCAAAGGAGAGACTGAGGTAGGCAACCGGCAGTTCGTCGTTGCCGACCCGGATGGCTATCTCATTCGCCCTTTCGAGAGCCTCGGCGAACGCGTCTTTCGGTTCGAGTAAGGCATGGACATGACATTACCGCACATGCCGAAAGCGGTCATCTTCGATATGGATGGCCTCCTGATCGACAGCGAGACGCTTTACCGCGACTCCTTTCTTGCGGCATCGCAAGAGGGCGGGCACAACTTGCCTGTCGAGCTTTACCAACGTGTCTGCGGCAGTCCGTGGGATGTGATCAGCGGAACCATCATTGCCGAGAATGGTGCGGATTTCCCCATGGATGCGTTTCGCGACGCATGGCTACGCCACCTGGCGATCAGCATGGCAGGGGGCGTGCAGATCAAGACTGGCGTTGTGGAGATGCTCGACCTGCTGGACGATCTGAAGCTGCCGCGCGCCATCGCCACCTCATCCCGGCACGAATCCGTCGATCGACACCTCGGACCTCACAACCTCCTCGGGCGCTTCGATCACATCGTGGCGCGCGAGGATTATACCGAGCCCAAGCCTTCACCCATGCCGTATCTTATCTGCCGCCAACCGTCTCTGCGTCGATCCCGCACAATGCATGGCGCTGGAGGATTCCTATCATGGCGTTCAATCCGCTTCCTCTGCGGGGATGATGACGGTGATGGTGCCGGATGTAGCGCCTGCGACCGAGCGAATGCGGGAGAAATGCGTTGCGATCTGCCATAGTCTCTCGGACGTCGCTGCATTGCTGCGCGCGGAACCGACGCGTGGCTAATCCGAGGCGGCTGGATCGAAGCGCCATTTGCGTTGGATCGAACCGATGAGATCAAGCTGGTTGTGATGGGCAAGCAGAAGAACGTGGCCGAACAGGTCTGCCAGCTCGTCCGAAAGGTCCTGCCTCATCTCTTCTGCCGTTTTGCCCTTTGCCCGACCGCGCGCCGTCAAGCGGTTCCACGCTTGCGTTACCTCGCCAACCTCTTCCTGCAGCTTCAGCATGAACCAGTCCGGATCGCGCTCAATACTGTTTGATGCGGCATAGGACGCCGAAGCTTTTTCGAATTTTTGCATCAAGTCGGCCAGCATCGTGTTCCCTCTTCGTTCACACGAATACTGATCACGATTCGGCCGCCGCTGTCGACGGCCATCCCGCTTACGGCATCCGCCCGAAATCGGACTCGATTTTCGGAAAGCACGATGCGTCGCTTCAAAAAGGTAAAGCGTCCTTTGTGCGTCCAATGGGACGCACGGCGCTTTACGGGTACATGCGGACCTTCGCCCATGCGGCGTCAGTGGTTTCCCGCCGGAATTCCACGCGGTCGTGGAGACGGAATTTCCGGTCGTGCCAGAATTCGATGGTCAGCGGATTGATGCGGAAGCCCGACCAATATGGGGGACGCGGAATATCACCCAACGCATATTTGGCGGTGTATTCCGCCACGGCCTTTTCAAGCGCGAAGCGACTTTCCAGCGGTCGGGACTGCTTGGAGGCCCAGGCACCGATACGGCTGCCACGGGGGCGTGAGGCATAATATTCATCTGCCTCTTCGTCCGAGACGATCTCCACCAAACCTCGAATGCGGACCTGTCGTCGGAGGCTTTTCCAATGGAAGCACAAGCCGGCCTTCTGCTGTCCAAGAAGCTCGCGACCCTTGCGGCTCTCGAAATTCGTGTAGATCACAAAGCCGCGTTCATCCGCCGCTTTCAACAGCACCATGCGCACGCTCGGCATTCCGTCCTCGTCCACGGAGGCCAGCGCCACCGCGTTTGGATCATTTATCTCGGACGCGGTTGCATCACGCAACCATTCAGCGAAAAGCGCGAATGGTTCATTTTCTTCCGTGAAGTCACTAGATGTTAACCCCGTTTCCGACATATTGAATAAAATGCTCCAAAGCTGATTTGCGTACCAGAGATGAGTTCTGGGTAAGAGATGGTGATCGTCATAGCAAAGTCGAACAGTCGCACAAAGAGCTTCCTGTCATCGGTCGTCAATGTTTTTGCCGCCGGCTTTATGGCCGTTGCACTGACAGGCTGTGTCAGTCTTGATCTTTTCGGCGGCGAAAAAGTCGACCGCTCGCTCTCCACGGCGTCCGTGCCAAACCAGCCGACCCAGCCCGTGCTCTCCGATGATGCCACCATTCGCAATGCTGTCACGTCTGCCGACCTGGTGAAAGTTGCCGATTCCCCCGTTCCATGGGCGAATGCTGCAACCGGCAGCGCTGGCGTCGTAACCGCGATCAGCGAAGACAGAAGCACCGGCTTCGTCTGCCGCAACTTCAACACCACGCGCCATTCCTTTGAAGGCGTGGCCAGCTATACGGGTCAAGCGTGCCTTTCCGAGACAGGCGAATGGCTGATGACCCGCTTCGACCAGAAGTAAAACATTTACCCTATCCTCAGAGATCAGACCGGCGACGCGCTCAGTAACGCGTCTGTAAAGGTCTGATTAGCAACTTCTTGCCACAGTCCTATCCAGTTCAAGACACTGATCGTGCAACATTTTCGAAGGTTGGCACGTTCAGGTCTGAGTTTCTTCTGTTTCAGGCCGCTTCGACAAGCGGCAGCAGTTTCGGGCGTAACTGGTGGTTCGGATGCGTGATCCCTATTCAATTCTCGGCGTCAAGCACGATGCCGATTCGGACGAGATAAAGGCCGCCTGGCGTTCCAAGGCGAAGACCGTTCATCCCGATCACAATCGCGATGATCCGGATGCCACCGCACGCTTCACCGAGATTGGACAGGCCTACGATCTGCTGAAGGATCCAAAGAAGCGCGGTTTCTACGACCAGGCGCGTCGGGCCTCAGACGGCAAGCAACGCGAACAAACCATTATGCAGAAGCGGGAAGCCGCAAGGGAGGCCGCCCGCCAGGCTGCGGAACGCGCAAAGGCCGCCGAAAAGCTGATGGAAGAACTGGCCCGGGCGCAGGCGCGCAACGAGAAGGCGGCCGCAGAGAGCACAGAAGATCCCTCTGCCACCGCAACAAAGGGTAGCGCCAAACCGGAATCTCCCGAGGATATGCTGGAACGCATTTTCGGTGCGGAAGCGAAGGTAAAAGGCGGCGTTGACGCGGGAAAATCCGCCGTCAACGGATCGGTCGACGACGCATCCGCTCGCGAAACATCGGACGCCGGAAACTCCGTTGCCCTCGGCTTTTTCAACGCCCTTATCCGTCGTTTCAAGGCGCCTCCTCCGGTCGTGGAGAAAGCACCCGACATGACGGCCGAAGCCATTGTAACCGTGAACGACATTATCGCTCAGAAGCAGGTGACGCTTCGCATGCCCGATGAGCGGGAAGTGCGCTTTCATCTGCCGATCGGAACCACCGATGGACATGTGGTGCGACTGAAGGGCCAGGGTCTCAAGCTGCCGGAAACGCCACGTGGCGATCTCGTGGTCACGGTTTTGACCGCCCGCGACGACGCGTTCACCGTGAAGGGCTACGATATCCACACAAGTCTACCGCTCGCACTTGCCGATGCGGTGCTGGGATGCGAGGCCAAGGTTCACTCGCCTCGTGGAGAGCAGCAGGTTTCAGTGCCGGCATGGTCCGGTTCGGACAAGGCCATTCACGTGCCGGGCAAAGGCTTACAAAAAGAAAATGGCACCTTCGGCGATCTCGTCGTCGAACTGCGTATCGTTCTGCTTGAAACACCAGATGCTAAAGTAACGGACCTGATGCGCCACATGCGCGAAGGCCTTTATCTGTGACGCCTGCGTGAAAGCGGTGAACAACGCACCCTTTGTTACGCTCCCTTACATGAGATGATCTGAGGCCTTCTTGAACAGCGGTTCTGCCTATGCCATAGGCAGGATCAATCTGGAATATGAGGGAGCATCACATGGCTCAGACATCCGGCCTGATGGCCGGCAAGCGCGGTCTCATCATGGGCGTCGCAAACAATCGTTCGATTGCCTGGGGCATTGCCAAGGCTTGCGCCGATGCCGGTGCCGAACTTGCCTTCACCTGGCAGGGTGACGCATTGAAGAAGCGCGTTGAGCCTTTGGCCCAGGAACTGGGCGCCTTCATGGCCGGCCACTGCGATGTCACCGATCTCGAAACGGTCGACGCTGTCTTTTCCAATCTCGAAGCCCATTGGGGCAAGATCGACTTCGTCGTGCACGCCATCGCGTTTTCCGACAAGGACGAGTTGACGGGTCGCTACCTCGACACGAGCCGCGACAACTTCAACCGCACCATGGACATCTCCGTCTATTCTCTGGCAGCCGTTGCAAAGCGCGCCGAGCCGATCATGAATGACGGCGGCTCGATTTTGACGCTGACCTATTATGGCGCTGAAAAGGTCATGCCGAACTACAACGTCATGGGCGTCGCCAAGGCAGCGCTCGAAGCAAGCGTGCGTTATCTGGCGGTCGATCTCGGCAACCGCGGCATTCGCGTCAACGCCGTCTCCGCCGGCCCGATCAAAACGCTTGCCGCTGCTGGCATTGGCGATTTCCGCTATATCCTGAAGTGGAACGAGTACAACGCACCGCTCAAGCGCACCGTTTCCATCGAGGAAGTCGGCAAGTCTGCGCTTTACCTGCTCTCGGACCTCTCGACCGGCGTGACGGGTGAAGTGCATCATGTGGATTCGGGCTATCACGCAATCGGCATGAAGGCTGTAGACGCGCCGGACATCTCCGTCGTAAAAGACTAACACGGTTCAGAGATAAGGACTGGCGCCGCCTCATTTTTGACGTGCGGCGCCGTCACGTCTTTAAAGGACAGAGTTAGAAAAGCAGGGGTGAGCAGTGCTGGTCTATGTTATCCGCCACGGACAGACAGACTGGAACGCGATCAGAAGGCTTCAAGGCCAAAAGGACATCCCTCTTAACGATTTCGGCCGCTCCCAAGCGGTCGGCAACGGCAAGACCCTCGCCGCTATTCTCGGCCCGACAGCCACGGAATTCGATTACGTCGCAAGTCCCCTTGGCCGCACGCGTGAAACCATGGAACTTGTGCGCGGTGCGATGGGACTTGATCCTATAGACTACCGCACCGATGAGCGCCTCGTCGAAGTGTCCTTCGGCGACTGGGAAGGCTACACCCTCCCCGAACTCAAGCTTTCCTTTCCTGACCGCGTCAAAGCGCGCAAGGCGGCGAAATGGGATTTCATTCCTCCGGGCCAGAATGCCGAAAGCTATGAGATACTTTCCTGGCGCATCGGCGCCTGGCTTTCATCCGTCGAGCGCAAGACCGTTTGTGTTTGTCATGGCGGTGTGATCCGCAGCATGTTCCGGCTGGTCTCTGGCATGGACAAGGACGAAGCGGCTGAAATTCCCATTCCACAGGACAAGATATTGAAAGTCGAGACCGACAAGAATCTGGCCGAATGGGTTGACGTCAGAGAAACCGTCTAGTCTTACCCTGTGTCTGCCGCTCTGGACGTAAAGAAAGGCTTCAAATAGCTTCTTCAGAACGCTGAGGTTCAGGGAGCATGATATGCTTGGCAAAACGGTTTTCCTTGTTGCCGTGATGATGGCAAGTCTGGCCAACGCACAGGATACAGAGCCCGCCGAGACTGAACCTCCAGCACCGTGGAGACATCTTGACGGTCGCAACACCGGCACCGTTGGGACGTGCTCGCCGGACGATACTGGCGACATCACCATCTGTTATCTCGTGCGGTGTGACAAAGGCGAACTGGTCTTCGTCATGCAGGAGGCCGATATAGCGGAATTTGGGATTAGCAAGATGACCTTTGAGATCGGCCGCTACAAACGGACGATCAAGATGCCTCCCGTCAGGAACGATGAACAAGCGATCAGTCTTGCTAAGGAACCGAAGCTGCTCGCAGCGCTCACATCGGGCGCCGATTGGGCAAGCCTTTCAACGTCCGGCGCCCGGGTAGAATATAGTACGGGTTTCGAATTGACCAACGCGCCGAAATTGATTTCGGAGTTGCGTGCTAAATGCCTGAAATAATTGGAAGTGCCGCGGTAAAACGGTGCTCGTTTCAACAGCCTAAAAACAGATCACTGATGTGAACGCTGCATTCGCTTACTGCACGACCTCAAGGTCATCCACGACGCGCTTGCCGTCCACTTCCGTGTAAAACACCAGAACCTTCACGCCCGGTTGCAGTCCCTCGAAGTTGAACTCTTCCGGCACTTTGTAATTCTTACCGTCAGCGAGCGTGATATTCAGGCCCTTCACGTCAACCTTGCTGATGGTCGACTCGACATCGACGCTCTGAGCAAAGCTGTTCAAAGGGGCAAAAAGATTTGCGGTGGCTAAAAGTGCGGCAATCATCAAGCGCATGGTTCTAGCCTCCTTCAGGCCCCGGATCAGTTTCTCATGCAACAAGATTTCTCTCCCGAATGTGGCGGAATTCGCCCGTAACAATGTCAATTTCCGTATAATTGGTGAATGGATTTTAACCAATATCAAACGTTTAGACTTTTTTCGCGACGTGGCCTCTGAAACACCAGCGGGGGCGCGCAGCTATACTATTTGTTTTAGATTATCTTTTAGGGTTCTCCTCGACCATTGTTTTCTGAGCTTGGACTGAGGACTGTCTGACGTGGCATCAGCATCGACATTTTCACGCAGCATCCGCGAGAAGAGCAAACGAAAAAAGATGCTGTTCGGCGCTTCGGCGGGCGTGTCGCTTGCGGTGATCTACTTCATCGATCCGGCCTCCTTCTGGATTGCATTGCCTCTCACCGTCATTCTCCTTTTGGTTGCAGAGCGCAATCACAATCTGACGATGATTCATATTCGAGAGAGCAAGTTCCTCGAACTCTCCCAGCGCTTCAAGCTCGCAATGGATTCGTCCAATATCGGCCTATGGGAGCTGAATGGCGGCGACGCGTGCTATCTGGATGGTCGTGCTGCAGGACTGCATGGCTACGCGACGACCGAGAACGGGTTTTCTCTCACGCGTTGGCTGGAAGCCGTCGCGCCAGAAGACCGGCCCAAGATCACCGACTTTCTGAGGCGTTGCACCGATGGGGAGGAAACCCATTCCGAAGCCTATAGAATTCAATTGCGATCCGGTGAGATGCGCTATCTGCGGGCTGCAGGCGCAAACTATGGCACACCGGACGGTGCCCGGCACACAAGCGGCATCATCTGGGATGTCACCTCGGACATGCAGATCGCAGAGACGTTGAAGAACTCAATCTATAGCAGCCGCGTCAAGAATGCCGAGCTTGAGCTTGCGCTTCAGGAACTGTCGTCCCGCGAACACGATCTGATGGAGTTGTCGCGACGGCTCGATTTCGCGCTCCAATCCTATAATTGTGGTATCTGGGAAGCCAATCTCACCAAGGACCATTCCTATTGGGATCGTCGTATGCACCAACTCTATGGGCTGGAATATACTACAGGTTACACGGATCGAGCGAAATGGCTGAACTGCCTCCACCCAGATGACAGAGAGAAGGCCGCCGCTGAGGCCGATCGCTCCGCAGCCAACAATGAGCCCTTCTCCAGCATTCAGCGCGTGCTGCCCCAAGATGAAGAGGTACGCTATATTCGCTCCGTGGGCAGTATCCATATCGATCGGGATGGAGATCGCAAGGTCATCGGCATTGCTTTCGACATCACCGCAGATGTGCGCCTTGCCGAGGAGCTTAAGGCCGCGAAGGAAGAGGCCGAGGCACGCAACGCGGAATTGATCGAGGCCAAGTCACACATCGAGCACAACGCGCTGCACGATCCCTTGACCGGGCTGGCAAACCGTCGAAAGCTGGATAAGGAGCTGGACGATCTGACGTTATCGCCCATGGCAGATGGCCGGTCGCGTTTTGCCATCCTTCACCTCGACCTCGACCGCTTCAAACAGATCAACGACACGCTGGGGCACGCAGCGGGCGATGCGACGCTTGCCAGAGCCGCGGAAATTCTGACCCTCAATGTCGGTGATGCGGGTATCATCGCCCGTATTGGCGGCGACGAATTTGTCATCCTCATCCCGCAGCTGGCCGACAAGCACACCGTCGCCTTGATCGCATCGAACATCATCGCAGCTTTCCAGCATCCCTTCGATTTTCAAGGGTTTACTTGCCGATGCGGCGTCTCGATCGGCATCGCCTTTGGCGAAGCCCAGGATAACGACGCGCGCAAGATTCTCATCAACGCCGACCTCGCTCTCTATCGTGCTAAAGCGATGGGCCGGAACCGCTACGAGTTCTTCACGCAAAATCTTCAAGCCGAGATCGTCAATCACAAGCGCACGGCCGATGAGATTCTGGAGGGGCTGGAAAAGGGTGAGTTCGAAACCTGGTACCAGCCGCAACTCTGCGCCAGAACCGGCGAGATCGCAGGCATGGAAGCGCTCGTCCGCTGGCGCCATCCCACACGCGGCCTGCTGACGCCGGACAAATTCCTGGGTATCGCAGAGGAGCTGGACGTCGTTCAGGCGCTCGATCGACTGACCTTGCAATCCGCGCTACAGGACCGGCGTTTGTGGAGTATGAAGGGACTGGAAATCCCCCGCGTTTCGGTCAATGTTTCGGTGCGTCGTCTGCATGACGTGCATCTGCTGGAAAGCCTGCAACAACTTCACATCCGGCCTGGCGAAGTTGTCTTTGAGCTGGTTGAATCCATCTTCCTCGATGACAGCGACGAGCAGGTCGTCCAAAATCTCGACAGGGTCAAAGCGCTTGGCATCGATGTCGAAATCGATGATTTCGGTACCGGGCATACCTCACTCATCAGCCTGCTGCGCCTCAAGCCGAAACGCCTCAAGATCGATCGACAGCTGGTGATGCCGATTCTAAACTCTCCACAGGAGCGGGCGCTGGTCCGTTCCATCATCGACATCGCCCGCTCGCTCGGCGTCGAGACCGTGGCAGAAGGCGTGGAAACGATGGAGCATGCCGCTATGCTGAAAGATATGGGCTGCGATATCCTTCAAGGCTTTGCCTTTGCCGCGCCTTTGCCACCACACGAGTTTTCAGCCTTTGCGCTACAGCAGGAACTGCGTCGCGTGTCTTGATGCACGCTGCCCCAGCCGGATCAAAGAAAGGCTTTTGCCTTCCTGTTATTTTCCACTAAGGAGATGACCGCGCATTTTTGTAAATATCGCGTCTCTCTATAGGAAACGCTGCCTGGTCTGGTTTTATTGTCATGTCGCATAACACGTTCGGTCATCTCTTCCGCGTTTCCACCTGGGGCGAAAGCCATGGTCCGGCGCTGGGCTGCGTGGTGGATGGCTGCCCTCCCGGCATTCGCTTCACGCTTGCGGAGGTGCAGGCCTGGATGGATAAGCGTAAGCCTGGCCAGAGCCGCTTCGTCACCCAGCGGCGCGAAGATGACATCGTCAAGGTTCTTTCCGGCGTGATGCTGGATGAGGACGGCGAGACCATGATCACCACAGGCACGCCGGTTTCCATGCTGATCGAAAACACCGACCAGCGCTCGAAGGATTATGGCGAGATCGCTAAGCGCTACCGTCCAGGCCACGCCGATTTCACCTATGATCTGAAATACGGCATTCGTGATTACCGCGGCGGTGGCCGCTCTTCTGCGCGCGAGACAGCAGCACGTGTGGCAGCCGGCGCGCTGGCCCGCAAGGTGGTGCCCGGGATGACCGTTCGCGCAGCACTCGTGCAGATCGGCAAGCACAAGATCAACCGCGACAATTGGGATTGGGCGCAGGTCAACGAGAACCCCTTTTTCTGCCCGGATCCTGAGATGGTGCCTGTCTGGGAAGACTATCTCGATACGGTCCGCAAAGCGGGCTCTTCCATCGGTGCTGTGGTGGAGGTTCTCGCCGAGGGCGTTCCGGCAGGCATCGGCGCGCCGATCTATGCCAAGCTCGATCAGGATATCGCGTCCAATCTGATGTCGATCAACGCGGTCAAGGGTGTCGAGATCGGCGAAGGTTTTGCGTCCGCGGAACTCAGCGGCGAGGAAAATGCCGACGAGATGCGCATGGGCAATGACGGGCAGCCTTTCTTCCTGTCGAACCACGCCGGCGGCATTTTAGGTGGCATTGCGACGGGCCAGCCGATCGTCGCACGTTTTGCCATCAAGCCCACCTCTTCGATCCTCACCGAACGCCAGTCCATCGATGCCGATGGAAACAACGTCGACGTCCGCACCAAGGGCCGTCATGACCCTTGCGTGGGCATTCGCGCCGTTCCCATTGGCGAAGCCATGGTCGCCTGCACAGTAGCAGACCACTATCTGCGCGACCGCGGCCAGACTGGCAGACTGAAATAAACAGGAGAAATAGCATGGCATACGATCAGAAACGCGTCGTGGAAGCGATCCGCGCCTTCGAGGCTGGCGAGATCGTGGTGGTCATGGATGATGACGGGCGCGAGAACGAAGGCGATCTCATCGTTGCCGCCGTGCATTGTACGGCTGAAAAAATGGCCTTCATCGTGCGCCACACCTCCGGCATCGTCTGTGCGCCCATGCCTCGGGGGGAAGCCAAGAGGCTGAACCTGAACGCCATGGTCGCCGAAAACGACAGCGCGCATACGACCGCCTTTACCGTGTCCGTCGACTTCAAACACGGAACCACGACCGGCATTTCCGCCGACGACCGTACGCTGACGGTGCGCAATCTTGCGAACCCGAATGTCGGTCCCGCTGATTTTACCCGTCCCGGCCACATCTTTCCGCTGATTTCACGCGAAGGCGGCGTGCTGATGCGCTCCGGCCATACGGAAGCAGCCGTGGACCTCTGCAGGCTTGCAGGCCTGCCACCGATCGGCGTCATCTGCGAACTCGTCAATGACGATGGCAGCGTCATGCGCGGTCCGCAGGTTTCGAGCTTTGCGGAAACCCATGGTCTCAAACAGGTGTCGGTTGCCGACCTGATCGCCTACCGCCAGCGCAAGGAAACGCTGGTGGAGATTGAGAGCGAGTTCACCATCGACACACCCTTCGGCCCGGCCAAGGCGCAGACCTATTCCCTGCCTTGGGACCCGATGCAGCACATGGCGGTGATTTTCGGCGATATCCGCGATGGCGTCGATATTCCGGTTCGCCTGCATCCGGAAAACGTGGCGGACGATATTTTCGGCAGCAAGCAGCCGGTGCGCAATTATATGCAGAAGATTGCCGAGGAAGGTCGCGGCGTTATCGTTTATCTTCGCGAGGGTTCAGTTGGCGTCGGCAAGGTCGAAGGCCGCCGCAAGGCGCGTGATGCGGACGAGACTCACGAGCAGGCGCGTTCTCGCGAAGAAGAATGGCTGGAAATCGGCCTTGGCGCGCAGATCCTGAAGGAACTCGGCATCAGCTCCATCAAGTTGCTGACCACGCGCGAGCGCCACTATGTCGGGCTGGAAGGCTTTGGTATCCAGATCAGCTCCACCGAGCTCTGCTGATGCGTGAAATGCCAGGAGCGGGCTCGTCCGCTCTTGGCCCTATTCCCCAGCTAGCCAGCCATCCAAATAACGCACGCTCGCAACGCCGGTGAATTTTGCCAGCCGGTTCAGTTCCGCATCCAGCTTTCCCAACCTGCCGGATGATGGCCGCACGCCCGGCTCCAGCCATAGACGTCTAACGTCGAGCAAACCATTCTTGCGCTCCGCCTTCATATCGATGCGCCCGATCATGCGATCGCCTTCCAGAAGCGGGAAGACATAATAGCCATATTGTCGCTTCGGCTCCGGCACGAAGACTTCGATCCGATAGAAGAAGCCGAAGAGGCGTTCGGTACGAGCACGGTTGCGCAACAACGGATCGAAGGGGCTGAGAACCCGGACCCGCTGCGGCGGTTCGAGCGACGCCTCCGCATCCATTTCTGCTGCAAAGCTCGCAAAGGCGTGGGATGCGCGCTCCTTAGCACCATTGGCTGAGATCAGCGACACCTCAACCAGTTCATCCCGGTGGGACGTCACCCAGTCCTTCGCCTCGTTCGGCGTCACCAGATTGAAGAAGGCGGATATTTCTCCTGAGGTCGCAAAGCCCAGCCGAGATAGTGCCTCACGGCAGGCCCAATCGATGAAGGCTTCGTGGCTGACGTCCTGATCGTAGTGCTCCTTCAGGATGACGCGCTCTGCAAGATCGTAGACCTTCTGAAAGTTCACGCGGCGCGCGATGGCAAGTCTGCCGGTGTGCCACATATATTCAAGCGCCGTCTTGGATGGATGCCAGTTCCACCAGCCGCCGGATTGATGATCTTCGGCCTTCATATCGCGCGACATGACCGCACCGTTTTCCGCAATGTGCCGATAGGTCTCCTCGAAGGCGGAATCGAATCCCTCGCCATGCCATTTTTGCCAACGCTCCTGCATGATTGGCTCGCGGCGGCGGAAGCGGTGCTTCCAGTAGGGATAAAAGGCCGTCGGCACAATCGACGCATCATGTGTCCAGTGCTCGAAAAGCGTGCGGTCCTTTTCCAGTAGCGCGGTCAGATGCTCGCGCCTATAGGTCTGGTTTCTGGAGAAGATGATCTGGTGATGCGCCCGCTCCACGGTGGCAATGCTATCCACCTGCACAAAGCCGAGAGTCGTAATGAGCTCGAGCAATCCGTCCTTCGACAGTGCCTTGTTCGGCGGCGCCGAAAGACCCTGCCGTGCCAGAAAAATACGCCGTGCTGCTTCGTTGGAAACCAGAATCGCCATGTCATGAAGTCTAGGATTCCCGTTTCGCGAAATCAATGTTCTTTTTTTGTTCTTGATTTCGTCGCTAGCCCTTTGTGTTTATAGAGGCGTAGAGGACGACAAGGGAAACGACGTGGACATTCAGTTCCAGAATGCGGGTGTAACTTTCGAGGGACGAACGGCGCTTGCGCCGCTCGATCTTTCGCTATCGCAACGGCGCATCGGCATTATCGGTCTCAACGGTTCCGGCAAGACCACCTTCGCCCGATTGATCAATGGTCTGACCAAACCAACGACCGGAAGGGTCATCGTCAACGGGCTCGATACGGTAAAGGATGCCGATTCCGTCTTGAAACAGGTGGGCTTTGTCTTCCAGAGCCCGCAGAACCAGATCATCCTGCCGATCATTCGCGACGACATCGCCTTTGGATTGAGGAATCGCGGTCTCGGCAAGAGCGCGGTCGATGAGGCCGTGACGGCGATATTGCATCGCTTCGGCATCGAACACCTTTCAGGCCGCCGTGCCCATGAACTGTCGGGCGGCGAGTTGCAGCTTGCAGCACTTGCGGCGCTGTCCATCACCGGCCCAAACATTCTGATCCTGGACGAACCGACGAACCAGCTCGACCTGAAGAACCGCGCCGTGGTGGAGCGGACGATCCTCAGTTTGGAGCAGGATGTGGTCGTCATTACCCATGACCTATCGTTGCTTGAGACTTTCGATCGCGTTCTGCTCTTTCATCAAAGCGTGCTGACATTGGATGGTAAGCCAGAAGAGGTTATTGCCCAATACCGGAAGATCGCACTTTCATGAGAAGCCTTTATGCCGAGGGAACGGGCTGGCTTTACAGGCTTTCGCCGCGCATCAAGCTATTGACGCTTGCGGCTTTCAGCGCGGGGTTATTTCTCACTCGCGATCCGTTGATCCTCAGTCTTGCGGTCATCCTGGCGGTGCTCATTCTTTGGCAGGCCCATCTTGGACTGCGCGGAACGCTCTCCCGGCTTCGCCCGGTCTTCCTCACCATCGCCCTCATCGCCGCGTTCAGCGTCCTGCTGATCCCATTCATGGATGCCACCATCACCCTCTTGAGATTGAGCGCGCTGACACTGCTGGCAACGGCGGTCACGGCAAGTGTCAGCATCTCGCAGTTCATGGATGAGATCACTTACGCGCTTCGCCCGCTTGAGAAGCTTGGCTTGGCGAATGCGGCAGACGTGGGCCTTGCGGTTGGACTTGTGGTTCGCTTCGTCCCTGAAATCATCAGCCGGTATCACACGTTGAGCGATGCGCACCGGGCACGCGGCAGTCGTGTGAGGCTCACCAGTATTCTCGTCCCACTCGTCATTATGACGTTGAAGGATGCCGACGCGATTGCGGATGCCATTGACGCGCGCGGCTTCAGAGGTCAAACCTCACTTAAGCAAAAGGGAGATGCCCCATGACGACCCGTGACCTCGTTCTGATATCGCTGTTTTCAGCCATCATCATCGCACTTGGCCTGCTGCCGCCCATCACACTCGGCTTCATTCCGGTTCCGATCACAGCGCAGTCACTCGGCGTCATGCTGGCGGGTGTCGTGCTTGGCGCAAAGCGCGGCACGCTTGCCGTGCTGCTGACAATCCTGATTGCGGCCATCGGCCTGCCGGTTCTCTCCGGCGGCAGAGGTGGGCTCTCGATTTTCACAACCCCGACAACGGGTTATCTGATCGGCTGGATCGCCGCTGCATTCGTGACAGGCATCCTTTCCGAACGCCTTGTGAAGGCGAACCAGACCGCGTTGACGCAAGGCATTGGCTTCTTTCTCGCCTGCGTCGCAGGTGGTGTCATTGTCCTTTACGCTTTCGGGATCACTTACCTGGCTTTCGCAACCGGCATCGGTTTCAGCAAGGCATTCATCGGCTCCATGGCGTTCGTCCCGGGTGATCTGATCAAGGCCGTCGTGGCAGCGCTTGCTGGCCGGGCGGTGATGGCTGGTTACCCGCTGCTGCCGCAGCGCGCTTAACAACGATTTTATCCGTTTCAGGAGCAAGCGACCCATGGCCACACGGCTTTACGAGCATCCGATCTTCCTGGAACACATCACCCCTGATGGGCATCCGGAGCGGCCAGACAGACTGCGCTCGCTGAACATCGCGCTCGAGCATCCGAATTTCGAGCGGCTGGTTCGCACCCAAGCACCGCAGGCCAATGAGGATGCGGTGCTTCTGGTTCACCCGGAAAGCCATCTTCTGTCCGTAATGCGTCAGATCCCGGAAGAAGACGGCGAGATCAACCGTATCGAAGCCGACACCTACGCCTCTCCGAAAAGCCTGCAAGCGGCGCTGACCGGCATCGGCGCGGCCATGGCGGCCGTGGATGACGTGTTCAAGGGCGAAGCCGACAACGTCTTCGTCGCAAGCCGTCCGCCGGGCCACCATGCGGAAACCGAAAAGGCGATGGGTTTCTGTCTGTTTAACAATGCGGCGATCGCCGCCCGTCACGCGCAACGGGTGCATGGCGCGGAGCGCGTGGCAATCGTGGATTGGGATGTTCACCACGGTAACGGCACGCAGGACATCTTCTGGAACGACACATCGGTGCTTTTCTGTTCCACCCACCAGATGCCGCTTTATCCCTGGAGCGGCGACAAAAACGAAACGGGCGTGAAGAACAATGTCGTCAACGCGCCGCTCTCCCCTAACACGGGAAGCGACCATTTCCGCGAGGCCTTCAAGTCCAGGGTTCTGCCTGCTATCGCCGATTTCTCGCCGGACCTGATCATCATCTCCGCCGGTTTCGATGCCCATCACCGCGATCCACTCGCCCACATCAATCTGGTGGGTGAGGATTTCGATTGGGCAACGGGGCGAATTCTGGAGATGGCCGATAAATATGCCGGCAACCGGGTCGTCAGCCTTCTGGAAGGCGGTTATGATCTCGAAGGGCTGGCGGAATCGGCGGCCATGCATATCTTGAGAATGATGAAGGGTTGAAGATGACGGAAAATGCCAACACAGCCGATGTCAGCGGTTACTCTTTCGAAAAGGCCGTCGCCGAGCTGGAAAGCATTGTTGCCCGCCTGGAACGCGGCGATGTGGCCTTGGACGAATCCATTGCCATTTACGAGCGCGGAGAAGCCCTGAAGAAACATTGCGAAGCGTTGCTGACGACCGCCGAAAAGCGCATCGAAAAGATCCGCCTGGACCGCGCAGGCAAACCTCAGGGTGTCGAGCCACTGGACGGCGAATAAAGCTAGCACGTCAAGCATTGTGCTCGTGAGCTTGGTTTTCGTCGCCCTGCTCGCTGCCGGTCGCAGTAGCGTCGCCTCCATAAGAGAATGCTCACGCACCGGATCAAATCGTGGTAGTCTGCGAAGCAAGCACGGTGAAGGAGCAATCCATGTCGTTTTTTCCAGGCAATGATCCCGCCGTCGGCGATGCTTTTGCGTGTGATGCGATCGAGAATCTTATCGTTCCCCGTTCAAGCGATATTGGCGGCTTTTCCGTGCGTCGCGCATTGCCGACGAGGGATCGCCGTCTGGTCGGACCTTTCATCTTCTTCGACAGGATGGGGCCGGCGATCTTGAAGGCCGGGGACGCGCTGGACGTAAAGCCGCATCCGCATATCGGGCTTTCCACCGTGACGTATCTTTTCGATGGCGAGATCAAGCACCGCGATAGCCTCGGAACGGAAATCGTCGTGCGGCCGGGCGATATCAACCTGATGACGGCAGGTCGCGGTATCGTCCATTCGGAGCGTACACCCGAAAACCTGCGCGGACATCCTTTCTCCATGTCCGGCCTGCAAACCTGGCTTGCCCTACCGGACGACAAGGAAGAGATCGCTCCGGATTTCTCCCACACCGAACGCGATTCCATGCCGCTGATCGATGTGGCGGGCGCAACCGGACGTGTCGTTATTGGTGATTTTGCGGGCCTGCACTCACCGGTCAAGACCTTCACCGATACGCTTTATGCCGACCTTTCGCTTGCCGCGGGCGCGAAGTTTCCTTTTCCGGCCGATCACGAAGAAAGGGCGATCTATATTCTCTCCGGCTCACTGGAAGTCGCTGGCGATGTGTTTGCAGCAGACCAGTTGCTGGCCTTTCGCGCCGGTGACGACATCACCCTGAAGGGCGGCGTCGATGGTTGCCACATCATGCTCTTCGGGGGCGCAGCCTTGAATTCGCGGCGTTATATCTGGTGGAATTTCGTCTCGTCATCAAAAGAACGCATAGAGCAGGCCAAGGAAGAGTGGAGAACCGGACGTTTCGATATCGTACCGGGAGATGAAGACGAGTTCGTACCTTTGCCCAAAAGCTGAAATGTGTGAGAGCGCCGAGCGTCCTTTCGGACGCACAAAGGACGCTCTAAATGTTTGAATCCACGCATCGTGCTTTTCCGAAAATCGATTTCGATTTTCAGGCCGATGCTGTAGAACGGGACCATGCTTGCCGAAGGCTGCGCCCTGCCCCATCTAAAGGGTACGTTTTTGAAGAGAACACGAAGGCCAAACGATTGACCGGAATGCCAGACACACCATTGCTTGACCGGGTGAAATTCCCATCCGATCTGAAAGCAATCGAGGATCGCGACCTGCCGCAACTGGCGAGGGAATTGCGCGACGAGATGATCGATGCGGTCTCCAAGACCGGTGGACATCTGGGTGCCGGCCTCGGCGTGGTGGAACTGACGATCGCCATCCACAAGGTGTTCAACACCCCTGACGACCGCGTGATCTTCGATGTCGGACACCAGTGTTATCCGCATAAAATCCTGACCGGTCGTCGCGATCGCATCCGCACGCTGCGCCAGGAAGGTGGCCTTTCCGGCTTCACCCGTCGTGCCGAAAGTGAATATGACGATTTTGGTGCAGGCCACTCCTCCACCTCCATTTCCGCCGGTCTCGGCATGGCGGTTGCGGCAGAACTCAATGGCAGTGACCGCAAGGTGATTGCCATCATCGGCGATGGCTCAATGTCGGCCGGTATGGCTTTCGAGGCGCTGAACAATGCCGGCGCGCTGGACGCACGTCTGATCGTCATCCTCAACGACAACGACATGTCGATCGCGCCGCCGACGGGGGCCATGAGCGCCTATCTGGCACGCCTTGCATCCGGCCGGACCTACATGGGCTTCCGCGACTTCGGCAAGAAGCTGACTGCCTATCTCGGCAAAACGATCGACCGTGCCATAACCCGCGCAGTGACCCATGCGCGCGGCTATGTAACGGGCGGCACGCTGTTCGAAGAGCTCGGCTTCTATCATATCGGCCCGATCGACGGCCACTCCTTCGAGCACCTTCTTCCCGTGCTGCGCAATGTTCGTGACAACCAGAAAGGTCCGGTGCTGATCCACGTCGTGACGCAGAAGGGCAAGGGCTACGCCCCGGCCGAAGCCGCCGCCGACAAGTATCATGGCGTGAACAAGTTCGATGTCATTACCGGCACTCAAGCCAAAGCAAAGCCAAATGCGCCGAGCTATACCAGCGTTTTCTCCGAGGCGCTGGTACAGGAAGCAAAGCTCGACGACAAGATTGTCGGCGTCACTGCTGCCATGCCGAGCGGCACAGGGCTCGATAAGCTGGCCGAACTCTTCCCCAAGCGCACTTTCGATGTCGGCATTGCCGAGCAGCACGCCGTGACCTTTGCGGCGGGTCTTGCTGCGGAAGGCTACAAGCCCTTCTGCGCGCTCTACTCCACCTTCCTGCAACGGGGTTACGACCAACTGGTGCACGATGTGGCGCTGCAGGGATTGCCGGTCCGTTTTCCGATCGATCGCGCTGGGTTCGTTGGCGCCGACGGGCCAACCCATGCGGGTTCCTTCGACACCACGTTCCTTGCCACCCTCCCCGGCATGGTGGTGATGGCCGCGTCCGACGAGGCGGAACTCAAACACATGGTGCGCACCGCCGCAGCCTATGACGAAGGCCCAATCTCCTTCCGCTACCCGCGTGGGGAAGGTGTGGGCATTGAGATGCCGGCGCGCGGTGAGATCCTCGAGATTGGCAAAGGCCGCGTTGTCAAGGAAGGCTCGAAAATCGCACTTCTCTCCTTCGGCACGCGTCTCGCCGAATGCCTGGCAGCCGCGGAAGATCTGGACGCAGCAGGGCTTTCCACAACGGTGGCCGATGCACGCTTTGCCAAGCCGCTCGATCTCGATCTCATCCGCCAGCTGACGAGCCATCACGAGGTTCTCGTCACCATCGAAGAAGGGTCTTCCGGAGGTTTCGGTGCGCAAGTGCTCCACTTCATGGCAGGAGCCGGCCTTCTGGATACCGGTATCAAGGTTCGCACGCTGACCATGCCCGACCATTGGGTAGAGCAGGCAAAGCCGGAAACCATGTATGCAGAAGCGGGCCTAGACCGTGCTGGCATCATCAAGACCGTGTTTCAGGCTCTAGGCCAAAAACAGATCGACGTCGGTTTTGCCGGATAAGCCTTTGATTCGAAAACGAAGAAGCCGCAGGAACGATCCTTGCGGCTTTCGGTTGTCTGCAATCCACACTGGGCCCGATGCCACAACAGGGCTCGGCAGACCCCGATTTTAGCTGTTTAGTTCCGGGCAAGGGGGAACAGCTGGCGCGACTACAATCACTGTAGAGCGCCACGTCAGGCACGAAGGCGCGGGCGATCCATTTTCCCGTGCTATGGACGCGCTGCTCAGCTCACAGAGACGTCGACGTTGAAGACTTGCGGGAACATGAACAGACTGGAGGTCGAGTCAATTGGCGAGGCAGCGGAGGAGATCGCTTTTAGGACTTTGATCAGGTCTTCAGCGGATTTTATCAGGACCAAGATTTACGTAAGCCGATTGGGTCTCACTATGAATTCGAGGGGCGGGCCTGTGTCCGCCGCCCCAACAACCGACATAGCTCGCTGGTTCTGGCCCAGAAGCATTTTCCCAATGCATTATAGCCGCCCGCGGAGCTTCCTACGGCTTTTTGGTAGGAAGCCCTGTCCTCAAAACTCTTCCCAATTCTGCTCGCTCGCCTTCAGGTGGGGCGTTTCGGCCTTTGCTCCGAATGCCTGGGCCAGTGTTGCGCCGAGCGCGCGCGCAGGGGAAGCCACCGGGCGGGCAGCCGGCTTGACTGCGGCGGGTGTGAAGCTCGGCTTCGTCGAATAAACCGGCTTTGGTGCAGCCGCAGGAGCTGCGCGTGGCGCAACATGAGCTGAACTCGGTGTAAAGGATGTCGTACGGATGCCTGCCCCTGCGCCCAGATTGAACTGGCCGATCAGGCTTGTGAGTGCTTCGGCCTCGCGGGCGAGCGAGTGGCTTGCGGCCGTCTGCTGTTCAACCATGGCTGCATTTTGCTGCGTTCCCTGATCCATGGTGTTCACTGCGGTGTTAATCTCATGCAGACCGGTTGCCTGTTCACGCGAGACCGTGACGATGGCGCTCACATGGGTATTGATCTCTTCGACCTCGGCCACGATCATCTGCAGCGCCTTGCCGGTTTCGCCGACGAGGCCCACGCCATTCTCCACATGCTTGCTGGAGTTGCTGATCAGCGACTTGATTTCCTTTGCCGCATTGGCCGAGCGCTGGGCAAGCTCGCGCACCTCCTGTGCAACGACGGCAAAGCCTTTACCAGCCTCGCCGGCACGGGCTGCTTCTACGCCCGCATTCAATGCGAGCAGGTTCGTCTGGAAGGCAATATCGTCGATCACGCCGATGATGTTGGTAATTTCGCCAGAGGACTTTTCGATCTCCTGCATGGCGGCCACGGCGCGGCGCACGACTGTACCGGATTGTTCGGCACCGGCACGGGCGCGCTGCACAAGAGCGCCCGCTTCTTCGGCGCCTTTGGCGCTATCGCGAACCGTCGTGGTGACTTCTTCCAGCGCGGCAGCGGTCTCTTCGACCGAAGCAGCCTGCTGTTCGGTGCGGCGAGACAGGTCGTCGGCTGCAGAAAGCATTTCAGCAGCACCGGCATGGATCGCCGCAGCGTTTTCACCCACCTTGCGCAAGGTCTGCTGCAGGCTTTCAAGCGACGTGTTGAAGTTCAAACGAAGCGGCTCGATGAACGGCGTGAAGGCCTTTTCGATGCGGTAGTCGAGATTGCCGTCGGCGAGCGCCTGCAACCCCTTGGCAAGCTCCTCACGAGCGAAAGCCTGCTCAGCTTCGGCGCGCTCTTTTTCAGCCTCGTTGCGCAGACGATCAGCCTCAGTGGAGGCGCGCAAACGATCACTCTCATGAGACAGACGCTGCTTTTCGATAGCAGCATCCTTAAAGACCAGAACGGCCTGTGCCATTTTCCCAACTTCATCGCCTCGGTCGAGAGCGGGAACGTCGACGTTGTTATCGCCATTGGCAAGGCGGCCCATGGCATCGGTCATGCCGACAATGGGCGTGACGATGGCGCGCGATAGTGCCCAGATCAAGAGGATGGCAACGAGACCCGCTGCCGCCCCACCGCCAAGCAACGCATATTGCAGGTTGGCCTGAGCGCCTTGCTGGGCATCGATCTGCGACTTGGCGAGTGCGTTCAGCTGCTCCTTGATCTTTTCGGCAGCAGCACGGAAGCCGTCGACCTGGCCCTTGGCCTGGTTGCGGCCGATCTCGATGATTTCGGAGACCGGTGCTTCCGTCGTTTTGCGAGCGGCCATTTGCGGCTCTGCCAACTGCTTATAGAACACAGTCGCTGTCGCCTCCATCTCATCGATGGATTTCAAAATATCGGGCTGGTCGGCAGCATATCCACGTGCCTCTTTCAATTTCTGCAGCATCACGTCACGCTGAGCAAAGACATCCTTGTAGGTGCTGTCACTCCGGAACAGAAGAAAGCCGCGCTGATTGACGACCTGCTCCAGCATGGCTGCCTTCGCTTCGTCTACTGTCTGCATCAGTTGAACCGTGCGAGTCTGCGTGTCAGACAGGCGCTGTGCGTCCAGCGTTTGAAAGAACACGAATGCCGAGGCCACAAGGCACACACCCATCAAGGCGACGAAGGTCATCATCAACTTGATATTGATAGGCAAATTTTTCAAAGACATCGACAGCTCTTCTTCGACGCAGGACCGCGCATCAGTCATCAGACCGCGAGCCAATAGTTTTCCGTCCTAACCTTCATGTCAGGACGGGATCTGTTTTCAGCCTCGCAAATTGCTGCAAAGCGGTTGATTTTTGCTTAAATTTGAACTCTCTAAAGAAACAAACCCTGACAGTATTGGTCAGGGTAAACGAAGTCTTCCGCAGGGAGCAGACACAAAGCGCTTGCACTGCGCCCGATTGGCCGTCATTGACACTCTCCATGACCAAAACATCCGAAAACCAACGCCTGGACCAGCTTCTGGTCGCCAAGGGCCTGTTTGCCAGTCGCTCTCGCGCGCGCGATGCTGTGTCGCGCGGCACCGTCAGCGTGAATGGCAAGATCGTGACCAAGCCGAGCCTCTGCTTCGCCGAGAACGCGGTTATCGCAATCGACGATCCAGCACAGGATTATGTGTCTCGCGCCGCGCTAAAACTCGTCGCTGCGCTCGATCATTTTGAGCTGAACCCGAAAGGCCATGAGTGCCTGGATGTGGGTGCTTCCACCGGCGGCTTTACGGAGGTGCTGCTGGAGCGCGGTGCAGGCCACGTCACCGCAATCGACGTAGGTCACGGGCAGATCCACCCGCGGGTGGAGAACAATCCGCGCGTGACCAGCATCGAGGGGCTGAATGCGCGTTTCTTGACAGAAGAGGATATTGACGGTCGCGAGATCAGCTTCATCGTCTCGGACGTCTCCTTCATTTCGCTGAAGCTGGCGCTGGCACCCGCACTCGATCTGGCCAAGGATGGCGCGCTTGCGGTTCTGCTCGTCAAGCCGCAATTCGAGGCCGGACGCGATGCGATCAGCAAGGCTGGCCTGTTGAAAGAGCCCGAGACCGCACCGCAGGTTGCCGAAGAGTTGGAGCGTTGGCTCACAGAAGACATGGGCTGGGAAAGCCTCGGTCTGATCCCCTCCCCCATTGCCGGAGGGGATGGCAATGTAGAATTCCTTCTCGGAGGCAGAAAGCCATGAGTACGCAGACCGTCAAGATCCAGAGCCTCGGCGCACAGGGCGATGGCATTGCGCACTGTCCCGAGGGCGCGGTCTATGTGCCCTTTACGCTCCCCGGAGAAACAGTCGCGATCGCTCGGGTAAAGGACCAGGGCACGATCATGTCGATTACGGAAGCATCGCCAGATCGGCGCGAGCCTGCCTGCCGGCATTTCGGACCGGATGGCAAAAACGGCACCTGCGGCGGCTGCTCGCTGCAACATGTTGCGGACGAGCCCTATCATGCCTTCAAACGTAACCTCGTCGTCTCTGCCCTGCGTTCAAAGGGCCTGGATGTGGAGGTCGATCCGCTGGTGATCTGTCGGCCCGGTGAGCGGCGGCGCGTCGTCTTTACCGCGCGCAAGACCGAGAAGGGACTTCTTCTCGGCTTCAGCCAAGCCAGCAGCCACCACATCGTTGCGATCGAGGAATGTCCCATCGCCTCGCCCGCCATCGTGTCGAGGCTCGATGCGATCCGGGCTATCGGTCTGCCGCTCGCATCCAATGCGGAGCCTTTCCGCATGACGGTGATGGAGACGCTTTCGGGGCTCGATATTGCGGTGGACGGCATCAAGTCCGTCAATGACAAACAGCGCCGCGCACTGACGGAAACAGTTCTTTCCATGCGCGGCATCGCCCGGGTATCGCTCTCCGGCGAAATTCTGATCGAACCGCAAAAGCCGGTGATCGAATTCGGCAGCGTCAAGGTCGCCCCTCCCGCGGGCAGCTTCGTCCAGGCCACGAAGGTGGCGGAAGAGGCGATGGCCGAACGCGTATTGGCACATGTCGGCAAATCAAAGCGGATCGCCGATCTATTCTGTGGCACCGGTACTTTCACGCTGCGGCTCGCACGCATCGGCAAGGTGCATGGTGTGGAAGCGGAAGACAAGCCATTGAAGGCGCTGGATTTTGCCGCACGCAACACACCCGGTTTGAAGCCGGTCACCATCGAGCGGCGCGACCTGTTCCGCCATCCTTTGATTGCCAAGGAGCTGAAACTTTACGACGCCGTCGTCTTCGATCCGCCACGCGCAGGCGCGGAAGCACAATGCAAGGAGCTTGCCCGCAGCATGGTGAAGAAGATCGTTGCCGTCAGTTGCAATCCGCTTTCCTTAGCGCGCGATCTCTCCATCCTGGTCGAGGGTGGCTATCGCATTACAAGTGTGACGCCGATCGACCAGTTCCTCTGGTCGCCGCATGTCGAGGCGGTCGTGACGCTGGAGAAGTAACGCGTATTACCACGCCGTATCGATACTGCCGCTACCGACCACGCCGGAGCAGCGGCAACGGCCACCGACACGGCCTTGCTGAACCGGGCAGACATAGGGGCGTGAGCGGTCGGCGCTATCGGGCGGCGTGATGACGCAGACGAAACGCGGCTGCCGACGATCCCACCCGTTGTTCTGATTCTGATTGCTGCGTTGCGAGCGGCTGTTGAAATCCTGCACCTGAACGACATCATTCTCTCCAGGCGAAGATATCATCGGCGAGGACAGCATGCCCGCCTCCGCAATGCCGGACAGTGACAGTATAGCAATCATTGCAAGAGCAGTTTTGCGCATCATGGCGACCTTCTCCCAAGTAAAGATGTTTATCGAGTAACCGGAAACACTTCCCGTTCCGTAAAGACCGACACCTTCTTCTCAAGAGACTTAACGGCGCATGAATGCCTCGAAGGCAGCGCGTGCCTCGCTACTCTGAAGCTGGGCGGCGAAGTGAACGATTTCCTCGTCGATCCGTATTCGAATGGCATCGACGTCACCTCGGACGAGATTGCGGGCGATCTTCAGCGCTTGCGGTGGCTTCGACGCGAGGTTAGCGGCAATCTTCAGGGTTTCCTCCTCGACATCGGCCTCAGAGACGACCTTCCAGATCAGGCCCGCAGCCAGAGCCTGCTCCGCCGAGAAGCCCTCACCTGCCGCAAGAAGCGCGAACGCTCGCTGATGGCCAGCAATGCGCGGCACGAGAAGGCTGGAGGCGGCTTCCGGCACCAGTGCCAGATCGACGAAGGGTGTCTTGAAGAGGCTGCGGCTGGAAGCGACCGTCAGATCACAGTGGAGGTTCAGCGTCGTGCCGATGCCGATCGCTAAGCCATCGACGCCGGAGACGATGGGCTTTTCCACACTGACCAGCGTGTGCAGGAAGTCTCCAGCCGTGAGCCGCCCCTTGCCTCCCGACATGGCAAACCCAAGGAAATCAGCCATATCATTGCCGGCAGAAAAGCAGCCCGGCGTGCCGAGAAAGGCAATGGCGCGAACGTCCTCGTCCGCATTGGCGGCCTTCAACGCATCGATCATGCTGCGATACATGGCATCGGTAATCGCGTTCTTCTTGTCCGGCCGGTTGAAGCGGATGACTTGCACCCCGGCGGCGTCTTGAGGGCGTTCGAGAAGGATATGATTTTCAGACATGGATACTTCCTTCAGCCAAGAACGGCGCGTGCAGCTTCGAGACTTGCGGCACCCGATACGACTCGATCCTTCAGCGCAGCCGTTTCCGCCAAAAGATTTTCCGCCGCAAAACGGCAGAGCGAGGCGCGCTTGGCACCCTGCCCGTCGTCAACGTCTGCAAGCGCGCCCTTGCCAAGATAGACACCTGTCAGTGCGAGGCCGAAGAGGCGCTGGTAAGGAGTCGCGCCAGCAAGCGCGGCGGCTACCCGTCCGTTGGTTTGGGCATCCAGCAGCCAGTCGGTGGCAGCTTCCAGATCGGCGACGCTTTGGTCGAGGTAGCGCGCCGTTTCGCCCAGTTCCGGCTTGTTCGATGCACGAACGTTTTCGGCAATGGCCTTCAACTCTTCGATGAAGCCGCGAACGTGGTGGCCTTCGGAGAGCGGCAGCTTGCGCATGACGAGGTCGATGGCCTGAATGCCATTGGTGCCTTCATAGATCGGGGCGATGCGGGCATCACGCAAATAGCGGGCAGCACCCGTTTCCTCGATAAAGCCCATACCGCCATGCACCTGAATGCCGAGCGAGGCCACGTCCACACCGGCATCGGTGGAGAAGGACTTGGCAATCGGCGTCAGGAGGGCCGCACGTTCCTGCCAGAACTTCTGTGTCCCGGTATCGCTTTCCGCATGGCTCATGTCGATGGCATGGGCGCAGGCGAAGCTGATGGCACGCGAACCTTGCGTCAGCGCCTTCATGGTCAGCAGCGTTCTGGCAATATCCGGATGCTCGATGATCGGGCTCATGCCCGTCGCCGTCGTTCCGGGCGCCTTGCCTTGAGTCCGCTCCTTGGCATATTGGATCGCCTTCTGGGTTGCGGCTTCGCAAATTGCCACACCCTGCATCCCGACGGCGAGGCGTGCATTGTTCATCATGGTGAACATGCAGGCGAGCCCCTTGTTCTCCTCACCCACGAGCCAGCCGATAGCACCTTTCTCCTCACCGTAACGGCCATCGCCGAAGATCATGGTGCAGGTCGGCGAGCCGTGAATGCCAAGCTTGTGCTCCAGAGCATGGCAGAAGAGATCGTTGCGCTCACCCGGATTGCCAACCGCATCCGGCAGGAACTTCGGCACGAGGAAAAGCGAGATCCCGCGTGTCCCCGCCGGGGCATCCGGCAGACGGGCAAGTACCAAGTGAATAATGTTTTCGGCGGCGTCGTGTTCACCCCAGGTGATGTAGATCTTCTGGCCGAAAATGCGGTATGTGCCGTCGTCGGCCCGTTCGGCCCTGCTCTTCAGTGCGGCAAGATCGGAGCCCGCCTGTGGCTCGGTCAGGTTCATTGTACCCGTCCATTTGCCGCTGACGAGATTTTCAAGATAGATAGCCTTCAGTTGCTCGCTGCCATGGGCGGTGATGGCTTCGACCGCGCCCATGGTGAGCGTCGGGCAGAGCGCAAATGCCATGGAACCGGAGTTCCACATTTCCAGCGCGGCGACATTCAGCATATGCGGCAGACCTTGCCCACCGAATTCTTCCGGCGCCGTCAGGCCGTTCCAGCCGCCTTCGGCCCAGCGATGATAAAGACCGGCCCATCCATCGGGCGTGCGAACCTCACCGTCCACGAGACGCGATCCCTGGCGATCGCCGATTTCGGCGAGAGGCGCAACTTCTTCGGTCGCAAAACGTCCCGCCTCATGGAGAATAGCATCGACGAGGTCTTCATCGAGATCACCGAGCGCACCGCTCTGAAGAGCCTCGCCCAGCCCCGCAACGTGTTTCAACGTAAAAGCGATATCGTCTACCGGCGCGGTATACATCCTGCCTCCTCCCGAAGCGTCTGCCTACAATGCAATGTCTTTAGGGGCTAATTGATTTTTACGTAAACGTCAATTTGAAATTTCTCCAAGAGCGCCACGCGTCCTTAAAGCGTGGCGCGATCTTTGAGATTCGCTCATACGCTCTAGGTCCTTGTTATCGCATGTCGTTATCGCAAAACCGCTGCACACTTTTGCTTGGACCGTGCCTTAGGACCGAGACCCGTATTTGCCTCCGCACATCGTAACTCGGTAAAATCGATTCGGATTTTCGCTCCAAAGCTTGGAAGGATCGTCACTGTTATGAAACTGTCATAAAACTCTGGTCTGCATGATCCGGCCTTTCGCCGAGAGAGGCGACCGCTATGCCCCCGCCCGCCTCTCAGGAACAAGACATGGATATACAGTACCCAGCCATTCCCGGCCTCGTTTGGGCCTATCGCTTCCAGCCCGGGAACCAGGCCTGTACGCGTCTTGCACCGACCGCCCAGTGGAGCGAAATGGAAAGCAGCGAGGGCTTCTTCTGGCTGCATCTCAATCTGGTCGACACGCGGGTGGCGACCTTTCTGGAAGCGATCCCCGGCCTTGACGAAAACAGTCGCGCCATTCTGACCACGCATGAGACGCACCCCTCCATCACCGTGGATGAGGGCGCGCTTTACGGCACTCTTGTGGATTTTCAGAGGGAGTTCGATCAGGAGACGCGCGACCTCGGCTGGCTGCATTTCGCGTTGACGGATCGCTTTATCATTACGACCCGGCTTCAGCCATTGCGGTCAGTGGACCGCCTGCGCGCAGCGATCGACAAGAACCCGAAGCGCTACAGCACACCATCGCACATCTTCGAAGGACTGGTGGCGGAGTTTCAGCGCAGTCTGATCACTCTGGTGATGGAGACGACGGAAGAGCTCAACGCGATCGAGGACTATGTCTACGACACCGCGCCGCGTGACGAACGGCGAAGGCTGGCACCCGTCCGGCGCACGGTCGTGCGGTTGCATCGTCATCTTCGAACCGTACTGACCTTGATGCGGCGGGCCTCGGCCGCTGATGAGGATGAAATGCCCGCAGGCTTCGAGGAGATTGCCGGGCGGCTGACGAGCCGGCTGGAATCAGTCGATTACGATGTTTATGCGCTCCAGGAGCGCGCACGTCTGCTGCATGAAGAAATCGACTCCAAGCTCTCGTCCGAAACGAACCGCCATCTTTACATCCTGTCGATCATGACGGCGTTTCTCTTGCCGCCGACACTCGTGACCGGCTTCTTTGGCATGAATACCAGCGCCCTGCCCTTCATCGATGGCGGAAACGGTACGCTCTATGCAGCAGGCTTCATCATAGCGTCCAGTCTTCTCGCCTGGTTCCTGCTGCGACGCGTGGGCATCATCTGACAAAAAGCCGCCCCGCGGGTGCGGGGCGGCCTTATCAATCCCATGTCGCGTTCGATCAGCCGTAAGGCGAATAGCAGGTCTGGCGTGGACCGTGATAGGGCTGGAACGTGTTGCTATACGCATCATAGGAGCGATAACGACCGTAGCACCAGTTCACATGCGCCTGGCTCAGGCCACCGCGGACGACCGGTCGATACTCGCGATAGACCGGGCGCGGACGATATTCCGGAACGGGGCGATAGACCTCACGCGGCTGAGACAGAGCACCGCCAACGATCGCGCCGGTCGCAAAGGCTGCCAGTGGGAACCAGTAGCCATTGTGGTGGCGATAACCGGGACGGTAATCACGGTAGCCGCGATGACCGCGGTAATAGCCCGGACCGTAGTCACGATAGTAACCGCGATCGCGCCAGTACTGCACGTTGACGATGTTGTTGTCGGCCTGAGGTGCGGCAGGCGCCGCGGGCACGATAGGCATAGCCTGTGCCGGGATAATAGATCCGGCAGTAACGACTGCTGAGAGGCCGGCAGCCAAAATAGTCTTCATGTAAGTTTTCATCTGACCTTCTCCATTCACATCCGGATACACAAACGGACGGGGTGAACTACAACGATTATTCTCCTGCTTTTCCAGTTTTTAACGGCGTTGACCCGCCTTATATTCACGATAAGAAATTAAGCCTGAATGCAGCATTAACAGAATGATTACAGATACTTGACCGCTTGCCACCAGGACGGCAGAAGGCCCGGACAAGCCGGGCCTTCCAAGTTACCTGTCTCAGCTATAGGGCGAGACGCACTGACGGCGCGGGCCGTTATTGGGCTGATAGGTGTTGTCATAAGCGCGGTAAGAGCGCCAACGATTTGCACACCATTGCTGATGGCTGCTGCCATAGGATGGGCGGGCCTGATTGGTTGCGCCGCCGATGATCGCGCCAGCCGCAAAGGCTGCGAGCGGGAACCAGTAGCCATTGTGATAGCGGTAACCCGGACGACGTTCGCGATAGCCGCGGTGACCGTTATAGAAGCCTTGGCGACGATACTCGCGATGGTGACGCCAATCGCGTCCGTGGCGCTGGCGCCATTCGCGACGGTCACGCCAATCGCGATACTGAACGTCTACGACGTGGTCTTGCGCCGCAACCGGTGCCGGAATGGGTGTAGGAACTTGAAAGGCCTGCGATGGCGTAAAGCTCGTCAGGACCATGACAAAAGCGGTGGCGAGGCTCGTCTTCCGCAAATTCAGCATGAATTTCCTCCGTTTCTTTGCACATTGATGTTGTGCTGTTTTTATATCTTTCGGCAGAAACGCGGAAACAGCCCGCAGTGACACAGCCTCAGACATTTTAGAAACGGGAAAACTACAAAGTCGTTCCATAGATCAGACTAAAGGCCGATTGCAGGAGCGAAAAGGAAAGGAGGAGGCTTTATGCCTCTACCTTGACGTCGGTCAGCGGCCTGGAGCAGCAGGCGAGAATATAGCCTTCGGCAATGTCTTCATCGAGAATGCCGCCATTGTGGTTCATCTCGACCTCGCCCGACAGCTTCAGCACGCGGCATGTACCGCAGATGCCGGATTCGCACGCCGCACCGATGCGAACGCCTGCCGATCTGGCGGTCATCAGAACCGTCTGGCCTGGCTGGCACGGCACTTCCTTACCCGAGAGCGTAAAGCCGACCGTCGTGAGTGTCTCACCATCAGCTTCGAGCGCGGTTTCCCCAACAGCAACAGGCGGCGCGGCGGGCGCAAAGCTTTCCTGATGATAGCGTGTCATGTCGAAACCGGAGGCTTCGAGCATGGAACTCACCGCCGCCATGAAGGGCTCGGGGCCGCAACAGAAGACTGTGCGATCCATGAAGTCATGAGACAGAAGCGCAATCTTGGCCTTATCGACGAAGCCCTTCAGGCCCGACCAGAGATCGGTGCGACCACAGGACTCCACGATGAACCCCAGCGACAGGTTCGGCATGTAACGCGCGAGATATTCGAGTTCGTGGCGGAACACGATATCGGACGGCGTGCGCGAGCAGTTGATGAAGGAAATGTCGCTGTGCGGTGCGCGATCGCACATATCGCGCACCATCGACATCATCGGAGTAACACCGGAGCCCGCCGAGATGAACAGGTATTTGTCGCCTGGGTGCTTCACATAGGAGAAGTCACCCAGAGGACCAAGCGCGCGGATCTTCATCCCCGGCCTGAGATGATCGAACATCCAGCGCGTGCCGATCGAATTCTTCTGTGCCTTGACCGTGACCGCTACTGCATAGGGACGAGACGGCGTGGACGACAGCGTGTAGGTCCGGAATAGCGGCTCCGGTCCCACTGGCAGTTCCAGCGTCACGAACTGGCCCGGAATATAGCGAAACCAGTTTGTGTCAGTGGAGCGGAACAGGAACGTCATCACATCCGGCGTTTCGGGAGTCACCGAAATGCATTCCAGCATGTGAAGCTTGTCGCTCCAGGGCTTCATCTCATCGATATGCTTATAGGTCACGGGCACGGTCATCTGCATCAAGCCACTGCGGAAAGCTTCTTCTTGTCGCCGGACAGCCGGTCGATCATGAAGTCGGCATACCAGTTGACGAACTGCATGACGCCACCTTCGTCTTCCATGGAGTAAGGACCCGGCTCATAGGCTGGCGAGCGGATGCCGAAAGCGTTTTCCTCGACGATCTGGCGATCCTGATCGTTGGTCTCGTTCCAGACATGGGTCAGGTCTTCGAGATTGTAGTCCACGCCTTCCACGGCATCCTTGTGGACGAGCCACTTGGTCGTGACCATGGTTTCCTGCGGACCGAGCGGCAGCACGCGGAAGGAAATCATGTGGTCGCCGAGGAAGTGGTTCCAGGTCGTCGGGTAATGGAAGAGCAGCAGCGCGCCGATATGGCTGATGGTGACATCGTCGGAGAGTCGGCGGCGAACCGCAGGCTTACCGGACATGGTGTAGCTCTCCGCTTCACCAATCAGCGGCATACGCGCTACGCGGAACTGGCCCTTGGGGTCGATCTTGAAACGGCTTGGCAGGCCTGCCGCTTCGCAGCGCGCCCAGTGGCCACCGATTTCTGGATCGCTGGCGCCGCCATCAGTACCGGTGACGCTCGGGTTTTCCGGATAGGTGCGGCAGAGCTCGGGATGGTTGGCCGCGCAGTGGTAGCACTCGCGATTGTTTTCCCAGACGAGCTTCCAGTTGCCCTTTTCGATGATGGTGCTTTCATGCGCCACCTTGGCTTCCCAAGCCCGGTGTGGCTTCATGTAGGCTTCGACTTCCGCCCGAACCGGCGCGAAATCCATGGGCTGTTCAGCGAGGCAGATGAAGACGTAACCGGCAACGGTTTCGCAGGCGACCGGCTTCAGCCCGAAATTTTCCTTGTTGAAGTCTTCGCCCATGTGGCGCGCGAAAAGAAGCTTGCCATCCAGATCATAGGTCCACTGATGATAAGGACAGACGAGACGGGCCGACTGGCCTTTCTGGCTGGTGCAGACGCGCGAACCGCGGTGGCGGCAGGAATTGTGGAATGCGCGGATGGTGCCATCCTTGCCGCGAACAATCACGACAGCATAGTTGCCGACCTGAACGGTGAAATACATGCCGGATTTCGGCACTTCACAGTCATGACCGACAAACAGCCAATCGCGATACCAGATGGTTTCCATGTCGAGCTGGAAGTAATCCTGATCGGTGTAAAATGGCTGCTCAAGGCTGAAGCCTTCGCGGCGATTCTTCAATTGGCGCAATACGGTTTCACGCAGTTCCATGGCCATGTCCTCGAGTAATACTGCAGCCACCCAACAATCACGGCCGCATGGTGTGGATTGATCTAATCATTGACGTCTTTTTGCAGCACCACATTGCGCGACATTCTGTCCCGCATTGGCGACAAATTGCGACATCGCCCTCAAAAGTACCGCCTTATTTTTTGTGAATGTAAAACAGTGACTTAGAGTGTCATTCAAGCAGCCTACCGTCGCAATGAGACTTCGGCCCTTTACCCATTATGATAGAAGCCACGGAGGCACCGGAAACCCCATATTAACCCTGGTCGGCTAAAAAGCTTATATCTTTCAAAGAGGATATGGCAGTGGAGAAGGAAACTCGTATCCGCTATGTGGACACAAAGTCCGGCAAGATCACGCCCATAAGGTCGAAAACCGCACATTCCGATTTCCTGCGGACCGGACGCATCGGCCGCTTCGAAGAACCGCTGCCGCCCGGCGGAAAACGATACCTTAGCCATGAACACGTTGCGGAGATCACAGCACGTCGTTTGCACGACGCCGGCTCCAAAACGCATTCACGATTGAATGGCTTTCACCCCAGTATCCGTTTCCCCAATATGATCTCTCACAAGCTGATCGATAGCACTCCCCATCTCGGCTATTGCCATGTGACCGCTTCCACAACCCGTTTCGACAAAAGCAAACCGGTTCTATGGTCTTTTTACCTCGCCAATTTCTTTGCTGAACTGTGCGGCGAGGAGCATTTCTTCGAAAAGATCGACCAGACCCGGTCGCGGATGTATTTCGCCGTTGCGATGCAGCCGCAGGGCGGCGGCACATCTGTGGCGATCTACACGTCCATTCATCGCGGCGGCTTGCTGTTCCAGACACAGGATCCGAAAGAAGCCTTGAAGAATGTATTGATGCTGGGTGCCCGTTCCGAGGAGTTGCGCAAAATCATCCGTGCGTTGTAAGGCTTACGCGCTATAACGCCACCTCATTCCCGATAGCGGTTGAGACATTCTACCGATTGCGCAGATCGTCGAGATTCCCAGCTTACGTTAAACCTTCTTACGTTTTCGGGTGTCGTCATCGCAAAACCGCTTCACACTTCTGCGCGACATGCTTTAAGAGCCTTTCCCAAGGAAAGGGCCTTTAAAGATGGCGCGACACATCGATATCGAGCAGCAGCCGGAAGAGGCATTGGATAACGCCGTCCGCGTGCTCAAGGCGGGCTTCCCCGTCGCCATCCCCACAGAGACCGTTTACGGCCTCGCCGCAGATGCGACCAATCCTGCAGCCATCACCCGAATTTACGAGACCAAGGGGCGTCCGCAGTTCAACCCGCTGATCTGCCATATGGCGAGTATCGCGATGGCGGAGCAACATGCGATCTTCGATCCGATCTCGCGCAGGCTGGCAGAGGCCTTCTGGCCAGGACCCATCACGCTGATCTTGCCCCTGAGAAAAGAAAGCCCCATCCATTCATTAGCGACAGCCGGGCTCGATACCGTGGGCATTCGTATTCCCAAGGGCTTTGCCAGCGCGCTCATCGAAAAACTCGGTCGGCCGCTTGCGGCCCCCAGCGCCAATAGTTCCGGCAAGATCAGCTCGACCAGTGCGGCCCATGTGGAGGCGGACCTGGGGCAAAAGATCGACCTTATTCTGGATGCTGGCGCTGCTCCCGTCGGCGTCGAATCCACCATCATCAAGGTGGAGAGCGATGGCTCCGTCCGCCTCCTGCGCCCCGGTGGACTGGTGGCGGAAGAGATCGAACGGGTAACGGGGGTCGAGCTGGTGAGACCGGCAAGGGCATCTGCGGCGATAGAAGCACCTGGCATGCTGGCCTCCCATTATGCACCGGGTGCGTCGGTTCGTCTGAACGCGACCTCAGTTCACAAGGGCGAAGCACTGATCCGCTTTGGGAATAAGCCGGTGACGGGAGAAGGCGATGCGGTTGCCGTGCTCGATCTCAGCCCAAACGGTGATCTTGCCGAAGCCGCTACCAATCTTTTCGACCATTTGAAACTTGCCGATGCGAGCGGTGCTGCCACCATTGCGGTAACGCCCATTCCCAAGACGGGGCTTGGCGAAGCCATCAATGACCGGTTGGAGCGCGCGGCTGCACCGCGATCCTGACCTCGCCAGATACGATTTCCGGAGGAATTCTCATGACGCCAACCGCCATTTCTGACGAACTGCTTCTACGATTTGTCGCTATCGTCGGCGAGAAGAATGCGCTGCGTGACGCTTCCGATCTCGCACCGCATCTCGTTGAGAACCGCGGCCTCTATCACGGCAGCTCGCCGCTTCTGCTGCGCCCCTCCACGACTGAGGAGGTTGCCGCCATCATGAGGCTTGCGAGCGAAACCGGCACGGCCATCGTGCCGCAGACCGGTAACACCGGCCTTGTTGGGGGGCAGACGCCGCGCAGCGGCGGAAGTGATGTGATCCTGTCGCTGGAACGCATGAACAAGGTTCGCGATATCGATCCCATTGCCAATGTGATTGTCGTCGATGGCGGCTGCATTCTGGACGATGTTCACAAGGCCGCGGAAAAGGTGGAGCGGATGTTCCCGCTTTCGCTCGGCTCGCAAGGCTCATGCCGCATCGGCGGCAACCTCGCCACCAATGCCGGCGGCACTGCGGTGCTGGCCTATGGCAATATGCGCCAGCTTTGCCTCGGCCTGGAAGTCGTTCTCCCCACCGGCGAAATCTGGGACGGCCTGCGTCGGTTGAAGAAAGACAATACGGGTTACGATCTCCGTGATCTCTTCATCGGCTCGGAGGGGACGCTCGGCATTATCACCGGCGCGGTCCTGAAGCTCTTCCCAAAACCGCTCGGCCATCAGGTGGCCTTTGCGGGCCTCCATTCTCCGGCAGATGCGCTGACACTCTTCGAGCGCGCATCCACTCTTTGCGGCACCGCACTGACCGGCTTCGAGCTGATGCCAAGGATTGGCGTCGAATTTACCGCAAAACATATTCCCGGCGTGCGCGATCCGCTGGAAACGCCGCATCCTTGGTACGCGCTGATCGATATCTCCAGCTCCGACTCGGCTGAGACTGCGCAAACGATGGTGGAAACGCTATTGGAACAGGGTTTTGAAGCGGGGATCGTGCAGGATGCCGTCATCGCCTTCTCGGAGAGCCAGCGGCAGGCACTATGGCACATGCGCGAAAGCATGTCGGATGCGCAGAAGCCGGAAGGCGGCTCGATCAAGCATGATGTGTCCGTACCGGTTTCGCACGTTCCGGCCTTTATGGGCGAAGCGGCAGCTGCCGTCATGCGCGCCATTCCAGGCGCTCGTATCTGCGCCTTCGGACACTTGGGCGATGGCAATATCCATTACAACATTTCCCAGCCTGTGGGTGCCGATAAGAACGCCTTCCTTGCCCGGTGGAAAGAGATCAACGAGATCGTCCACGGTATCGTGCTTTCCTTCGGTGGCTCCATCTCTGCGGAACACGGCATTGGACAGTTGAAGCGCGACGAACTGGCCACCATCCGCCCGGCGATCGAGATGGACCTGATGCGTCGCATCAAGACAGCTTTCGATCCCGCCGGCATCATGAACCCGGGCAAGGTCGTCCTCTCCTGATCTTGGAGCGTCCTTCGAGCCGCCGGTAACGCTATGACCCTTCCATCTCAGCATCATGCTTCGATGCTGTAGAGCGGCCCTCCACGCTCATTTTTGGCTCTCGCCGCAATGGCTATTGCCGCCTTCCCTCACAGCTGTTGAAGTGCTTTTCAGGACATGCGTTCAGGCCGATCCCTGGCGTTTTTCTCAAGACTTCGTCGACCTGTGCCACCTGTGGGCCGGATGACGCGCCATCGTCCCAATTCAGGAATCTGAAACCTTAAGCGGCTGGGTTTTGCTAACCATTTGGGAATGCAAAGTTTTCTTAACCTCGATTTTTAAGCTGTTTCGAAGATGCGCTGGCTATCTTCCACCCATCAGAGGACGAAAAGTCCCGAACGAGGCCATGAAACGGCTCTCAGGTAAAACAAGGATAGCATGATATGAACAACACCGTTCTGAAGCCCGAATGGGCAGGCGCAACTCTCCGGCTCGATCCGACGCGGTTCCCGCAGCAGCTGACCTATGGCAACAGCAATGGTTCGGCAGATGTCGCTATCACGCTCGATGAGCGCGGCGCCGTTCTGCGCAAGGTTCTTCATTCCAGCGGTCTGCCGCTGTCCTTTGCCCTGCCCGCACGGGCCTTCAAGGGTGTTGCAGCCCGTGCCATCGACCATGGCGATGGTGGCGTGACGGTGACGCTCGAACTTCATCACGACGATCCGGATCTCTGCGTCCCGCTCTTGGTGGCGCATGACCTGTGCGACATCGCCGCCGATTGGCGCAGCTGGTCGGAAAAGTACAATATTCCCATGCTGATGGTGGAAGCCGACGGCGTCGCCCGCCCTCTCGAAGATCATCTCGGCCATGTCCGCACAAAGTCGACGCGCCCGCGCCGCCGCCACTCCTATTTCGCCGATCGCCGCCCACGCTTCCTCGTGCGCCGCAGTACCGGTTCGCTCGGCCTGACCATGCGCATCGAAGGCAAGGAAATTATCGCCCGCAACTGATCCACGCGACGCCGTCGTTCAGCCGGCGTTTCGACTGCGGACGAAAGTGAGCCCGGCACGCGCCTCGCGTCCGGGCTTTTCCCTATGAGAAGATCAATGGCAACATCAAGCCTGCGAAAATCAACAGGCCGACGCGGTTGTTGGATTTGAAGAGCGCCAGGCACTTTTCTACATTGCCGATGTCCAGCGACTTCACCTGATAGAAGAGCATCGCGGTGGCGACGATGAGGCCTGCATATCCAAGCGGGTTAATATTCGCGATTGCGAATGCAAGGAACAGAAACAACGCGGCTGTGCCATAAAGGGCCACCAGCCAGCCATGTGTCCTATCTCCGAACAGAAGGGCGGTGGATCCGATGCCGACGGCTATGTCGTCATCCTTGTCCATATGCGCGTAGATTGTGTCATACCCGATCGTCCAGGCGATCGATGCGACGTAAATCAGCACGGGCGCTACGCCTAGCGACCCGAACTGAGCGGCCCAACCCATTAGCGCGCCCCAGGAAAAGGCGAGCCCTAAGAAAAACTGCGGCCAGTTGGTAAAGCGCTTGGCAAAGGGATAGATCGCTACGAAAATCAGCGATGACAGGCCGAGCAGGATTGCAAAGCTGTTGAAGCACAACAGCACCACCAAGCCAGCGAGTGCCTGTATCACGATGAATATTTTTGCCTGCAACCGGGTTACCCGGCCGGACGGCAGCGGTCTTGAGCGAGTGCGCGCCACTGCCATATCGATTTTGTGGTCGATCAGATCATTATAGGTGCAGCCAGCCCCGCGCATCGCGACCGACCCTGCAAAAAACAGGAAGAGGTGGAACAGCAACGTGGACCAGGAGAACGTGCCGATCTGTTGTGCGGCATTGGCGGCGACCGCCGCCGACCAGAAGCAGGGCCACATCAGAAGCTGCCAGCCGATGGGGCGATCCCAACGGGCAAGCTGCGCATAGGGCCAAAGGCCTCTCGGCAAAATCCGATAGACCCAATTGTTGGATGGCGCGTCCGAAACGCGGCCGGAAAGATCGCTGTTGTGAACCATGGGGACTTCTACCGCATCGACAAAGAACACGGTAGCTCGGATTCAGCTTTTGTTAGGGTCTGTCCTCAGTTCGGTTGAGGCAGGACCGCGCCGCTTAAAAACGCCACCTTCTCCAACGGCGCGCGCGTCTTCTCGAACTCCATCAACCTTGCCTCGTTGCGGGCGATATAGTCGCGATTATCGGGCACCACCCCACCGCGCTTGGTAAGCTGGATCTGAAAGATGTGGAAATTTTCATGGGTGAAGGCCATTTCGGAGCCGGCAAGATAGAATTCCCACATGCGGAAAAAGCGCTCGTCGTAAAGCGCGACCGCCTCCGTCTTTCGGGCGACGAAGCGCTCGCGCCAATGGCGCAGCGTATGCGCGTAATGCATCGGAAGGATTTCGATGTCCTTGACGAGAAGCCCGGTCTTTTCGATCGCCGGCAAAACCTCAGCCAATGACGGGATATAGCCGCCGGGGAAAATATATTTTTCGATGAACGGGTTGGTGGCGAGAGCGGAATAAGGCTGGCCGATAGAATGCAGAAGCATGACGCCGTCATCCTCCAACACCTCCGCTGCCTTGTGAAAATATTCCTTGTAATGCGTCGGGCCGACATGTTCGAACATGCCAACCGAAACGATACGATCATATTTCCTGTCAGGCAGAAGATAGCGGTAGTCCTGAAGTTCGAAGCGAACGATATCCGTCAGCCCTCGCTTCTCCGCCCGGTCCCGCGACACGCGCAGCTGCTCTTCGCTGAGCGTGATGCCGGTGACGTCGACGCCGGAACTCTCGGCCAGATACATGGCCATGCCGCCCCAGCCGGAACCGATTTCAAGGACGCGCTGTCCTGGCTCCGGCATGAGTTTGGCAACGATATGGCGCTTCTTGGCCACCTGCGCCTCATCCAGCGTGAGGCCGGGCGGATTGAAATAGGCGCAGGAATATTGCCAGTCCTGATCGAGAAAGAGATCGAAGAGCTTGGCGCTCAGATCGTAATGATGCGCGACATTCTGCTTGTTGTGATTAACGGGCAGGTGCATCTTGATGCGTGAAGCAATGATCCGCGCCATTCCGCGCCAGACCATGCCGAACGTCAAAGCTTCGCTGAGCGTATTGCTTTTAACGAGTGCGAGGAAGTCGTAAATGTCGCCTTCGACGACCGTCATCCGCCCTTCCATGTAGATTTCGGCCAGCTTGAGCGCTGGATCGGCGGCGATTTCTTCCATCGCCTGTTCATCGGTGAAGTTGAGCGCGACGCGCTTGCCGCTCCCGTCTCCGAAGGAATGAAGTCCGCCCGGCCCTGTCACGATCAGGTTTCCGGTTTTGACGATTTTCTGAAGCAGCGTATGCAGAGACGAGGCCATCGCACCCCCAATAAGCTAAGTCTCACTTATCAAGTCGATGTTACCGTATTCCTTTCCGGCAAAGTTTCAAGCCGAGATGGTTTCAAAAATACTGAACGATTTCATGGAACAAAGGCGCCTAGCCCGGCTTAGGAAAGGCGCCTCTTCAACCATGTATCAGCGTCGCTTCATCGCCTCGGCGAGAGCCGCCGCCAGCGCACCTCCGGATTGCGCAGGCTCCGCACGGTCCTTCGGCTTCGCGCTGGCGTGGCGCATAGCATTGGCATTGCCCTTTTCACGCATCGGCTGAGGTGCCGCTTCACCGCCATCCTTGCGCATTGTCAGCCCGATCCGCTTGCGCTTCACATCCACCTCGACCACGCGGACCTTCACAACATCGCCAGCCTTCACCACCTCATGTGGATCCTTGATGAAACGATCCGCCAATTGGCTGACATGCACCAATCCGTCCTGATGAACGCCGATATCGACGAAGGCGCCGAAGGCGGCGACGTTGGTCACCGTGCCTTCCAGCAGCATGCCGGGTTTCAAGTCAGTGATCTCGTCTACGCCATCTGCAAAGGTCGCGGTCTTGAAGCTAGGACGCGGGTCGCGGCCGGGTTTTTCCAACTCCGCGATGATATCCTTGACGGTCGGAAGGCCGAAGCGATCGTCGATGAAACGCTTGGGGTCAAGCGCCTTCAAGGTGGCGCTGTCGCCCATCAGGGTCCTGAGGTCGCGCCCACAGGCGGCAACGATCTTCTTCGCGACATCATAGGCTTCCGGGTGGACGGAGGAGGAATCGAGTGGCTCCTTGCCGTTCGGAATGCGCAGGAAGCCCGCGCATTGCTCGAAAGTGCGCTGGCCGAGACGCGGCACTTTGAGCAGCTCCTTGCGGCTGGCGAACGGCCCGACCTGATCGCGATGGAGCACAATCGCATCGGCAATCGAGCTTCCAAGACCAGAGACCCGGGCCAGAAGCGGTGCGGACGCCGTGTTGAGATCGACACCGACGGCATTCACCGCATCTTCCACCACCGCGTCGAGAGAGCGGGACAATTTGCCCTGATCAACATCGTGCTGATACTGCCCGACGCCGATAGACTTTGGCTCGATCTTGACGAGTTCGGCGAGCGGGTCCTGTAAGCGGCGGGCAATCGAAACGGCACCGCGCAGAGACACATCGAGATTGGGAAACTCCGCAGCAGCACGCTCGGACGCAGAGTAGACGGAAGCCCCGGCCTCGGAGACGATAACCTTCGTGGGTTTAGGCCCGGTGATCTGGGTCAGCATGTCCGCCACCAGTTTTTCCGTTTCACGGCTGCCGGTGCCGTTGCCAATAGCGATCAGTTCAACGCCGTGCTTGCGGATCAGCGAGGCCAGCTCGGCCTGCGTGCCGCGAATGTCGTTCTTCGGCGGGAAGGGATAGACCGTGGTCGTTTCCAGCAGCTTGCCAGTGCCATCCACGATGGCAACCTTGACGCCTGTGCGAATGCCGGGATCGAGACCCATTGTCGGACGCGAGCCAGCGGGTGCTGCCAGCAGCAAGTCTTTCAGATTGCGGGCAAAGACATGGATCGCCTCTTCTTCCGCCCGCTCGCGCAATTCGCGCATCAAATCAAGCGACAGCGACATGGAGAGCTTGACGCGCCAGGTCCAGCCCGCCACTTCCATCAGCCACTGATCGGCGGGACCGGCATTGCGGATATCGAAAGCCGCGGCGATGGTGCGTTGCGCAGGCTTGACCGGAGACGGATCGTCGGCATCCACATCGATGGTCAAGGTCAGAACTTCCTCGTTCCACCCGCGCAGCATGGCGAGCGCCCGGTGGCCGGGCACTGTCGCCCATTTTTCCGTGTGGTCGAAATAGTCGGAAAACTTTTCGCCTGCCGCCTGCTTGCCATCTACCACCTTGGCGCGGAGCGTGGCGTTCTGGCGCATATAGTCGCGCAGCCGCTTCAAGAGATCGGCATTTTCCGTCATAGTTTCGGCGACGATATCGCGCGCTCCCTCAAGTGCCGCCTTCACATCGGCGACCTCCCCTTGGACATAGGCTTCCGCGAGCTTTGCCGGATCTACGGCACGGTTGTCCCATATTGCTTCCGCCAGAGGACCGAGGCCACGCTCCCGTGCTATTTCCGCTCTCGTGCGGCGCTTCGGCTTGTAGGGAAGATACAGATCCTCCAGTTCCGCCTTCGTCGCGGCCTGCATGATCTTCAGCATCAACTCGTCGGTCATTTTTCCCTGACCATTGATGGAGTCAACGATCGATGCGCGGCGCGCGTTCAGTTCCCGCAAATAGGAAAGGCGCTCAGCGAGAATACGAAGCTGGGTATCGTCCAGACCGCCGGTCATTTCCTTACGATAGCGCGCGATGAAGGGAACGGTCGCCCCCTCATCGAGAAGCTGGATCGCCGCCTTCACCTGCTCAGCGCGGGCGTTGATTTCGGAAGCGATAAGGGATGAGAGGCGGGCATTATCTGCGGACATAAGGGTCTCTGACATGTTCTGTAATTCTTGCCGAACATAGAGGCTGATTGTGGCATGACAACACCGAGACCAGGCGATTCCACAGAAAAGCGGCAGGAGCAGGCTGCCTTTTGTCTTGACCTTTGTTCACCCTGCCCTTAACGCCGCAGGACATTGAAACAGGGGTGTCGAGCATGAAAGTTCTGTTGATCGGTTCCGGCGGACGCGAGCATGCTCTGGCCTGGAAAATCGCCCAGTCCCCAAAGCTGACCAAACTCTATGCCGCACCCGGTAATCCAGGCATTTCCGAACATGCGGAACTGGTATCGCTGAACGTTGAAGACCACGCTGCCGTCGTGGACTTCTGCCGCGACCACTCGATCGATTTCGTCGTGGTCGGCCCGGAAGCTCCGCTGGTTGCAGGTCTGGCAGACGATCTTTGCGCTGCTGGCTTTGCCACCTTCGGCCCCTCCAAGAGCGCCGCCCAGTTGGAAGGCTCCAAGGGATTCACCAAGGACCTCTGCGCGCGCTACAGCATACCGACCGGCGCCTATCAGCGCTTCAAATCCGCCGAACCGGCAAAGGCCTATATCCGTGAGCAGGGCGCGCCGATCGTCATCAAGGCCGATGGCTTGGCAGCGGGCAAGGGCGTGACCGTTGCCATGACGGAAGCAGAAGCGCTCGCCGCGGTGGACGATTGCTTCGACGGCGCCTTCGGCGCAGCTGGGGCAGAAGTCGTGGTCGAAGCCTTTCTCGATGGCGAGGAGGCAAGCTTTTTCTGCCTCTCGGATGGCAAGACGGCACTTGCACTTGCAACCGCCCAGGACCACAAGCGCGTCGGGGACGGCGATACCGGACCCAACACGGGTGGAATGGGCGCTTACTCCCCTGCCCCGGTCATGACGGACGAAATGGTTCAGCGCACAATGCGCGAGATCATAGAACCGACGATCAAGGGCATGGCAAAGGACGGCAATCCCTTCTCCGGCGTTTTCTTCGCGGGTCTGATGATCACCAAGAAAGGCCCGGAACTCATCGAATATAATGTGCGCTTCGGCGATCCGGAATGCCAGGTGCTGATGATGCGTCTCAAGAGCGATCTTCTCCCAATCCTCCACGCAACCGCCACCGGCACACTGGATCAGGTCACCGCCGAATGGCGCGACGACCCGGCACTGACCGTGGTTCTCGCCTCCAAAGGCTATCCCGGCTCCTATGAAAAAAACACACCCATCGCCTTTATTCCGCAGGAGAGCAAAGAGGCCAAGGTGTTCCATGCCGGCACTGCCATGAAGGACGGACAACTCGTCGCAACCGGCGGGCGCGTGCTTAATGTCACGGCCTTCGGCAGCACGGTCAGCGAAGCGCAGGCGCGTGCTTATGACCTGGTCGACCAGGTGAAGTGGGAAAACGGCTTCTACCGCCGTGATATCGGCTGGCAGGCTGTGGCGCGTGAGGAGAAGTAGAATCTGCTTTCGTTCAATTTTTACCAAATATCCTGACCGTGTGGAAAGGAAGACCTTGTAGGATTGCTACTATGTAAAGCGGCGATCAGACCGTGGGCTACGGGGTTGAGTATGTTTAAATTTGTTTTGACGGCAGGCATGATTTTCATCAGCGGCACGGCGTTGGCATCCTCAATTGAGGTTGTGCATGGCACCAAGACATCCAATGGTAGCGTGCTGATCGTCACCTGCAACACATGTTCTTCCGCTACATTTTCCAGCAAGGCAAGCGCAAAGCCTGTTTTGACGCGCGGCATGCAGAGCATATCGACGCGGGAGGTTGGTGGCCGCAAGGAGACGGTTCGAACAGAAGCTTGGCTCGGCGGTTCGCCCGTGACCTTCGTTAGCAGCAATCCTCTGTGGCTTCCTCAAGATCATCCCGTACCAGTGGTTGCCGAGCACACACCTCAAGCGGTGGAAAACCAGATCGCGCTTGAGGGCAATCCCTTGCCAACCCAGCCAGGTCAACCTGTCTTGGCGGGAACCGATGGACTGGACAACATCACTTTGATGTCGATACGACCATCTCATTGATCGGGCAAGGTTCACTCTTGCTGCCGAACAAGATAAGACGCTGCGCTCCATCTCCTCGTCGCTCAACCAGTTGGATGCCCAAGCATAACGCTGCCATGACCGAAGAGACGGCGGCGTCTGCCGATGCATTGGCGCAGGATACCGAAGAGCTGCTGACGCTGATCCGCACATTCTGGGTGTCCCAGTATCAGTCCTGCTCGTGGCATGGCGTGGCGCGCCAGATGCGCATGGCAAGCTGATCGCGACCAAAGACGGTTGATTTAAAGAACGCCAGAGAGACTTCTCCGGCGTTTTCATTTCGTGATGGTGTCGAGACGGTCGATATCTGCATGCGAGAAAACCTTGATTCCTGCCTTTGACAGCAGTGCCGCCGTCACGCCATGTCCCGCATGTTTGATGCCTGAAAACGTCCCATCATAGATGGCGGTCGAGCCGCAGGACGGACTTCCATCGATCAGCAGCGCGTAAGCGCAGCCGTGCTGTTTGGCAAAGGTGAGAGCCTTGTTTGCCCCGGCGATAAATGCCTCCGTGACATCGGCTCCGGTGACCTCCACAACACGCGCCCTGCCCTCCAGCACATCAATGCCGGAAGCTCCGTTTTCGATTTCCGCAGGCGGACGCGGAACGAGCATGCCACCTGCCATCTCCGGACAGATCGTCACCAGCCGCCCCTCCTCCTGCCATCGTTCGATGGCCGGGTGGTGGAGCGGCTTTCCTTTGCCGTCATAGCGCACGGCATGACCGAGAAGACAGGCGCTGATGAGGATCTTGGACGTCATCAGCGCTGAACCTTGTTATCCTGTGATCTTGGAGAAATCCGCGACAGTACCCGTGGCTTCGCGGATAGCTTTCAGCAAAGCTAGGCGGTTGGCCCGGATCGCGGCATCTTCGTCATTGACGAGGACATCGTTGAAGAAGGTATCGACCGGCGCGCGCAGGGTGGAAAGCGCCTGCATGGCTGAGCGGAAGTCCTCCGCCGCAACAGCCTTGGCCGAGTCTGCAGAGGCCGTCTTGATTGCCACATAAAGCGCCTTCTCGGCGTCGAGCTTCAGGAGGTCTTCGGAGACACCATCTGCAACAACGGTACCCTTCTTCTCTTCGGCAGCAAGCAGCTGCGTGGCGCGCTTGGTACCGGCCAGCAGGTTCTTGCCATCCTCACCGGTGATAAAGGCCGTGAGAGCCTCGACGCGGCGTGCTACCATCAACAGGTCGTCGGATTCCGGTGTCAGCACCGCTTCGATCAGATCGTAGCGGGCGCCAAGATCACGCAGATAGACCTTCAGACGATCATGGAAGAAGGAAAGCAAATCGGCGTCCTTGACGACCGTCAATAGCGGCAATCGAACGCTGCGCTCCAGTATAATGCGCACGACGCCGAGAGCGGCGCGACGTAGCGCAAACGGGTCCTTGGAGCCGGTTGGCTTTTCATCGATCGCCCAGAAGCCAGCAAGTGTATCCAGCTTGTCAGCCAGCGCCACGGTGATTGCCACCTTGTCGGACGGCACGCGATCGGACGGGCCTTGCGGCTTGTAATGATCCTCGATTGCCGCAGCGACGCTTTCGTTTTCGCCCTGCAGGAGGGCGTATTTGCGGCCCATCAGACCCTGCAGTTCCGGGAACTCGCCGACGGCTTCGGTGCGCAGATCGGCCTTAGCCAGAACCACGGCGCGGTCGACAAGGGCGGCATCGGCACCGATGACAGGCGCCAGCTGCTTTGCCAGTTCGCGGATACGGGCCACACGCTCGCCCTGTGTGCCAATCTTGGCGTGGAAGGTAACGTTCAGCGCGTCGAGCTTTGCCATGCGCTGGTCGAGCGGCTTGTTAAGATCGAGGTCGAATTTCTTCGCGGAGTCCGTCAAGGTTTCGAGGTCCGGCAGATCGCCCTGATCGCGCGTCCAGAAGTGCTTGGCGTCCGACAGGCGTGCACGCACGACCTTGCCGTTGCCGTGAACGATTTCCTTGCCGCCATCGCTGGCCTGGATATTCGACACCAGAATGAAGCGGTTCGACAGACCTTCTTCTGCGCCTTGCGGGCGGGTGACGAAGCACTTCTGATTGGTCTTGATCGTCAGCCGGATGATCTCTGCCGGGATATGCAAGTAGTCCTCTTCGAAGGTGCCGATGAGAACCTGGGGCCATTCGACCAGACCGGACACCTCTTCCAGCAGGCCTTCATCTTCCACGAGGTCGAGACCATTGGCAAAAGCGAGATCCTTGGCATCATGCAGGATGATGTCCTTGCGGCGCTCGGCATCGAGAATGACCTTCGCCTTTTCGAGGCTTGCGACATAGTCATCAAAGCGGCGCACGGTGATGGCGTCCGGCGCGTGGAAGCGGTGGCCATAGGTGACGTTGCCGGCGACGATACCGTCGATTTCGAAAGGAATGACCTGCGTTTCGTCGTGCTCGGGTCCGAACAGGCAGACGATGGACTGCAGCGGGCGCACCCAGCGCAGGCTTTCCGAACCCTTGCCTTCGATGCCGCCATAGCGCGAACCCTTCGGCATGGAAGCAGCACCGGACCGCATCGATTTCGGCCAGGGGAAGGTGCGGATGATGCCGGGCATCACATCGGCGATGATATCTTCCGCAGCACGACCCGGCTTGTTGATGATCGCGACATAGAAATCGCCCTTCTTCGGATCGGAAACAACCTGTGCCTCAGAAATATCGCTCAGGCCCGCGCCGCGTAGAAAGCCTTCGATCGCCTTTTCATTGGCATCGGTGCGTGGTCCCTTCTTCTCCTCGCGCACATCGGCAGAGCGTGCGGTCAGACCACGGATATCCAGCGTCAGGCGGCGCGGTGTCCAGTATTCGCGCGCACCCTCATAGGTGAGGCCCGCTTCCACCAGCGCATCGGTGACGAGCTTCTTCAGATCGCCAGCCGCTTTCCGCTGCATACGGGCAGGGATTTCCTCGGAGCGGAGTTCAAACAGAAGATCGGGCATTTTGGTTTTCCGGTGTCAGAGATATTCGGGTTCGGATTTTTCGGTTGGCCTCTGCTAGCAAAATTTGCGACAGATGCACAATGTAAATATCGGAACGAGCGTCGCGAGACGGTACTCTGCTCTACCGCTACAGCGTGACGGAAGTTCTTGACCCGCAACCCTTGCCATGGCACCTGTCCGCAATCGAAGTAAGTCCTTACTTATCCTCTCTTGACCCAAGATGACCGAAATGACCGACGTTCCAGACCATATGAACCCGAAGCGTTCCTTTCAGGCGCTGATCCTGACGCTGCATAACTACTGGGCGGACAAGGGCTGCGCCGTGTTGCAGCCTTACGATATGGAAGTGGGCGCGGGTACATTCCATCCGGCAACGACACTGCGTGCGCTTGGTCCGAGGCCATGGAAAGCGGCTTACGTGCAGCCATCCCGCCGTCCGTCTGATGGACGCTATGGCGAGAACCCCAACCGCTTGCAGCATTACTATCAGTATCAGGTCATTCTGAAGCCGAACCCTTCCAACCTCCAGGAGCTTTACCTCGGCTCGCTGAAGGCGATCGGTCTTGATCCGCTTCTGCATGACGTGCGCTTCGTCGAGGACGACTGGGAAAGCCCGACGCTGGGTGCCTGGGGTCTTGGTTGGGAATGCTGGTGCGACGGCATGGAAGTGTCACAGTTTACTTATTTCCAGCAGGTCTGCGGCATCGAATGCTCACCGGTTGCGGGCGAGTTGACCTACGGTCTCGAGCGCCTTGCCATGTACGTCCAGGGCGTGGACAATGTCTACGATCTGAACTTCAATGGTCGCGAAGGCGAAGAGAAGATTTCCTATGGCGACGTCTTCCTGCAGGCCGAGCAGGAATATTCACGCCATAATTTCGAATATGCCGACACCGCCATGCTGCATCGCCATTTCATCGATGCCGAGAAGGAGTGCCAAGCGCTTCTGGCGGCTGGTGCACCCGGCGACAACGCTAATCAGATGCTGCACAAATGTGTGTTTCCCGCCTATGATCAGTGCATCAAGGCTTCGCACGTCTTCAACCTTTTGGATGCGCGCGGCGTAATCTCGGTGACCGAGCGTCAGAGCTATATTCTGAGGGTACGCACCTTGGCAAAGGCCTGCGGTGAAGCCTTCCTGATGACGGATGCCGGTGGGTTGAACTGGAACAAGGCGGCCTGACGCCTTTAAGCGCGACGTGACGAAGATCGATTCAGGTCTTCTTGTTCTTGCGCTCAACAGTCAGGTGGTGAAGCGGGGCGCGTCTGATGGGTGCGGCTCGCCGGATTTCGTGAGGGGGAAGCTTGCATGTTCACCGCATTGGCCATCGTTGCGCTTGTCGCGCTCTATGTCGTCTTCACCTATAACGGCCTCGTCAAAGCGCGGCAGATGAAGGAAGAGGCGTGGTCCGGCATCGACGTGCAGTTGAAGCGCCGCGCTGATCTGATCCCCAACCTCATCGAAACGGTGAAGGGCTATGCGGCCCATGAGAAGAGCACCTTTGAAGAGGTGGTGTCTCTCCGCAATCAGGCGCAAGCTGTACCTGCGGGAGATGTCGAAGGGCGTGCCAAAGCCGAAGGCCTGCTCGGGCAGGCTGTCGGCAAGCTGTTTGCACTGGCGGAGGCCTATCCGGACCTTAAGGCCAATCAGAATTTCGTCGAATTGCAGCGCTCGCTCGAAACGCTGGAAAGTGAAATCCAGATGTCCCGCCGTTATTACAATGGCGCTGCGCGCGAGCTGAATGTGAAGGTGGAGAGCTTCCCCTCCAATCTCATCGCCGGGCAGTTTGGGTTCTCGAAAGCGCCTTACTTCGAAATCACCAATGAGGCCGATCGCGCCGTCCCCACCGTGAAATTCTGACAATGATCGCCAGCCCGCTGGCAAGAAGACGATAGAGACATGATCGAACTGACCATCACCCCGCCCGGCAAACCGCTTTCCGGCAAGGTGGAGCCACCCGGCTCCAAATCCATCACCAACCGCGTGCTGCTTCTGGCAGGTCTTGCCAAAGGCAAAAGCCGACTGACGGGCGCCCTGAAAAGCGACGACACGCTCTATATGGCGGAAGCCTTGCGGGCGATGAGCGTGACCGTCACGGAGCCAGACGCGACGAGCTTTGTCGTAGAAAGCTCGGGCGTTCTCACCGCGCCAGAAAAACTTCTCTTCCTCGGCAATGCCGGCACGGCAACGCGCTTTTTGACGGCTGCGGTCGCATCCGTGAACGGTACGGTGGTCGTCGATGGCGATGAGCATATGCGCAAGCGTCCGATCAAGCCGCTGGTGGAAGCACTGACAGCACTTGGTATCGACGCTGAGGCGCCAACTGGCTGCCCGCCTGTCACGGTCAAGGGCAACGGCAAGGGTTTCACCAAGGACAGTGTCACGATCGACGGCAATCTTTCCAGCCAATATGTCTCAGCACTTTTGATGGCCGCCCCTTGCGGCGCGCAGCCGCTCGACATCATTCTCGCCGGAGAAGATATCGGCGCAAAAGGCTATATCGATCTGACGGTTGCAGCCATGGAAGCTTTCGGCGCCAAGGTCGAGCGCGTCAGCAATGCCATATGGCGGGTGCATCCGACTGGCTACAAGGCGACGGATTTCCACATTGAGCCAGACGCGTCTACCGCCACCTACCTCTGGGGCGCAGAACTTTTGACCGGCGGCAAGATCGATATCGGAACGCCAGCCGAAGCTTTTACCCAGCCCGATGCCAAGGCGCATGCGGTGATGGCGCAGTTCCCGAACCTTCCCGCCGAAATCGACGGCAGCCAGATGCAGGATGCCATTCCCACCATTGCTGTCTTGGCTGCCTATAACAACACGCCAGTGCGCTTCGTCGGCATTGCCAATCTGCGCGTCAAGGAGTGTGACCGTATTCGCGCGCTGTCGCTCGGTCTCAACCAGATCAGGGACGGTCTTGCGCGTGAAGAGGGCGACGACTTGATCGTTCATGCCGATCCGGCGCTCGCAGGGCAGACGGTTGACGCCTCCATCGACACGTTCCACGACCATCGTATCGCCATGAGCTTTGCACTTGCGGGCTTGAAGACGGGTGGCATTGCCATCCAGAACCCGGCCTGCGTGGGAAAGACCTATCCAGGATACTGGAAGGCGCTCGCCTCCCTTGGCGTCACCTATCGCGAAGTGGAAAAGCCGGTTTAAAACGCACCTTTCGCAACTAACCGGCTCGGGAAGCAAACACCATCTGGAGAGATCGCACGTGAAGACCATGTTCGCCAGACTTCTCGGGCTGTTTCTCCTTCTCGCAGCAGTGCTGCCAGCCTCCGCCGAAGAGTTCATCAGCTCCTATCATTCCATCGTCGAGGTCGCCAAAGACGGTACGCTGACGGTGACGGAGGCGATTACGGCGCGGGCGGAAGGCGACCGCATCAAGCGTGGTATTTTCCGCGACTTCCCGCTCTATGCGCTTGATAAGGACGGCAATCGGACGAAAGTCGGCTTCAAGGTTCTCTCCGTGGAGCGCGACGGCGCCCCCGAAGACTGGCATACGGAAAACATAGACGGTGGCATTCGCATCTATACCGGCAATGCCGACCGCCTGCTTCCCACGGGCGAGCACATCTTCCAGATCACCTACAACACCGATCGGCAAATCCGCTATTTCGACAGCTACGACGAATTGACCTGGAACGTCACCGGCAATGGCTGGCAGTTTCCGATGCGCGAAATCTCTGCCACAATCTCCTTGCCACAGGGTGCGAGACCAACCGATACGGCCGTCTTCACCGGCAAGCTGGGTGCGACGGGCAAGGACGCGCGCATCCTGACCGAAGGCAATGATGTTTTCTTCGCCTCGACCCGCCCCTTCTATCCGGGCGAAGGCATGACGGTGGCCGTGAAACTGCCAAAGGGCGTGCTGGATCCACCCTCCGCCTCGCAGCAGCGGGAATGGTGGCTGCGCGATCGCCTCGCCCTCATCATCGCCGGTCTCGGCCTGCTGATCGTTCTTGCCTATTACTACAGAGCATGGGCGGCCGTTGGTCGCGACCCGGCAGCGGGCGTGATCGTGCCGCGCTGGCACCCGCCAGAGGGACTGTCTCCCGCACTCGTCAACTACGTTGATGGCCGCGGCTTTGCAGACGGCGGCTGGACGGCGCTGTCTGCCACGGCACTCGATCTGGCGGTCAAAGGCTTCGTCACGATCGAAGATCTCAAGAACGGCCTGATCATTCGCCGCACGGAGAAGAAGATCGAGGACAGTTTGCCGGTCGGTCAACGCACACTGCTGTCTTCTATTGGTGCTCCGGGCAATAGCCTGACAATCGACAAGGCGAATGGCGCGACAGTGCAGAAGGTTGGATCGGATTTCCGCGCCTCCATCGAAAAGGAGCATCGCGGAAAATATTACAGGAGCAACAGCGGCTTCATCGTCGGCGGACTTGTCCTCAGCTTTGGGATCATCGTCGCAACCCTGATCTTCGGCAGTTTCGATGAAGCCGATATCGGCACCATCATCTCGCTTGCCATGGCAGCGGTGTTCTTTGCTGTCAGCGCTACCATCTTTGGCAAACAGCGCAGGCGCGGTCGTGGCATCCTCTCTCGTCTCGGCGGCATCGTCTTCATGGCCATCTCCGGCTTTCTGGCGTTTTCGCTCATTGCTGGCGTCGTCGGCCGCATCTTTTTCGATCATGTCCACGATGCCAACACGCTGGCCGTCGTTGCGCTGGCGCTCATCGTGCTTGTGAATGTGCTCTTCGTTCTCGTGATGGGCGCGCCGACACCGCTTGGCCGGCAGTTGATGGATGCAATCGAGGGCTTACGGCTTTACCTCACGGTGGCGGAGAAAGATCGCATGAACATGCAAGGCGCGCCGCAAATGTCGCCGCAGCATTTCGAGACACTGTTGCCCTACGCAGTCGCGCTCGGCGTGGAGAAGCCTTGGAGCAAAGCGTTCGAGACGTGGCTTGCCGCGGCGTCCGCCGGGGCTGCTGCCTATGCGCCGACCTGGTATAACGGCAACTACAACAGCTTCGGGGACCGGATCGGCGGATTTTCCTCCTCCATGGCCTCTACGATTGCCTCCACTCTTCCTGCACCACCCAGTTCCTCGTCATCCAGCTTTTCAGGCGGCGGCGGGTCTTCCGGCTCTGGCGGTGGCGGCGGTGGTGGGGGCGGCTGGTAAGACGCCAAGACCTCTAAACTCGTGCTTTGCCGCGTCGGTTGGACGTCTGTCAGTAGTATTCCGGGGCATCAACCGCTCCCGCAGCTGAGAAAGCCTGGCGCCATCCACCTTTTCTATACGACTTGACGACAGCCGGACATCTGGAGACGACTTTACGTGACGATCACTTTTGCCAGATTTCTTGCGCTCTTTTTCTTCTTGGCCACGATGCTGCCGGCCTCTGCCGAAGAATTCATCCTCTCCTATGATTCCACGATCTCCATCGCCAAAAATGGCGAACTGACCGTGACCGAAACCATCAAGGCCCGGGCGGAAGGGGATCGGATCAAGCACGGTATCTATCGGGATTTCCCGCTCTACACCTTGGATGGTGACGGCAAGCTCACCAAGGTGGGGTTCAACATCGTTTCGGTGAAGCGTGACGGTGCTGTGGAATATTGGGACACGAAATGGATCGATGGCGGTATTCGCATCTATGTCGGCGACGCCAATCGCGTACTGACGAGGGGCGATCACGTCTTCCAGATCACCTACACGACGGACAGGCAGATCCGCCACTTCGACACCTATGACGAGTTGACCTGGAACGTGACAGGCACTGGCTGGGACTTTCCGATGCGGGATGTTTCTGCCACCATCCTGTTGCCGGAAGGCACAAGTCCGAGCGAGACCGCATTTTTCACCGGCCCGCCTGGCGCAGTGGGCAAGGACGCGCACGCCTTCACCAAAGGCAACAGGATCTCGTTCATATCGACCCGCCCCTTCAGCAAGGGCGAAGGCATGACGGTGGCGGTAAAGCTGCCGAAGGGAGTGCTTGATACACTGTCCACTGTGCTACAGCGTGAATGGTGGATGCGCGATCATAAGACGATGATCATCGGATGCGTCGGTCTGCCGGTCGTGCTGGCCTATTACTTCAAAGCATGGTCTGCAGTGGGTCGTGATCCTGCTGCAGGCATTGTCGTGCCGCGGTGGGACCCGCCTGAGGGTGTCTCACCCGGGCTGATGAACTATATCGACCATCAGGGTTTCGAAGAAGATGGCTGGACGGCCGTTTCGGCCAGCACGCTCGATCTTGCCGTCAAAGGGTACGTCGAGATCGAGAATCTGGACGAGGCCATCATTATCAATCGCACGCACAAGCAAATGGAAGACAGCCTTCCTGTCGGCCAGAAAACACTGCTGACGACCATAGGGCCACCCGGTCATCGCTTCATCATCGGTGAGGATAACGGTAAAACCGTTGAGAAAATGGGAGAGCGTTTTTTTGCTGCTGTCGAAAAGGAACACCGAGGCAGGTACTTCAAGAGTAACGCCATCTACAGCGTGGTTGGCTTCCTCGTCAGCGCGGCCTTCGTAATTGGAACGGTGTATTTCTCTCGATACAAAGAGGACATGTGGGAGTTCATGCTCATAGCATACGGATTTGTGCCGGTAACCATCGCGCTATTGACGATTTCAATAGGGGAACTCCTACACCCAAAGGCATCGCTTAAGAACAAGCTCAGCGGGATAGCGCTGTTATCGCTGGTAGCATACGGGATCGTTGCATTCGGCGGCTACGTCATCGGCGCCATCTGGTTCGAGATCACTCACGATCCAAACTCGATTGGCCTTGGGGCCGCTGGTCTTATCGTTCTGGTCAACCTGCTCTTCTTCTCATTGATGGGTGCTCCGACACCGCTCGGCCGCAAAGTCATGGACGAGATTGAAGGCTTGCGTCTTTATCTGCGTGTCGCGGAGAGAGACCGGATGAACATGCAAGGGGCGCCGACAATGTCGCCTCAGCATTTCGAGACGCTGCTGCCCTATGCGGTGGCGCTTAATGTCGAGGAACCTTGGACTGAGGCATTCGAGAGGTGGTTCTCAAAGGCGACGGAGGGGTCCAACGACTACGTGCCGCGCTGGTACTATGGTAACGTAACAGGCCTCAGCGACAAGGTTGGAGCTTTAGCCTCGTCGATGTCGACAATCCTTTACGATACCATCCCTCGCTCATCGTCCTAAAGTTTTTCGGGCGGCGGCTTTTCGCGATCTGGCGGAGGCAGTTGTCAGCGGCTGGTAGCTTTATGCGAGGAGTTGCCTCAAGCTTTACCCCATCTCCCACGTCTACAAAGCGAAACCACCTTAAGTCGGAGAAAGACGATCCGTGACGAAATTCACCAGACTGCTCGCACTGGTCGCTTTGCTGATGGCGGCAAAGCCTGGATTATCAGAAGAGTTCGTCCAATCCTACCAAGCCGTGATCGATATAGCAGAAGACGGCACCTTGACAGTGACGGAAACCATCGTCGCTCGGGTGGAAGGTGATCGCATTGTGAGTAATATTGATCGCCGGATCCCTCGCTTTACGCTGGACGGAGATGGCAAGCTCACCAAGGTTGGCTTCAAAGTCTTGTCAGCGGAATTGGATGGTGCTCCAACGGGTTGGCACGCAAATTGGGCGGCAGGAAACATTGACCTATCTGTCGGAGAATTTCCACGCCGCCACTATAATCCCGTTCTTACGCAAGGGAACCATGTGTTCCGGTTCACCTATGTAACCGATCGACACATCCGCTTCTTCGACGCCTATGACGAGTTGACCTGGAACGTAACCGGCGACGGCTGGGAACTTCCCGTGAGGGAAATAGAAGCCACGATCAATCTGCCCCAGGGAGCTAAGCCTATTAAGACAGATTTCTTTACTGGAGAACCAGGCGCGATCGGCAAGGATGCCTATGTGCTGACTGCGGACAATAAAATCTCCGCATCATCGAACCGGCCCTTTCTACCGAGTGAGAGTCTTATAATTATCGTCAAGCTACCCAAGGGCGTGATTGATGTTCCCTCAATACGTTCAAAATGGGAAAGATGGATTCTCGATAATCTGTCTCTGCTCATCGGCTGTATCGGCTTGATCATATCACTGACCTATTACTATAGGGCATGGTCAGCTGTGGGCCGCGATCCAAAATCCGGGCGGATCGCCCCCCAGTGGGTTCCACCAGAGGGCATATCACCCGCTGTAGTAAATTACATCGACCGGCGGGGTTTCGGCGATAACGTTTGGATTGCGATCTCTGCAACGATGCTCGACCTCGCCAACAAAGGCTACTTGCGGTTCGAGACACTTTTGAAAACCATCATTATTCAGCGAACAGCGAAAAGTCTCGACGTCGGTACGAGTCCCAGCGATCAAACGCTTCTCGACGCCATCGAAGCGTCAGGCCCACATCTCCCCGTGGACTGGAAACATGGCCGTCGTATCAAGGAGATGGGAGAAGAATTCCGATCCTCGGTCGAAATGGACCATTACGAGAAATATTTCAAATATAATGACGATTACCGTGATACCGGAAGCTTGCTTTGCGTGCTCCTCATCGGCGCCACCCTGTATTTCTCCGGATGGGGTGTAGAAATGACGCTCTTGTTG